>JAGFCA010000020.1 GCA_022394755.1 Candidatus Poribacteria bacterium
TTTTTCAAGTCGGTTTTTAAGAATAGGCTTTTGAAATAGCCTATAAACCCAGTTGGAGAGAAGGTTTATGAGTGATTGGACTATACGAGTAAAATTTTCAAAACTTGAAAAACTTGAAAGATTCCACCTGTTTTGTACCAAAGATATTCCGTTTTGAGGATGATCTATTGTGCGATGATCTTTATTTTTTCTCATTATTCTGTTCCAACAAGAGTTTGTTAAATTAGTAATTATATACAATAACGATATGATATTATATAATTATAATTCTGTGTTGACAAGTGATTTTGCTTGATAGTTATAAGTTAGTTGAACTTTGACTAAATATTCTTCATTTTAATTTAAATTATTTGAAGATACGGTTAATTTGGATTTAAAACCATAGATTTTGTGATCTTAAGCCTATAGGGGTGTATCTGAATCGCGGATTACACAGATTGCGCAGATTGCGCGGATAAGAGGGTTATTGGGTGATCAGTGGTTTAGTGAATGGATGTTATATTTTTGATTTTATTCACCTTTCACCATACGAATCAACGGAATTAATACCATTTAGTCAGTCCCCGGCTTCAAGTATTAACATTAAAGTATTCTCTCCCTGTTAAATTAGTGTGTATTACAGACAGATATACAACTATCCTTTCCACCTTTCAACTCATAGTGCTACTTTTTCTATAAACATTGCGTCCCTACAGGACTCATATATTGTGTAGGATCGTTTTCTATAAACATTTCGCCCCGCTGGGGCTTTCGTAAATACAAGGAGTTGGGAATCGGAGATATTTCCAATAAACTGCAGAATTCTAAATTTGTGCTAATAGAGCGGTGAATCAACGGCGTCTACCGGGTATTGACCGATATTTTCTGAATCGCGGATTACACGGATTACACGGATTTCGCGGATAAGAGGGTTATTGGGTGATCAGTGGTTTAGTGGGTGGATGTGGTGTCTCGGTATTTTTTACGGTTTTCGCCCTCGAATCAGAATCACGGATCAGAATCAGGAATCAGAATCAGGAATCAGAATGAACGGTATGAACGCCTGTAGTCATTCCCCGTGTATGAACGCCTTTAGTCATTCTCCTGAGTTTATTCAGTGTATATCAATTTCTCTACACACCTGTCATCTCTCCGATGTTTTCGGAAAAACAAGGAGTTGGGATTCGGAGATCCCTCCTACAAAGAGCAGAATTCTTAAATTGACGTTAATAGAGCGGTTAGAAACGGCGTCTACCGGGTATTGACCGATATTTTCTGAATCGCGGATTACACGGATTTCGCAGATTGCGCGGATAAGAGGGTTATTGGGTGATCAATGGTTTAGTGAATGGATGTTATATTTTGGATTTTATTCACCTTTCGTCCCGCTGGTTTTTTTATTTTACTTGTGAATTCTCTGAATGCTTATATGCGGTAAAGCACGAATACTGTCAATCAAAGAATTTCCACAAATCCAGTGCGGTTAGGAAACTGTTCCTACCTGTCTGAGAAATAACAATATTCTCTTAAGAAGTGGAAATATCCTAAAAGGGTAGGTACATCATCATAAGTTGCATGACGATGCCGGATATGAGTGAGACTGTGAGGTTGTCGTCTATTCGGAGCGGTAATATTTCCACAACTGTTGCTACAAATGCCCCGACAATACCAATAATCGGATTTAACCAGATAAGACTTATTGAGGCACAAACAAGAAGACAAGCACCACTTCCTTCCAAACTCTTATTTCCAATGAGTTTTGTTCGTCCCCACTTTATTCCTACTAAAGCGGCAACTGCATCTCCCAGAACAACAAAAAGAATACATACGATTGCAATATTTTTCTGAAAGAAGAGGATACATAAAAATGTACTGAGTATATAGAAGGTGGCACCAGTGAGCGCGCCTTTTTGTTCATGTGTACGTAGGATGGATTTGAAATAGCGAAAAAATAGATTCCTGAATCCTTCTGAAACCCACTTTAGGAATTCGATAAATAAGGCTGTAGCGGTTAAACTCCCCACAATTATCAGCATCACAGGTTTGTCTAAAGTAATGTAAAGTAGGGGTATGAATAATCCAGATAAATGGGTTGTTTTCCTGAGTAATTCAGTAATCATGAACGGTTGTCCTAGAATCTGATTCTTGATAGATTATCGCAGTTTTTGACGATGAATACAAGTGAAATAAAATTCCATGTATTTGACATAGAAATTACACATTTTTGTTACATTTTAGAATTAGAATATTGTCATTACTTGATAATATTGAAATTACTATAGTTTGGACAGTTTTAGGTAATACACCTTTCGCCCCGCGAATCAACGGTATGAACGCCTTAGGGCGTTCCCCGGGGCTTGATGCTTTGGTTAGGATGGTGTTTCTACACACCTTCCGCCCCGGTGGGGCTATGTTATATTTCATCATTATTTACTTTTCTCAGAGTTGGATTTACGAAATAACGTAGTAAAAAACTACAAACACTTTGAAGATGGGTGGAGGAACACTCAGAAATTGTCCAAAGAAAATTAAAATTAAAATGGATATAAAATTGTTGAAATATATGAGAGGAAGCATGAAAGTGCTTTCTATGTTGCTGTTGCTTGGGTTAGGGTTGATAATTGCTTTTATTGCTGTTGCTCAAACTGGTGAAGGGATTGTCGAAATTACGGGTTTTGTAATAGATGGTGAGACGGAACTTCCAATACCAGATGTAATAATCAAAATTGTAGAAACGGATATTTCAGCTAAGAGTGATGAAAACGGAGAGTTTTCTATAAAACTACCTGCAGACACGTATTCTGTGCAGGTTTCTGCACCGTTCTACAATACATTCATACTTACTGATTATAAGGTGCCAGTTGAAGGAAATACAGAAGAATTAAGGGTAGTTCTTGAACCGCAAGTTGTGAAATTAGATTCTATCAATATGAAGGTTCGATTAAGCCAATCTGGAGAACGTGGTTTACTTGAGAGACGGATGCGGAGTTCACGTATTGCGGACAGTATTAGTACGGAGGAGATAAGCAAATTACCTGATTCATCTGCAGCGCAAGCCATCAAACGTGTGACAGGAGTGAGTATTGTTGGTGGCAAGTATGTGTTTGTACGAGGATTGGGAGAACGTTATAGCAATACGCTTCTGAACAATGTTGAGATACCGAGTCCTGAACCGAATCGTAGGGTTGTTCCGATGGATATTTTTCCAGCAAGTTTATTGGCAAGTCTACAAACTGTAAAGACCTTCACACCTGATCAACCGGGAGGATTTGCTGGTGGTTCTGTTCAGGTATTTACGAAAGATTTTCCTGAAGCATTGATGATGTCTCTTTCTCTATCCACGGGATATAATACTCAAACCACTGGGGTGGACGGATTGACGTATCCTGGGGGTAGTTTAGATTTCTTAGGTTTTGACGACGGCACACGTGAATTACCTGAGTTGATAGTAAACAAAGCAGATGAAATTCCGATTCGTGAACGTGGTCGTTTTTCCAAGTTCGGATTTACACCTACAGAGATCCAGGAGTTTGGTCGTGAATTTTCAAATGTATGGACTCCTGAACGGCAATCCATTCCGATTAATCAAGGTTATAAATTTAGTCTTGGTAATAGCAGCAAATTATTTGGTAAAGAATTCGGTTACCTCGGTGTCATTTCTTACGGGAATAGTCATTCCTACAATACCCAAGTCCGTAAAGCCTTCCGAATAGGATTAAACGAGACGCTTTCGCCAGTTACAGACTATGCGATTGAAGAGAGTGGTAATGAAGTGGATTGGGGGAGTGTCTTAAATGTGAGTTTGCGTTTTTCACCCAAACACTTGATAAGTTTGCGTACACTTACAACCCATGCTGCAGAAGATCAGACGCGTACATGGGAAGGATTTAATTCTGATAGGAATACGGATTTACGAAGTACACGACTCCAATATGTTGAACGTCAACTATTTTCTGGACAATTAGCAGGTAATCATGGATTTAATTTTGGTGAACCGGCACAGACGGATACATCAGTAGAAGATGACTCTGAATCTGTTGACATAATAGAGGAAAGATCGGATTTATCTATGGAGTGGCGTTTGACTTATTCCCGTGCTGCCCGAGATGAACCTGATACTCGAGAAACAATCTATGAGGATATAGGGGATGGAACATATACCTTCAGAGATGTTACGCATAGTGGTAGTCGTTTTTTCTTTGATCTTGAAGATGATGAATATAATGCCCGTGTAGATTTTTCGATGCCAGTTAAGAAGAGCGGAATGGTTAAATTGGGAGGTTTGGTTCGTGATAGAGCTCGAACATTTGATGCCCGTCGTTTCAGATTCTTACCATCAGATAATGTAGATTCGAAAGTTGATTTGTCATCTTCACCGGAAACGCTTTTTAAATCCGATAATATTGTTCCTCGTGTATTTGAGTTAAGAGAGTCTACTCTTGCTACAGATAATTATCTTGCTAACCATAATGTATATTCAGGTTACTTTATGTTTGATGTGCCATTTGGTTTAAAATGGCATTTGATGACAGGATTAAGGTTAGAATCTTCGAATCAGGTTGTAACCACATACGATCCGTTTTCACCAGTGTTGAAACCTATTTTGTCGGATTTAGAAACCCTTGATCTCCTCCCTGGTCTGAACCTTATCTACCGTTTGACAGAACGTATGAATTTGCGTTTTGCTGTTTCTCGTACAGTAACGCGTCCAGATTTTCGTGAACTTGCTCCATTTGAATTTACGGATTTTGTTGGAGGAAGAACGATATTGGGAAATCCTAATTTGGAAAGGACTCTGATTAACAATTACGATTTACGATGGGAGGTATTTCCGAATACAGGTGGTGGTGTGTTTGCTATCAGTGCGTTTTATAAACGATTTCAAAACCCGATTGAACAGATCATACAACCGCAAGCTGAAGTACGTATAACCTACGAAAATGCTGAAGCTGCCAACAATTATGGAATAGAAATTGAAGCGCGTCAGAATTTGAGCATTATCTCCCCCAATTTGAGGGCGTTTTCAATCAATACAAACGCGGCCTTTATTTCTTCCAGAGTTGTACTTCCTGATGATGTAGGTGTTCAGACCTCCTCAGAACGTGCGTTGCAGGGACAGTGTCCATATATTATAAATTTGTCAATAGGATATGACAACCCAAACTGGGATCTATCAAGTTCGGTTGCTTATAATATCTATGGGCGTAGACTTTCTGATGTGGGAAATCACGGTGCACCTGATGTATTTGAACAACCCCGTGGAGAATTGGATTTTAGCTTCAGTCGAGGAGTCGCAGGAGCGTATAAATTTAGTTTTTCAGCCAAGAATTTACTTGATCCGGAGGTTGCATTCAAACAAGGTGATGAGTCATCGGTAAGTTATAAAATGGGTAGATCTTTCTCATTTGGAATCAGTTATGACCTATAAATTATGGTTGATAAATGCATTGTATAGTTGAAAACAGAGTAAAAAATCGTTAATAAAAAGTCAAAACCTTGTCAGTTTTTTGTCACATTTGATAGGTATTATATAGTCAGATAGTAACAGATGGAGTTTCGGAACAGTAATGTCAAAAATAGTATTTAACCAGAGATCAGATTTTAAGTTGAATAGATATAAATGGTCTTATCGATTGATGGTTTTTATCGGAATCGGGTTATCCTTATTTGTTTTTGGATGCGGTAGTGATGAAGATGATAATCCTAAATCGATTACAGAAGATACTCTAATTGATGACGAAAATATAGTACTCCTTCAAGGTGAGTTAACGGAAGATACGACACTTACCTCCGATTATAATTATCTATTACGTGGTGCTGTTTTTGTGATAGACGGGGTTACGCTGACAATAGAACCGGGAGTTACTATATATGGAGAGCAAGCACAAAATGGAACGTTAATCATCAATCAAGGTGGGAAGATAATGGCAGAAGGTACAGCGGATGCTCCCATCGTGATGACGAGTGATGCTTTCATTGGATTCCGTGGTCGTGGACAATGGGGAGGTCTGATAATTAACGGAAAAGCGCCAACAAATCAAGGTGTTACCTATGGCGAGGGGGATACAGGGACATTCGGTGGGACAGATCCTAACGATAGTAGTGGTGTTTTACGGTATGTTCGTATTGAATACGCTGGTATTGAATTCAGTCCGGATAACGAATTAAACGGTATTGCCTTACAAGGTGTTGGATCCGGCACAGTTATTGAATATGTGCAGGTGCACATGAATCAAGATGATGGTATTGAGATGTATGGTGGAACAGTAAACCTGAAATATATACTTATCACAGGTGCTCGTGATGATTCGTTTGACTGGACAGATGGTTGGACAGGTAAAGGACAATTTTGGGTTGTGCAGCAGTATGGAGATGATGCGGATAACGGGTTTGAAAATGACAATAGTAGTAAGAATAATGAGGCAACACCGCGTTCAGCTCCAACGATCTATAATGCGACATTGGTAGGCGATCCTACTGATGGAAAGAAGAGTGATAATGGCATGTTGATTCGTGAAGGCGCAGCAGGAATGTATGCTAACTTCATTGTTACTGGGTTTAAGAAAGTTGGACTTGATATTAACAATGCTTCCACACATAAGCAAGCGAACGACGGTAATTTGGTTGTTAAGAACAGCATTTTCTTTGAAAATGGAAAAGCTAACTTTGGTGATGAAAAGGATGATGATGGATTTGATGAAGCTGCATGGGTAAAGGGTTATGACAACTATGAGATAGACCCAAAGCTCACAGATGCCTTCAACAAAGACAATCCTAATTTTACCTCTGGTGCTACTGGTATAACCGTGGCTTCCCCACCGTCAGATGATTTCTTTGAAGCTGTTAATTTTATTGGAGGTGTGAGTCCTTTAAATAATTGGACTCAAGGTTGGACTACAAGTGATCGGAACTAAAAAGTGTAGTACTACAATCTCTGCTGGTTGTTACATCTCTTACACTGCGACTGCAGTTGTACTGTTTAGCATTGGTATGATGTCGTGTCAACAACCAGTATGGGAAAGCGGACTCGACTCGCCAGATCAACTCGGTCTGGCAGTCGTAGACGCACTTAATACCAAAGATATTATAAAACTGAATGGGTGTAGGGTACTTCAAGCAGAATATGTGTCTTGGATATATCCTGCATTTCCAAAGAGTGGTTTTCCCCCTAATTATGCTTGGGCAAATTTAAATAAGAAGTGTAATGTTGGGATGAGAAGATGGATTGATCGGTTCGGTGGTCTCAACTTGAGTTTTGTGGAAATGCGTTTTGATAAGCCAACGCAAATGTATGAAGGTTTTGAGCTATTACGTGGAACAGTCTTGAGACTAAGAAATGCAACTGGGCAGGAATTAGATTTGAAGATTCTCGGTTCTGTTGTAAAGAAGAATGACCGATATAAACTACTAAGTTATGATGATTAATCTAAGTAGAATTTAGATACGAAAAGAAAATAGGAATAAACCAAACATAAGTCGTATACATAAACCAAATCATGGAGGAAATTTTTAATGAGTTATATTTTATCCAAAAGCATGGATAAGAAACGTAGGAGAAAGCGAGTAAGGGAAATGGCGACAAATAGAACAGGACATAAAGCGCCAAATGTAGCTAAAAGAATGGAATCTCCAAACACTGCTGAAGTGACACTTACTCTGGCAGATTTACAACGTCAAAATCGACAGGCAACTCAGGAGTGGAAGGTAAAAGCCAGAAAATTTTCTTTTAGTTTGGCAGTGGGTCTCCATGCAATTGCCATTATTGCTTTTGGTATTTGGTTTATTCAGAAGACAGTCTTACAGATGAATGAAGATAAAGTTGAAGGAATTGTCGTTCAGGAATCTCAACCACAGAATAAACGTGTTATTACACCACGGAAGGCACAGAAAGTGGTAAAACCGAAGGCTGTTAAAGTTGTTGCCCCTCAGAGAACAGCAATTGTTACCAGTGCTAACCTTAAGGCATCTCCAACAGATTTCACTATCCCCATGGCAGAGATATTAACTGAAACCCCGAAAGAATTTATGGCATTGGGGTATGAAACCGATATGCAGGTACAATCACGACAGATAGAGATTGTTTCTACTGTTCCAAAATTTGAGATGCCTAAATTTGATAATACTGCATTATCAATGAATATGGATATGGGGAATAGTTTAGCGGTAATGGATTTTGATGTATCAGAGAATCTTGGATTGGCAGCG
Organism: Candidatus Poribacteria bacterium; assembly: GCA_022394755.1. Classification (GTDB taxonomy): domain Bacteria; phylum Poribacteria; class WGA-4E; order WGA-4E; family WGA-3G; genus MSPOR6. The sequence continues at coordinate 8,185 of JAGFCA010000020.1, forward strand.
ACAGATTTTGGGGAAGCGAAACAGACCTTCTCAGAATTCCTTAGTCTTGTCAGGGAACGTATAAAAGAGTTTCAACGTTTTCCACCGAGTGTAAGTAAATTAGAAGAGGGATCAACTGCGACGATTCGATTTACACTTTATAAGGATGGAACGATTCGTGATCCGATAGTTTTAACCTCATCAGGTTCACGGGTATTGGATAACGCGGCGTTGTCGGCAATCCAAAATGCTGAGCCGTATCCTCCATTTCCAGATAGTCATTTGGCGAATAGTATAAGATTAGAACTACCTGTTATTTTTCAACAGTTGAACTAAATTGTACTATAGTTTGGACAGTTTTTAGGTGATACACCTTTCGCCCCTTTGGATTTATCTTGGGTAAGGGTAGTGTTTCTACACACCTTTCGCCCCTCTGGGGCTTCTGTTATTTGAATCTGGGTTTTCTACACACCTTTCGCCCCTCTGGGGCTTTTATCTTGGGTAAGGGTAGTGTTTCTACAGCGTATCTCATAAATACGAATCGTTCGTTTTTACAACTTATCTCATAAATACGGATCGAGCGTTTTTATTTAATTCCTCTTTCGTGGGACGGGTTTCCCAGTCCGTTGGATCAATATATAATGCATGGTAAGATCCAAGAATCTTCCAAATATTTGATTTCTGAGATAGGGTCTACACACCTTTCGCCTCTCTGTCGCTTTTATCTTGGGTAAGGGTAGTGTTTCTACACACCTTTCGTTCCTCTGTGGTTTCTGTTATCTGAATCTGTGCCTTTCTACACATCTTTCGTTCCTCTGTGGATTCTGTTATTTGAATCTGTGCCTTTCTACACATCTTTCGTCCCTCTGTTGCTTTTATCTTGGGTAAGGGTAGCGTTTCTACACACCTTTCGTCCGTCTGGGGCTGTTATCTTCTATGAAAATATGAAAGTTAAAGTTGGATATAATACCAATCCAATAAATTCTATTGGATTAATTTTTTTTGCATGATCACTTCATCGAAAAAAGGATATTGTCTGATACTGGAACGATTTTTACCTATTCATAATTCCCTTGACACTATCAATAGATACTCAATATAATTTTGAAAAATCAAACGTGGTTAGTGGAGGATTCAGTCAATGGCAAAAACAGTATATATCGTTGGAACGATGGACACAAAGGGAATAGAATTTGGATTTATAAAAGCACAAATTGAAGCCAGTGGTGTCTCAACATGTGTTGTGAATACAGGTATTTTAGGGGACCCAGAGTTAACACCAGATGTTTCGGCTGATGAGGTTGCCCAAGCAGGGAATTCCTCCTTACAGGCTTTACGTGACGATGGAGATCGTGGTAACAGTGTAACTGTAATGGCACAAGGTGCAGCGACATTAATTGCCGAAAGACATGCTGCAGGTGAAGTTGACGGTATTATATCCCTTGGAGGTTCAGCGGGAACAACCATTGGAACTACAGCAATGCAGGCATTACCTGTCGGTGTTCCAAAACTGATGGTATCCACCTTAGCATCTGGAGATACGAGTCCGTATGTTCAATCTAAAGATATCTGTATGATGTATTCTGTTGTTGATATTGCAGGAATTAATCGTCTTTCCCGTCAAATACTTGCTAATGCTGCGGGAGCTATCGTAGGGATGGTAAATGCTAATGTAGCTGAAGCGGTAGATGACAAACCTCTTATTGCTGCTACTATGTTTGGTGTAACTACCCCTTGTGTTACAAAAGCGCGCGAAATACTGGAATCTGCTGGTTATGAGGTCCTCGTGTTTCACGCCACAGGGACGGGTGGACGTGCTATGGAAGACCTTGTTAGGGGTGGCTTCCTTGCAGGTGTGTTGGATGTGACCACAACAGAGCTTGCAGATGAATTGGTTGGTGGAATCCTGAGTGCTGGACCTGATCGATTGGAAGCTGCTGGACAGGCAGGTTTACCACAAGTTGTTGCCCCGGGTGCATTGGATATGGTGAATTTCGGTCCGCCGGATACAGTTCCTGATAAGTTTGACAACCGACAGTTTTATCAACATAATCCAACGGTAACCCTCATGCGTACTACTGCTGAAGAAACAGCAGAATTAGGAAAAATCATGGCGGATAAACTCAACGAAGCCACAGGACCCACTACAGTGCTGATACCTACCCAAGGTGTATCAGCAATAGATAAAACTGATCAACCTTTTGATTCCCCTGAGGCACGGGATGCATGGCGAGAGAATTTGAAAGGGAATATCGGTGGGAATGTTACTGTAATCGAGATGGATGCACATATCAATGATGATGAATTTGCAATTAAACTTGCAGAAACTCTGCTGGAGAAATTGAAATAAGTGAGATATTATGTCTAATAACTATAAAACACTAACAGAAACAGAGATAGACCATTTCATTAAGAAGGGTCATATTGTACTTAAAGAGTGCTTTTCAAGGGATTTGGCTGCGGAATGGCGTGAGTTTGCATTCAAACGTCTTGGGTACGATCCTAATGATCCGACAACATGGGAAGAACCGCGTGTGCATCTTCCATCCATGAACAGTATCCCAATACGTGAAATTGCACCAAGAGCATGGGACGCAATTTGTGATCTACTCGGTGGAGAAGATAGAATAGCGAATACAGAACCCGCTTGGGGAGATGGATTTATTATCAACTTCGCTTTAGGTGCTGATGCAGAATGGCAACCTCCAGAATCACTTCTTTCTGGTTGGCATAAGGATGGAGATTTCTTTCGTCATTTCTTAGATAGTCCAGAACAGGGATTACTTACGATAATCGTTTGGTCTGATATTGAACCGAAGAGTGGTGGTACGTTTGTTGCTTGTGATTCTGTTCAGCATGTTGCACAGCATCTGTATTCGCATCCTGAAGGATTGTTACCGGGGGAAGGATTTGGTCAGTTGATTGGGAAGTGTAAGGACTTTGTAGAGATGACAGGTCGTGCAGGAGATGTTGTTCTCTTACATCCCTTTATATTACATTCTGCGTCTCAGAATCCATCAGGACGTGCCCGTTTTATTACAAATCCACCTGTATCCTTAAAAGAACCGATGAATTTCAATCGTGCAAATCCTGATGATTTCTCTCCAATAGAATTGGGTGTTTTACATGGGTTGGGAAAAGATAGATTGGATTTTCAACCGACAGCACCGAGGGAACGTTTAGTTCCAGAACGTGTAAAACGTCAACAGAAGATGATGGAAGAACAGAAGAAACGTCTTGGAATGAATTAATTTTTAGGTTAGGGATTCTTTTCAGCGTCTAATTGCCTTTTTTGCCATCCGTAATCAACATTCCCAGTATAGAATTTATCTGGATGTTCAACAGCCCATATCTGCTTGTGTATAATCCAGTTTTTCGGATCAAGAGCTAAAGCTTTCCGCCATTCAACGATTGCTTCAGACTTTTTTCCTATCTCTAACAAAAGAATACCTAACTTGAACCGTGCATTTGCCTCAACGATGTTCGGACTTTGAGATTTATCAGTAGGTGTAATGTTTTGGAGAAGCGTAGTGTTATAGGTAGGATCATATAACCATTTTTCAAGCATCTCAACCGTCTCTTTATTATCTACATTAATATTGAAAGGCGGTTTAACTAAGCGTCCCACCTCATCAATCATAATGCCGTAAGGAATTGCCTTAAGATTGTACATACTTCCCAACACATTTTCAGCATCAACGAGAGTAACGAATTCTGCGGATGCCTTATCATGCCACGGTTTTACGACTGACGCACCCTGTGCATCAATTGCAATTGAGACAATGTTAATCTTTTCACTGTGTTTCTCATAGAATTTCTGCCATCCAGGCAGTTGTTCACGACATCCTCACCAAGAACCCCATATATACAGAAGCGTTTTCTTTCCACGAAAATCTTGTAGGCGTACAGGTATATCATTCAGATTTGGTAATGTAAAACTCGTTGCAAGTTGTCTCGGCTGTATGATCTCTATTTTGTCCTTTGAATATCTATATATCCCATATCCGAAAGGTTTGGTGATCTGTTCAAGTTTCGTGTAATTCTCGCCATCAACATGAAACACATCTGTATTCAATTGTAATGGGACACACAATTCAGAATCTCCTGTTCCGCATATTACCAGCATATTCTGCTCTTCTTCGGATTTTACAGTTAATCCGAGTTTTTGACAGATTGGGTTTAATGGCACTAACCATTGCTTATCTTTCAAGATAGGAGGAGAAGAGAATTCGATTACCTGATTATCAATTGAGATTATTAACTTTCTCATAGATTCAGCATTACTTATTAGACTGATAGATATAATCAGTATAGAAGGGAGAATCAACTTTCTCATAGAGTTTTTTTCTTACGGTGTTTCGCGTCGTATACTAAGAATTGTATAATCTTTTCAGCTGTTTTCGGATTAAGTCCAGATCCGGGTTTCCGTCTCATCTTGTGAACATACTCTCTCCATTCTTCTGGAGGGAAAGACGAATTTATGGGACGCGCGACGGTATGACAACGACTGCATTTGTTGGTAAAAAGTTGGTATAGAGATTGCATCTCCTCTGGATAGGCAGAAACGTCAATAAAATTAGGACCGTCATCAGCTGGAAATGATTTTGGTGCAGTTTGAGGAGCACGTATTGAAAAATACATCCCAATTGCAACCAACAGGATAACACCAACCACTGTAATCCAAACAATTGCTTGCTGCATTTTGGTAAATCCTGAATGGATGATTCTGGTCTTAGATTATCTCTTTTACCTTCTGTATAATTGGATTAGTGCTAAGACCGTAAAGATCCAACAATTCTTCAGGTTTACCGGATCTTGGTATCCCGTTGACAGCAAGTTTGTGGACAGAGATTCCTTTTGTAGCGACGGCATCTAAAACAGCATCCCCTAAACCACCTTCAGGATAATGATCTTCGATAGTTATGAGGGTATTGTTTGTAGCTTCTGCTGCATTAATGAGTGTTTCTGAATCTAAAGGCTTAATACTATAAAGGTCTATGAGCCTAACATGAATACCATCTGATTTAAGTGTTTCGTATGCCTTCAAAGCTTCGTGAAGCGTCACACCAGCAGTTACAATTGTAACTTTGTCATCAGAACTTTCACGGAGAACTTTGGATCCACCGATGGGAAATTTCTCGTCAGCATCATATAGAATTGTTGTTTTGGGACGTGAGGTACGTATATATACAATGCCTTCGTGCTCTGCAGCTGCGGCAACAAGCCGTTCAGCGGAAACTGCATCACTTGGATATAACACGACTGCTTCTGGGATTGCCCTGAACATGGCTATATCTTCCAGACCCATTTGTGATGGTCCATCTTCGCCGATCGAAACGCCACAATGTGAACCAGCATATTTTATATTTGCTTGTGAAATAGCAGACATGCGTATCTGGTCATAAGCCCGTGATAGGAAAGCGGCAAATGTAGAGACAAAAGGAATTTTCCCTCGTTTTGCTAATCCTATACCTGCTCCAACTAAGTTCTGTTCAGCGATGAACATCTCAAAAAATCTATCAGGATGTAGATTCATAAACTGTTCGGCATAGGTAGAATTCTTCGTATCGCCATCTAATGCGACAACATTTGGGTTAGCGGTACCGAGTTTCGCAAGACCTGTACCGTAACCGCCGCGTGTTGCTACTTCATCATCCGAACTATAGTCAGGAGGTTCAATTTCTACAGGTTTTACATTACCATTTTGTATGTTTATCTGATTTGGTGAGGGAATTTGTGTTGGAATATCTGAATGTAATGGTCCAAGTTCAGCTAAAGCCTTGTCCAGTTGTTCACCTTTTTCAACTGCTTTACCGTGCCAGTTATCTTCATCGGCAAGAAAGGAAACGCCTTTCCCTTTATGTGTCTTTGCCACAATCATTGTAGGTTTATCAGTTGATGCGTCGGCTTTATCCAAAGCGGATAATATCTCATCATAATCATGTCCATCAATTCCAATACTTTGCCAACCAAAGGCTTCAAACCTTTTACAATATGTATCAATATCAAATGCATACATAGTTCGTTGACTCTGTCCGAGTGCGTTTACATCAACAATTCCAATGAGGTTGTTTAATTTATAATGTGAAGCCAATGCTGCAGCTTCCCATACCCCACCTTCCGCAGTTTCACCGTCACCGAGAAGAACGAATACCCGATAATCCAACTTATCCAGATATTTTCCGTTGAGTGCCATTCCTAACCCGAGGGATAGACCTTGCCCTAATGATCCTGTGGCAACTTCAGTCCAATCAAAACGGGGTGTAGGGTGTCCTTCAAGAATGCTGTCAATCTGTCTGAGTGTAAGTAGATCTTCAGTTGGAATGATACCTGCTTCAGCGTATGCAGCATATAAGAGGGGTGCGGCATGTCCTTTAGATAAAATGAACCTATCGTTGTTCGGGTTTTGAGCGTTGCTTGTATCATACCGCATTGCATGGAAAAAAATGGCAGAAACAATATCCGCTGCCGATAAGCATGTTGTTGGGTGTCCCGATCCTGCTTCCGAAGTAGAGAGAATGGAGTGGATTCGTAGGTTAGTAGCTCTCTTTTTAAGATGATTTTTCAAAGTATCCACTATTTTCGATTATCCTTTCAAATTATGATTATTTTGTTTTTAAGCTATCAGCGCGTCGTTGTGCTGCGATAATAAGGTAGTGTTCTTTACAGGTATTAACCAGTGTTTCAAAACCTTTAATTGCCTTACTGATGTCCTGTGTTTTCACGTATGCTTCTGATTGCCAATACAAAGATTTTGCTAATATTTCGTTGTTTTCCATTAACTCCTTTTTCTTTCCTTTTTTCTCCGCCTTAATTACCTTAGTGAATTGTTCAATGGCATATTCATAATTCTTGTCTTCGTAGTAGGCTCTAATAGCATCTGCATAATCAAAATTATCAGCTTCTTGATCGGTAAACTCAGGTACAACAATCGGTTCAACAAAAACAGGGGAATCGTCATCGAAATCATGTTCATCAAGATATGTTGGTTCATCATCTTCATCGGGTTCTGCATCTTGATAAGCAGGTGTATCAGGACTGTCGTCTTCATCAGTCTCATCTACTCCGATCGGATCAAATTCTTCATCCTCAATAAATTCAACTTTGTTATTATCATCGTCATCATATTCTTCAATTTCTTCTTCATCAAAGTCATCGTTTTCATCAATTTTGAATTCCATCTCATTCTCCTGAATATAGTGTGTTTACCTATAAACTATCTGAAAACATCTATCTAAGATCTTCATTTTGGTTTATTTTGTTGATAGGTATATCAAAATATCTTAACAGTTTTTGGGTGATTAAGTCAAGGAAAACCCTTTTTTGATAGTATGTAAATTATATGTCATAGTAGGTGCTTTTTCCTATGTCTGAATAGTGGATTACACGAATTACGCGGTTACACCATGGACAGAGAACGGATTCCTATAAAAATGTCGATTTATTGGGTTCTTAAGGCATCAATTGGTGAAATCTTTGAAGCTTTTATTGCAGGATATAGCCCGAAGATAATAGCGATAAAAACGGATATACTAACAGAAACTAACATCCATTGTATTGAAATCACAATTGGCCAGTACGGAACGACTTTTACGATTTTGACAGCGATTAGTGAGCATGCATATCCTGTCTCGATACCGAGTAGTATACCTAATATACCACCGATGCTACACATTACAAGAGTTTCAATCAGAAATTGGAAGAGGATATCGCTCTGTTTTGCGCCAACCGCTCTACGTAAACCAATTTCTCGTGTGCGTCTGCTTACAGATACGAGCATCATGTTCATTATTCCTACACTTCCAACAAATAACGAGAATGCTGCTATACCGGTAAGCATAATCTTTATGATTCGACTGATTTTATCAAGTCTTTCCACCGCTTGATTGGCGAAACTAATATCAAAAAAATTGTCTTTATTTCGATGTCGTCTTCTAAGAACGTCCTTTGTTTCTGCAACGGCTTTCTGAATAGAATTTGAATCCACAGCAGTAATGTTTAGAAAATTAACATGGTTTTTTCCTGTAAATCTGTCTTGTGCTGTTGTTAATGGGATGAATACGATATTGTCCCAACTAAATCCGTATTGAAGACTTCTTCCGCGTTTACCCATGACTCCGACTATGGTAAATCGGACGGGTTTTCCGCTTCGAATTGAAAGTTTAATCTCTTTTCCTAACGGGTTTTGACTTCCAAAGAGTTCTGTTGTAACTTCTGTTCCGATTACACAAACCATTCTATGATCATAGAATTCCTCTTCTGAGAAGAAGCGTCCTTGTTGAATTTCCCACTTCATAGCTATTGGAAAGTTAGAATTAACTCCATCATATTCTACCCATTTGGTTGCTCCATCATCGGTTTTCGCGAATAAATCACCAGAGATACTCGGAATAACAAACTCAACAGAAGGACATTGAGCCTCTATTGCTAAGACATCATCATATCTCAAGTATTCGCTACTACGATTTGGAATTGCTCTATTTCCAATCCAAAGCCAAGGATTTCGTCTAACAATAAAATCTCCTCCATATTTATCGAATTCTTGCGTGACAATAACTTTTGCTCCATCACCGATAGCGAGCATTGCTAAGACAGCACCAACACCGATGATAAGTCCTATTATTGTTAGAATTGATTGTAATTTTTCTTGTAGAATGGAGGAGATTCCGGTAGAAATCCCTTCGTAAAATTGCATTTCTTTGCTCCCTGTAATAGAAATTTATACCAATTTTACTTGCGTTAATAGGTCACAAACTAACAGTTTGTGCTACAAAAGAAATGTATATCTAATAGGTCAACGCCTGTTTGGTAATTATAGTGTCTGTTTTTATTTTTATTTTCGTTCTACCCCAACCTGCGGGATTGTCAAACTCACGTTAAACATACCATTGTGCTTGTGCATTAAAGAACTGTGCATAGAGTCCATCATTTGCAAGTAAGGTCTCGTGGTTTCCGTCTTCAATGATTTTTCCATTGTCAATTACAATGATCCGATCACAAGAACGAACAGAAGATAAACGGTGTGAAATTAACACCGATGTACGTCCTGCACTTCTTTCAATGAATCGTTCATAAACTGCTTGTTCGGCTAATGGATCGAGTGCAGCAGTTGGTTCGTCAAGAACGACTAACCATGGTTTTTCCCGCATAAAACTCCGAGCAGTTGCGAGACGTTGCCATTCACCTCCGGAAAGGTCACGTCCCCCAAAGGTAGGACCTAAGATTGTTTCATAGCCTTGAGTAAGGGTATCAACCACTGAAGTTGCACCACCAGCGAGCGCTGCAACTTCCATCCTTTCAGGATTTTTTAAATCTCCGTAAATGATATTTTCCCGTGCAGTGAGGTGATACTGCATAAAGTCTTGGAAGACAGCACTGCAATATGTAGCCCATTCTCTATTATTTTCGTCATTTATTGGCAAGTCTCCAATACGAATTGTACCTATTTGTGGACGGTACAGACCTAAGAGTATACGTGCTAAGGTGGTTTTACCTGCCCCGTTAGGTCCCACGAATGCCACCCTTTCACCTTGTTTCAAAGTAAGGTTTACATGACTCAACACCGGTATTTGTGTATTTGGATAGGAGAACGATATATTTTCTAACTGGATGTTGGGAAGACTCTGTGTATCTATCTGATGGAAATATTGATAATCCTCTGCCGATTGTTCGTTCTTTATATTTGTGTGGGTTGACCCTTCATCCCGATCTAAGAATGCGTACAAATTACCTGACAAACGTCGCATCTCACTTCCTATTACTTGAAAATAGCCAACAGTACTGTTCCAAATACCGTCTAATTGAACGAGTGCAGCGGCAGCAGCAATATATGTTCCAACAGTTAACCCACCTCGAAACACCTTCAGTAGTAATAACATAAGTGAACAAGCGTATAACAAGCCGCGTCCAATATCGATTACAATATGTACCGAAAATTTACGCCGTTCAATAGCGTGTTGTTCTTTTATGAGTTTCTGCCACAAATTTCGCCAACGTTCTATCCATAAATCTTGTGCTTGGTATAATCTGATTTCCTTTCCAGCACCGCGATCCGTTAGAATTCCTGCTAATGCATCTCGTTCCCGTCGTTGTGGTGTCTGTTCAACATCTAAATTGTAAGCATTAGCAGCGAAACGTGAACCACTCCACCAAGAAGCGGTACCAGTTAACGTAGGAAGTAGTGCCAAGAGAGGATGGTAACGCCAGAGTACAATACCAAGGGCAACAACACTGATGATTTGTTGAATGCTATCAACAATCCACCATGCGATTTCATCAAGTTCATCACCCGACATTGACCGTGCTCTTTCCACTGCATTTTGAAAATCTCCTGTCTGTAGCTCAGTCAATTCTATTGCATTGGCTTTCTGAACGATTTTCTCAGTGATCCATATTTCTATGTTTTCTGTCATATCAAGGCGAAGTGGCTCTCGTAATTGGTCAACAAGTGTCCTAAAGACTTGTAAACCAAGTAAAGCCATTAACCATGGCACTACTTGTTGCCACCAACTTGTATCTCCTATAGCAGCGGTAATTGAATTTACTAAGCGTTCTGTTATGAAGAACTCCATAGCAGGGAGCGCCCCAAGCGATAATGTAAGAAACATCATACCTATGAGTGAGAGTGAGCCGCTTTTCCAAATAATTGCAAAAGTTCGACCGTAAGCAAGTAAGGCTTCCTTGATTGCTGAACTCCACCTTTTTATTTTGTTTTTAATATTTTGCATGGGTAGAAATTTTCCTTTTATTGGTACCAATGTGCTTGTGCATTAAAGAATTGAGCATAAAGACCTGCTTTCGCGAGGAGTACATCATGTGTGCCATCTTCAACAATACACCCAGCATCCAATACCAAGATCCGATCTGCAAGTCGTGCAGATCCAATTCGATGAGAAATCAGAAACGTCATTCGTCCATCTGCCAGTTCAACAAAACGTTTGTAGAGTTCAACCTCAGCTTGTGGGTCTAAAGCGGCAGTCGGTTCATCGAGAACGAGTATTTGTGGGTTTCGCACCAATGCACGCGCAAGCGCGATTTTCTGCCATTCTCCCCCAGATAACTCGACCCCTTCACCTTCTTCACCGAGTGAGGGGTCTAAAAATGTATCTAAACCGAGTGGGAAGGTTTGGAAACGTTCCCCAATGCCCACTGCGTTGATCACATCCATAAGTGCTTGATCAGGTATAGTGAAATTTGGAGGTCCGGGAAGCAATTCTTCACGTACAGGTCTCCTAAATCGAGCAAAATCTTGAAATACTGCGCTACAGTTAATTGCTATCTGCTCCGGATCGATTGATTGTAAATTTTTACCATCGTATGAGATTGTACCAGCATCAGGCTGATATAATCCGAGCAGTAGTTTTATGAGTGTAGATTTTCCTGCTCCGTTAACACCAACGATACTAACGACTTCTCCCGGAGGGACATGGAGATTTATATCTTTCAAAATATCTTCGTTTGTTTCAGAGTATCTGAAACGCAGATTTTGAATCTCTAATCCTTTATTAAGAGGTTGTGGGAACTTCTCTGTACCAAGCTCAATGTAATCACTTTCAGCACGTTTTAAGAAAAAGTTTAAATCCCGAAGTAGTGGTAAATCATCAAGTATACGTTGTATTTGTCTAAGTAATCCTTCCAGATTTCCTTGAAATGTTGCTGCTGCACCGGTAAGTACGACGTAGTCTCCCAGTGTTAACTGACCGTCTACAATCCGTGCTGCAAGAATAGTTATTGCTATGGCATAGGCAACGATTTCTGCAATTGTTGTAGTAACCGATGCTTTTGCTTCTTTCCAAATCATGGCAAGAGATTCCTTTCGCCATTTTTTATGGTTTTCTCTCCAACGTCCAAATAGTCTATCAAAGAGTCCATACAGTCGTACTTCCTGTCCAGAGGACGTACCGAGTAAGAGACCGATCATATAATCCATCATACGTCGAACAGGTGTCGCTTGGTAATCATAGGCATATCTATCTCCAGCAGTTTTAACTTTGAACCAAGCAGAAGGGATTGCGGGTACCACAACTACAAGGACGAGTAGCGGATCTGCTATCCATAGAAGTACACCATACCCTACAAGTGTTACACAAACCTGACCGATTTCTGTTATGAATCGTAAAATGTTTGTTAAACGATGCCCCATAGCCTGTTTAGCCCTTTGTATCAAGTCGTACGTCTTGGGTTGATCAAAAACCGAGAATTTAATACGGGTTGCGGCTTCAAGTAGAGACTGCTGTTGGTGTATGCTAATTAGATTCTGCATTTTCCATCGCAAGTATCCATCGTAAGTTCCTGTTACATTTCTGACAGTTGCCAAAAGAACTAATGCAATTATCCAAGGGGCAGCAATTTCTAAACTTGGGTCAATGTCCTTAGCGATAATACCAGAAATTAGATTTACTAATTCTCTACTCGCCCAGAGAATTCCAACAGGGATACACCCATGAAACAGTGTTAGAAGTGCTTGTAAAATTGCACCGAATGGACTCACTTTCCAGGCGACGAAGAAAAACTGCCGTAAAGTTTTTATTGCTGAGGGGTGATGTTCTGATACTGTGTTAACAGCGTCAGAGTTTTGAGTGTCCATGTATGTTTACACTTTTAATCCTTTGTATAGCTGTGTCATATAGAAACAACTAACTTAAGCTTTATGTAAGCGAAATGAAGTTTTATTCCTTTAAATACTGTCTTCAAGGCAGCATATAAGAAATTAGAGTGAACAAATTAGTTATGTGTAGAAAGGGATTTGGAATCCTCGTCTACGAGGAACTTAGGGTTTAAATTGACACACTATGGCAGATGCTTATCCTCTATACCTAATATTGCTAATGCCAAACTCACGTAACAGGTAGGCACAAATAAGGTATAGACTAAAGATAGAATATCTTAAGTCAATTTAAACGGGAATTTAGAATGGGGGAGTAAAATTGGAATTAGAGAATCATCTGTAAAGTTTCTGTCAACTTCATAATGTAGGTAGGATGTTCTAAGTAGGTTTATTTACGTTCAAATAGTCCGTGCTTCAATTTCTTTGCGATATTTACCGAATAGGTTTCGCGTTTTACTAAGTAAATACCAATTGCGAAGGTTTGGTTAAGAGAATTCAAAATTTCAAGAAAGAATAATTAAATATCTTTACACCCTTAACACAATATCGGATGCACTTTTATGATTGTTAGGATACACTATAATATTAATTTTGTCAAATTTAGCCAAAAGATTCATCTAACCACATCGCCCATCACACCAATTGGGGCATGACTATCGGGACGTGACATCACAGGACTTGTGAAAGATATAGACAACACAAAAATAAAAATGAGAATGCAAAACGTGTTACGACTCTAAAGTACTCCTTATGTGTTTTTTAGATATGGTTTCAAATCCCATAGTAGGATAGTGTGATCAAAACTACCACTAGCCAAGATAGTGCTATCCGGTGAAAACGCAAGACATTGAATATCTGTCGGATGTCCCAGAAAAGTGGCTATGTTTTCACCGGTACGAATGTCAAACAACCGAACAGGAACTTTTTCTAAACCCGGCTGCCAAACTTCACCGTAAGCTAAATACTGACCACAAGGCGAAAACGTTATAGGATCTACTTTAGCGGAAGTTGTGTCTATTGTCACGTGTGTTTCACACTGCTCAATATCCCACACAAGCAACCTGTTAAAAGATAAATATCCCGCAATTAAATTTCCACAGGGAGAAAAAACTTTGGGTATAAAATCTGGGAACTCACAGAGTTCTTCACCGCTTATCACGTCCCACAGAATCCTTGTTTCGTCCCAATCTATGCTGAGAAGGCGTGTGCCATTCGGACTGAATCTCACGAAGGTGATCCAATTTGTATGTTTCCCTCTGAATATGTGTCGCATCTGTCCACTTGCGACATCCCATACATACACTGCACCATTTTCAGGTTCATTTTCATTCCAACACTCACTATCCTTTTCCGTTCCATTTCCACATGCAAGTAGTTGCGTGGCGGGGGCGTATGCCATTGCATGTCGATTAGGCAATGATCCAGGTATCGTGAGTTCGGCTATCGGTTCACTTTTTCCGATTTCCCACAGATTCAAGATGTTGCCCGAATAGTCAGATTCTCCTGGAGGAAACCCAGTTGCATAATACTTACCAGTCATTGTGTCCGAATAAACAGCAACAATATGACAACGCGGTTCTGTAACTATATGTTGTGGACGATGGGTTGTAACATCCCATAAGATGACTCCCCCAAATTGTCGATAACCTGCACAAAGCGTGTTTCCATCAGGTGAGAATACCAACGAATGTAGATCGCCAATTTCCCACGGCAGGACCGCGAGAGACTCTGTCCCTCGCACGGTCTTAGCATGGACTTCAAAATCACTTTGGAAGGCAAGATGTGTGCCGTTGGAAAAGTGGATAGGATAAATTTCTGCGTCACAATAATTCATTTCATGAAAAGTATATAACGTTTTTGGTTCACATGCGACATCCCACATAGTAACTGTAGTTTGATCATGGGAGATTCCGGTTGCCCGAAGAGTGCTATCATCTATAAAGGAAATGTCCATGTAATAGTCACCGTAGGATGCATACGTTTGATTTATCTGCCAAGTGGAAGTCTCCCAGACTTGAACAGTCCCCTTCACACCGCCAGCAGCAAGGAACTGACCGCACGGTGAAAAACTGAGCGAGTGCACACCTTCAGGATATCCTGTTAGACGAATGATACGTTCACCGACCGTTATATCCCATACGCTGATAAAATCAGACCAATGTGAAGATGCGAAGAGGCGATCGTCCGGTGAAAACGCGAGGGCACCGCTAAAATCCCAAAAGAACCGATTGTCAGGCCAGTCATCTATGCTGCATAACTCAATTTCTTCAGAAGGCAATTCCAGCGATGTATGTACTTTACCAGTTAACGACTCGTAGATGTCAACGATAACGCTTCCATCTCGACTCACAGCCAGCCATTGCCCTGATGGAGAAAAACAGAGGCTACAAATTCCGCTTAAATAAATTTGAGATGGATCGTCCTTGAGCCTGGTTGGATATGCCATGACAGCGATACGTTTCTGTCTTTGTATATCCCATATCTTAATAACCTCCTTCCCATCTTTTTCACTGCTTTTTAATGCTAACCAGGGTTGTCCTGAACAGAGAGCAATGCAGCGTACCATGCCTCGTTGCGTTTCAAATAACGTAACGGGCAAGCGTGTGTTGAGGTTATACAACCACACGCCTATCCCAGTACCAGCTGCCAAGAATGTTCCATCTGGAGAAACTGCTAAATCACATACGATACCCTGCCCAAAACGGGCAAATGCACCCTGTGGCAGTTCCCAAGTAGTGAAATTGTTTTTATTCATAATTATACTCATCAAAAGCGACAGCATAAGAAACCACAAACCATAAAGGTTATTAGAATAGTGTCTACGAGATTCGGTTGATTCAAAACTTTTTTCAAATACATTAAAATACTCCTTTATTTTATACCACATCGGACATTTGATTTGAAATGCCATACACACGTAGATGTCTGGCTTTCGTGTTTATTCCAAAACACATTCTATGTTCCGCCAGCAAAATCTGAAAAGCAATCAGAAAAGGACAATAGAAAAAAGAGAAGAACAAGAAAACTCTATTTCAAAAAGTATACCTATCTGTTTTTCAAGTAAGGTTTCATATCCCATAGTAGGACAGTACCATCATAACTGCCACTTGCTAAGATAGTGCTATCCGGTGAAAAGGAAAGACACTGAATATCTGTGGTGTGCCCCAGAAAAGTGGCGATATTTTCACCTGTTGCAACTTCCCATATACACATAGGAACTTTATCCCAACCCTCAATCCACCACGCCCCACCCGCTAAATACCGTCCACACGGAGAGAATGCCAAGACATACATATTATTACATTCCAAAGGTAAAGATAATCTCAGGCAGAGCCTACGACATTTAAGATCCCATAATATAATCTCTTTACGTCCGTAGGCCATATACCGTCCGCATGGAGAATATGCAAATGCAGGTGCTTCTTGATCGGGGATCGTGGAAATGAGCTCTTGCTGTGCAATGTCCCACAACAGA
The DNA here is from genome assembly GCA_022394755.1 of Candidatus Poribacteria bacterium. Classification (GTDB taxonomy): domain Bacteria; phylum Poribacteria; class WGA-4E; order WGA-4E; family WGA-3G; genus MSPOR6. Next base: position 24,246 of record JAGFCA010000020.1, read on the forward strand.
ATCTCTTCATATCCACAAGCCAAAAAACGACCACATGGAGAAAAACCCCGAAAATCCGTTGCTTCATCAGAAGGAAAGTCATCTATCCTTTCGCCATGTTCTACATCCCACAACTGGATGTGTAAACCACAATTCGATTGGCTTACGAGCATTTGCCCATCCGAGCTGAACTCCAGTGCTACAATCCAATCCGAGTCATCTTCTTCCCGATCTTCATCAAGCGTGTGGGTAAACTCACGGATTTTAACTCCACTTTGTACATCCCACACACTCAAAGTGCCATCACTATCAGCACAGGCGAGTTTATCTCCAGTAATGGTAAGAGCAGGACGTGTTGACTTATAAGCATGCCTGATCTCTTTAGCAAGCAGGCTTGTGCCACTATTACTACCACTCCCATTAATTGTCCAGAGCATGACATTACCTTTGTTGACACTTACAACATAAAATTCCCCATTAGATGCATATACAAACTGATTTTTTCCGATTCCTGATACCATTTCGACCGCAGGACGGGGTTGTTTATTAGCAACATCCCATAGGATAACCCCTTCCTGTTTATAATCAGCTGCTAACATTTTCCCATCTTGTGAAAATATAACTGATTCAGGGAACGAAATAGGTGAATGAACAAGTTGACGCTTGTATGGATTATCAAAAGTCCATACGTTGATGAATTCATGTCGGCACTCATAAGCTAACCGTGAACCTTTCGAAAATTCTACTGTACTGCCCCAATCATCAATATCAGAATATTCTATTGTATTGCCCCAAACTTCATCGGTATAAAGTTGTTCCCCACTATCCAAGTTACGAACAGAGACTGTAACAGGATCTGTATCATCATAGGTCATTATTACAGCACAGAGAGTACCGTCCGGAGAATAAGATGAAAAAATGCGACACTGGGAACCAAAATCTGAATAAGTACGAACTGGATCCCAAGTTCCAACTTTCCAGATTTGCACTGTGCTGTCTTCACTACTGGAAGCAAGGAATTGTCCACACGGGGAAAAACAGAGGTTAGTAATATTATCTGTATGTCCCGTAATAGAGGCAATTTGCTCTTTGCTCTCTACATTCCATACGACTATAATCTCAACATCACTATCTATGTTGACACGTCCCGTAGACACTATTAGATGGCTATCTGGAGAAAAGACAATAGGTCTAAAGAACCCACCTTTTTCAGTTTCAGTAGTGAATTGCACAAGCTGTGTGCCTGTTTCTGGATTCCAGACTTCAACAGAAGAGGAACGAACAGAGGCAGAAGCAAGGTAGCTGTTGTCAGGCGAAAAAGTTAAGCCTGAAATATAAGATTCCGTTTCCATCTGTGCTATACACACACCACGTTGCACATCCCACACCTTTAAGTTATTGTCTGAGTTGCTTGCAGCTAACCATTTTCCATTATCTGAGAAGGTAACTTTCCCAATCATGCCGCGTTCTGATTCCCATAACGCAATAGGGGATAGCGTCATCAAGTCATATAACCATATCCCTACCCAAGTTCCTATAGCAATATACTTGCTGTTGGGGGAGAACGCTATATCAGGCAAACACCCTCTTCCTAATCGAGCAAACACCCCTTCTGGTAATGAAACTCTTATAGGAATGTTCCTGTGTTCTGCGAAAATTGAGCCAGTTTCCAGTTTCATAATCTTTGCCGTTTTCTAAGTTTGAATTGCAATTGAATGTTCAATAGGTACTATGGTGAATTTTGGGATTAATTAGACACTATTGGATAGTCCGAAAGATCTCCGATTCCCGACTATCAGCGTGCTCATCCGAGATTCGGAGATCAATTGGACTGAAGATGTGCCAACTTTCTTGATGTTCACTATAGTTACTCTTAACCAGCACCGCAACCATTGCACTGTGTAGCACCTTGGCACCAGCGATCACCTGCTTTTATGCATGTCTTATGGCAACCGTTGCCTCCTTTACATCCATCTGTACAACGGAACTGTGTTTTTCTTTGACATTTCTTACACTTCTTTCTAGGTGTAGCATAACCAGGGCATTTTGTTTTTCCACAATTGTGATTACAACGATTTTCATCGTATTGGTCATCACCACCAACCTGTGCAAGCCATGCTTCTACATCACCACCAGTGACAATTTCCACATTAAATCCATCAAAAGCGAAAGCATAAACAAAACCCGCACCAAACAGAAGCGCTATCATTACAGTGCCTACCAGATTCGGTTGATTCAAAACTTTTTTCAAATACATTAAATACACCTTTATTTTATGCCGCATTGGGCATTTGATTTGAAATGTCATACACACAGAAGCGTCTGGCTTACGTGTTTATTTCAAAACACATTCTATGTTCCCCGATGGGGAATTCTATGTAATGGTCTATTAGCCGCCACAACCACATCCACCTTCGTCCGCATCTTCACTTTGCGGTGTAGGGGAATCTGTTTCGTTTTTTTCAGGTGTACCTGAAGGTTGCACCTGTTGTGAGTTATCAACACTTTGCGATGCATCGGATTTAGATGTTCCACAACATCCGCCAGCAGTTTCAGACGAAGTTTCACCTTCAACTGTGGAGGCACCACAACATCCCATGGCAGATGCTTCTACAACTTCCTGCGTCTGGGTTTCTGTGGCAGGTGCTTGCTGCTGAAGAAAAAAGAGGACACCAAAGCCACTGAGTATCGCTATGAAGACTATGATGTCTAAATATAATTTCCGTTTCATGTGAAATTTCCTATCGTTTGTAACACCGTGTGAAGGGTGTCGATGGGGTTTCATTTTATGAGGTTAAGTATACCACACTTTGTTAAAATACCAAATTGACATGCATTGAAAAGTTTACGATGCAACAACAAAAGCCCACAACGAGGCAAAGCCGACGTGCGGGTGCGAAAATATCGCAGATTAATCTCTCCAACAAGAAGTTATGGCGTATAAATATTAACGAATAAATCGGGGATGGGTGGTGGTAGTTAACTTATTGTTAAAACGATCCACACAAGCATTGCGTACACATATATCTTGATCAGATGATAGATATCTGGTGCGTTTATTTTAATTAGCAATTTGACTTGTCGGTTTCCTAAATCAAAGACGATAATGTTTGAAGACTATGTATATGTTATGTATAATGTTCAATATTACAATCATAAACTAAATAAACTGTACTTATGATGAACATCATGCTGGAGTAATTATATATGAGTCGAAAAACAGATAGACCTAACGTTCTTTTTATAATGTCTGACCAACATAGATACGACTATGTAGAAACACATGAAAATACCCCTGAAGCTTTAAACACACCAAACCTACGTAGATTAACTGAGATGGGGGTGACTTTTCCGAATTGTACGACGAATGCTCCAGTATGTGCGCCATCACGAATAGGATTGGCATCTGGGATACAACCTTCACGGTTAGGATCTCTTGACAATGGTAGTTTTCTTCCGTCTACTGTACCGACCTATTATCAACAACTCCGTGACAACGGCTACCGTGTAGGTTGTGTCGGTAAACTTGATCTTGCCAAACCAGATGGTTATAACGGTCGTTTCGGTGATCGTCCCCGTGCCTACAGTTGGGGATTCACTCATCCAGAGGAGTGTGAAGGCAAGATGCATGCGGGTAGTTCCGCAGAACCTATTGGTCCATATACACACTATCTTGAGGAGAAAGGGTTATTAGAAACATTCTATCGAGATTATCGTAATCGAGCAAAAAATGGATGGATAAAGGGAGGATCCCCTGATTCTGCCCTTCCTACAGAAGATTTTGAGGATACCTATATCGGTAGAAGTGCGACAGATTTTATTAAGAATATACCTGATGATTTTCCGTGGCACTTATTTGTTAGTTTCGTCGGTCCACACGATCCATTTGATCCACCTACAGAATACGGGGACAAGTATCGTGATGCCGATATGCCAGATCCTATAATTGATAATATGAATGGTAAACCTGAATGGGTACAGAAGCGCACTGTCAATTTGACTCCCGAAGAGATTGTTATTACGCGACGTCAGTATTGTGCAGCAACAGAACTAATTGATGATCAGATAGGTATGATGCTGAAGGCACTTGAAGAACGAGGTGAACTTGATAATACCTACATAATTTATTCAAGTGATCACGGTGAAATGCTTGGTGATCATGGTTTATATACAAAGAGTGTAGCATACGAAGCATCTCTTCGTGTCCCATTAATCGTAGCGGGACCTGGTATAGAAGGAAATCGAATTTCACACGAATTAGTTGAGCTTATTGATATGAACCCTACAATCTGTGATTTCGCAGATGTCCCTGTTCTGGACGATATTGACGGTCTTTCTATTGCCCCAGTGGTACGAGGTGAAAGTGAAAACCATCGTAGCGAGACAGTAAGTAAGCTTCGTAAATTTAGTTGTATTCGGACGGATACCCATAAATTAATTGAAGACAGTGATGGGTTCATTGAATTATACAATCTTGTTGAAGATCCAGATGAATTGAACAATATCGCTGATACAGAACAACAATTAGTTAGAGATTTGCAAACCCGGATGGAAAGTCGATTTGGACCGAACCTTGTAGATAAAAACACGCAATAGTCATTGTTTAATCTATCCTATGCATAAAAATAATCAGATGGTAACAGGTGTGATATTAGCGGGTGGTAAAAGCAAACGGATGGGAGAAAATAAGGCTTTTCTTCATCTTGGGGAAAACACCATTATAGGACATATAATTGGATGTTTACAACCTATAGTAGATGAGCTTTTATTAATAACAAATAGTCCTGATGAATATGCACATCTCAATATTAGAATGTATAGTGATATTGTGGCAAATACAGGGGCATTAGGAGGTATACACACCGGGTTAACTCATGCTTCCCATGATACAGTTGTATGTGTTGGTTGTGATAGTCCGTTTCTTAATTCTGATTTATTAAAACATCTTTTATCCGTTTTAGGAGAATATGACGCTGTAATTCCCTATACTACCGACCTCCCAGACTATAAGAAGATTAATAAGAAAAAGGATATGAGTATTATATACCAAACATTGTGTGCTGCGTATTCTAAGAAGTGTTTACCGATTATTGAAGAGATGTTTGATGAATCCGATTATAGAGTTCATGCACTTAGAGAACGGATCAATAGCTTGATACTATCCCCTAAAGAATGGCAGCCTTGTGACCCTGAAGGTCTTTCATTTATTAATATCAATACACCTGAAGATTATATAAGAGCTAAAGAAATGTATAATAACGATATCAGTCTTGGATAGACTTACGGGCTGCCTATATAATTCCAAGATTGGATCTGAATTACATTTAATCTCACCTTATTAGTATAATCTTCTCGTATCTACTTTCCCTATAAAAAACTCATTCTCCTTTCAATAATTGCATTTTATGCAACCATTTTATATTTAAATGTATCTGTATATCATAAGAGGATTCCATGTAGGAGATAATTATGAAAAATGACGACGCTATACTCATTCAACAAATTCTAAGTGGAAACCAAGATGCATTTACGAATTTAGTGAGAAACTACCAAAAGCAGATACATGCTTATGCATGGCGGATGGTGGGGGATTTCCATCTCGCAGAGGAAATAACACAGGATACTTTTCTTCAGGTTTATACAAAACTTGATACACTTAGAGAGCCGAACCGATTTGCTGCATGGTTACAAGCAATTGTTGAGAATTGTTGTTATGCCTATTATAGAAAAACACACCCTCCCATTACATCAATTGAATCTATATCTGAAGGGGAAATAGAAAGATTGTACTATAAACGGTATCTTGATAAACAGAGGGAAGTTAAGGCAACAGAAAAACGGCATAAGGTTGTGAAAAATCTACTCAAAAAATTACCAGCAAATGAACAGACTGTGATAACACTTCACTATCTTGGGGAAATGCGTTGTGAGGATATTAGCGATTTCTTAAATGTTCCGTTGAATACAATTAAAAGTAGACTACACCGGGCAAGAAAGCGATTAAAGAAAGAGGAAGAGATGGTACGGAAAACATTAGGTGGTTTTGAACTTCCAGAGAATCTTACGGAGGATATTATGCAGTGGATACAGATGAATGAACCGGGAGTAGCAGCTTCAGTAGGTACGTTAGCTATCACATCAAATAGAACACTTTATGCTGTTATGGGTTATAAGGACATTTATAAATTACCATCAACTGAAAATGAGTGGCAACTTGTTAACACAGATTTACTACAACAAGAGACACACGGGGGTATACCTATTGCCGAACACAATGGAGCTCTATATATTATTCCATCTGATGAATTATTCGCATCTACCGATGAAGGTAAGACTTGGAATTCTGTTGGTCCTTGTCCAAATGGGTTTGTAAGAGAGTTGTTAATCGCTGAGGATATATTCTATCTCTCCCTCAATCAAGGTGTTTATCAATCAGTTGATGGTGGGTCTTCGTGGATTGATATCAATAAAGGCTTAGAAAAACGCTTGACAGGTAATTCTGAAATCAGGTTGTTACGAATATCTCAAGATACGCTGTTTGCAACATCCTATTCTAACCTCTATCGTTTTATAGGTGGGACATGGGAACAGATCTTGTTACCAATAGATGTTCCTGTTCATGTATGTTCTTTGGAGGTGTCTCATAACCATATCTATGTCGCAGTTTCGGTAGATATTTTTGGCACAGATGGAATAATGGGGAACAACAGTGAAGACTATCATGACTTTACTAAAAATTCTTGGTGGGTCTTACGATCATCGGATAATGGTGATTCATGGGAAGATATTACACCGTCTGATACTACGAATTTAATGAGATCATTACCTACTATAAAACTGCTTGCCTATGGAGAAACACTCTTGTTGGTTTGCGAGGATGAAGGTGTGGTGGTTCGTTCAGTTGACTATGGCAACACTTGGAATTCTGTTAAATCATCCGGTATAACACCTAAGAAGTTTAGTGTGAACTCTGCTGTAGCAATAGATGAAAACACGTTCTATACAGGCGGTATAACAGGTATTCACCGTTCATTAGATGGAGGGAAAACTTGGCACAGATTCAATTCAAGAATTGAATGTAGAGTTGATAGCTTAGTCAGTTTTGAGTCCAACGTAGATTCACAAATTCAGGAATCACTTTATGCCATAGTTGCGGGGAGTGTTGTTAAATCAATAGATGGCGGTAGTTCATGGACAACAGTTGAGATTGAATTGGATAAGTATACTATTGAAATTCCCCAACGTTTCTTATTGAAATATGCAGATGATACGCCACAGATTGTACAAATTTCAGTAGTCAATGGTGTTTTGTATGCTAAAGGAATAAGGCGAAATTGTGAGACCATATATTATCATTTAAATCCTGATAAAGATGCTTTAGTGCCTATTGAAGGGATGCCAACTTTAAACTCGTCTAAGTTGATGTGGTACGTTTTTGGTCAAGCTACATTTCCATTCAATAGTCATCGCTTGTCCGGACAAGGTATTTTACTCACTTTCACTTCAACTCCTGAATCTGACCATAAACCATTAACATTAGAAGTGATACAAGAGAATCCAGAGTACGGAGCTGAATGCTTTTTGAAACAGTTGGAGCAAATTCAGGGAAATCATCAACTTTCATACGAATTTATACTCGAAGGATTATACGGTGGCTTTGCTGTTTCTGGTGAAACGTACTTCATGGAATACAATTACAAACTCTTTAGGTGGAAACCTGGTGATGAAGACTGGTTTGATACAAAAATAGAAGAAACTTGCCAACTCTCAAGAAAAAACATTACACGAAGTATTAAACTTGCCACATCTGGTGAGACTGTATATGTCGGCAAACGGGATGGACATCTTCTACAATCCCTTGATGGTGGTGATAGTTGGAACAACATTACAGGCAATTTACCACAAGTGGATTTACACTATAAACAGATTGTTTTTAAGGGGTCAACCGTTTATGTTGTGACTGATAAAGGTGTTTTTAATTCAGATGATGGTATTGTTTGGCATTCACTCACTGATAGAGAAGAGACAAGTTCAATAATTGAGTCTATAGATACAATAGAGGATACATTATATGGTGCAAATGAGAAAGGGATTTTTCATTTGGATACGGAGAACGGTATTTGGGTACAGATTGTACCTGAAATTCCGGATACTATAACCAACTTGGTTGTTGAAAGGGATGCTTTTTCCGTTGGAACAGAGAGAAGCGGCGTGCTTCGCATCAAACGCACTGAATCATGATTTCTGTAATCTTTATCTAATCTGACAATTCAGCATGCGGATTATTAATTGTATCTCTATTGCATTCTCATTAATCATTGTCAATAAATTACGTTCCTTATTAACAATAATGGGTATTATCATTGGTGTGGCATCTGTGTTAGCGATGGTCGCAGTTGGGAATGGGGCAAAGACTATAGTACTTGAAGAAGCGCGTAAACAAGGTGGTGTAAACCAATTCACCATGTATTGTATTAACATCAAGAAAGTCGGGGATGTTTGGGTTACGAATCGTACCAATGAGTATTTTAAGTATGAGGATGTATTGGCTATTGAAGCGGAATGTCCTTCTGTGACACTAACAGTTCCACGGATTCCTGCCTGGGGTAATGTCCTTGTACAAGCACATGGGGGTTCAGAAGTACGTACAAGCTATAATGGTGTGAATGCTACTTACTCAGAAGCAATGGACTGGGATATTCAAGAAGGTAGATTTTTATCGGAGGAAGATATTGAAAAAGCAGCGAGAGTTTGTGTCCTCGGTGCGGAGATTGCATCGGATCTATTTGGCAGTGCATCTCCTATTGGTAGGGAGATAAAGATCGCCAGAGGACCAGGTAATAATCGAGAGAAGGAAAGGTTAACAGTTATCGGATCAATGGCACCACGTAAGAGGTATCTTAGATTTGGATTTAGTTTAGATGCCCAGATCTTCATCCCAATAACAACGACTCAGATACGATTCACCGGTACTGATAAGATTCAGATGTTGTCCATACAGACTAAAGATATTTCAGATTTACCACGAGCAATGGAGGAGGCAAAAGCATCAATAAGAAAACGACATCGGAACAGGGATGACTTTTTTGTAATTTGGGATATGAAGTCGGGGATGAGGCAACTTAATAAGATCAGCACAGTTTTAAAAATTGCATTGGGGAGTATTGCAGGTTTTTCACTACTTGTTGGCGGTATTGGTATAATGAATATAATGTTAGTTTCTGTTACAGAACGAACACGCGAAATTGGATTAAGAAAGGCTGTTGGTGCCAAACACACAGATATACTTATGCAGTTTCTAATAGAAGCAGTTATGATGTGTATGAGTGGTGGAATACTTGGAATTCTGTTTAGTTTATTATTTAGTAAAGGTGCAGCATACCTTGCGGTTAAGATTGTCAAGATTGTTCCCTACTGGCCAGCAACTATTTCAATACAATGGGTATTGGTATCTATTGTATTTTCATCTATAATAGGGGTAGTCTTTGGATTGTATCCAGCAATAAAAGCCTCATTATTATCACCTATTGAAGCATTACATACCGAATGACGCAGTTAGGGTTAATATATGTGTAGAATCAATAATTCAGTTTGTATAATAACTTCACATTTCTACCTGATTCTGGAATAATTGACTTGATTCTTGATAAATGGTCGTAGTAGGTGGTATTCAATAGATTTTCTATTTCAAAGACAAGCAAATTTTCTAACTGCCAAAATGGCAATATTACATAAAAACCTGCATCATGGACAATATATGAATCTGTTGGTGTTTCAAACTCTCCAAGTCGATTTTGACTTGCTGAGAAGCGGGTTGTTATATGAATGTTGAAAGGTGATAAGTTGTAATTTATAGCAACTTTTCCATTTAAAGGTGGAATTCTATCTAATGGTAAGCCTGATTCTTCATATTCACCTATAACGTAGCTCGTATCAGCGTGTATATTTAATTGTGGTAATAGATTTGCGTCAAACTGAATTTCAAAGCCATTCATTTGAACGTCAGTACCGGAGTATTGGTAAATCCACAACCATCCAGCAGATCCACTTCCCCATTCTTTCAAACCCGTATTTGTTGGAATTAGATATCCATTAATATAATTCTGATATAAAGCTAATTTCAGTTTTATGTAACTATTTGAGAATTCAGTGAAAATTTCGCCACCGGATCCGTTTTCAGATTCTAATTCAGCATTGCCAATTTCGTATGAATAAACTGCCAAATGAGGACCATCAGAGAAGAGTTCTTCTATACCGGGAGCCCGAAACGTCTTCATAATTGTAACACCGATATCTAAATTATTCAGTAAATCGTAAATTCCAGAGACACCCATTGATAACCCGCCAAAATCTGTGCGTTTAACTGTTCCTGCTCGAATAACAATCCCAGGATTGAATGGTTCAGCTCGTCTAATGTCATAACGTAGTGAGCCTTGTAGTGTGAAGCGATCAATTTCGGTTTGATTCATGTAAAACCCGGCTAAAGCGTATTCCCGTGTGTGTGGTGTCCAATAAAATCCACCTGTGGCATGATCACGAAATTCACCCCAGAGTCCAGCCACCATATTCTCAAATAGGTATGCCGTAGCAGTGAAGTTGTATGTAAGAACACCGAATTCAACACCAAGAGAACCGTTTGATTCAATTTCTTGATGTATATACTGTGTATATGAACTCTGAATTTTTAAAGATTTCATCCAATCATGATTTAGATTTAACTCCATATGCGTATCATAACGATGTCGATTAATTGAAACATCAACACCATCAATATGTCCTTCAGGAGAACCGGGCACACCGTATTCAGAATTGTATTGTCCTGCGGATGTTCCTATATATCCCCAAGGTCTAACAACGGATATTCCAGTAGTATAGTTTAGGTTTGAGAGTTGTGTGTTTTTAAGAATCCCGAGTGGTGTATGTGTATCCGATGCAGAACGACGGTTCCAGTCTATACTTGCAACCAAATTGCCAAGTGGTTGCATAAGTCGTGTGGTTGTTGTGAGACCAGAATTTACAGATTCCCCCTGCACCATCATTTTCATAGTTGTGTGTACGGGTATGAAATTGGGTATACTGTTATTTCTTATATTAATAACGCCGCCTAAAGTACTTGAACCATATAGTAGGGATGCTGGACCTCGTGTAATTTCAATTCCTTCAGCAGAGGTAGGATCTATTGCTACAGCGTGATCAGCACTTGAAGCGGATTTATCCCCTGTGCGTTCTCCATTTTCCAGGATAAGAAGTCTGTCTCCTCCCAATCCTCTAATGACAGGTCTGGAGACAGCACGTCCCATTGTTCTTTGAGAGATGCCAGCTTCTTTTGATAAAGTCTGTCCAATTGTCATTCCTATTTTTTTATCAATATCTGTTTCATTCAGTAGAATATCTGAGGTCTTCTTATATTGATAGTACGGAATTATTGAATCGTATACATTAATTGTTTTCAGAAGCAGAATTTGACTTTTTAGTTCAATCTGCAGATAAGGAGTTGATGTATTAACTTTTACATTTTGTTCAAGTGTGTCATATTTTTCTTTTGTAAATTGAAGAGTGTATTCACCTTTTGTCAATCCTAAGAACTGGAACTGTCCTTCAGAATCTGTGTATACAGTCTGGTCTTTTCCAATGATCTGTATTTTTACATAAGCCACACGTGTGCGACTCTGGATATCTATTACTTCACCTTGTAGCTGAAAATCTTTTACCTGATTATTTTCCGCATCTATACTCCCCAAAATACTACAAAAGCTAACCGTTAATAAAAAAATATTGGTGTACTTATGTAGCACACCAATATTTGAAAACATACAGCGACATATAGAATTTATAGTCTTTGTAGTTAGAAATTCAGGTATTGTAATCACTTTCAATTAACCTTGACCGGAATTAATAGAGCAGCCGAGAAGTCTGCATGACCACCATGTAAAAGCTGAAGCTTTATTTCTGTAGAGCCTTGGTTCAAACCAATAACTTCAAAACTGTAAAGTCCATGTTCGTCATGTTCTTCATCTTCATCATGATCTTCATCTTCATCAGACAAGTGAATCTCAATGATGTTTGAATCATATTCTGTTAAAGACAATGACAAAGCATCATCTTCATCTTCCTCATGCTCATCATCATGTTCTTCATGTTGTATTTCTTCTTTATGATCATTAAGAAACACTACCTCTACGACAATTTCCTCTCCAGCGGAAACAGTGAGACCGCCGGTATGATTCCCTTGAAATTGTTCATAGACATCAACTTCGTCCACTTTAAGGACAAATCCATCAGCATCAACATGTTCTGATTCTTCTTCGTCATGTTCATCTACAATCGGATTACTATCTTCACCACAAGCAACCATAAAAGACATTGCCGCGATAATTGCGACTAAAAGTAAATGAGTAAGGGTAACAGAAAAAACGCGGTCAAAAAACTTCGAATTCATTATATTATTCTCCAAATATTATATATAAATCTATAAATTATAGTGGTTCCAGAATGTATCTATGAGTAAGTAGATTGTTAAATATAGAACATTAATTGTTGGAACCGATTAGATATACCAATCCTAATGAGATTTGACAAGAAAATGAAACGGCAGAGTGATTTAGCAAAGTCCCTTACACCACTGTTGATGTGAATTACACCAGAGTGTGTGGATTCATTGTCATACCGTATCTATCTTAGCTAATCTTTAGAAAATCTCAACTATATAAGAATTGGAATTCTAAAGTTCTAATCATCAAATAGTAAGTCTATATGTTCTGTCCGATGGACATTTCAAACTAAACTTACATAATTCCTTAAGTAAAAATGTCGGTAATCCTCATTTTCCCATACCTGGTAGGTGCGGTTTCTAACCACCCTGATTCTTTATCTAAAATTACCGAATTAAAAAATAATCTTCATCATCTTTTTTAGGAATATAATTATGAGATTGAAATGGAGAATATAGGAGGAGCTCTACAATGTGTGTTGGACTGAAGACGAATTGGATGGATATCAACTTTATGCTGCGAAATAGGTACATAGCAAAAAGAGGGAGGGACTATTGAAAACGTGTTTACTTCAATAGTGTTATTATTCTGTGTGAACATACACGCAGAACAGTCTTTATGTAAATGTATTGTTTCAGCATGGTCATCATGACTATCATCGTGAGTGTGTAAGAGATGTGAAAAACCTAAAAGGACAGAATAAATTAATAAAACACAAACGATTAAGTATTTGGACCAACCAATATTATGAAACAAAGTCTTACCCTAATAGATATCCAAGTATAATATTGTCAGTTTCCATATTAGACCGACATTCTATATACTATTTTGAAATTACCGTTTGCAATTGAGGCAATTCAGGATAATTTCCTCTTGCATTACGCCATGCCAGTATGCCTTCAATAATCATCCACGCTTGTAATGATTCTACTACGATTCCGAATCCAAATAATAGATAATTCCCATTTGCTAACCATCCGGTCTCTGGAGCAAACATTTGGTGTAACATTGCCCAAGCGGGCATAATGAGCATGACAACCATCGGTAGGAATGCAAACCATATTGGTTTATTACGTCTGATCAGATAAAAGACAATAACCATAAATGCCAATCCAGCCAATAATTGATTTGTTGCCCCGAATAACGGCCAGAGGGTTAATCCACCACTTCCAGGTCCTTTTGCTCCTTGTAGTAATGCGACTGCTGCTGCAATGAGTAAGGCGAAGCCAGTGGCAATATAACGATTAGTTAATGGTTTGATGTTTGCTGTTGTAGCAATTTCATGAATTACATAACGTTGCAACCGTGTTGCAGTATCAAGAGTTGTTGCTGCGAAACTTGCGACAAGTACTGCCATAATTGCGATACCCATTTTTAGAGGTATTCCAAGAGATGTCAGAAAATTTCCACCACCGTCAACAAAAGCACTCACTTTTTCTTTGAGTCCATGACTACCCCAACTGCCAACTACTTCTGTTGTCCCGTCAGCTTTTGTGACTGTAGAAGTGGTAGCGTACCGTGTTCTCCATGCATCTTGTTGGGTTACTGCTTCAGTACTTCCTGCCTTGAGGATTGGTTGAAAGGTGTATCCTGCAGCACTATTTGGATCTGGAGTACGGTCAAATACCCCCATCCCAATTCCTGCACAACATGCAATTATGACGACAACTGCCAATCCTCCCTCAAGTAGCATTGCACCGTAACCGACATACTGTGCATCCCCTTCGGAGGCAATCTGTTTGCTTGAAGTACCGGAACTAACCATGCAGTGGAAACCACTGACCGCCCCACATGCAATTGTTATGAAAAGGAACGGCCAAATTGGAGGAGCATCTGCAGGAATATCGGAAGCTACAGCGGGTGCTGAGGAGAATAAATTTGCTTGACCTGTAAACCCTGCAACGGCTAAACCGAGTACAAGTAGTACTAATGCTAAGACTAATTCATGGCTATTTATGAAATCTCGAGGTTGGAGGAGGGTCCACACGGGAAGTACTGATGCAATAAAGCAGTATACAAAAAGTACTAATGTCCATATCACTACAACGTTTAGGTAAGTTTGTCCAAGTAGAGGGATACCGAACCAAGCTCCAATGTCAATTGGAATGATGTATGCTCCAACTGCCATGGCAACATACATTATGCCGAGTGCAATGATAGATGGTATGAGAATGTTTCCACCCCTACGATATATCCAAACTCCTATGATGATTGCGAGCGGTATTTCAACCCAGACAGAAAGGACTGATTCAGGATAATATGAAAAGATGAGGGCAATGACCAATCCGAAGATTGCGAGTACAATGGTCAACCCCATAAAGAGTACAATGAGAAATAGAAACTTAGCGCGAGGACCGATCATCCTGCCGGCAACTTCACCGACACTTTGTCCTCGATTACGGAGGGAAACAACGAGCGCACCAAAATCATGAACTGCGCCAATAAAAACCGAACCGATTACCACCCAAAGGAGTGCGGGTAACCATCCCCAAAAGACAGCAATTGCTGGACCAACGATTGGTCCAGTTCCTGCTATACTGGTGAAATGATGTCCGAAAATGACTTCCTTTTTTGTAGGCACATAATCAACATCATCTTTTAATTCTTGACTTGGAACTTTTGCTTGTGGGTCTAACCCAAAAATCTTTCTTGCAAGCCACTTACCGTAGGTATGATAGGCAACGATGAAGCCGACAAAACTTAATACGGCTATAAAAAGTGTACTCATAGGGGATATTCCAACTATTCAATCCTGTATAGTGGATACCATTTATAGAGTTATCTGACGCCGGTTAAAACCTCAAATGTAAGTTGATCTAACTTTTCATACCCAAGACCTACTTGAGCGATTTTATCTGGTTGGAAGTCGATATTTCTTAGTTTCGAAGTATTTTCTGCACTATAGTTTGCCATGATAGATTCCAGTTCAGGATCTCTTGAGCGTAGTTCAGAGATTATCCCTTGGATTTCAGCGTCATCATTGAAACGTTGTGCTTTTTCTTTTAGAATGAGATAACTCCGCATACAACCAGCAGCGAAATCCCAAACACCTTGTTCATCTTCTGTACGGTAGGCATGTGCGTCAAAATGTCTGTTTCCGTCCCAGTTGACATCCTCAAGGAATTTTACGAGGAAGAAAGCGGATTTAATGTTCTCCGATCCGAAACGAAGGTCTTGGTCAAAACGACTCATTTTCTGATCATTGAGGTCAATGTGGAAAAGTTTACCTGACTCATAGGCTTGTGCCACACCATGTAAGAAACTCAAACCCGCCATTGTTTCATGAGCAAATTCAGGGTTAACACCTACCATTTCAGGATGTTCAAGAGTTTCAATGAAATGAAGCATATGACCAGTAGTAGGTAAATATATATCCCCACGAGGTTCGTTGGGTTTTGCTTCTAATGCGAATTTCAGATCATACCCTTGGTCTTTTACATAATGTGTAAAATAGTTCATCGCTTCACGGTTCCATTTAACTGTATCGGGACCGTCTTTAGCAGCATCAACTTCAGCACCTTCGCGACCACCCCAAAACACATAAACCGATGCTCCGAGTTCAACACCAAGATCAATAGCGTTTAACGTTTTCTGTATAGCAAAAGCTCTAACTTTAGGATTGTTAGAAGTGAAGGCTCCATCTTTAAAAATTGGATGGTAGAATAGGTTAGTAGTAGCCATTGGAACTTTCATTCCATGGTCATTTAGTGCCTTTTTGAATTCACTTACAATCTTGTCTCGTTCTGCAGCAGTGGCGTCAAATGGCACAAGGTCATTATCGTGTAAGTTAACACCGTATGCTCCTAATTCACTTAACTTTTGAACACTATAGGTAGGCTTTAAGGTAGGTCTAACAACATCTCCGAAAGGATCTCTGCCGGGGTTTCCAACTGTCCATAACCCGAAGGTAAATTTATGCTCAGGTTTGGGCAGATACTGATCTGACATGCATTATCTCCTAAATGAAATCTCTTTGCTAAATTATAACATAACTAAACCCAATATTGCAACTATTTAAGCTATGTATGGCTTAGGAATTCTACCATTGCAACAAGAAATTATCAGGTTTAGGTAAGACAATGTATGAAGTTTTTGAAATAATTTATTGGGGGTGTAATCCTCTGAATTAGATAAGGGTCAAGACAAATCATGAACCAAGGTGATTATCGATCTGTTTGAGGACAGTCTCATAATCTGCTTCTAATTCATGGGGTAAATTCAGATAAGTGGGTGGTGGTTGGTTTGAAATTACATTATGGTATCCAACTTTGAAGTCAGGAAATTTGAGTCCGTTTGCTGTGGAAATAACGATGACTCTATCATCAGGTTGTATCTGTTTCCGTTCAACCATCTTGATTAAAACAGCCAATGCAACACCAGTATGTGGACAGTTGAATAAACCAGTTCTATCAGCTCTTGCTGCGGCATCGGCTAATTCTTCTTCAGTTGCCTGATCAACAATACCATCGAACTCTTTCAATATTCGTATTGCTCGATGGATAGAGACAGGATTGCCAATTTGTATAGCAGTTGCTTGGGTGGATTGTGCAGTGATTGCCTTAAATTCAGTAAAATCTGTTTGATAACTCCTGTAAAGTGGATTTGCCCGTTCTGCTTGTGCACAAGCTATTCTTGGAAGTTTATCAATAATTCCTAATTCACGCATCATAAGAAAACCTAATCCGAGAGCAGAGACGTTACCGAGATTTCCACCGGGTATAATTATCCAATCTGGGATCTTCCAATTAAACTGTTGTAGGATTTCCATGCTAATTGTTTTTTGACCTTCTATTCTCAATGAGTTGATAGAATTAGCAAGATAAAATTCTTTCCTTGCAGCGAGTTTTTGTACGATAGCCATACATCCATCAAAATCAGTTTCAAGAGAGAGAGTCAGGGCACCATTAGCAATTGGCTGGATAAGTTGTTCCCGTGTGACTTTTTCTTTCGGAAGAAGGATAATTGCGGGTATCCCTGCAGCGGAAGCATAAGCTGCTAATGAAGCGGATGTATCGCCAGTTGATGCACACATGACAGCGCGTATGTCACCTGACTCTCTCATAATCTGGTTTACCATAGAAACTAAAACAGTCATCCCAAGATCCTTGAATGAACCAGTGTGGCTGTTTCCACACTGCTTAATCCACAAGTCAGTAAGCCCGAGTTGATCCCCGAACCGTTCTGCCCAAAATAGATTTGTTCCACCTTCATACATTGAGATGATATTCTCATTATCTATAATAGGACAAACGAGTTCTTTTTTTCCCCAGACACCACTTCCATAGGGATATTCTGTCCGCATATAACGTTGTTCGAAGAGGGTTTTCCAATCTTCTGGACTTCGTTGTTTTAATGCATCCATGTTGTGTTTGACTTGTAAAAGTCCGTCACAATTCTTACAACGATATATAATTTCGTTGAGTGGATAGGTGCATCCTAATTCACACTCAAACCATGCATCGTAATTCATCATTCTAATTCCTCTTGAACTGCGTTTATACTCTCAATGTTATTGGCAGATGGAAGAAGTTGCTCTATTTCCTCAAGTGATGGCAATTCAGACTTATCTTTCAATCCAAATTGTTGAAGGAATGTATCTGTTGTAGAGAACAATAATGAGCGTCCAGCCCCCTCTTTCCTACCAGATACACATACAAGATCTTTTTCAACGAGTGCATTAATCACACTATCACTATTAACCCCTCGTATATTAGCAACATCGGACCGTGTGATGGGTTGTTTATATGCAACAATAGCGAGGGTCTCAAGTGCTGAAGGAGAAAGTGTCACACGCACTTGTTGTATATAAAACTTCCGTATCCAATCGGAATACTCAGGCTTTGAACAAATTTGAAAGCCGTTAGCAATTTCAATCAAATGGAAACTTCTGTCCATTTCTTGATATTCATACTGTAACTTTGTAAGTGCTTTCCGTATATCCCGTATATTTGTATTCGGAATGGCATGTTGAAACTGTTTTAATGTTATTGGTTCACTTGCAGCAAACAGTATGGCTTCCAATATAGATTTAAGAGTCTCAATTTTCTCTGAATCGTGTTTGGATGTTTGTTCTTCAGAATCTTGTAATACTTCGGTTTCCATAACAATCCCTGTTTTTATGAAGTTGTGGTGGAATCTTCTTTATCCATCGCCTTCACTATGTAAATACTTTCAAACAAGCCAGTTTGTACTGTGACGATTTTTCCTACTCGTATGAGTTCTAATACAGCCAAGAATGTAACAATGAGGTTAATCTTTCCAGAAGTGTATGGAAATAGTTCTTCAAAGAGCAGTTGATCTGAAGATTCTAATTGGTTTTCAATGAAAGATATTTTTTCTTCAACCGTAAAAGTCTCCTCTTCGATTGTATGTATTTCCTCATCAGGTTCATCATGTGAGATTTGGTCATTTATATTTTTGAATGCTGTAAGTAGATCAAAGAGAGTTGCTTTAATCTCATAGGTACGCGTTTCTTGAAGTTCACTATGAATGTTAGAACTTCTGTTGAAAATAGATGTACGTCGTTCAGCATATACATCTAACACCTGTGCAGCTTCTTTATATCGTTTGTATTCCAGTAGTTGTTGTACAAGCTGTTCTTGGTTTCCAATAGGATTGTCTGGGATAGGGACAACTTGTGGTAGAATGCTCTGTGATTTAATATGTAATAAAGTCGCTGCCATCACCAAGAAATCAGATGCAACGTCTAAATCTAACTGTTCCATTAGATTGACATATTCCAAATATCGATCAGTTATTTGAGCGATTTGGATGTCATATATATCCATTTCCTCTGATTTAATCAGATGAAGCAGCAGATCAAGCGGTCCCTCAAACACATCAAGCTTGACAGAATAGATCGGATGTTGAACTGTATTAGTAGTAGGTGAATCTGTTATGGCTGTATTGTTCATTCTTTTTTGATTTAGAATTACTTAGAAAACACCGATAATTTTCCCAAGACCGTTATTGATAGCATAGCTAATTTCAGCAATTAATTGAAGAGGGTTGTATACATTGAGAATTGACGGGACAAACAGTAAGAGCATTAAAATTGGCATGCCGTAAGGAGCAAGCTTAGAAAATTCCCGTGATGCGCGTTCAGGCAATAAACCATTAACAACGCTAAATCCATCTAATGGGAAGAGTGGAAGCATGTTGAATATAGCCAGAAATACACTTATCAATGCAGATCTTCTTAAAAAGATAAGGATCGCTACATTAGTTTTTGGTTCAATAGAAATAAACCCAACTAAGAATTCATACAATAGAATGATGTAGAAGATTACAATAGTTAACAGGATATTCATCACTGGTCCTGCAGCAGCAATGAGCATGATATCGAATCTCGGATTTTTGAGGTTATATGGATTAACTGGAACAGGTTTTGCCCAACCGAAAAATCCTCCACCAAATAATGACCCAATTAGTGGTAGAAACAGGGTGCCAATAGGATCTATATGTACTGCGGGGTTCAAGGACATACGTCCTTCATCGCGTGCTGTTGAATCCCCCAACATATTTGCTGATTTTGCATGCCCCCACTCATGAAAAGTTAGGAGTATAATGAATTGGGTTACAGTTAGGATTGCATAGTATATTCGTTCTGGTGACATAATTAATTATAATAGATTCGGTAATAACGAGTATTATTTTGTGTATATCGTTTGTTATTGATCTCTTTTGTTAATGTAGTATGTATATGCTTCTGACTTAGAGCTAATGATGCCATCCAATTGCTTTGAGAAAATATTTTTGAGTATAGAATCAAAGTTCTTACCTGGTTTTTCACCCCATTGTATTAAGTCATTTCCATTAATTATAGGTTGTATATATCTCAAGTTTAATAAATATTCTTTTATATTTTCCTGCTGTACCCTTGATTGATTATGATAAGATAAACTTAGCACCAATGCCTCAAGAGGATATGTCTTTAATATTCGATATATTTCACTTGTTGGTACGGTATCATTTAATGAATTTAATACAGAATACAGACTCTGAAACATAGCAATAGGCGATATAATTTTATATAAAACACCTTGTTCATAGATAAATGTTTTCTTTTTTTCTTTGTCAATTATACACCATTTACCGTTGTAATGTTCCATTGATGTATTCTGTGATAAATCAACCCCTATATCATTTAGATGTGATTGTTTAAGTTCGCTTGTAGAGATTTTAGGTAAATTTCGGTTTTTAGCTTCAGCAATCTTCTCAAGTTTATATCCTAATACTAATCTAAAACATAGATATTCTAAAATATATGCGGGTATCCCTTCATTATCTTGTATACCAAATAGTGTCATCCAAAGAATTATGTTTGAACTGATATTATCCTTTTCAATATACTCTGATGACCAAGAAATTGCCTGTTGTGCTAACTGAAAATCTTCTGCAAAAGAGGGAGGGATCTTCCAATGCGGTGATATGGCAGTAAAAATACCGGTATTGACAAGTTCATTGAGTATTTGAGGTGCGGTAGATTCGAGTAGAACTCTATCTATTTCATTCCGTATACGTTCACCACTGATTTCTTTTATATATTGTAAAGCATCCTTAATTCGATTGTAATCAGATTCAGTTATATTAAAATTATAGCGGACAGCATATCTAAATGCTCGAAAAATACGTGTTGGATCATCGGTATAACTCTTTTCGTGAAGTACTTGTATTGTGCCGCTATTTAGATCCTCAATTCCGCCTACCTTGTCAATTACAGTTCCAAAATTGGGTGTATCAATGTGCATTGCCAATGCATTGATGGTAAAATCTCTTCTATATAAATCATCTGTAATTGAACCAGGAACTACCTTAGGTAACGTTCCAGCTTTATTATACGTTTCGCAGCGTGCAGTGACAAAATCGACTTTAGGTTTGTCAGGATTTTCTGGTGTAACACATGCAGTGCCAAATTGTTGATAGACCTGTATTTTTCCTTTCCACTGCCTATACATTTCCGTAGCTAATTGGATTCCATCACCAACAACAACAATATCAATATCAAGGTTTTCTCTTTTTAAGATCAGATCTCGTACCGATCCACCTACGAGATAAGCATTCTCGCCAGCTACATCCCCAATTTCATGTAAAGTTGTAGAGAGTGGTTCTGGGATATGTAGTTCCATTTTACCTGAATGAGGTGTTGATAGTAATACTATAAGATGGAATTTATACTATATTCGGTTATAGGAAAGCAAAAACTCTGGTTGGTGCCCCCGAACTACGAGCAAGTTTTAGTGGTGCGATCACTACTTGAAAATGAGTGGGTAATTGGCTTAAGTTACACAGGTCTTCAACATGAGGTATCCCAGCTCCAAGAAAGACGAGGTGTGCTGGGGGTAGACCATCATGGAGAGGAGGATGACCAGCAACAGCATCAATACTACATGCATCAGTACCGATAACCTTAATACCTTTTTCCACAAGTAATTCAGCTGCATCCTCACTGAAACCGATCCATTCTCGGTTGAAGTTATCTTGATAGACGTATCTATCCATTCCTGTACGCATAAAGACGATAGTATCTTTAGGAATATCAGTATTTTCTGTTATCCAATCATGAATATCAGCTGCGGTTACAGAGTCATTCGGTTTTTTTATCGTAGAAAAGTCCATCAATATTGCCGATCCATATAGTTTTTCTTGTGGTATTTCTGCGACCGTGTAACCATCTGGATACATCAGGCAAGGAGTGTCTATATGTGTTGAGCAATGTCCAGACATATCAACCCGACTTTCAAAGTAACCGTCTTTTTCTAATGTTGCTTGGTCATAGATATGCACAGGGTCTATAGGTAGTTCTCTCGGACTGTTTTCGTCAACTATATAAGATAAATCTAATATATTTTGTAAGGCAAAAGTCATCTCTTATTTCTCTCTTTTTTCACCAAAGATGTAAACAGTATAGCATATATTGCCCGATGAATACAAGCAGATTGACATACCTGTTAGACAGTATAAACAGAAAATGATTTGACAAATATCTATCTGTTTAGGTAAAATTGGTTATACGATTATTGGTAGGAGGAAGAAATGGCAAACGAAAACGAAGTGAATGAAAACGCAGAAGTAATAAATGGGAACACTCCTCAGAGCGGGATTGTTTTTAATGTACAGCAAGTTCAGTCAATAGATATTACTAATAGTTTTAACCATGTTAAAACCGAAAATGGATGGGTAATTCAGATCCTTGAATCTGGAAAATTATCTATTAATTTTATTACAAGTATGAGAAAGACTGAAACTACTGTAATGGCGGGAGATTACATAGAACGTGATGGTGATGACATTATTCTCTATAAACACCAAACGGAGGATGTATATCGGCAACAACGTAGTCCATCCTCGCTTTCACGTTCTCGTGATGAATTATTAGCCAGTGAAACTGCTATAAAACCGGTGGAAATACAGGGTCAATCGTAATTCATTGTTCATATATAAAATAGAGTTTATCGGATAGTCTGAGAGTTAAAAGTTTTGACATTCTATCCTTTTATTTTACTATTCTTGTGGGAAGTTTAAGTTAACAGGTAATTTAGGTAAGTAACCGGTAACATAGATTTGATTGCAACCTTAATGTTATAGCCAATTATCTTCTAACTATACTTGGTTATAATACCGATTTGGAACAGATACACTGCAATAGGAGGAGTGAATCATTTTAAATCGCATATATAAGCTTATTTCCAGTCTGAAAGGTGGAACGATGGTTCCAACATCGGTAATTCTGAGTCCCGAAAGTTATGAGACAGTTGTTGCCGAAATTCTAAAATCACCTAAAGGTCATAGTCCGGATAGTTCCAAAGCAGAAAATCAACTTGCCTTGCCTCCCTTATCTGTTCGATCTGAAGATACAGATATCGTTGTAGTTAAAGAATTGGTCCCTAATCCTTGTCCGATCTGTCACCATCAGCTTAAATTTCTCAGAGAGATGATAGAACGTTTTGAACAAGAAGGTTCAAACATTATAAGGTGTCCTTTAGGTCACCGTTATTCTGGAATGATGAAGGTCTACCATCTCAATATCATTCGTGGAACTGAAAATGGTGGTAAGAATGATATAACTGAATGTCCATCCTGTAGTAGTAACAGAATTCAGTCCTTAGGTCCTTCTGAGATGTTTTGCTTAGATTGTGATTGGGATAGCGGTTGGTAGGATTGATAAGTGTAATGTAATTTAATAATTACTAAACACTAACTATATAGGATCTGATCTATCAACCTCACAGAGTTCCGTGCAACTCCGATTTGACACCCTTTAAATCAGGGGACGCTCACAAGGAATACCTTATGAAATATAGATATAAATTATCTACTATTGTATTTTTACTCCTCATTGTCACAATAAGCACCGCACCTACACAAACAACTTTAACTGCTGAAGATATTGCTGAAAAAGCATTAGCAGCAACTGTATACTTGGAAATGAAGGATAACAGTGGTAATACCTTAGGTATTGGTAGCGGATTCTTTGTCAAGCCAAACCTAATTGTTACTAACTACCACGTCATTGAAGGTGCTGCAAAAGGCACTGCAAAGTTAGTTGGTAAATACACCAGATACAATATTGAAGGCGTTACAGCATCGGACAAAACTAATGATCTCGCACTTCTAAAGGTATCTGCTTACGGTATCAAACCACTTTCTCTTGGTAACAGTTACGAAGTAAAGATTGGTTCTACGGCTTACGTTGCTGGCAATCCGAAAGGTTTTGAGGGTACGTTTTCGGATGGTATGATTAGTAGTCGTCGCGACAAATACACAAGAGAACGTCTGCAGATGACTGCACCGATTTCACCGGGGAGCAGTGGCGGTCCCGTGCTGAACAAAAAGGGTGAAGTTATTGGAGTTTCCGTTGCAATTCATCGTGCTTTGGATGCACAAAATCTCAATTTTGCTATTCCATCAAAATATCTCAAGAAACTGCTGACGCAGACAAAGATAGCAAAACCTTTATTGCAAAGAGAAGATATTATATCTGCCAATACTCGCCTACAATGGGGTAATGTTAAGTACAATTTAGGCGATTATGTGGGTGCCATAACTGACTATACAATGGCTATCCGGCTTAAATCTGATTATGTCGGTGCATATTACAATCGGGGAAATGCGAAGGCTTACTTGGAACAATACTTTGGTGCTATCGCTGATTTTGACATTGCCATCCGGCTAAATCCTGATTTTACCGATGCCTACATCAGTCGGGGAATGGCAAAAGGTAAGTTGGGACAATACTTTGCTGCGATATCTGATTATGACATTGCTATCCGACTAAAACCTGATTATGCCGGTGCATACTACAATCGGGGAAATGCGAAGATTAACTTAGAACAATATTCTGCTGCTATCGCTGATTATAACATTGCGATTCGCCTTGAACCTAATGATGCCGATGCATACATGAATCGGGGAAATGCAAAGCATGAGTTGGGACAATACTTTGCTGCAATATCTGATTTTGACATTGTTATCCGACTAAAACCTGATGATGCCTTGGTATACTATAATCGAGGACTTGCGAAGGATAAATTGGAACAATACTTTGCTGCGATATCTGATTATGACATTGCTATCCGACTAAATCCAGATTTTACCCATGCCTACATCAGACGGGGAGTTACGAAGGCTTACTTGGAACAATACTTTGGTGCTATCGCTGATTATGATATTGCTATCCGATTAAAACCTGATTATGCCGGTGCATACTACAATCGGGGACTTGCGAAGTATTTTTTACGTCGGACACTTGAAGCAAAACGAGATACCCGCACTGCTATACAACTTGCGATAAAAGCGGGTGATGTAACTACCAAAACCCACGCCGAGGAACTACTGCGTATTCTCAATAAGTGATTAAAATAGTTTAAGTAACACTTAGTGACCACCGTTCTGACAGTATTTTGAATTTGAGCGATGGATGAAGTGGACTAGTTAGGAAAATTGAGATTATTGGGCAGGAGTTCTTTGAATATCGTGTGGTAGTTTGCCCGTGAGTGCTAAGATTTCGTGATTGTAGTATGTAAGCATCTGACATTATCAGATGCTTACATATCTGAGTAGGATGGATCTAATATTTAATTTGTTATCACATGTGGCCATGTCCAGCATGAGGATCCATATCAGGAAGTTCGGGCGGTTCCTCAATTTCAGTAATTAGAGTTTCTGTCGTTAATAGCAATCCTGCAATACTTGAAGCATTTTGTAGTGCGGATCGTACCACTTTGGTTGGATCAATTACACCATCTTCCATCAGGTCTCCATATTCCTCTGATGCAGCATTGAATCCATAATTGCCTTCACCCTTTTCAACATTTGAAAGGATAATAGCACCTTCTAATCCTGCATTTTCAGCAATTGCCTTGATGGGTGAACGTAGCGCTTCTCTAACGATAGTTCGTCCAGTATCTTGATCACCATCTAATTCCAAATTGTCAATTCCAGAAATAGAACGTAGTAAAGCGGTTCCACCACCAGCAACGATACCTTCTTCAATAGCGGCACGTGTAGCGGACAGTGCATCCTCACATCGTGCTTTTCGTTCTTTCATTTCTATTTCAGTAGCAGCGCCAACATTGACAACAGCAACACCCCCAGCTAATTTAGCGAGGCGTTCTTCAAGTTTTTCTCGGTCATAATCAGAGGTAGTTTCTTCAATTTGTCGTCGAATCTGTGTGACTCGCCCATCAATGTTATCTTTTACTCCGAATCCACCGACAATCGTTGTATTATCTTTATCAACTCTAACTCTACTTGCCGTGCCTAACATTCCTACGACGATATTTTCTAACCGTATACCTGTGTCTTCTGAAATTACCTGACCACCCGTTAATATTGCTATATCTTCTAACATTTCTTTACGGCGGTCTCCGAATCCAGGAGCTTTTACTGCAGCAACTTGTAGATTACCACGAAGCGCGTTAACAACTAATGTGGATAATGCTTCACTCTCAACATCTTCTGCAATAATCAATAAAGGTCTGGAAAGTTGCATAACCTTTTCCATAATTGGAACAAGGTCATTTACAGTAGAGATTTTATCAGTGTTAATGAGAATATATGGATTCTCAAATTCAACAACTTGATCTTTTTGGTCAGTCACAAAATGTGGTGACAAGAAACCACGGTCAAACTGCATTCCTTCAACAATATCAACAGTAATCTCTGAGGTATTTCCTTCTTCTATTGTAATTGCCCCATCGTTTCCAACTTTCTCAATTGCTTCAGCGATAATTGTGCCGATATTACTATCATTGGCAGGATCATTTGCAGCAATTGATGCTACTTGTAAAATTTCATCATGGGTATTTACATCTCGGCTTTGTGATGAGATTGCACCTAACGCTGCATTTACTGCTTTATCAATACCGATTTTTAGCTGCATTGGGTCTGCCCCAGCAGTGACATTCTTCAAACCTTCATGAAGAATTTCTTGACCTAAGACAGTTGCAGTAGTTGTTCCATCTCCAGCAACATCGTTTGTCTTAGTAGCGATAGATTCAAGTAATTGTGCCCCCATATTTTCATAGGGATCAGGTAGTTCAATTTCTTTTGCGACAGAAACACCATCACTGGTTACGACTGGTGCTCCGAAAGATTTTTGTATTACCACGTTTCTCCCACGTGGTCCGAGGGTTACTTTGACAGCATTTGCCAAAATATCTGCTCCGCGTTTTAAGGCAACCCTCGCCTCTTCATCAAAGATTATTTGTTTTGCGGTCATAAATAACCTCCTTCAAATATTAGTAAAATAACACTAAGTAATGTATGCTTTTGGTAGTTGTATTATAGCATCTACTGAGCATAAAGTCAAGTATTATGTAATGTTACGACTGTAATGATATGTGCTATGGTAAGTATTAAAGAGTATGGTTTAACACCTTCTGCTGGTGTATAATGTATCTCTATAAGAGGTTTAGAAATTATAAATATGAATGAATTTTCTGTGTAATCACGCGTCATATTTCGTAGATACAGACCCTCTAAATCCTCAAATTGAATTGTTACAATTGATAGGTGAGTACTTAAACGTATTTGAGAACTCCATAACGTTTTATGGAATTCTCAAAATATGACTGACTAATGATTTACCACTGACTACTCAAAATGACTTGATTGAGCAATCAAGTCTTCTGGTTTGCATTTATGATAATCCATCCCAATATTTCCACATATCTTCAGGAGTTTCAAATCTAATATCGTCTAAGTCCTTCCTGCGATAACGTGTGATTAGAGCGATTCTAACGTTACGTCCACAGTTTGGTCCTGCGGTATGGCTCATTTGGTGATGCCAAAAGCAGACGTCCCCAGCTTCACCAGTGAATTCATAACTTGGTCCAAGATCAAACGGAGCAACACCACCCGGTAGGCTATCAAGGTCATGGTGTCTAAAGTACTCAGCCCAGATTTTGTGGCTTCCTGGCCAGATCGTAAATCCACCGCCCTGTTTTTCTACTTTATCAATATAAACAGTAGCAGCAAGAGTAAATGCCCCGACAACACCTTTTGGAACCCCATTAGAAGGTGTATGGTATCCGTCTAAGTGTCCCATCGGTTGGCTCCACTCTCTGTCAGGATCAGGAAAATTTATATGAGGTCCGGCACCGCCGTCTGGATGTAGTTTGCCTTCACCGACCATCTCTTCAGCCATAGTAAAGACGTCATTTCCATAGACTGTTCCTTTGATGGCATCATCACCGCCTATTGGAGCCGTGCGATATCCTTTTTTAATCCAAGATTCAGGATCATTCCTATCTTCTTCAAGCGAATCCCAAACTTTATCCAAGGCAGCGTCAATCTGATTTTGTGTTAGTGCGCCGCGTACAACAAGATAACCATTTTCTTTAAAGAATTCTTTATCTGCATCAGTTAATAATGGCATAAGTGTAGATTCCTTTATTATATATTGACTATGAAACCGTTTTCTTTGACGGCTTCTTGATAGGGTTCTTCATCAATACTCAATCCAAAACCAGGCAGGTTTGGCACATTAATATATCCGTTTTGTATAGTATAAGCTGTATCGTCTATCCCTGGAGTTGTTGCATGATCCCATTCAACAAACTCAAACTTCTCTACTTTAGCTGCAAGATGTCCAGTAACAAAATTACCGTAATATCCACCATAATGGTGAGGTGCAGTTCCCACATTTACGGCGTCTAATTCCGGACCTAATTCTAACCATCGTGTAAATCCAGGGTGGAATATATCGTATTGTAGAATATCAACGATACCATCTTTCGCCCAATTGACTAAATGTGGTGACGCACTACCTTCTCCGTCGGCAATTTTGGTTTTTATTCCCTCTGTATTTAACCATTCTCTTAAGAGAGTATATACCCGTGCATCCTCGTGAAATGCTTCCTCCATCCAATATACATTTGCCTCTGCTGTTTCTGCTAATATTAGTTTGGTGATATTTAGATTATATCCGTTGTTTGCATCAATAAGAATAGTAGCATCAGGTCCCACTGCTTCTCGTACAGCCTTGATGACATCTATATCCCTTTGGTTGCCTTTCTCCAAAGACATGTGCATAGCCCCGCGCCCAACCTTGATCTTATATGCATTATGTCCTCGAGCTTTTCCTTCAAGAGCCTCGGATGCAATCAGTGCAGCAGCTTCTTTGTTATCGTCTATGTGCAGGTCATCAATGTAGAGAGAGGTATCATAACAACGGACTTTAAAGTCGTTACTTTCATTGGATAACATTTCGTACACAGGTTTTTGTTTTAATCGTCCGACCAAATCCCACAAAGGGTATTCCATGAATTGGAAATCCTCTGACACACCATTTTCAGGGTCGAATGCATCTGCTAATTCAAACCCGACTATGGTTTCGGCTCTATCCCGTGACATGGCGGAAAATCCTATACCAGAAACCCCATCAGAAGTTGTTATTCTTGCAATTGGTGGCCTTACATGTAAACCATGTTCACCAAGCCGTGAGTTGCAACCTGCCTTACGGGGACGTTCACCTGTTAGGCGTGCCCATTCAATCCGATCAATCTTTACATTATCCAATTTTAGTCTCCTTATCGCTATAAAAAATTACGAAATACTATTAAGATACAAAGGTGTATTATTTTAGTTATATTTGTGTTTGAAGTAGTGCATAACTTTTTGGATCTAATTTCTCATAGTTCTCAATTTCAAATCGATTTCCATCAGCATCTTTTATGAGTACACGTCCATTTTCAAGAGTTACAATATCGTAACGTGTCCGCATACCGAATTCAACATCACCTTGAGAAGTTTCAACATTCCAATGTGTTACACCGTATTGTCCTTCAATAGAGTTTATTTTTGTTATTTTCGGCATAAAATACCGTTTCTGTAGTTCTTCAGCAAGTATCTCACGAGACTTAACAGTTAAATTTCGCATATCCTCAATTATGCCGATTTCTACTCCTTCACTGTCAATAAGAACTATATACCTTGTTGTTTCACTTACCGGAAAACTCCGTATTGGCTCAACCTTAGAATGTGTATTTCCATCGGGCAACTGAATAACAAGCTCCCCAAAAGCATTTCGTTGTATGCTTATGGTATCAGCATCAAGAAACTTTAAGTCATCAGTAACTTTTATTGCTTCCTGCATTTCCTAACTCCTAATGAAATTTCAGTATGATAATACTACTATAGTTTGGACATTTTTTCTTGAACACACATTTCATCCCTCTGAACTTGTGTCTTGAGGAGTATAATGTTTCTACACACATCCGCCCTTTGGGGCTTGCCTTTAGCGTCGTTTGAGTTTTTTCTAAAATTGGGTATGTGTGAGAAACTTAGAGAAAATAAAAAACTATCTACCAAGCACGTATCTTTGATAATTCAGTCTGCTTTTCACATAATCCAGCGTAAGTTCCACCTTGTGTAATAAGTTCTTCATGAGTACCAATTTCGTCTACTTCACCCTCTTTTAATACAACAAGACGGTCAGCATATTTAAGCGTAGAGAGTCTATGTGCTATGGCAAATACAGTTCTGCCCTGGACGAGTCTTTCTAATGCTTCCTGTATTTTCGATTCGGTTTCAGTATCAACAGAAGAAGTTGCTTCATCTAATATTAGGATACGTGGATTTTTTAAGATAGCACGTGCGATGGAAATCCGTTGGCGTTCACCACCGGAGACACGAGCACCTCGTTCACCGACCATGGTATCATATCCATCTGGTAATTTGACGATAAAATCGTGAGCATTTGCTGCTTTAGCTGCTGCGATAATTTCAAATCTTGATGCTCCTGGTTTGGAATATCCAATATTCTCTGCTATTGTTCCCTCAAACAGGAAAGGATCTTGTAATACCACACCAACCTGTTGTCGTAGTGCCTTAATACGTATATCTTGACTATCGTGTCCATCTATAATAATAGAGCCTTGGTTCGGATCGTAGAACCGTGTTATCAGATTTATAAGTGTACTCTTACCTGCCCCACTATGTCCGACTAAACCTATCATTTCACCTGCATCAACTTCAAAGCTAATTCCATTCAATGCGTCCTTCTCGTTATCATAAGAAAAATGAACATCTCTAAATTCGATATCACCTTTGATGTTTGGTAATGCCACTGCATCTTGCTTATCTGCCACACTTGGTGGAGTATCCAATATATCAAAAACCCTCTCTGCGGAAGTTCCTGCTCTGATGAACCTTTCATTCATTTGACAGAGTGTACGTACTGGTCCGAAGAATCGCATCATGTACGATTGGAACATAAACAATACTCCCAATGTGATGTCCCCTTGAAATATCTGCCATCCTCCAACCAACCAGATTATTATAGATCCAGAATATGTAATAAATTCCATAATTGGACGGTATAGAGTCCCGAGTTTAGCAGCGTTCATTTCCCCATGAAAGACTTGGTGTGTCATGTCGCTAAACCGACTAATTTCATAACGTTCCCTTGCAAATGCTTTGACAACTCTAACACCCGGAATCGTGCTTGAGAGAATTGTACTAATATTGGCATATCTTTTCCATAGAACACTATATACTTTACTCATTTTCTTACCAAAAAAGATGGTAAAAAATATGAGACAAGGGATTGGAATAAGAGTCCAAAATGCTAAACGCCAATTATACGAGAACATAATAATACACATATAAATAAGAGTTAGTGAATCGCCGATGATATCTTGCAGACCATTTGATATAAAGTCTCTAAGTCGAGAAACATCGCTGGTGATTCTGGACATCAAGTTACCTGTATCCCGTTCCTGATAGAAATCGATTGAGAGGGCATTTAGATGTTCATAGGCTTCGTTTTGAAGCCGTCTTGTAACATTCTGTCCAACCCATGCCATCATATATCCGCGAACGGATGAGGTTACCAAAGAAAAAACATGAATGGAACCCATAAGGATTATAATACCAATCAGATGTCCAAAGGAACCACCAGCAGGCATAGGACCAAACCAATTGCCTAACATGTCTACTGCGCCTTGAAGAGGTCCCCATGTGGTTTCAGGTAATACCCAAGTTTCTTTAGGTAATGATTGTTCTTTACTAATAGAAATTGCATTTGCTACTGGGGTTATAATATGATCAATTAACTGTTGACTTAGGATAGGTGTATACAAGGTGACAAACCTAATCACTAACATCAATAGTAAAGCGGGGATGATTACGTGTAGATAGGGAAATGAATACTTTAGGAGTCTGAATATTAGTTTTCTATTCTGTACACAGTTTACACAGATACCAGACCAACTCGGGATAGGCTGTCCGCATTTATCACACCGTGTCTTATCAGCTCCTGGTCTTGCGCCAGGACGGCGTCTACCACCATTTTTCTTATTACCATCAGGACCACTACCATTCTGTGATAGCTTATCTAATTCTGATACAGCGAGATTAAATTTCTGTGTATATTTCTTTGAATATCGGGCTACTTCAATTGCATTATCAGATGTGATAATTTTGAGAATATTGTTCCCATACATCTCAAGGATTTCAATATCTTCTATTGAATCTAATGAAACTTCCTTGAGGTTATGTCCAATAACTGTATTTTGATTAAAAACGATGATACGTTTTTCAGTAATTAATATCCAATCTTTTCCATATGTGCTGTCAAAACGCAAATCGGTTGAAACAGCAACTTTTATTTCCTCCCCACTATCAAGTAGTTCATCAGCCTGTTTTTGAAGGAGTTCAGGCACTTCTTCTTTTGTATTTAATGGATCATTACCATTTTTCTTGAAGCGTGGTTTCCCACCATAAGAGCCCATTCTCATCCGTGAAGATCGACCACGACCAGACATCGGATCGTGCATAAACAAATCCCCGTAATATAATATAAGGATATGTTCTATTTAACGAAATTTATTGTGATTGGTTGATTAAATCTTATATGGAAGGATAAGTGGGTTAACTTCGTAAGATGTCATAAGTCAAGGGAATTATTATTAGATGGAAGGTGTTGTAAAACAGGGATAACATAACTTCTGATCGAATACCCATCAACTACATCAGATTCGGAGCGTGGCTCTGGATTTGTACGGTGATCAAAAACAACATAATATCCTTCAGAAGCTCCTTCGGTTTTGAGATATGAAGCAAGTTGTCTCTTACCCGCATCATATCTGGCATTTCCTCTCCATACCTTTGTTTCAACAATATATTTCCTTTGATTGTGAGTAATTAATAGATCAAGCCTACCGCGTCCTGTTTGGACTTCAATGTGCATGAATCCACCTACTAACTTAACAAATTGTTCAAGGTATGAAAGTAGTAGATGACGACCCACAGATTCTTGAGGAGTATCAGGCACTTCTAATATCTTATATCCAGCCCGTGCAATAAAATCTCTGAAGTTATCCAATAACCTCATCATTTGGATATTTCCATCAGAAGTCAGGTAGTCAAGAAAACCGTTATTTGTGTCCTCAGGGAGATATTGTTGCTCTAAACCGTTTACAGTGGGTTTAAATGTCTGCAATATAGTGTAGAGATAGATAGGGTTCGCAATTTCACACATTCCATCTGTACTTCTCCGAATGACGCCATAAGTAGAAAGTTCACTAATCAGTTCATCCCTTAGGTTGAATGGAACACTATCGTCTGAAGCCATTATTTTCATCAAGATACTCTCAAATTTAGGATTTTTTCGGACATTAGATGTCAAATGTTCTATGTTGGTATTACTCTCATGAAGTATTTGTGAGTGCGCTTTTAAAAAGTGTTCAATTGAGATTGTTTCGGTTTTTGAGATTTCTAATTCTTCAGTAAGTATTTGTGCTATCCGATTCACTAAGAAAGGTTGTCCAGCAGTTTGTTTGTGAATAGATTCAATTACCATCGGGTCAAATTGTTGTCCTACCTCATGGGTATACTGCAGAAGGAGCTCGCGTACTTGTTCAATGTTAAAGTTTGGAAGGTAGAATTCATCTTGAACATTGAAAGGAGAAATTGAACGATCAAAATTGAGTTGTGTAATATTCTTTACACCAACAATTCCAACACTGTGTGGACATCTTTCAGTTGAATCAGATAAATATATCCTACGAAGTGAATGAAGGAATCCGGTCACAGCTTCTTCAGGAATACCATCAAATTCATCAATTATTAGAATGATTCTTTCTATATTATATTCCTTACGTATAATCTTTTCTAACCCCATAAAGAATCTTCTCATTGATATATGTTCCGTTAAGTCAGCGTCATCTATATAGGTCTGAAGTGAATTTGATATACGTTCATTTCGTAGTTGAAGAGCCTTCTCAATCTCATCATAAATATCTTGCAGAAGATGGGTATAAAAGATCGACTGATGAGAGTTATGATATTCTTCAAAGTTCAATTGTATAGTTAGATAAATTGATTCAGGATTAGCAAGTACTTCAAGGGCACGTAGAAAAAAGGTGGTTTTCCCAGTCTGGCGAGGTGCGAAAACGACAATATACCGTCCATCTTGAATACGACGAATGAAATCGTCAATTTCTTCAGTTCGAGTGACAATATAATTCCTATCTGGATGGACTGGTCCTTGTGTGCCAAAACGTCTCAATTTTCTACCTCATTGTAAATATGCTTTCTTGTTTCTTCATAAGTCAGAATATCACACGAATTGTGTAAAGTCAATTTTGCCAATTCACTTGACCAGTTTAATCCATTGGGAACAATGGGCTACGAATATTTTTATAGTTAAAGTGTAAGGGGTTCACTGCAGTCAATCCGGGAGTGTCAACTTCAATGATTTTTCCTGCTATAGGTTCATAGGCAGCACGGTATGCTATTGCAGCCTTAACGACAATCATTTGCATTTTTTCAGGATCAATACCGATACTGTATAACTGATGTAAACTGAACGGAGTTTGACGTTTGCTTGTTAATACAACTAAAGAATCTCCAACTGAAACAACTGCAGTCAAGCCTTGGTGATGATTTCTTTGTCCTCCATGTCTTGGTTCCGTTTCGATATAATGTCCATCATGGATAAGCCGAACCGTTCCTTGTATGGAAACAGGTTCACCGTGTTGTTTATCTGCTTTACCTCCAACACATAACGACACCTTTCTACCAACGCCTGCATGAATACAAGATTCTACACATTCTGGATCGCAGATAATAACAACGTAATTTGAAGCATTCTGTTTGACTAATTCAGTTAGAATAAAAGTGCTGTCTCCTGGTGAACCACCACCGATATTGTCCCCCATTTCGACCAAGATTATAGGATGTTTATCACTCTTAAGCGCTTGTTTTACAGCGTTTTCGGCATCAGGAAGATTGAGAGTTAAGTTCTTATGCTCATTCCATAACAAATCTGCTAATCTGTCTGCTTCTTTCTGTGCACCCTTCATGTCATTATCTGTTACGACAACAAAAGATGGACCAACTTCGTATACATCAGCATAAGGATACCCAGCAGCACCACTCCCTACAAGGATATGATCTTTAGTTTCAAGTTTTCTAATCTCATCTAATATTGGTTTCATAGGTTTGGCATCTGTATTTTGATAGAGGATATTTAAAATCATAGGAGGTTTGGCAAGTGCTTGTGTAGGTGAAACCAAACCGTCAAGAATCTTAATCATCAGTTCCGTTGCTTGTATTCCCCGTTGGCGTTGATCTATGTGAGGATTCGTCTTGTATATGACAAGAGCAGTTGATTTATCTACCATTTGTTTTGAGACATTTGCGTGATGGTCAAGTGTTACGACAATCGGAATTGATTCACCGAAGCAATCACGAAGTCTCTTGAGTATTTCTCCATCTCCATCAGGATAACTTTCTACAACCAGGGCACCATGTAATGCTAAGAGAATTCCATTTAAATTGTTTATGGATCTAAATTGATCTATTAGATAATCCGTAAGTTTCTCAAATGCTGAATCAGTTACCGGACCAGAAGGTGTTGCAGAAGCCATGAGTGTTGGATGCATGTTGTAGGTTTGAGATTCCATGCATTCAATGAATCCTCCCATTTCATGATGGGTATCTTTCCACTCATCAATAAGATTGTCGCCAATAGATTGAGAGAATGCATCAATACCAGTTTGTACGGAGCTAAATGTATTAGACTCATGCATTATCCCACCAATTGCAATTGTAGTCATAATCTATCCTTTTAATTACTCAGTTTTTGTGAAATAGGTATTGGTAAGAAACATAACAAGGTATTAAATTGATTATATATGTTTGTATAAAAAGATCTTGACCGAGTGCCTTAAATAGTGTATCATTTAACACGCTAAAAATCCTCATTTTTCTAAGATACATTCTTCAGATTCTCTTTGTTTAATCAGGATGGCAACACACTCTTTGGAATTGGCGATATGTAGTATGACTGAAAAAGGAACTCGTAAGAATCGAATTGAGGAAGCGATTGAAGTCGCAGCGGTAGCCCACCACGGACAATTTCGGAAAGGAACTAATACTCCATATATTACTCATCCCTATGCTGTAGGTCTTCTGTTAATGAATGCAGGATGTACAGAAGCAGTAGTTATTGCAGGTATTCTACACGACACTGTTGAGGATACAGATCTGACACTCTCAAGAATTCGAGAGGATTTTGGCGAAACTGTTGCAGATATAGTTGATGGTTGTTCAGAGAATAAGGGTCTTAAGTGGAGAGAACGTAAAACGGAATGTATTGAATCAATAAAGAAAGCAAGTATTGAGGTATGCATAGTCACATGTGCTGACAAGTTACATAACCTCCGAACTGTCATATCTGAGTATGATGTTATTGGTGATACTATATGGGAGCGGTTTCATGGAGGTTTGTCAGAGCAAGCGTGGTATTATAAGAACATTTTAGAAAGTTTACGGATACAGATTCAAAGTAAGAAATATCAGCAGGATTGTGAAGATGTCAAAAGACAATTCAATCAGATATTTCAACAACTACACCAGGTAGTGACATATCTCTTTGATGGAGAAGATGGATGAAAATAGCTTATGCATTTCGACGATGTGCCCTATTTCCTTACAATGGTGGAGGGTTACCATCTGATTTAGATAATAGATTACATTTTCTTAAGAAAACTAAAGAAATAGGGTTTGATGGAATTGAACTGCCATCAATGAGTCTTCCGGAAACAGAAATAGATGATTTAAGAAAACAGATTGAAGATTCAGGATTAACATGTGCAGCAGTCCGAGGTGGCGGGGGTGCGGCTTATCCACTAACTGCGTTAAAAAACAAACAAAACATGAAGAATGCTGTCGATTTTGCATCTAAAATCGGAGCTAAAATTGTTAATTCCACTGTTACCACACCTCCAAAAGATCCAAACGGAAAAGGAACATATCGGGGTGAGCCTGTTTCTCAAGGTTCAAGTAGACATGCTGGAACATTAGACTATGAACGTACAGCAGATGCGATTTCAGAGGTTGCGATAATTGCTGCTGATAAAGATGTTTCTATCTCAATTGAAATTCATCAAAATTCAATTGTTGATAATAGTTGGTCAGCACTACATCTGCTTGAGTTAATTGATGCATCAAACGTTGGTATAAATCCGGATTTAGGGAATATCTATTGGACCTACGACATACCGGAGGAAACCTGTGAAGATGCTATTGTTGCATTAGCACAACATGTTAATTATTGGCATTGCAAGAGTCTTTATCGTGTACATATCCCTGATTTAGAAAAAGCGATTTATGTGCAAGTACCACTTCCTGATGGTGAAATTGATTACCGATTTGCTATATCTGCCTTGTATAATGTTGATTTCGACGGTTATTTGGCAATTGAAGGTGTTCGGGATGGAGACCAATTTCATCAAGATGGACGAAGTGTAGCTTATGTGAAGTCCGTTATTAAAGACCTAAAAGGCTAAACTTTACAAGTATAACTTCCTAACTATAATTGCTTTGAAAAAAGCAATTTATTATAAACGCACAAAAACAATCCTTTATTATGACAAACCAAAAGGTTCGATTAACTGCAACAGTAAAATGTGCTGGCTGAGCATCTAAGCTTGCTCCGGGAGAGCTTGAACATATCTTAGATAACTTGCCGAAATCAACAGACCCAAATTTACTTGTAGGAACAGAGACATCTGATGATGCTGGTATCTATCGTCTTTCAGGTGATCTTGCATTAGTTAATACAGTAGATTATTTCACACCTATAGTTGATGACCCCTATACATTTGGAGCTGTAGCAGCAACTAATTCCTTAAGCGATGTGTATAGTATGGGAGGTAAACCGAAAACAGCATTAAATATTACCTGTTGGCCCAAAGCTGATCTCGAATTATCAATCCTCGGTGAAATCATCAAAGGGGGTGCGGATAAAGTCGTAGAATCAGGTGCTGTTCTTATCGGTGGACATACTGTAGATTCACCAGAATTGATGTATGGATTAGCAGTTACAGGGATCGTTCATCCTGAGAAATATATAAAAAACTATGGAGCACAACCGGGAGATGTCTTAATACTAACGAAGAATCTTGGGGTCGGTATACTAACAACAGGGTTAAAATTTGACAAAATTAGCGATAAAATTTTACCTCAAGTTGTTGAATCTATGACAAGATTAAACGCTTCGGCTTCAGAGGTTATGTTGAAGTATAATGCCACCGCTTGTACAGATGTAACGGGGTATGGTCTACTTGGCCATGGCTCTGAAATGGCATCAGGAAATGATATGGGTCTAATGATTAACAGTAAATCTGTTCCATTTTTCGCAGATGCTCCATCTCTTGTTGCACAAGATACATACACCCAAGCGTATCTGGCAAATACGGCATTTCTATCTGATAAGGTGACATTTGAGTCAACAGTAACTGAAGAGATGCGGCATATTATGATGGAAGCAGAAACATCTGGCGGACTTCTTTTTGCTCTTCCTTCTCAGAATGCGGACTCTGCTATAGAAGAACTACATTCTGGTAATTGTCCAGAAGCGGCAATTATTGGAGAGGTAGTAAATTCTGATAGTGCTCACATTCAGGTGTATTAATCGGGTTAATTGGGGACACTTAATGACAAAGTTGGAATTAGCAAAACAGCTTAAGTTAGTTTCTTATCTTACAGGAGAATTCACACTTCGTTCTGGAAATATAAGTAATTTCTATTGGGATAAATATCGTTTTGAAAGTAATCCAAACTTATTAAGAGAAATAGCCGACGCAATGATAAGTCTGCTACCAACATCTTTTGATGGATTAGCAGGTTTAGAGTTGGGAGGTATTCCACTTGCTACAGCTATATCTTTGCAAACCGGAGTTCCATGTTATTTTGTTCGTAAAGAAGCAAAAACCTATGGAACCTGTAATCTAATTGAAGGAGGCGTAGATAAGGAGAGTTCACTTGTTGTAATTGAAGATGTCATTACGACAGCTGGACAGGTGTGCACATCCGTTAGCCAAATTAGAGATGAGGGATACATAGTAGACCATGTAATTGCTGTAATTGACAGACAATCGGGGGGTAGAGAAAAGATAGAGGGAATTGGATGTACATTTGCATCGGTCTTTACTCTTGCTGAACTTGAAACCGCATAAACCTATAATAAAATATATTTTTACAATAACAATTAACTAATACTATAATTAAACTAACGTGGGTTTAAACCTTAGTTTTTATATTCAGTGCGTTTAATGAGAAATAAGTAAATATTTCGGCGCTATTAGAAACAACACCTACTTGGTGTTAGAAATGAAAATTGCAGTATAAAAAAATTAATCTTCATAAAACCACACCTCACAAAGAGATATGAGTATTACTTAAGGTAGAATGAAGTTACAACAACAATTACCCAACTCACGTTAAAATAAAAGACAACAGCACGTAAAACACTTAAGAAATTTGGAAATAAAATGAGAATACTTTTTATCGGTGATATTGTCGGAAACCCCGGAAGGAAAGCAACACTTGAATTTCTAAAAGTAATAAATAAATCTGATACTACATACGATTTCATAGTTGCGAATGGTGAAAATGCTGCAGGTGGAAAAGGCATAACTTTTGAAATTGTAGACCAACTCTTAGCTTCTGGTGTATCTGCTATAACAACGGGAAATCATGTTTGGGACAACAAAGACATCTTTGATTTTATTGATACTACACCTCAGCTTATTCGACCTGCAAATTATCCTACAGAAATACTTGGGAAAGGGTCGACAATAGTTTCTTCAGTTGATGGAGATAAAAAACTGGCAGTTATCAATCTCGCAGGTCAGATATTTATGAATAGGTATGAGAATCCATTTCATGCGTTGGACTCCATATTAACTGATGTCAAGACTGAGACACCTTATGCTATATTGGATTTTCATGCTGAGGCAACATCTGAGAAAATAGCAATGGGTTGGCATGCAGATGGGAAAATTGGTGCAGTAATTGGCACACATACACATGTCCAAACAGCCGATGAGCGTGTATTACCTAAGGGCACGGCTTATATTACAGACGTAGGAATGACTGGACCTCATGATTCTGTAATTGGAAGTAAAAAAGAGCCAGTTGTTGAGAGTTTTCTTACAATGATGCCTACTCGTTTTGTAGTGGCAAAAGACAATATCAGACTAAACGCTGTAGATATTGAATTAGATGATACCACCGGTTTAGCAGAAAGTATACAAAGGATACAATACAAAGTATAGCTGCATAGCTGTATTTAAGACCTCAGTCAATTATTAGAAAGTATGCAATTAGATATACCTATACCTCGAACTATATTCTCAGTATCTCAAATTAACAATACGATAGGTCGTATTCTGCAGCAACAACCCCTATTACGGGATGTTTGGGTAAGAGGACAAATATCGAATTTAAGCCGACCTTCATCCGGTCATGTATATTTCTCTTTAAAAGATGAGAAAAACATTCTAAAGGCTGTAATGTTTCGGAGCAGTGCTGAAAGGCTTAAGTTTCAACTTCGTGATGGTGATGAAGTTCTTGTCCGAGGTAAAATTGATATATACGCTGCAAGTAGTAGCTATCAGATTAATGTTAGAACGATCGAACCACTTGGTGAAGGAGCACTTCAGAGAGCATTTGAGGAACTTAAGCAGAAACTCGCTGGGGAAGGTCTTTTTGATGAAGTTCACAAAAAGCCG
Source organism: Candidatus Poribacteria bacterium (assembly GCA_022394755.1). GTDB lineage: Bacteria > Poribacteria > WGA-4E > WGA-4E > WGA-3G > MSPOR6. The sequence goes on from JAGFCA010000020.1 coordinate 65,245, forward strand.
TTACCCAATTATCCAAAGAAAATTGGAGTTATAACTTCTCCAACAGGAGCGGCAATACAAGATATCTATCAAGGTATACAAAAGCGTTATCCAATTGCAGAACTTCTGCTGTATCCAACTTCAGTTCAAGGAGCAAAAGCTCCTTCAGAAATAGTGAGAGCAATACGTGGCATGAACAGGAGAAAGGACATTGATGTATTAATATTAGGTCGTGGTGGTGGTTCAATTGAGGACCTATGGAGTTTTAATGAAGAAGTAGTTGCCCATGCCATTTTTGCTTCAAAAATTCCGATTATTTCCGCTGTTGGTCATGAAATTGATTATACTATTTCAGATTTAGTTGCGGATCATCGATCCCCTACACCAACGGCTGCTGCGGAGCATGTTGTTCCAGATAAAGATGAACTAATTACCCAACTTGAACAGTGGTCCCATCGATTGACGAATGCCTCACAGAATCGTTTTGAAGGATTTAAGGTAGTATTGGAAGAAATAGGCACAAGACTTTCACCAGAAAAACGTAGAGATGCCATTAATAATCTTTCCCAGTCAATTGATGATTTGGAAGCAGCGTACCAAAGAGCAATTAAAGAAAAGCTTAAAACTGAAAGTAATAATATACAATCTATGGCTGCGAGACTTAACAGTGTAAGTCCATTGGCAACACTTGAACGTGGATATAGTATTTCCAAGAATGTGTCTGGAGAAATTATAACATCAAGTAGTCAGATATCCAAGGGTGATAGCCTTAATGTGACTTTATCAAAAGGAAGTTTGAGATGTACTGTTGATGAGAGTTTGAATGAATAGGTAAGGAGAAAACATTGACATTTGAAGAAAAACTTGACAGACTAAAAAAGATAGTTGAAGAATTAGAGTCGCCAGAAACGATGGCGTTAGATACTTCTTTAGAGTTGTTTGAAGAAGGTGTTGGTATAGTGCGTTCATGCAAAGAACTCCTTGAACAGGCAGAGTTAAGAATCCAAAATGTGACTGAAGAAGAGTCTGAGGAAGACGACTCAGAACCGGCGCAGGATATTGAAAACGGAGAATAGGATGGTATTAGAGAAAATAAAGGATCCTTCAGACCTTAAGAATCTCAAGATATCCGAATTAAAAACGCTTGCGCAGGAAATGCGTGTCCATTTGTTGACGGTATTATCTAAACATCCAGGTCATTTTGCCCCAAATTTTGGTACAGTTGAGTTGGCAATTGCTTTACACTCAGTCTTTGATACACCTTATGATAAAGTAATTTGGGATATTGGACACCAAGCTTACCCACACAAATTACTTACAGGTCGTCTTGAGGTGTTTGATACCATACGGCAAACCGATGGTATTAGTGGGTTCTTAAGTCGTGAAGAAAGCAAATATGATGTATTTGGTGCAGGACATTCAAGTACCTCAATTGCAGCAGCGTTAGGTATTGCTGCGGCTCGTGATGTGAATAATGATGACTTTAAGGTTATAGCGGTAATAGGTGATGGCGGATTAACCGGAGGAATGGCACTTGAAGGGTTGAATGCAGCCGGTGATTTCAAGAAGGATATGTTAGTAATCCTGAATGACAATCAGATGTCGATTTCCGCTACTGTAGGTGCGTTCTCAAAACATTTTCATAAATTGATTAGTTCTCGCGGGTATAATCGTCTTCGATCAGGTGCTAAGGAATTAGTGAATTTTATCTCTTCTGATGCCAAAGCACTTGCCCAAAAAATTGAGTCGTCATTAAAACCCGGTACATTATTTGAGGAATTTGGATTTCGGTATTTTGGTCCACTTGATGGTAACGACTTAGAATCACTTATCCCTGTTTTGACGGGGATACGTGAGTTAAGCGGACCTATTTTAGTTCATGTGGTTACAAAAAAAGGAAAAGGATATAAACCTGCTGAAGAAGATCCTGAAGGATTTTATAGTGTTAGCGGCCAATTTGATTTAGATACAGGTAAATCACTCCGGCCTTCATCAGCAACACCTAAATATACCGATGTTTTTAGCCGTACTCTTATAGATGAAGCTAAGCAGGATTCACGTATTATTGGAGTAACGGCAGCCATGTTAGGTGGTACAGGTTTAGATAAATTCTCAGAAGTATTTCCTGATCGATGTTTTGATATAGGTTTAGCAGAGCAGTGTGCTGTCACATTCGCTGCGGGACTTGCTACTGAAGGGTTAAAGCCAGTAGTTGCAATTTACTCAACCTTTCTACAACGAGGATACGATCAAGTTCTGCATGATGTATGTATTCAGAATTTACCTGTCATCTTCGCTCTTGACCGTGCAGGGTTAGTAGGTGCAGATGGACCTACACATCATGGTGTATTTGATATTCCATTTCTCAGATCTATTCCAAATATTGTATCAATGGCACCAAAGGATGAGAATGAATTGCAGCATATGCTTAAAACCGCCCTGTCTTATGAGATAGGTCCCATTGTGTTACGGTATCCTCGAGGAACAGGATTAGGTGTGAAATTAACAAATGATCCTACTCCACTACCAATCGGACAAGCAGAGGTATGCCGAGAGGGTGGTGATTTAATCATCTTGGCACTTGGAAATAGGGTATATCCTGCTCTCGAAGCAGCACAAACATTAAGCGAAACAGGTATCAATACTACAGTTGTAAATGCACGTTTTATAAAACCTATAGATAAGTCATTAATTGTGGGTTTGGCAAGACAAATTGGCAAGATGATCACAGTAGAAGATGGTGCATTAATGGGAGGTTTTGGAAGTGCTGTACTTGAAACACTGGCATCTGAAGGTCTTACAAATGTTCGTGTGACAACCCTTGGAGTTCCAGATCGATTTATAGAACACGGGGATGTAGAAACGCTTTATGACCGTTATGGTTATGATACGCAAGCGATTATCCGTGCAGGAGTTGCTTTAGCTGTAAAGTCATAGAATAGATTGAATTATGTGAGTTTATATTATAATGAGTCGGATATAAGACATTCTATGAGAATAGTCAGTTAAATCCGTTTGCTAATGTGATACGATACCATTTTAAAAAGTCACTATCTTACAGGTATTTGTGACATGTAATATGCGACTAACTAATAGTTTGTGGTATAAAAAGAGTCATTTTCAATTAGAAATGGTATGAGATTCATTTTACAGACAAATTGGATTAATGTTTATATCATCTGAATATATAAATGTACAACACATTAAGGTCATTCTCTACCTATGTATTGGGTGTCAGTGCAAATGTATTATTGCAATTTAAACAAGATAAGTGTTTGCATCAAGCAACCTCACTTGCATTTAACTCCCTTCTCAGTTTAATACCCCTCTCAGCAGTAGCGCTTTTCTTATTAAAAACTTTTGGTGTAGTAGAAAATAAAGATTCACCAATTATTACTGCGTTGAATGATTTCTTTCCACATTATGGTGCGGAGGAGATTGTTTCTGGTATCTCTGATTTTGCTAATCGAAACCTTACCAGTCTTGGTGTTGGGGGTTTCCTGTTATTTCTCATAGTATCTGTAATTCTATTCATGTCTATAGAAGAACATTTCAATGCTATATGGGGAAGTAGACAGCGTCTACCATTTATAAGTGCATTTCAAAAATACTCAGTATTTTGTATGTTGCTTTTGGTAGGTCCGATAACAATTTTCTTTATTTTTTCAGCAGCGGATAACAGGTTATTGGCGAACTTTTTCCCTTGGTTTCTTATCTATTGTTTGTTCTTTTTCATGTATACTGCCTTGCCGAACACGAGAGTCAAGTGGAGAGCGGCTCTTGCGGGTGCCCTTATAGCAGGAACGCTTTTTCAAATTGCCCGAATTTTCTTTAGTTATTATTTTGAGTTAGTCTACAATAATTATAGTGAAATATATGGTACATTTGCGTTATTAGTACTATTGGCAATTTGGATTTATGCAACTTGGATTGTAATTCTCTTGGGAGTTGAGATGACCCATGTAACGCAGTATACAGATCATCAGAATGGTATATATGGAAAACCTATAAATGAAAATAATGAGTATATCAATGTTCAAGGTATAATTACATTATTTCTTGTGGCTGCGACCCATTTTCATGAAGGTAAAGGGGCATGTTTATCCTCAGACATAGCTATAACAGCAGGAGTTCCAGAAACAGTCGTACAGACAGTATTCAACCGTTTTAAAAGTTCGAACTTAATTTATGAAGTAGAAGGGGATACAAAAGGATATCTTCCAGCATGTTCGTTAAGTGAAATTAGTTTACATTCTATTGTAGAAGCAGTTGATGAAGAACTAACAAAACACTTTTCACAACTATTACCAACATCACCTAAGCTAAAAGAAATATTCATCGAATTACAAACAACTCAATCTGAAACATTAAAAAAGACAACAGTAAGTTCATTACTGACATGTAATATTGATTGAATCAACGGTGATGAATTCAGTTCGTAAAGGTTGTTTTATTGGAATTTATAAGAAAATGGAAAGGTTAGATGTTCTAATTGTTCAGAAGGGTTTGGCAGAGACCCGACTTCAAGCAAAACGACTTGTACTGGCTGGTGCAGTAAGAATAAATAACAATTCAAACCTAAAACCTGGACAACGTGTTTCTCCAGAAACTGAAATACAGATAACCACCCCACCAAAATATGTGAGTCGGGGAGGGTTCAAGTTGGAGAAGGCATTACAAGATTTCCAAGTTGTTGTCAAGGACAAAGTTGCAATTGATGTTGGTGCTTCTACAGGAGGTTTTACGGATTGTTTGCTTCAGCATGGAATTGGCATTGTGTATGCAGTTGATGTTGGTTACGGACAGCTTGCGTGGAAACTTAGGAAAGACTCTCGTGTCGAAGTATTAGACAAGACGAACATACGACACATAAGACCAGATTTATTTTCACGTTCAATTGATATTGCAGTGTTTGATGTCTCCTTTATTTCATTGCGTAAAGTAATCCCAACAGTGATTGAAACGTTAGAGACAAATGAAATAATTGCCCTTGTAAAACCGCAGTTTGAAGCTGGACGTCAATATATAAAGAAAGGTGGTATAGTTGATGATCCTGAGATTCATAAGAAAACTATGATTGAATTAATTGCCTTTCTCGAAGAAACCTGTTCTATAAGAACGAAGGGGTTAAGTTTTTCTCCAATACACAAAGATATAAAGAATATCGAATATTTACTTTGGGGACGAAGACCCTCTAATTCAAATGAATCTAATTCGGATGTAGAACTCTATTCAGCAGATATTAACGATTACGTAAATGAAATAGTGGATACCGCTCATAGTGTTTTTTATCAATGAATGGTCTATAAACATAAATAAAGAATGATACGAAAAAAGAAAATATTACTGACACTCTCAATAAGTCTCTTCCTGCTTGTACTGTTAGGGTTTCTGTTCCTTAGATCCAGTTATTTCTTGGACAATTTTCTTAAGAATCCCATAGTTCGGGCTATAGAGGCTCAAATAGATCCTAAATATACAGTATATATTGACCAAATAAGTGGAAATATCTTTACTGGAGTAAAGGCAAAAGAGTTTAGCATAAGGGAAAAAGACTCTGATGTTCCTGCTGTTCTCACTACAACAGACATAGTTTTAAATTACAAATTTTTTAGTTTATTAAGACGGAAATTGATTATCTCTGGCTTGGAAATAAATTCTCCAGAGTTTAACATTCGTCGTAATTCTGAAGGTCAGCTCAATCTTACCCAAGTCTTACGTGAATCCTCTCAGGAATCGGATTCATCCTTTAATGTTGATATTTTAGATATCATTGTCAAAGAAGGCAAAATTAATTACATTGATGAATCACATAATACATATTTTAACCTTCCAGACATTACCATAAAGGTGGATGGTAAGGAACAGAACACTGGCTATTCTGGTAGTCTTCTCTTTGGTAAAGGTAGCATTTCTATAGATGGAAAAGAATTGGCAGTTGACACATTAGGAAAGACAATCCAATTTAACCTTTCGAACACAGAGGCAATTTTACAAGAACATCATCTGAAATTTGGTAATTCAGATCTGAAATTGAGCGGTCATTGGAATGATAATGACTGGAAATTGGATGCAGAGTTGGATTTTGATGCAACAGATATTAAAAAATTCTTGATAGACGATTTTCAGGTGAATGGAAAGGGTAAGATATCACTTAAGGCAAATGGAACCAACACAACTCTAAACGGTTCACTAATTGTTGAATCACCGAAATTGGTAGTGAAACAAACCTTTGATCAGGATGATCCCTTAAAATCCGACATAGAACAGATGGATTTTTCGAATATCTTGGTTAATACCTCATTAGAATTTGGCGAAGAATCAAAGATTAAATTGAATGTGTTAAAACTACAGATTGCAGAAGGTGATGTTTCTTGTATAGGTAATATTACATTTGATAATTCTTCTGAAGAGAATATTATCAAAAAAATTCAACATTTCATAAAGAATCCAATGTCTTATAGCAGTGAATTGGACATTTCTGAGGTTCAACTCAAACAACTTATACCTATGTTGGTTGTAATTCCACCTACAGCTGCACAAATCAATTCAGGGAGTATCTCTGGTTCAGCAACAATAACCGGTACAACTAATAATAGTGATATAGATTTTAATGGAAAATTAGAGTTAGTAGATGTCAGTTTACAAACTCGGACTAAGATTATCCAATTAGAGGATTCATATCTTAACTGTACTATCAAACCAGAATCAGAGGGATTTCTATCATTAATGGTAGATGGGAATATAGACCGATCAGATGTTGATATTGATGGAAATCTTAAAACCCCGACTATTGTATTAAGTAATGTAGACTTCGGTAAACTATGTGAAATTGGTAATACATTACCTTTGAAAGGTATTGGTACGATTACAGCACAAATCAATGAGGATAAGACTGCTACAGGACAAATTGAAATACCAAACCTCTTCTTTGATATTGATCTTATTCCAATGGGACGCTTGGCAGGGGATTATCGATACCAGAATGGGAGTGTGTATTTTGACAATGCCTACCTTACAAAGAACGGTGTTGATGGAGATACAAAAATAGCAATTGAGGGTGATGTTAAATTGGAAGGGAAACTTCCTGTCAATATGAAGATAATAGCAGAAAAACTCGTTTTGGATGAAGACTATAACAGAATCCTTTTTAAGAGTAAATATCCGGTAATAGGTATTATTTCTGGTGAGTTGAATCTTTACAATTCTCTTACACATCTTGATGGTAAGGGAGAATTTAGTGTTGAATCTGGAGTTGCCTGGGAAGTCAAGTTAGATCCATTACAATTTCAGTTAGATATAAATGACACCTCATTAACTATCCAAGATTTTCATATCACTTCACGAGGTCAATTAGTAATACTTAATACTCATGTAACTAAGACGGGTGATTTTGATTTTTATCTAAAAAATATTAAAGACAGACCAATTAATATGTCTGAGATAGCTATTGCAGCAGGCATTGATGATTTTCCATTCGATGGTATGATGGATGTAAATGTCACATCATTCTATAAGAAACCTGATTCTTCTACAGAAGTTTCATTACGCATTTCAGATCTTGCATTCAATAATAATCCTCTCGGTGATGGTTATGTAGATGGTAAATTAATAGAACCCGCTGAGGAAAGTACAGAACAAGGTTATTTCAAATTCATAGGTAAAGCATTTGAAGATACAACAACTATTGAAGGTACGGTGGGTATTAGTGGAGACAATCCTTATGACTTTACAGCAAAGAGTAATCAGATTGCTGCAACACCGTTTTTACGGATATTTCATCCTGTCCTTGAATCTGTAACAGGAACCGCAGATAGCACTGTTAGCATCAATGGTACAATCGCTGAGTTGGCATCTACTAATCAAAATGATGCTAATAGACGGGTCTATCCTTATGATGTTGATATAGTTATCAATAACACTGAACTTCAATATAATTCATTGCATTTCTCAAATCCTGCCCCTATTCACATAGAAATTGTAGATGATATTATAACATTTTCAGATAGTACCCTCGCTGTAGGACAAAGTCATGAACCGTTTCTCCAAATTGCCGGTACAATTGACGCAAAAACAGAAGAGATAAAAATTTTATCATCTCATAACCAAAACCTAACCCTAAATGCATTCATGAATGAATTAAATCTACCGATTTTTGGTACGGCTATTTACGATTTGAAACTGACTGGAACTTTAACCAACCCTACTGTTGGTGTTAGTTGGCAAATACCCTCCTTAGATTGGAATACTGAATTCGGAGATATTAGAATTAGTGATGCCAATGGTATGATTAGTTTTAACAATAATATACTTCATATTCAGCCGTTCTCACTTGAATTATTGAATAATATCATTGAAGTTAATGGGGATATTGCAATCAATCAAGAGAACATTAATAAATCCCAACTCAACCTAAATGTAGCTGGTGTAGAAACAGAATTAGTTAATTTCTCAGATATTGTGAAGAACTTATTACCAGATGAAGTTTTGAAACGTCTAACAGTGAGAGATACACCGTTTTTAAACGGTAAAGCTAATATTCAACTAAATATTAATGGCAGTATTACAGAACCTATAGTTGATTTAAGAACACATACAGTAGCTGATTATCCTATATACGTTGGTACATTTGAGAAACCTATCAAAATGGATGACATGCATGCTGTCGTAACTATTGGGTCGGAGTTTGTGGATATTGATGATTTAGTAGTCAAATGCCAGATTGGTGAAGGTAAAGTTCATGTAGATGGTAAGACATCCTTTTCCAGGGTTAATAATAAAGAAATAAATTATACCTTAGGAGTTTCTACTGAGAAATTGGAAATAGGAGATTTTCTCAAGGAATTTAATGTTGATTCTTCAGTCCTAAATGGAAAAGTCAGTGGTAGTGCGAAGATTACTGGTAATGGTTTTCACTATGATGAAGTTTCAGTAGCAAGCAAAATCAATGAGATTGCTTTTAATATTCCTAAGATCCAAATTATCAATATTACACCAATTGAATTTACATTAGCGGACAGTGTCATAACCACATTCATACCACTCAAGTTAACTTCTCATATACTCGATTCTCAGGTTGATATTAGTATTAGTGGGCCATTTCTCACCCCGATGATAGGTGTAAATTGGCAAGGATCTCTTATAAATCTATTACATAAAGAATCTAATCAACCAATCAAATGGAATGGGACTATCCAGTATTTAGAGAAGCAAATATCTATACTGTCTGAGCTTACTAATAATGGGAGTTCACTAAAACTAAACGGATTGATACCATTTAACTTGGATTTACAGGAAGTTCCAATCAGAGAACGGTTTATTGATTTGCCTTTAAATGTCCAATTAGTAGGAAATGAATTACCACTTACATTTTTCCCGGGTATTGACACTATTTTTACAGAAGCAGATGGCGTAGCGGATATAAATTTGTCACTAAATGGCACGGTGCTAACTCCTCATTTGAAAGGGAATGTATTTATAGAAGCGAATAAAATTCAGGCTAAACAATTACATCATACGTTCGAAAAGGTAAGGTTCCAAATAAATGCCAAGGAAGACCTTATTGAGTTACTTCAATGTAATTTTCAAATAGGTGATGGGACATTCGATCTGGGAAATTGTGATTTACAACTTGATGGGTTATTACCTAAGCATTTAATCGTTGAGGGTGTATCGCTTACAAAATATCCTCTGGGTACAGTTTTCCAGACAATACTCCCTGATGATTTCTTCAAGGATGTGTATGGTGAGTTGACTGCATCTGTATCTAAGATGAAGATTCCATTTGATAGTTTCTTTGAACAAGGAGATGAATTTCCATTACCGAAATTAGTTAGAAATGTGAACTATGATTCAATCACTCGTGAGGCAGAAGCAGAATTTACTGTAGATAAAATTCTATTTGGTTTTATTTATTTTGATCAGCAATTTGAATTTAGAAATCCAGAAAACATACCGTTTACTTTTAATTCTGGCTCCTTCAGGTTGAAGGGGTTAAGACTTGAGAATGCAATTGGTGTTAATCCAGATGAAGTATCTGATCCGCTTGTATTAAGTTGTTTTGGTAGATTGGATTTACGTGGAGAGATTTTTGCTAATCTAAAGATTAGTAATCTCAATATCTCATCACTAATTAGTTTCTTGCCTACTGAAATTTCAAGACTTTATGAAATGAATGGAATGTTGACCACAACAATTAGTATTACGGGTGAATACGCTGCACCGAATATTTTAATTAGGTTAGGTGGAGATAAACTGGTAATTAATCAAGCGGGTATTGATGAATTTTCTGGTGAGTTTCGTTATGATTCTCTCAACCAAGAATGGACGATAGTAGAAGAAAAGACACAAATCCTAATTGGTAAGAATAGACTATTTTGTTCTGGTGTCGTTCCCTTTACTATATCATTGTTGGAATCCAAAGTTGAACCATCATCAGATCCGATTGATTTAAGAATTAATATGATAATGGATGAACTTGGTATATTACCACTTGTTGAACCTCGTGTTCAATCAGCAGTTGGTGATGGTAATATCACGGCATCTGTTACTGGAAGTTTATATGCCCCAAAAATAAATGGACATGGCGTATTTAGTATAGATTCCTTATCTATTGCCCGTTCTCCAATCTATATAGAGGATCTTGAATCTACATTTGAATTCACAGAAGAGGGTTTTAGTTTGGAAGAAATGAAAGGGCAACTTAACAATGGTGCCTTCACAGCAAATGGGGAAATAATTACTGATTGGTTTGAACTTAAGAGTGTTGATGTAAGAGGGAATATAAAAAATTCAGTCTTTACCGAAGCAGAAAAATACCAGATTGAGTTAAGCTCTGATGATCTACATTTAAGTGGGATGATTGATGACACGGAACTTAAAGGAAATATAAGAATTCATTCTGGTCAATATCAACAGAATTGGAATTGGGAAGATCTACTTGATTCATTTTCAGCGGGGACAGTAACCGACACAGATCTATTGTTTTATGCTCCATTCATACGAAATCTTACTTTAGATTTGGGGATAGATGTGCCTAACAATTTTCATTTAATATCGTCAACTGGCGGACAAACAGATATTGAGATTAAGTGTCGAGGACAACTTACAGGAGCGATTCAAGCCCCTATTTTTACTGGTGATCTTTCTATATTACGTGGGAAACTAAGTGTAATAACACAGATATTTGAGATACAAGAGGGTTCGACAATTAGAAATCTCAGTGATAAATCTTTTGATCCAGAGTTAGATATTATACTTCAGACACTAAACCCAATTCGTGGTGTTGTCCTAAGCGATGGTAACATTGCGGATTTTATGATTACAATCACAGTAACAGGAAAACTTGATAACGCTAACATTGACAACGCGAAAGTTAGTTTAGGGGCTGAACCTATAAATTCCTCAACGACAGTTATATTGTCTGATGCGGATGTGCTTGCTTTACTTTCACCGGGTAATTCTATTTCAAGGTCTTTTGCGGGTATAACCTTCACAATCTCCTCAGGTTTTGATCCGAACCAACGACACATTATTGGAGAATATCCATTACCTTTCGGGAATAATATGTCAATTAGAATGGAAGGTGATGAAAAAGGAGAATTTGGGGTTGATTTACAGTTGTTGGAGCGGCGTTTCTAAGAATGTGTCTAATCATTAAGTTTAAATCCTTTACCAATAAGTTTGAAAAGATCTATATTCTTCCAGGATTACTTCTTTTATTCCAGTTTATTTTTTGTTTTAATTTGTTTTCAGTTGAAGAGGATTTAACTACTCCACCTATAACGCTTCCAAATGCTTCATTACACTCAAAGAAGGTCGTTAGGATAGAATATACTATAGATAATCTACCTGTAACTAACGACCAAATTCTTAACATCTTGGAAAAACATACACTTATAGAACTTGGTACTCGTTTTTCTCGTAATGCAATAAGACTCAGTATCAGTTCTCTCTATTCTTTAAATCAGTTTTCACAAATTAATGTATACACCAAAGATAGACCAGAAGGGGTTGAAGTACATTTTAAATTAGAGAATGTAATGCAACTCCAAACGATAGTTATCGTAGGTGTGGATTCAGATAAACTAAACAAGGCACTCCGCGATACGATAAGATTGGAACCTGGTGGGATGTATCTTCCAACAATTGCTAATAGGGATGAACTTTCAATTAAGGAAGTATGTGCGGATAATGGATATTTTAATAGTAAGGTAGAAACAATTGCCGAGACGGATACAGGTAAATTAACATTTCAGATTGACTTGGGTAATCCAACAATTGTATCTAAATTCCATATCCAAGGGAATTCGACATTGTTTTCTGAGTATCTTAAGGGAATTGCTGGGGAGTTTGTTGGGAAGGTATACCGTAAATCCGATGTAAATGATGCAATCTTAGAGATTCAAGATTTTTATAAAGAGAAGTATTATCCTAATAGTGATATAGTAGCTGACTTTAACAATGTTACAGGACTGTTAACAATTAGAATAGTTGAAGGCACACAGTTGTTGCTTGAATTTGTAGATGAGAAAGGAAAACAGATATTTTCTGATTTTACAGTTGTTGATATCTTGAAACAAATAGGTATTGCTAAAGGTGAATCAGAGAAAGACCTACTTAGAAATAGGATTATTACGTATCTGAATTCTGAAACTCTATGGTCACAAACCGTGAAGTCCCATTTTGAGAGACAAGGGTATGATAATACAACAGTAGAATGGGAAAAATTAACGAACTCTCCTCTTCATATCAAATTTACTGTAATTAAAGGTCAGAGATATATAGTAAAAGACATAATTTTTGAAGGGAATTTCGCGTTTAGTGAACAGGAGTTGTTACGAGAAATTGATACAAAACCATACCATATAACAACCCAACTTTTTCGTAGACACATATTCACACAGCAAGAATTAACAGAAGATCTTGAGAGATTACGAATATTATACCAAAAGGCAGGTTACCCTAATGCCTCTATCAGAGTACAACAATTAGACAAGAAATTATCTAAACCCAGCAATTTTGGGGAAGTATCAATCCGTATAACAGTCTTTGAAGATCGCAAAGAGGTAATTAACAGATGTGTTTTTTCTGGAAATAAAGTCCTTGATACCGCACTACTACTTAATGCCCTTCCAACCAAACCCCCTCAGCCTAATGCACCATTAGTATTAAAGAGTTATCAGAACGCTATTTTGAAGGTATATCAGGACCAGGGTTATATGGACGTCGAAATTACAAATCCACCAATTGAACAATATATAGATAAAATGGAAACTCCTGCTTTTCAAGTTGAAGGGAATTTTTCTGATATGTTGGATTCAGGATTAATCCCAAGGGACGTTAGAGAAGAATTCGAAAAACATGGTCTTCCACTATCGGGTACATTCATTGCTAGCAGTATTGGGGATGAGTGGAGTATTCAAGATAATAATAATAATCCCCGTTATACTTTAAAACAAGAGGAAACCACTCTATCTGTATTTGAACATGGACTGGTATACTTTAAGATAAATGAGGGACATCAAATAAGGTTTGGTGAGATATATTTTCCTGGAGACACAGGGGTAAGACAATTTGTTCTTAATCGGGAAGTAGCACATCTTCAAGGAACGCTATTTACACCAGATAAACTGAGTAAAACCATTCAAAACCTAAATAGCACAGGTGTTTTTGAAGCAGGAATACGCACTGAACGAAGGATAAAATCCGAGATTGAAGTGAATACGTATCAAGATGTTCCATCAGAATCAGGTAGCGAATTCAGTCCCAAACCAATTTACCAAGATGTCTCAATACGATTACAAAAACGGAAACCAGGAGCATACGGTGCAAGTATCGGATATAGTTCTTCTGATGGTCCCAGAGGAACTATCTCATTAAGTCATCTTAACCTTTTACAGCGTAATAATAAGTTTCGATTACGTGGTAGGTGGGGTACACGAGGTTATCTTTATGATACAACCCTCACCGAACCGTGGTTATTTGGCAGGACGAGTGGGAGTTTGCAATTTCTTGGTAGAAAATTAGAAGAAGATGATGGTGTTAGAGCATTGCAAGGTAGTTTTACACTCAGTAGAAGATTATATGAGTCACATCGCTTTAATCTTGAATATAGTTACAGAGGACTCAGAGATACATCAGAAACTATATCAGGAATTAATCCGTCAACGACAGTTAGCAGTTTGCGTTTTCTATGGAGACAGGATAATCGGTTACCCCCTATTAATCCTAAGACAGGTATGTTGCATGAGGTAACTGTTGAATATGCTGGAGGTTTTTTGGGTGGTAAAAGTAGTTTTATTAAGACAATAGCTGATTTTCGTGACCATCGTTTATTAAACGGCCGTGGTTTGGTACTTGCCCCTGCTGTCCGATTTGGGATTACTACAGGTTTGGAACAAGAGGATCAAGATTCAGAATTGATCTCGTTTGAACGGTTTTGGGCAGGTGGTAGTACAACTGTACGTGGGTATGAGGAGCGTGGACTTGGACCAGTGGATAGCACGGGAAAACACCGTGGAAATATACAGTTTATTTTTAATACAGAGTTGCGTTTTCCAATTTTTACACCATTTGATGGAGTTTTATTTTTTGATTCAGGAAATGTTTGGGATTCGTTTGAGGAAATTAAGCTTGAATGGTTACCATCATCCGTAGGTGTTGGACTAAGGATAGATATTGGACCGTTTATTGGCGGTATTGATTATGCAGTTCCTTTAATAACAGTCCCTGATGTGCCAATAAATACCTTGTATATTCGTGTAGGAACGCCCTATTAGGAAATGGTTATTCAGAGGGATCGTACGGTTTTCCTAATGCGAGTGGTGCATCAGCACGTCCCACAAATCCAGACATAACGATCAGACACAATACAAAAGGTAACATCAAGAACCATTGATATTGGATATTCCATCCAAATGCCTGAAAGCGAGCATCAAGTGCAAAACCGAGACCAAACAAGAGAGCTGCACCGCATGCTTTTACAGGATGCCATTTCCCATAAATAACGATTGCCAAAGCGATAAATCCACGACCTGCTGTCATATTTGGTGTAAAGATGGGAACATCTGCAAGGGATAAATATCCCCCACCAATTCCTGCCATGGTTCCTGCAAATAATATACATAAAGTTCGAATTAGGGAGACATTCGAACCGACTGTAGAAATAGCTTTGGGATGTTCGCCACATGCCCGGATTCTCAAGCCTTGTTGTGTATGATATAAATAGAAATATACACAAGGAACGAGTATGAATGCTAAGAAGACAATGATATTATGTGAAAACAGTGTGTTTCCTAAGAAAGGAATCTGAGTGAGTAAGGGTAGATCAATTTTCTCAAAATATGGGATGTTGTGCGGTGTTCCGGTTCCACCAAAAATGCTTTGGTATAATACTTCTGTTAATCCTAATGCCAGCAATGTAATTGCCGTACCAACAACAACTTGATCACCGCGGAGTTTTATCGCGAAAAGGACGAAAAGTCCAGCGGTAATAAAACCGCTCAAACCTGCAACGAAGAGTCCAATCCATGGTGCAAAAAAGACTAATTCTGCCGTATAATATGATGTCACTAATCCGAAGAACGCACCTATGAGCATCATACCTTCTATACCGATATTAATAACTCCTGCTCGCTGTGAGATTACCTCTCCCATGGCAGCAAGTAATAATGGTGTAGCCCCTCTTAATGCTGATGCAATTATCTCTTCCAATAACTCCAAAGTATTATTCCCTATATATTGATTTTTCTCTATCAGTTGAATGTATACTAAAGGAAAGTCCAGACAAAAATAATCTGGTATTAAATTTTCATTCAACATTGAATATCATAGTTAAATTCGAATCAAGAAATCAGAATTAGAATCAACGGCATAAATATCTCAATGCCTTCCTTATGGTAATAGACCACACTTGCCTTATGTGGTGGAATGGTTTTTATACAAACTTCTACAGAAAAACTTACCTATAAAATAACGTGGAAAATCCATTAATCTTGTTTACTGATTAATTTAAAAGAACTTGATCCGATAACAAACAGTAGAATAATGGCTTGCATTATCCATGTGACTTTATTTGAGATTCCAATGTTTAGCTGCATTGAATAGGAACCTATTGTGAGAGCCCCAAATAATAGCGACGAGGCGATGGTAACCAATGGATGTAGTTTTGCTAATAGGGCTACAGCAATTGCGGTATAACCGTATCCTGGAGAAAAAGTTGTTGTCAGTTGTGGTGCAAGTGCCATAAGTTCTATTGCTCCTCCAAGTCCTGCCAGTGCTCCGCTAATACAGAAAACACGGAGAGTATTGAGAGTAATAGATATTCCTGCTGCTTCAGCTGCTTCTGTCCCTTCACCGACTGCCCGTATCTGATACCCGAATGAGGTTCTAAACAGTACAAATGTTAGGCCAATAGCTAATAGTATTGCAATGAAGATACCAATATGTATCCTGGAAGATGGGAAAATACGTGGTAGAAAGACCCATTTAGCAATTGGATCACTTAACGGACTTGTTTTTGACATTTCCTGTAGTGGTCCACCATCAATCATTGCACTCACAAGGTATAATGCGACGTAATTCAACATAATTGTACTAATTACTTCATTGACCCCGCGCGTAATTTTGAGAATACCTGGGATTGCCCCCCATATACCGCCACCAAGAATTGCTATGATTATGCAGATTGGTATTGCGATCCACGAAGTGTTAGGAAATAGGTATACTGCCTTTGTCCCAAACCAGGTAGCAGCTAAAGCGCCAATTAGAAATTGTCCCTCTGCTCCAATATTCCATATTCCACATCTGAAAGCAATCGCAACAGAGAGACCGGTCATTAGAAATGGTATGCTTTTAACTAATGTTTCTCCTAATCCGTGTGCTGTTCCTAATGCCCCTGTAACCCCTGTTGCATAAGCCTGTAAAGGGTTGTATCCACATATAATCAAGAGAATACCATTTGTAAGAAATGCAGCTAAAAGGATCAGAATAGGTGTTATAATCCAACGCTTATAGGTAGTTTGCATAACATAGACATAAGGATGTTGCTTTTGGTAGATGTATGTAGAGAAGATTATCCATCCCTATCCGATTCTCCTGTCATTATTAGACCTAATGCTTCTATATTCTCTCTATGTTCTGTTGCTTCGATAATACTACCTCTGTACATGACATATATCCTGTCACTGATGCGTAGTATTTCATCCAATTCAGTAGAGATTAACAATACAGACTTATCTTTGTCCCGTTGTGCGAGTAATTTTTCATGGACAAAAAAGGTGGCGTTGATATCAAGACCTCGTGTGGGGTTTACTGCGATGAGAAGCTCGGGTTGTTGAGAAATTTCCCTTGCGAGAACAATTTTCTGTTGATTCCCTCCAGAAAGGGTTGAAGCAGGAACATCTGGAATTGTTGGTCGGATATCGTAGGAAGCAATGAGGTTTTCTGATAAATCATATTTTGATTCTTGGTTTATTATTCCCTTTTGTGTGACATTATTTAAATGTGTGAAATTTAACATTAGATTTTCAGCAATAGAAAAAGATTGAATCACGCCTTTTGTTCGTCTATCTTCTGGTATATATCCTACCCCACATTGACGTATATCCTTTGTTTTAGTAGGTTGTTTTCCTGAAATTTCTATTGTACCAGAAGAAATAGGTCTCAATCCTAATATAGCCTCAGCTAATTCAAGTTGTCCGTTTCCATCAACACCTGCGATTCCAACAATTTCACCACGATGGGTTTCCAACGATAGATTCATGACAGCATTTTCGTTTCTGTTTCCCAACACATTAAGATTAGAGATATTGAGAACTTGATCACATAATGTTTTATGTTCTCCCCTTACCACTTCCGATAATTCCTCACCTAACATTTCTTTTGCCAGTCCACGTGCAGAGAGTTCACCAGTTTTGCCGTTGTATACATTTTTACCGCGTCTTAATACGGTAATTCTATCACTTATTGTTAACACCTCTTTCATCTTATGGCTAATAAAGATGATTGAACGTTTATCAGCTTGTAATGTTCGGAGTACACTAAAAAAATCTTCTACTTCTTGTGGACTAAGAACTGCTGTCGGTTCATCAAGAATTAAGATACGAGTATTCACTGCAAGTGCTTTTAGTATTTCGACTCGCTGTTTTAATCCTACAGACAGGTCCCGAATAAGAGAATTTGGCTCAACGGGGAGATTAAATCGTTTCGATAAGGATTCAGTAAGTTCTATGGCTTCAGCTTTATCGTAGAGGAACTTACTTATGTTTATAGAGGATTTGAAACTGTTAGGAAGGGAATCAATATTAGAATCTGAAGTATTATTCTGATTTGTCGGATCAAATTTTGCTACACTAAGAGCGATATTTTCAGCGACAGTTAGATTCTCAATTAGCATGAAATGTTGGTGTACCATTCCAATTCCGTGAGCAATTGCATCACTTGGGGATTTAAGTATAGTTTTCTTTCCGTATATATTGATATATCCACTGGATGGTTGATATAATCCATAGATAAGATTCATTAAAGTAGATTTACCAGCACCGTTTTCCCCCAAAATTGCATGAATTTCTCCAACTTGAAGTTCAAAATTTACGTTGTCAACGGCAACAAGTGAGCCGAAATTCTTTGTTAGATTTTGCAGTTCAAGTAGAGTATTTGCTTTCATTTAGACAGTACACCAATTATTTGCTCTGTCAGTTGTTAAAGCACCATCATAAGCAACGAATCTAAGACCGATTTTCCATGTTTCATTTTCAGGTATTGTAATTGAATCTCTCCAAGTGGGATTATAGAGTGCCATGCCGTAATCTCGTATAAACCACGGTCCCCGGATATCTTTATCAAGAATAGTCATCAAAACACCATAATCACCGTGTCCAGGCAACTGATTTTGGTATGCAACATAATCAGAATCACTCTCTTGAACTACTTCTGCTTTTCCTTTACGATTATTGTCAGCGAGTACAACACCTCCCATAACAGGTAGGAGTCTGGGTTCAACACGCATACCGATGCTTCCAAATTTGGTTTGCTGGAATTCTGTTGTGCCGTAAGATGCGGTTTTCTCGCTTGTCATATCACAAACAGTCCCATCTTGAACGGAGTGGAGATTGACTGTCCGAATTTCATCAATTAGGGGTTCTTCGTTTTCATCCCGCCAAATTACCTTCTGTATAAATTCAATACCGTTTGTATGTGGAGATATGGATATCTCTTGTTGTGTATCCATACGACCTAAATTAATGAAAACTTTGTCTGTAAAGGAACGTCGGGGCGGTGAACCCCAAAAACCTGCTTCTCGGTCGCCTACTTTTACTGGTGCTTGACCAACAAAGATGCCATTATGAAATGGGTGGTCAAAAGCAAATTCCTGAATAACAGTATGTCCTGCTGGTGTATAGAATGGAAATACAAATGGACGGTAGAAGTTTGCCCCCATTCCTCCTAAACATCTTCCTGTGTCTGTATCCACTACTAAATTCGTTTTAGCATTAACAACGACTTCATAACTGCTCATTATATCTCCGTTTAAATTTGTTAGTTTTGTATCCTGAATGATTAATGTTGATTGAGGATAAAGTATATTGCATCATATCTGTCATGTCAATATGATTTTGGTGTTGGGGTATGTAGAGTCTTGGCATAAATATCACCCAGTCTTTGTGTTCGGATACAATAATTATTAGTTGTTTGTTTCGGTTTTGCTTTCTTGTATAAACTGTGTAATCCGTGAAGTTGTTAATATTAATCTTTTTTAAATGATGCCACATTCACGCAAACCTGCACGAAGCAATTTTACGAACCCTGACTCTGTAAGGGTTTATAAAATTTTAAGCTCCAATTCTTCGTGAATCACGTATGTTAAAATAAAGTTAGCTGAAGTGTGTATAGAGTACTTATATGTTTTTCATAGGAAATGTATTGGCACATAGCACTCCGCTGGAGTGCTTGCTCTGCATGTATCGGTTTGCTATAGACATATCACACCGCTGGTGTGATGAAATCCACCCGGTGAGGAGAATTCCTCAAGAGCTCTATCAATGACGAAACACATACAAAAACTTTACTCACCCATTTGCAATAATCTATTTTGACAACTCTGATTGTGTATGTTAAAATTATATGTCTATGGATTGAAATCCTAAACAGTTTATTGTAATTTTTCAATGTTGCTATGGAAACTTTGTTTGATTACAAGTGTATAATATACAAGTAAATGATGACTACCAACTTATATTATGTTTTATAATTACGAACAAATATACTGTTTTTAAAGGAAATATAATGAGATTTATTTTTTTGTTATTTATAATGCTTCAATTTATTTTTCTTCCTCTTGGGTTTGCCCAAGAAAGCTGAGGTGCCTGAAGTAACCCCACAATTCCTCAAGGTGGGGGAAGTGAAGTTAGGTTAACTTCAGATAATAAGAGATTTCAAGCATCTGTTAGTACACGCGGATTTAACGCCCAGGGTGGACACCACGAAGCCAAAGGTTTATCTCCTTCTGGTGATGTAATCTTAGTTCCATTACACCGTCATGAAGTGGAGTTGAGTGTAGTCCGATTTGATTTTGGCTTAAAATATCATATCAATAACAATTGGCGTTTGGAAGCTGGATTTCCTTATGAAATAAAAAGTCAAAATGCGAGCATTGTTGAGGTAGAACCTGCTGATAGCGTGCAGAAAGAGGCAATGT
The DNA here is from genome assembly GCA_022394755.1 of Candidatus Poribacteria bacterium. GTDB lineage: Bacteria > Poribacteria > WGA-4E > WGA-4E > WGA-3G > MSPOR6. Next base: position 85,922 of record JAGFCA010000020.1, read on the forward strand.
TACGTAATCAAGACATCCATCATCGGAACGAAACCTACCGTGGTATTTCAGATATGGATTTTCTGATAGGGTATTCTACACATGGCATATTAATGCAACATGATACACTATTTGCTAAGTTTGGGACGACTCTGCCATTTGGTAAAACCGAAGAAGATCCGTGGATACTTGGGAACAATGGGTTGAAGCATCTGCATATCCAATTTGGTACGGGTACATTTAATCCGATAGGTGATCTTCGGTACAGTTTGCCATTTTATGGTGGTTTAAGTGGGAATGTTAGTGTAAGAGGCAAGTATCCCTTCTATGAAAATAGTAAAAACTATCGTGGTTCTTGGGATGTTACTTATACTGCTGGATTAAATTACATAGTCAATAAATGGTTATCTCTTCAGTCAAGTTATCTTGGATTGTATCAGTCCTATGCTCATTGGTCAGGTGAAATTGACATCAATACAGGTTTGCGATTTAGTATGGCATCGTTGGGAGCATCGATTGCAACACCCTATAATGTGCCATTGTCGATAACAGTTATGTTTCCTATACAACAGGAAACACTTTATGATGATAGTGTCAGATTGTCAGATGGAACATATGAAGAGAACGATGCATTTAAATTGGGTATGTTAGTTTCTGTGATGGCGTTATATTCCTTTTAGATAAATTTCGATAACAAAAAGGGGTAGTTGTTTAAAACAACTACCCCTTTTTCGCTTGCTTTTTTATTTAGATATAGGTTGTAATGATAATAACGTTAAGTATCATAACGTGAGTTGGTCGCCAAAATTAGAAGTTTTATTATTTTCAATTATGTCCTTTTTAGTTGGAATACCCATCATACTAAGAAAAAAAGCAGAAAAAACGGTCTGCGTACCTAATATCATTTCTTTTTTGAGTGTACTTTTGGGAGAATTCCGATAGACTTCTGTGTGTCATACCTGATATAGAGCGTAAACCCAATAGTGACAACGACGATGGCAATACACGTAATATAGGTTTTCATAGTTTACTCTCCTTTATGGAATATAAAATGAAGTAAATGCTGTTTTCATTAAGTTTTCGTGTTAATGGTGATCTGTTTGATATCTTAGAGGAGAGTGAAATGATACCGAATATCATTATTTAGTTGACGCCCTCAATTATTTAATGAGATACGATGTAGTTTATATTCTCAATTTTAGTATACAATTATAATTTCATAAATGTTTTGAATATAGGATATAAAACCAGAAATGGTATACGTTTTCTCTCTTTAGAGTAGTTTTCCGAAAACAGATCGTTGAATGTGTCCTTATACTTCTCATCGAAGGCTACTTTTTGCTTTTTGAGTTCAGAAAGTTCTTCTGCCGTCATTTCCTTCTCTATCTCCGGAGTTAAAACCATAAGATCAGGAAAATCGGTTAATATCTCTAAAAGTAAATCTGCCCACGTCAAGCCATAATATCCGTGTAACTTAAGCAGTGCAGCTTTAAACCCATTGGGATCTATCATAATGTCCCGGAAAAACTCAAGCTGGTCCTAATATTCATCTTGTGGTTCGGAGGAGTCTTCCTGCTCAATTATCTCCATATCTTGTAAGCTATATTCGACTGTATCAATACCAAGACTTCCAAATCTAAAACGAAATACTTCTCTTAGATAAGATACAAAGAGAGGGTATTGCTTCATGAAATACTACTTATATTATTTAGTTTTAGAATAACACTTTGTTCTCTATTCATGTTTGTATCTTTGGAGGAATTCTACCTTTGACAAATCCTTCCGTAGTCCCTTTACGCGGATCATAGCATCGTCAGGAATGTCTACGGTGAATACCTTCGGCAATATGTTGTGATTCACTTTTAAGTCCTTTATCTCTAATGTCATTCCGTTGTGAGCATGTCTCTTTCCGTTTGTGTCAATCCAGAATTGTTCCGATTGATATTTTTTAGGAAACCATGTTTCTCCATATTGTTTATAGGATGCTGTGATACGCATTAAGTATGGGGTGCCTTTTTTAACGCTACCGTCAATAAAATCTACCTTAACAGGATGTAAAGTTTCGCGTTTCAGGTAACGAAAACCTTGTTCAGGTGCGATCCAAAATTTTTCATAGTTATTCACGTTGGCATTTTCTTTTTTCAGCACATAACAGAGAATACCATTAAGTTTTTCCTGCTTTTCTATGTGGAAGTGATGTTTTCTCAGGTATGTAGGTATATCCTCATCACTACTAATCCTAAGCCATCGCCTCGGATCCGACCATTCATACAATACTGGCAATTGAGTGTTTGTGCTAAATGTGTATCTGGGTTTGTGAGTTTTGAGATATACCACTTCCCAGACCCCCATTGGGGTGGCAACAATTGTTGTTTTCGGAAAGGACATTTTTTCTGGTGAGATATTCGCATCAAACTCCATCCGTAACTGTTCTGATTTAAAAATAAGTTCATATTTAAACTTTTTTTTAACTTTAAACTTTTTTTAACACTGTTTATATCCTGGTCATGAAGGATCAGAGTAGAATTTCCTGTTCCAGAGTGAACTAAGTTATCAAAATGTTTTATACCAGCTAAAATCATCTCTAAATCTAACGCATTGTCCTTATCGTTTGCCATTGTTCCTGTCATGGTGGTAGTGACAAGAAAATATATAAACATGATGCAAAATATTCTTATACGTAAGTCAAACATTGGAAACCTCCTGTTGTAATAATGTTTTGTCGTCGTCATATCTAAACACTATCAATGACGACTTACTTGTGGATCTACCACATAGTTGACCCGCATCGGTAGAGGTTTAGTCATTTCAAAAATCCATCCACCAGGGAGTATCGGGTCTGTTTCTCCACCTACGACTTTTAAGTATGAGGCGTATTGTGTAATTTTCCCCGTATAAGCGACATCATGGAACAATCTTTTCACCTCATCCCATGTTTCCTGACGCCAAGTGGCTATCTCGGGTGAATTACCTGCCGTCCCATCCGTACTTCGCAGGTCTGCGTAAAGCTTGACAGCCTTTGTTAGATTAGTGCGAATTTCTCTCTCAAGCACAGGGATTCTTTCCTTTATTTCTTCGATTGTTAATCCGAATATTCGCTCTGGTTTGACTTCCGAAACGTTTTGAATATCTGTATTAGGATTAGGGAACCCACTTTTTCCATCGGAGGGGTTTCCAATATCTAAAGGTTGCTCCGTTGCTAAATGTGCATCTTCTGGAGTCTCATTAACATTGTTGTTTTTATTTACATTAATTATATGATGCTTTTGATCAGGCGATTTGTCTTGGGGTTGTGCCGCGTCGCTTCTCATTACGGGTTCGACATATTTATAGATTTTTATTGGTTCTTTAGGTTGGTCCATCCGGTAAACCATGCTCCCAAGAAATACTAATATACCTATACAAACCAACATGCCGCTCCAGAACCATTTGGAATGGAAAAACATAATTAAACCCTCCTTTATAATTGAATACTGATGTTCCTTACTCATCAGTAAATAAACATGGGCGTTAAACAATCTGTCTTTGTGACCTTTTCATGTTTAAGTACTCAACGGTATTTTGTTACGTTTTAATGCATTATCTCATGCAGAATCTTTGGAAAATAGGCATCATAGTCAATATTTTGACTATTTTCAGATGTGTGGCATGTTAGGCAATTTGCCTTTGTCACTTCTCCATATCCAGGTTGTGGATTTTTGACGTGATTCCCACCGACACCTTGACAATTTTCACACCCGACATCAGATAGTGTTGATATCTGAGACTGATCGGTAAAACCTGTTTCAAAACCGAAACCAACCGTATGACACGGTAAACACTCAGGGTCTTTTTCATGTCCGGCTTCAACAAGTGTATGATAAGCATGTGAATATCTGTGATCTGTTAAACGGAAAGGATCATTGGTTAAGTTTATCGGACAAGGGTCTGCATAAACCTCCGAACACTGATTTGCGCTGTCCTAAGATTTCAGTCAAGAAAAACCGACACCCCTTTTGAGGTGAATTATGATAAAAGGTGGTAATGCCAAATTGAATTCTTATTAACAGATAGATATGTTAGCAGAAGTTGTTGACCTACGCAACAAAAAAGGGTGTGTAAAGTTCCTTGCGCTCTAAGGGTAAAGTTAAGGTAAGATCAACTTAATCAGAAGACACGGTGAACTTTATCAGTATTCTTAGTAAGGATTCAAATGTGGATGAACAAGATTATATGGTAAATAACTAAGCCCGGAGGGTAAATTGTGTATCTCAAAAATTGATGTTTGTAGTGTGTATAAATCTTAGCACAAAGTATGAATTTAGGCTTAAAGTGTATCAATGTAATTTTTTCTATAGGAAGCTATAGGATGGAACTCTGATTACCAAATACAATGTATAGTAATTCGGAAATGGACATATATTGATTTCATTGCAAAAACTTTACATAGTCTCTAATTTCTGATTTTCAATATTTATTCCTTAAACCTGCGTAGTATTCAAATCAAGTAATTCAGTTGAACCAGATGAAAGAAAAGTGGTCAATAAATATTAACCCACCACACCAAATCTCTATTATCCTGTGTCAATCCTTAATGGTACGAGTTAATCCTATATATGTTAAATTCTGTTAAAATAAGTATTGAATGTCGGGTTTAAAGAATACAGTTCCTAACGTGAGTTTGTAGAAATAATATTCTTGGAAATATAAAGATGATTTTCATATAATCAAACTCACGTTAAAATATACAGAAATTTGGTCTGACAGCAGGTGATATAAGTGTATCAACATTTCTACTACAATCAGATTAGTAGATTATACAATCTATCTGTACTAACATATAATTTACGTATGTTGAGTAAATATTGGAGTCTGCATATTGGTGATTATCATATAAGAAATCATCGGACTACAGGTAAGGTGTCATATCCCAAAGGAGAATGGTGCCATCATAACTACTACTTGCCAGAAGTTCACCATCCTTTGAAAAAGCGAGGTTTTGCACATCTGAGGTATGTCCCCAGAAGGTATGGATGTTTTCTCCAGTGGCAACCTCCCATAAACGGATAGAAACCTTGTCCGTTTCTCTCCACCAAGAACCAGAGGCAAGATACCGACCACATGGAGAAAACAACACGACACCAACATGGGAACAACTCTCAGGTAGAATCATCCCCATGCGCGGATCCAAAGTTTCTGCATCCCAGAGATGGATCCCACCGTATAATCCACCAGCCAACAAAGTACCACATGGTGAGATTGTAATTGAATGAAGATACTTTGGAGATTTGTGACGTAGTCGGACTTGTCTCTGGATTTGTCGCATATCTCCTTTATATAGGGGAACAAAGGTGGAATCTACGGAAGGTGAACCAAGCTGTTTACCACTCGTAACATCCCAAAGAAATATACTATACCCGTCAGTAGTAAAGAATTGCATTCCATTGGGATGAAAAGCTGCTGTCCGAATCGGGTTTGCATGCCCCATAAAAGCATGCTGTTTTTTCCAACCTTGGACACGCCACACAATGAGTTTTCCATCTACATCTCCGCTGATGAGGTGTTCCCCTGATGGTGAAAACACCATAGTGGTGATAAAACTCTGGTGTCCGGTGAGTTTTGCTATTCGGGATCCAGTTTTAATATTCCAGACTTCAAGCGTTTGGCCACCTTCTCGGATAAGAGTCAACAATTCTTCACAAGGGGACAATGCACACCTTTTACCTCCCCTCTTTTGTGGGATCGGTGGAGGTACCACCTGTTTCTGGACAATATCCCAGAAAACGGTATCTGCATACCAGTGCTGGCAAACCAATATCCTGTCCGTTTGATAAAAAAACAGCGATTCTGGTACCTGATTAGGCACTGTGAGTGGTGCTACTATGACAGGGGAGCCTGCACGCCACACGCGGATATCGCGGTTGGTGAGAATTGCGAACTGCTGTCCATCAGCCGAAATACATTGTTCTATTCTATTTTTTTTTGGTGGACATTCAATGGTATCAAGTTGTTCACCACGGGACGCATTCCACATCAGTACCTTGTCTTCATAGATATCTGCCACCCTTAATGCCCCGTCAGGGGAATAGGCGAGAATCGCACGAGTTCCGTTGTAATCGGTATAAGTTGTCTCCAATATCTCTTTATGAATATTCCACACTTGTACTTCAATGTTTTCATATGTAGTCGGGTGCTGAATACTTGCAGCAAGAAACTGATTACAAGGTGAAAAGACAAGATCATACACATGACCAGATACGCGCAGATCACGCTCTTGGAACAGATAAGCAAAGCATTCTCTGGTTTTTAGGTTTCGGACAGTAATGGTGCTTGAGCCAGTAGAATAAGCGAGTAGCTGTCCATCTGGTGAAAAGCAGAGCGGAAAACGAGTCGGATACTTTTCACCTTCCTTCAGTGTGACTCTCACTTTGAAAGTTATGACATGTTGTCCGGTTTTTGTGCACCAGACGTAAACGTCACCGTATCCGTTGCCAGATGCAGCAATGTATCGGCTATCTGGTGAAAAGGCAAGTTGGGATGTGCCCCCGTGCCAGCCTCGTATCTTCGCAGCACTTTGCCGAGTCTCTATTTCTCGAACCTTGATAATGCCGTCTCCATTGCTGGTAGCAACCCATTTTCCATCGGGTGAAAGGATTACGTTAGAAAGCATGCCTCGCTCGGTTTCCAATAAGGTAACGGACTGCATGGTCTCAAGTTCATACATCCATACTCCAACACGAGTCGCAATAGCGAAAGACGCGTTATCTGGTGCAAACGCCATGTCAAATATGAGTCCTTGTCCCAATCGGGCAATTGCACCATCAGGAAGTTCCCAGGTTGTCACATCGTTGTTTGCTTCGATTGATTGTGTAGTTGTTTGTAACTGTCTATTTTCCATTACAATACACCTCCGTGTTGTAGAAACCGTAATATGTAATTGAAGTCATTTTGAGTAAAATAAGGACGGGGTAAAAGAGCGAAGGGTAGGTCTACCTTATGTCCTATTTTTTCTTCATCAACCTATTCACATTATCACCTAAAAATCTTGATAATATACACTGCTAAGTAAGGCTCCAATATTATCTTCGACATTTTTGGTAGCAAGGATTAAACTAACATTTGTCATAAGAATATTTTTGGTAAATTCAATATCCGTGAACTATTAAACGAAATGGATTATTGGTTATCTTTGTTTCGTACAAGGTTTATAGGGATCAACCTAAGATAGAAGGATGTGTAACTCGTCTCGGAGAACTACTGTTGTTGATCTCACAAACAGTAAGACAGCAGATTTGTTAGGCTAAATCAAATAAGTTGAAACTGGTATAAGTTTTTTGAGAGTGATACCAATAATAATGGTGCATGGATCTACGAAGCCAAATTTGCCAATGATCCAATCCTATTAAACTAATAACACATGGAAAAAGAAAATTCAAACTTTTTTGACTACCTTCTGACAGATATTTATTCTCATTTTTGATATAATCTTTTGCAATAGTGGAATATAACAAACTGTCTGAGATGTTAAGCATACCAATACATAACATAAGGTATTGCCAATAGTATACAACACCACCAGGACATCCGATTGAGAAAAAGAGACTCTCTATATTACTTCTTTGTTAAGTTCCTTTGTAAGAAAATATAAGGATCAATAGGTAGTATTGGTGGTATGGATATTGGTGATTATCGTATTACAAATCAACGGGCTACATATAAGGTGTAGTATCCCAAAGGAGAATGGTGCCGTCATAACTACCACTTGCCAAAATCTTGCCATCGTGAGAAAATGCAAGTCTATCAATATCAGTAGGGTGTGCCCAGAAGGTATGTATATTTTCACCTGTAGCGATTTCCCATAACCGGATAGACATTTTGTTTTGTCCCTGTTGCCACCACGCACCTGCAGCGAGATACTTGCTACAAGGTGAAAATGCTAATATGAAGGACTTCTGACTGCCCATAGGGAGTATTATCACCATTTGGGTTTGGAGAGTAGCGGCATCCCATATTCTAATCTCACCGAACATTGCCCCAGCAATCCAAGTGCCGCAAGGGGATGTTTCAAGTCCAAGGACCCGCCGAGAGGACATTTCCTGTTGGTGATGGGCAGGTTGGATATCTTGTGGCTTCCCTCTATAGAGGGTTGTATCTAAACATATTTCTGTGGGAAGTGAACCCACTTGTTCACCACTTTTAAGGTCCCAAATAATAGCCGCTCCTTCGCGTGAAGCAGTAAAAAAGTGCTTCCCGTTAGGATGAAATCTCAACAGTGTTCCAGATCGATTAAAACCTTTGAGGGTAGATTCATAGAGATGTTCCCATTTTGAGGTATTCCACACGCTAATACTTTCTTTGCGAATACTTAGAAAGAATGTTCCAGTCGGAGAAAACACTATGCGCCCGATCATTTTTGACAATGGGTTATCCTTCTCGGTGAGTTCTGTGATTTGTGTGCTAGACGATATATTCCAAACCTTAATCGGACATCGGATTATACCCGCGACAAGATATTCTCCTGTCGGGGAAAACGTCAGTCCGGACACTCTCTGTGTATCTGTCTTGAGTTCTGCGATTTGTGCGCGAGTTGATATGTCCCAAACTCTAATGACACTGTTTTTTCTGAGTGCCGGCGCGGTAGCTATCAGTTCTGCATTACACGATATCGTAAAAGTCATATCCGGATGTGCTGTGTATTCATCTGATTTTTGTGGAAATGTCCGATCTATCTGCCGTTTTGAATCATCCCAAGCAAGGAAACCTATACGTTTCCAGTATCCACAGAAAAGTGTCCGACTGTCCTGAGAAAATACCAGTGTGCTGGGGAACCTTTGCACAGGGTCAGGATGCAAATGTTCCGGAAGAGATACGACTTTTGATGGAGAACCTTCATGCCACACCTGAATATCATCGTATCTACTCGCGATTGCGAACTTTCTACCATCAACTGAAAAGCACGCTGCCCAGAAGGTCCCTCCAGAATATGCAATGGAGTCTACTTTTTCCTGCAACTTCGTATCAGAGATGACTATCTCTTTTGAATAACGCGCAGCAACACGTAGGGTGCCATCAGATAGGTAAGTCGGCAGCACCCGAGTGCTCTGATGATAGGTTGTCGGTTCCATTGCGAAGTTACCGCTTTGGACATGCCAGACGTGAACCGTATCCTTCCAATTGCAACCCGCAAGGAACTCACCACAAGGTGAAAACATCAAATTCGAACATCCCACTGGGTCTTCGGTAAACGTGTCAGAAAGCTCCGCAACAATCTCACCTGTCTCTATAGCCATCACAGATGTTAGATTGTAGCCAGACTTGTACGCAAAAAGAGACCCATCTGGAGAAAACGCTGTTGAGGATACATGAGACACCCGATGTTTTCGTGTAAAAGCGAATTTCAAAATAGGTGTAGTCGTGTTCACATGCCATGCATAAACTTCAGTCCAAGTGCTGCTCGCTATGGCAAGGTGTTTCCCATCCAGAGAAAAATCAATACTGGAAACAAGCCGGTTCGTCTCTTCTATTTTTGCAATGTCCTGTATGGTTTGTGTGTCCCATACTTTCAGAGTGCCATCCATGTTTCCAATTGCGATCCATTGTCCATCATGAGAAAAGGAGATGGCAGAAACCATTCCCCGTTCTGTTGCCCACAATGCCCGTGGTGTTAATGTATCAAGGTCATACAACCAACACCCGATGTCTGTCGCAACAACAAGAGAATCACCATCAGGTGAAAACGTGAGACCCCCACGGATACGACCGCGCCCTAAACGTGTCGTTGCTCCCTCGGGGAGTTCCCAGGTCGTCACATCGTTGTTTGCTTCGATTGATTGTGTAGTTGTTTGTAACTGTCTATTTTCCATTACAATACACCTCTGTGTTGTAGAAACCGTAATATGTAATTGAAGTCATTTTGAATAAAGTAAGGACGAGGTAAAAGAGCGAAGGATAGGTCTACCTTATGTCCTATTTTTTCTTCATAAACCTATTCACATTATAACCTAAAAATCTTGATAATACACTGCTAAGTAAGGCTGTAATATTATCTTCGACATTTTTGGTAGCAAAGATTAAACTAACTTTTGTCATAAGAATATTTTTGGTAAATTCAATATCCGTGATCTGTTAAACGAAAAGGATTATTGGTTATCTTTGTTTGGTACAAGGTTTATAGGGATCAACCTAAGATAGAAGGATGTGTAACTCGTCTCGGAGAACTACTGTTGTTGATCTCACAATCTGTAAGACAGCAGATTTGTTAGGCTAAATCACTATAAGTTTTTTGAGAGTGATACCAATAATAATGGTGCATGGATCTACGAAGCCAAATTTGCCAATGATCCAATCCTATTAAAAAATAACACATGGAAAAAGAAAGTCAAACTTTTTTCACTACCTTCTGACAGATATTTATTCTCATTATTGATATAATCATTTGATATAAAGGAATATAATAAACTGTCTGATATGTTAAGCATCCCAATACATAACATAAGGTATTGCCAATAGTATACAACGCCACAAGGACATCCGATTGAGAAAAAGAGACTCTCTATACTACTTCTTTGTTAAGTTCCTTTGTAAAAAAATAGAAGGATCAATAGGTAGTATTGGTGGGATGGATATTGGTGATTATCGTATTGCAAATCAACGGGTTACATATAAGGTGTAGTATCCCAAAGGAGAATAGTTCCATCAAAACTTCCGCTTGCCAATAGCGTTGCATCAGGCGAAAAAGCAAGGTCTTGCACATCCGTAGTGTGTCCCCAGAAAGTGTGTATATTTTCACCATTATGAATATCCCATAACCGGATAGAAACTTTCTGAGTTCCTTGCCACCAAGATCCAGAGGCTAAATACCGTCCCAAGGGGAAAAAGCTATTGCATATGGGTATTGGCAACCTTGAGGAAGTAGTATCGCCGTATGAATGTTATAGGTAATCGCATCCCACAATCGTATTTCACCATGTAATCCGGCAGCAATTAGCGTTCCACAAGGGGAAAAGGCTATTTCCCTAATTTGATGGCAGGGGATAGGTTCTCCTTGTTTGGACATTTCACGTTGTTGTTTTTCTAATATTTGTTTTTGTAGGTCATCACCTTTGTAAACATCTACATCTAACTGGGTTGCAGTGAGTGAAGCAAGTGTCTCACCGGACAGTATGTCCCATATTTTTGCTATTCCGTCTGTTGAAGCACTTGCCATATACTTCTCATTTGGTGAAAATGCAAGTGCACATATTGAAGTAGTATGTCCTGAAAACTTTTTACAGTTCTCTTCCCGATCCCAAACATATAACATCCCATCATCGTGTCCACTTGCCCATTTTTTCCCAGTAGATGAGAGCACAGCTTCTAATACATACGCCTCAGTTTTCGAGTGGCCATGGATGGTGTGTTGCTTCCCGTTTATATCCCACACATGTAATCTACTGTCAAGTTCTCCACCTGGTTCTCCATAGTAGGCAGCGAGAGGTAAAGACTTTTGGTGAACATCGGTTGGATAGATTGTCTGATAAGTTTTAATATCCCATAAGTAAAGCATATTACGAGCGGTAGACAACGCTACTATATCTTCTTGTTTAGAGATACGTACGGAATTAATCAACGTTTGTGTCGAAATAGGAGTTTGCGTTACCGTACGTAATATCAATCGTGTGGGAAACTTTTTAGAATCCAAAGTCCAATAGGTTGCTGGTCCCGAACCAACACCTATAAGTTTCTGTCCATCAGGTGAGAACGCCACTGTGCGCGGAAGAGAAATATCCGTAGAGATAACATCAATAGAGTCTGGTGTATCCATATCCCATACGTTTATTTGCGCTGCATATGAGAATGCTAATGTAGTTCCTTTTGCAAATTGTATGTTATAATTCACAGGTTTCATAGGTTGTTTAAAGGTTTTCAATTTTTCACAGAGTTCCAAATCTAACACGATAGTGTCGGTTGTTTCATTTTTTCCTACAGCAGCAATACGCAGCGCACCAGTGGTAGAGTAGGAAGGTATTATCCAATGGGTTTCAGAATACTCGGAAAACACTTGCACCTGATTACCGGTATCAACTTCCCACTCTCGAAGTGTACCAGAGGTATCACAAGATGCAAGGAGGCGTCCACAAGGTGAAAAATCAAGAGCATGCACAAGATCTGTATGTCCGTAAAAGTATGCGATACATTCACTCGTTTCCACTTGCCATATAGAGATAAAATCGATGGTGCCCTCTGCGTCAATTGTATTAGCGCATGCCAAGAGTTGTCCATCATCGGAATAGCAAATTGAGTGAGGTGGTCCACGCCATTTTTCTTTGGTGTCTGGGTTAGTAGAAAGGTGGTAAATCAGTTCGCCCGTTTCCACATGAAAGATGTCAATGATATCTGTTGTGGTAACCGGAGATGCAATGTGCTGACCGTTGCCTGAAAAAACAATTGTAGAAATTGCCTGCGGGAGTTCTATTCGGGAAATGCAAATACCGTGATGATGGTCCCATACCTTTATGGTACCGTCCGCGTCGCCTGTGACTAGCCACTGACTATTGGGTGAAAAATCAAGTGTAGTAACAAACCCTCTTTCCGAGTCAAATAATCTGATAGGTATAAGTGTTGATCGTTCATACACCCATGTCCCAATTAAAGTTGCCACAGCGATGTATTTCTTATCTGGCGAAATTGCGAATTGTTTTATACGTCCTGTTCCTAATCGAGCAATTGCGTTCTCTGGAAGTTTCCACTTAGTGGTATCCAAGTTAACATCATCATGACGAATATCTGATTGTAAGTGCAATTGTTTATCTCAGTCGTTATATACGATAGTTATTAAGTAGATCGAAATTGGGTTCGAATCCGATTCCTGGAGTGGTTGGAACAGTTACATAACCGTCTTTGTCTAATTCCATTTGTGGTAGGAACATATCTCCGCGTAACGGATCAACAGCTGGAGGGTAATATTCTAACATCAAACAATTGTCTCGACTTGCCGCGATATGGATCTGTAGTTCTTGTGCACCATGTGGGGAAATCCATTTATTAGCAGCTAATGCTTCTTCAACGACCTTGATAGATGTATCATATCCAGGAAGAATAGCAACATCTAAATTAAAAACATCAGCCCCTTCGTTGTCGATGTGTGTTTGGAAGTAGTGTAATCCGTAACCATTTTCACCAGTTGCAATATATATATCGTAATCCTTCGCTATATCACGTATTGTCTTATACCCTCTATAATCGTGGCTATGAATTGGTTCTTCAAGCCAAAGAACATTGTTTGCTCGAAGAGCGGGGATATACGCTCCAGCCCGTTCTACAGAAAGAGAACAATTCGCATCAACCATAATTGTAATATCGGGACCGACAGCTTGTCGTACAGTCTCAATTCGACGGAGGTCGGTCTCAATACCCGCAGCATGATGTCCAATTTTCATCTTAATCGCTGTAGTATTGAATTCAGTGATATTATATTCCATCTCTTCTCGTAGTTCATCTAATCCTTTTCCTCTACTATAATAACCCCCTGCGATATATGTGCGTATACGATCCTTCTTACCACCTAAGAGTTCATGGATTGACTTCCCCTCCAGTTTTCCTTTTATATCCCAACAAGCTTGATTTACGGCAGCTAAAACCTGTGTATGATATCCTCCCGGACCATAAATCTTGTAATTATCTGCTAACCATGTGATATAAGGTGTATCAGTTGCGTTGTGTCCAATTAAAGCAGGACGAAAAAGGTCTAAATAAATTGGAAAGAGATGAAGAGGTCTTGTTGCAGCAGTAGCACCATTAAAACCGTAGCCGTATACTTCTTCTGTGCCGCTTTTCGCAGTGACCTTAACCAAATGTAGTCTGCCTTTGTCGTAAACGTGCATCCCATTCCAGATAGGGGGTCTGTCCCATTCATAGAGTAGACTTTCGACAGATACTATTTTGAAGGCTTGTGTTGACATGGATTCCAATTCCTTAATATCGTGAATTAAGCTGTGTTTTTATTTCATATTCCAAGAGTTAGCAATGTTTAATCAATCGGCATAGCTTCTTCAGGAATTTCAACACCTTGTTCTTTCCAGAATCTATATGCCCCTTTATGTAATGGAATTAGAAATGCTTTTGGGGCATTTTCGACAGTCATGTCAGATGCAGCTTGGTTTGTCTGAATCATCAATTTCTTTCCTTCCGGACTATACACATGTGTCAATATATTATAGATAGTCTCATCTGAAATTGCTTTATTAGCTATAAGAACAGTTGGCATTACAATAGTCTTAACAGGTTTTACTTTTCCTTCATATGCACCCTCTGGTAGACTCCCTGAAAAATAGAAAGGGTATTTGTCATAGAAACCGTATTTTTTGGCAGGAGTATCAAGGTCAATCATTCGTATACTTTTAACAGCGGTTAATTCTATAATAGCACTATTTGGTACACTGACTAACCAAAGGAATCCCTTTGCTTGTCCGTCTTGAAGTTCTTGTGCCCCTGCAGTTCCACCACGATAGATGGGTTTAAATTGCTTCCAAATCCCAACAGATTTTGCAAGGCGTTCCATTGTCTGTGCAGTGCCAGATCCAGGGGCACCACAAGCAATTTTACTTCCAACGATATCTTCAAGTTTATTTATTTTACTGTTTTCGAGAGTAGAAAATTGACCGTAAGCGAAATACAGTAGCGATACCATGCGTATGTTTGTTTTTGGACCCTGTTTTTCAAAAATCTCCTGACCGTGGTATCCGAGGGAACTTTCAGAAGCAAAAACAACTCCGAGTGCATCTTTATCTTTGTTAACTCTTCGAGTATTCTCAATTGAACCCGCAGAGGCAACGACTGAGATTCTGATATTTGGCTGATGTTGTTTAACAATCTGATTGATGCCACTTGCAAATTGTGAGAAACTTCCACCAATTACGCCACCTTGTATATTTAACCACACTTTTTTTTCGACTTTTCCATCCTTGGCGTGGTTATCGCTGTAACTGAGAAAAATAGGAGAGAATATGAGGATTATAATGGTAAGAATACATAAAATAGAATAAGTTTTTGTAGACATATTTATCTCTTTTTAATTATTGAATGATAAATGATAATACCACAATTTAACAGGATTTTCAACGTTCAGGATGAATTAATATCCTATCAATGTGTTCTGTGTATTAATTTTGATTCTATCCGATATTTTTGTGTGGTTTGGATTTGAATAGATACGGTTTTGCTATAATGGGTTCACAGATATTTTCAGAGTAAGTATTCTTCTGTGATGTATAATAATTCCTATAAAGGCAGTAATAGTATGGACTAAAGACTGTTTTTGTTTTTTTCAGAATACTCTGATTTACTCTGAATACTCTGAAAATTTAGAAATTATATCGAGTATGTAAAGTTATTGACATTAAAGCGCAAGAAGTATGTTCAGCGAATCAGGTTGGTTTTAAGATCGGGGATCGGAATCCAGGAATCAACGGTATGAATGACATTTAGTCATTCCCCGGGTTGAATGCCATTTAGGAATTCACCGTCTATCGGGTTTGGGATAATTAGAATTACCGAAATATTTTCTAAATCTTCATATGACATTCATACCGTATTTACATCTACAGAAAGAAGATAGGGCAATAAATATGGTTCATGCCAAAAACTTTACATATCCGTACATTTTTTACATTGAGTAAAATTTTTACATTGAGTAAAATCCGGTGAGTTGGTAAACTATAGAGGACTTATTATCGTTATACATTAAGGATTTTAAGTAAGTCAAGGAGAGATATTATGGTGCGTGGTATTATTCGTTTATTTATATTAGTTTTCTCTATAAGTTTTTTATACGGAAATATAACAGTTTGCTATTCAAATACGGAGGAGCAACACCCCTCAGCGAAAAGGGTAGGTGTCTTGTATTTTGAGGATAACAGTCGTTTTGATTCCTCAACTGGATGTGGATGTGTTCCTAATTTTATTGGAAGGATCTTCAGTACAAAGAAGATGTGGGATTTGGAAGTTGGATTTCAAACGATGCTTAATCGTAAACTTGCCGAAACCGTAGTCTATGTGCCAGTTTCCCAGGATGAATTATTGGATGCGATGGCAGAGTTGACCATTCCTCGCCATAGATTGAAGAAATTAAATCAAGAACAACGTTCTGCGTTGGCAAAGCATCTGAATGCGGATATACTTGTATTAGGAGAGATAGAAAAGTTCTCACTTTCACGTATGAAAGCAAATGCCTCGCGTAGTTTGAGAGAGAGCGGACGAGAAGCCCCGTCTACATCAATAACTGCAAGTTATATGACAGGTGTAGGTGTTATGGGGTATCGACATCGGGCTCTTGTGAAACTTAACATGGAGATTTATGATGATTCTGGTAATGAAATAGCAACTTTTCCAGTTACTTCAACGCGATATCATAGCCTTGCTGGAACACAAGTCTCAGGTTTCCAAGCAAGTGTAACTGAAACTGGTTCAGAAATGAGATTTGGACAGATGTCGGAAAAACATGGTAAAAACACACGTCCCATAGTAAAACCAACGCAACTAAATAAAATAAAATTTGCTTCACCAGAATATGATACAACGCTTTTTGGAATGGTTACCAATGACGTGCTAATTAAAGTAGTTAAAGGTTTAAGAGATAGCTATGGTCCAAACTTTATTACTCCTTGGGAAGTAGAAGTTACCACTGAAGAGAATGAAAAAGAAGTAAAACAGGTTTCTGATAAACCGATAAAGATTACTTATGTTGATAGTGAGAATCCGGATTTGATATATATCAATGCTGGTTCAGCACGTGGATTAGCAATTAATCAGAAGTTTGCTGTTTTTACAGATGGAAAACCTATTCGTGATATTGACACAGGTGATATACTTGATTATATCCCTGTCAAAATTGCCATTGTATCGGTAATTGAAATCCGAAATGACAGACTTTCTATTGTTAAGGTTCTTGAAAAGAGTAGAGATATAAAGCGTGGAGATTTTTTGAAAGTGTTTACCACAGATGGAGTTGAAAAAGAAGAATAGTGTAGGAGATGTCGTATGAAATGGAAGAATAATTTTGTTATGATGAACCGAGATCATACAGTTTTTAATACCTTATTTCATCTGCTAATAATTGCATTTTGTTCAATGACGATCTTTAGTTATGCTGACTCATCCAAGAAAATTAAAATTGGATTATCAATGGATTCGTTACGTGTGGAACGTTGGCAGAAGGATCGAGATATATTTATTAAAGAGGCAGAAAAACTGGGTGCAGAAGTCATTGTACAATCTGCGGATGGTGATGAAAGAAGACAGAATGAACAAGCAGAGAATCTTATTACGCAAGGTGTAGATGTACTTGTTGTGATACCGAAAGATAGTGTAGCTGCCTCGCAGATAGTGAAATCAGCACATGATGAAGGTATAAAGGTTATTGCTTATGATAGGTTAATTCGTGAGAGTAAACCGGATCTGTACATTTCTTTTGACAATGAACAGGTAGGTTATTTGCAAGCAGAATATATCCTTCGACATAAACCGAAAGGGAATTATTTCTTACTTGGTGGTGCTCCGAGTGATAATAATGCTCAACTTCTTCGGAAGGGTCAACTCCGCGCATTACAACCGGCGATAGATAAAGGCGACATAAACTTAGTTGCCGATGGTAAACATTGGGCGGTTAATTGGGAGCCAAATGATGCTTTAATCAAGGCTGAACAGGTTTTAACGCTAACCAATAACCAGATAGATGCTGTTGTTGCTTCAAATGATGGAACAGCAGGCGGTGTGATTCAGGCACTTGAGGGACAGAAGTTGGCTGGAACCGTCCTTGTTTCTGGACAGGATGCTGAACTTGCTGCCTGTCAACGGATTGTTAAGGGTACACAGACCATGACGGTATATAAACCGATACGTCTGATTGCTAAGGAGGCTGCTATTGCGGCTGTGGCATTAGCAAAAGGAGAAACTATCGAAAAGGCGAAGCAGATAGTTAATAATGGAAAATTTGATGTTCCTTCTATCTTACTTACACCAATACAAGTGGATAAGGACAATCTTGATGAAGTCGTGATTAAGGATGGATTCCATTCTCGTGAAAAGGTTTATCAGACAAAGTGATGTGTCTTTTAATTAAATATGAAAAAAATATACTCAGGTCTAATTTTACTGTTATTAATTCATGTATTTACCATCAGTGGATGTGGTAGTGATGATGGGGAACCGGATAAGGAGATAATTGAGCCTGTTACACCACAACCTGAGGTAATACCTACCGAATTACTTGGTACATGGCGTGTTATTTCTCTCAATGACGGTCTTCCTTTAGCCTTTATAAACGCTGAGGAACCAGATATAGAAGATAGACCAAAAGAAGAAATATCGGTATTTACTTACAGTTTTCAGGAGGATGGAACTTGGATGGTGAACGTGGAATTTGAGATGTTCGATTTTCCAGAAGATCCGAATAGAGGTGATATTGATAAAGCAGGTAGGATTGAAGTGTCTGGGATATGGTCTGGAAGCTATAGTATTAACAATTCTGTCTTATCGTTGATTACATTAGAACAAGATTTAAAGATAATTTCGAGACCACCTGAATTCTTGGATGGGTTTGCTGAAGGTGGAGAGAATGCAGCAAAAGAAGATTTGATGGATAAGTTCAATATGCATTTACTTAATGCATTTGAAAAGACTAATTTTACTGTGACGGATGGGACACTTACTCTTGAAGCAACGGGTTCAGGGGAATCGAAATTGGTTCTTGAGAAAGAGTGAATATCTGGCTAAGTAGGAGTTATACGTAGAAAGGCATCGGATGGGGAATCCGATGCCTTTTTAGTTTTATAAGAACGAACTTCTACTCGTATTCCTTAAGGAAACCTTTAAACTCTCTCCGATGTGTTTCTTCGTCAGCCAAAAGTCTGATACAGAGGTCTTGTGTGACGTAGTCTATGCCATCACATAGGCGTATGATTTTGTTGTATTGGTCAATAGCGCTGTTTTCAGCTTCAATTACGCCATGAATAGCTGCTGCGACATCAGTAGTAATTTCAGGTGGTTGTAAGGAAGCCTGTCTTGGTTTAAAATCGTATGAACCGGGAACACGTCCGCCTATCTCTTTTATACGTGCAGCAAGTTGCTGTGCATGACCAATTTCTGTTTGAATATCAGCTGCCAAAGATTTCTTAATCTCTTCCGCTCGGATTCCATCCAAATCAACGGATATTGCCAAAAAATTAATTGTTGCTTCTAATTCTAACCAATATACTTTAATTAGTTCCTCTATGATAGTATCTATTTTTACTTGTTCCATGCTGTCTCCAATTTTAATATGTTGAATGTTCGCAAATCAATCATCTATAGAATCAACAAATCTAAAGATGATTACAGTGAATGAATCTATAGACAATTAAGATTCGGCATTACCCATGGATATCCATCAGGATGCTTTAGAATATTAAACGATATATCATAGGTATTGGTTAACATATTTTTATTAAATACTTCTTTAGGTGGACCATGTGTAATAGAAATGCCATTTTTCAACATCAATATTTGATCAGCATACATTGAAGCGAGGTTTAGATCGTGTATTGCGGTAATTACGGTCTTCCCTTGTTCACAGATCATTTTACATAGGTTTAATATTTGTACTTGGTGTTTTGGATCAAGATGATTCGTTGGTTCATCCAATAAGAATAATCCCGGTGCTTGTGCGAGAATTCGAGCTATGTCAATACGTCCTGCCTCGCCACCAGATAAGGTTGGATAAAGCCTGTTTTCAAACATATCGGCTTCAACCCGTTTTAATGATTTTCGTGCGATTCCGATATCAGCATCAGCCTCTTTTGTACCATTTAAATATGGGTATCGTCCAAATAATACTATTTCTAAAGAAGTGAATGGAAAATTCACATCTCTTTGTTGCTGTAAATATGCTCTGAGTCGTGCAAGCTCTGTGGATTGATAACTATCTATTGGTTTTCCAAAAAAGCGAATTTCACCACTTGTTGGCTTAAGTTCACCTGAGATTAGTCGTAAGAGTGTTGATTTGCCAGCCCCATTTGGTCCAATAAATCCCCAAAAGGCGCCGTTTTTTATTGAAAGGTTAATGTTTCGGACCAACCATTTTCCATTGACCTTGTAACCGACATTTTCCAGTTCGAGCATGAAACACCTCAATGTAGTAAATAAAAATAGACCTAATAACAGCTATTCATCTAAAGGAAAATCTGTCGTTTGAATCTGATTAGAAGCCATAAGAAGAAAGGTCCACCAAGTAGTGCGGTAACAATGCCAACCGGTAATTCAGCGGGGACTACAATTGTTCGAGAAAACAGGTCGGCGAAAATCAATAGAATTGCACCACCAAGTGCGGAACCTGGTAAGACAAATCGATGATCTGCCCCTCCCATAAGCCGTAAAAGGTGAGGTACAACAAGTCCAACAAACCCAATTCCACCAGCAGCGGAAACCGCTGCTCCAACAGTTAAAGCAACACCGAAAACTGATACCCGTTTTATTGATTCTGTGGGAACAGCAAGATGGTATGCTTCAGATTCACCAAGGTTTAAGGTGTTGAGTGCCAAACCTTGTCGTAATAATAAGAATAACCCAATCATTCCTATCGGTAGAGTTACTAATAGAACTGTCCATGTTGCTCCGCCAAATCCTCCAAGTAGCCAGAAAGTAAGACTCCTGAGTTGTTCATCGTCGGCAAGGAAGGTCATTAACCCGATGCCTGCCCCTGCGAGACTGTTGAGCGCAATCCCTGCTAACAGTAAGGTTACAGTATGGACTTTCCCTTGTATTTCTGATACTTTCCAGACTGCTAAGGTTACAAACATACCACACACAAAAGCTGCGATAGGGAGTCCCCATATTCCAATTTTCCCACCACCGACCAAAACTATCCATATTGAAGCACCTAAACCAGCACCGGCTGTTATTCCGATGAGACCAGGATCTGCGAGTGGATTACGAAAGATACCTTGGAGAGTAGTTCCTGAAATAGCCAACATAGAACCAACAAGTGCTGCTAACAATACGCGTGGAAACCGTACGTATAGCAAGATTGGGAAAGCTTCCTCTTTAAAGAGAAGTATTCTTGGTATTTTCCATGGTAATATACGGTACGCTCCAATTCCTGCTGCAACACAAATTGATGCTGGGAGTAAGATTGTGAGTATTAAGAGTAATTTTGTACGTTTTTGCATATTAACGGACTGTTTATATTTATTTTTCTTCTTCACCTTCGGCTATGAAAGTTCCGGTTTCCTCATGTATTCCTCGGAATAAATCAAGAGCTGCCTTACCACTTCGAGGTCCAAACCCGGATAAATACTGTCCTGACATTGCTACCACACGCTTATTTTTCCCGGCAGGTGTATGTGCTAATCCAGATAATTTTAGTAACCCTTCCACTCCACCAACTGATTCTAAACCAGTTGTGAATAATACATACACATCTGGTTGTGCTGCAATTACCGCTTCAGCAGTCATAGGTTTGTTGCCAGTAATGTTACCTGCAGCGTTTTCTGCACCAACTATTTCTAACATTGCTGCTTGAGCAGTTTCTTTTCCTAACACTAATGTAGTTTGCGTTCCACGTAGATATAAAAAGAGTGCTTTCTTCTTAGTTTTTTCTTTTCTTGATGCGAGTTTTGTATTTAATTTTTTTATATCTGTTTCCAATGTTATCACTAACTCTTTAGCAATGTCCTTTTTTCCTACAGCTTTACCGATGGTAAGTAATCTCTTTTTAGCTGTCTCAAAATCCCGAGGTTCCTTAAGCAATAATACAGTTACATTTGCCATACGGAGTTGATTAACAACTTGTGGTGGTTTGATATCCTCCCTACCAATGACTAATGTTGGTTTCAAAGATAAGATTCCTTCAATATTAAGTCCATACTGGTATCCAACACTTGGTAGTTTTTCTTTTACACCTTTTGGATACGTTGATGAAGCATCGCAGCCAACGACTTTTTCACCGACACCTAATGCAAAAAGAATCTCTGTTGTACTACCATTTAGACTTACTATACGATCAGAAGAATCAATAACGATAGTCTTGTCCTCTGCATCTGACACCTCAAGTGTATCTGCAACAACGATACAAAGTACAAGTGTAAATAGAATGTAAATGAAAACAGTTAATAACCATACTTTGAATAAATCAGATTTTATTATATCCATTGTAATTCCTTTTGAAGATGATTGATTGGATATGGAACCGTATTAATTAAGGAGATTTGATGCGTCAATATGCTAAAGCATATTGTCTTATACAAGTTTCATATCCAACCCTTCATGAACTCATTGTTCAGCTATTCTGTATATACGAAGTAAAAACCTGTGCTTCATCTTTCTAACATAAATGTGTTAATCGCTAAATGGATTAATTTAAAAGTTCCGACTTCCATCCGATTGATGCACATAATCCAATGTGACAAATCCGCTGTCCTCTTTATTTTCATTGTCTTTATAATATCCAACGAAGCGAAGTTTCGCGTATGTTCCATCTGCAGCTTTAATTACAAACACTCGATCCTCAAGTGGTAATATCCAGTGTGTAGGTGGTCCAGTGTAAACATACCATCCCTTCTCACTCTGTGGTACGATAGCGAGGGTGTCTTCTGAGTCGGAACGGTATCCATTTTCAGGGGCAATTGTTATATCTTCAAATGTAGTCTCTGTAAGCATGACAACACTTCCCATCCCTGGACCACTGACTCCACCATTTAATTTAACCTGTGTTAGTTTAAAACCGATATCCCACTCTATCGAATTGAGTGGATCTTTAATATCTACGATATCTCCTGTTTCAAAAGAGAAGTATACCCATTGTTCCCTACTGGTTGCATCAACGGTTAATGTAATAGTCTCTAAACCAATTTGATCAACCAAGGGATCATTATTCTCTGAGGTGCCAGGAATTTGGTTTGTTTCATCGGTCATCTGTGAATCTATAAGTACTTGTTCAAGACCTTCATTATCAGTAGCCCTGCAACTAAAGATGATGAATATACCCAAAAATAACATTATCCAAACAACAATTCGCCAAGTAATGTAATCTCTTATTATATCCATGATTAAATATCCTCTTATTGACAATTTTAGACTGTCAAATTAAAATTAGACTTTAGGTAAGACTTCAAGATCTTCCAAATTAATCTCTTCGTTATTAGGTTTGTTTGCTTTCCGTAGAATCTTGATAGCGTCAAACAATACACTCGTAAGCTGAGAAAATTCTTCCGGTTCCATAGTAATATCTAAGGATCGAAATCTTACGTGAATATGACCTTCAAGACATGTATATACTGCACAGATTTCGTCATGTGATAGGTATTTTGTTATCTGCCCCATAACTTCCTCCTGTTTACACGATAAGTTGTTAATAAGATAATTCGTTAATTTTCTCAATTTAAACTAATGTAAGACATAATTGATATATGCGAGGATTTTGAGTTATTCCTCGCATATAAATGTTTATCAATTCTTCTTTACTTCAGCCCAAGTGATAGTTAGCTTTTTTATAGCGTTTACACTTGCTGGAGGCGAATTAATAAAAAATCGAGTTCCATTATTCTGCAAGACATATTCAAAACTGATATGTCCAGATCCTTCTTTCGCATCATTATTCTCATAATATCCGATAAAACGGAGCTTTGCATAATTGCCTTTAGCAGTCCGTAATATATAGATTTTTTCATTTACTAAAATCCAGTGATTTGGTGGTCCAGTATAGGTATACCACCCATCACCACGCGCAAATGTAGGAATCTGATCGGTATCAGAGACATAGTCTCCCTTTGGGGCTTCATCAATATTATCAAAGGATGTTTCAGTCAATATCAATGTAGCGGAATCTCCAGGACCACTAACACCACCATTTGTAATGATAGCAGTCCTTTTAAATCCGATATCCCACTTGATGGAGGTTGTTTGATCTTTGATGTCAACAACATCTGATTCAGACAGGCTAAAATATACCCATTTCTCTCGATCAGTTGCATCAACAGTTAAAGATTTGTGGTTAATTTCAGCATTTACATTTAATTGTGAAATACTGAATGTTAAGATAAAAAGAGTGGTTGTACTAAGAATGAAGTTGTGTATGTACATTAACCTTTTCATCAAGTTGCTCCTTTTGTGTATAGACGAATAACAGTTGATTGTAGTTTTTCGTCTTATTATCGAAAGGTACGCCATGACACGTCCTTCCGAAGTCTTAATAATGCAGTGATAAGCCGCCATAAATTGAACGGCCAATAAATGTATAATAACTTGGGATTTTGAAGTCAAAAATATTGTTTATTCCTATTGAAACTTTCAATAATTGGAAAAGGCTTTTAGATGCACGGATATTCCATAACCAGTAGCTTGGAGCAAGTTCGTCAGGTTCAAGTATTTTGTCCCCGTCATCAAAAAAACCCCATTTGCTTGCATACCGACCACGTAAGTCAATACGAAAACCACTTTTTAGATGGAAATATGCTAATTTAAAGGTTGTACTATGGGTTGAACGGTTGAGCAGAGGAAGTCCTGTTTCTTTATCAGCTCCTCTGAGATATGCATAACCCACTGTTGAGGTGACTCCCCCAAAACTTCCTAATAGAATTTCAACATCAACACCTTCTGTGTATGCTTGACTAATATTTTGATATTCAAATTTACTTCCCCCTAACACACTCTGACCTATACGTTCTGCCTCAATTAGGTTAGATAGGTCATTTCTATATATATGAATTCTACCCATAAGGGTATTGGAGAAATTATAGTCAATCCCAAAATTCCAGTTATGTGATGATTCTGGTTGAAGATATTTATTTCCTAATACCTGATAACCGGATGTGACATTTGTAAAGTTGAGATAAAGATTCTTAAAATCTGGCGAGCGAAAACCCTGACCATAGGAAGCACGTATCCGAAAATTATCTGTGATTTTATACAATGAACTTAACTTTGGACTAAAATGACTACCGAATTCTGAATGATTATCTAAACGGCCCCCGATGACAACAGCAAACGGAGAGAAGGGGCGATACACATTTTGTAGGAAGAGTGAATTTGTTAGTATTCCACGTTCACCACCATCAATACGTTGTGATTGCAAATTCTCAAGAATTATCTCACTGCCAAATGTGAATTGATGTTTTTGCCATAGTGTTGTGTCGAATTGTATTTCACCTTTGATAAGATCTTGGATATTAATATTTTGTGATGTTGTTACCTCTGTGTTCCTATTGATGACTGTTGATACATCATCATATCGTGTTAGGTAGATTTTCCCTGTAAAGAATGAAGTAGATACATTTTCAAGACTGACTAAGTCAAATTCTCGGATTATACCAATAGTTGCACTTATGTTCTCGATATCACCGTGTCTATCAAATACAATTGGACCGTTTTCACTAATACCTTCTTGGTCTTGAATAAAGTACTGGCCTGACAACAGGATATTTGTGTTGGGTGATACAGCATATTCTGTCCGTAATGAACCAGTCATATTGGCATATCCATCAATTGTTGTTGTAAGATCTGAAGTATCAAAATCAATCGGTTTTCTGGTATTTGCACTTAATGAAAGTAACCCGTTGAGATTTCCTTGATGTAATTCGATAGTCCCTCTACTATCATAATTATTGTTTTGTTCTATATTTTGAGAGATCTGAATTGAAAATGGTGTGATAGCTTTACGTGTAATTATATTTATGACTCCTGCAAGAGCTGCATTACCAAACAGTGATGAAGTTGCTCCTTTGACTATTTCAATTCTTTCCACATTTTCAATACTGAGTCGAGCCAAATCCAGTTTTCCAGCAATCCGTCCAACCTGTGGTTCACCATCAATGAGAATTAGTACATATTCTGAATCAAGCCCCTGTAGTTGTACACCATCACCATGTCCATCACGATGTATGATTACACCAGATTTGTGTTCTAATACTTCTCCAACGTTTTCTGCACCAGTTGCTTCAATTTCTTCGCGAGTAATTAATTCTGTAATAACTGGTGAATCTGAAAGACGATGGGGTGTTTTTGTTGCTGTAACGACCACTGTATCTAATTCAACACCAATACGATCTGAGGAATTGGCATCAATTTCTGCAATTATAGGTGATGTAAAAAAAACAAATCCGAAGAAGAAATTCACCAGTATTAATGAAACAAAATTGTGAACAGGAAGTATTTCTGAGAAATATATTGATTTACTTGAATACATGTAGTGATATCCTTTTTCTATTTAGAAAGCTCTCCATACGAAGTATATTGCCATACATATTGATCCTATACCAAGGCTGGCAGCCAGAAGTCTTGGACCGTGTAAACGGGTCCAAAGTAATATGCCTGAGAGTGAGAGTATAATCAAACTTCCTGCAATTGTATCGGCAAGGAGAATCCATCCGACTCCTAATCCACTTGCCTTATGCAGTCTGTTTAGAAAAGCAAATATGTTCCTATTAAAATGTCTGACAGTTGTATATGTATTACCGACCCAATAATCTGCACTGTAACCTCCTTTAGGATTACTAAAACTTACACTCCATCTTGCAGGTTGTGTAACTGACTTTCCATCCCAACTTATTTCGCGAGGCTTTTGTGATCGAATACGACTCCATTCCTTATCAATATTAAGCTCTGTCTTCAACCATAATGCGAATTCTTCGATATTTTCTGGTTTTTGTTGGGGGAGAGTCAATTCATGCTCAGTTTGCTCGGTATGAGCGGCGTTGATCTGTAACTTGCTTCTGTGATTAAGAAGGATACCGGTAATACCGAACAAAATTCCTAATGCTGCACCCCATAGACCTAACCATGCATGTGTTCTCCGAAGCCATTTTAGGAAACTACCTCGACTCCATCTCAGCGGTAAAAAGGAATATGGTGAACGTCTTTTACGTTTCATAGGTTTTTTATTCTTTTTACCTACAGAATGCATATTTGAAGTGTTTGGATTGTTATCCATTGAATTTCCTTGACAGTTGAGATACTGGTGTTGTATTCTTATAAATGCAGAAAAGGCATAGGGAGACAACGTTCATAGTTTGTGCGTGTGACCCACCAAACACGAGATATTATTGATCATCAGTCCAGATGTATCATTTCCATTAGAAACAACGGCATTTGCTATCAATTGGCAGTTGGAGCATGCCTTGTTCTACTCGTTGCTTTTTCTGCGTCTAATTATCAGTCTTGATGAATCTTGAAGGGACCACTTGATGGTTCCTCCTTCAAATCTGGTTCCTCAGAATATAAGAACACCTCATGTAGTTCCAGTTTGTTAGATTGTGTGAAAGCTTCACTTGGTAGTGAGCCTGATTGTGCATGCCCCTTCCGAAATTCCTCAGAATCAACCCAATTCTCAAAATCTTTCCGTGATTCCCAGAGTGTAAAGACTATATACGGGTCACCATCATTGACAGGTCGCAACACTTGGTTTGAGATGAACCCTGGCATTCCGTCAACAAGCTTAACTCGATTTCGAAACCTTTTTTCAAATTCGTTCCGATAATCAGTTGCTACATAGATTCGATTTGCTACAGTAATCATTAACTGTCTCCTACATTAGTAAATATATTAGAATGAGATATCAGTAGGTTTGGTAAGGATATATATCCCTACCAAACGTAGTGGATATGCACGAAATAAACGAACTTGTTGATTCTGTGATATATCCATCTAATAGAACCATTGTACAACAAAGCCAGATTCGAGTTAGGGTATACTTACGATTGTAATTAGAATTCTATCCTCGTTTTATACCGTCTATTCCTAAGGAGTAATTCATACGATTTGTATATGATAATGAATCTCATTATCATAAAAATGGTTTTTAAAACGGTAATTGCTTTACCATGGTTTCTATGTTGATAGGATACTACAATTATTAATGTCTGTCAAATTTATTTTTCAATAATCGCAGAATAATTTGTAATTTTCTGTTTTACTGGATAATTTTCTCTGATTTATGGTTATATGTTTGATTGTTGTACTTTATGTATAACTTCTTTACCTGCATTAAAAAGGTCGTGTAGATGTAGATACCTGAACATTGAGCTCCTACCGGTAAGACTTAAATTAGTAAATTGGTCGAAATAAGACACCAGTTGCTTTACTTTATCTTCGAAATCTACTTCAAGAACAGGATAAGCAAAAGGGAGTCTATATATTTGACTGTGGATTACCTCTTCTGTATCTATAGACTTAACCTTACCTAAAGCGTCCCATACTAATCTTTCAATATTACTGTCTTCCATAGTCCAGATTGAATCTTCTGTGTAGCATGGGATTTCCAGTACAATGACTGTTTGACCTACTGGTGCCATGTGAGTGCTTCTGTTTTTTGGTTCATATAGACGTGTAAATGGAAAGTCTTTATTTGGAAAATAAAGTGATGCGTTCTGTGTGTAAGATTCTCGATTTAGGCAAAAAATTGAAAGAACAAGATGTCGAAATTTTATTGAATTTGCTATATCACAGATTTCAGATGGGGGTTTTGGATTCATCAGCCGAAGTGATAATGTTAAAGGTAATGTGTTAACTACATAATTAATCTGTGTCTCAAGATCATCATTTAATATAATACTTTCAATTTTTTCATAATTATGATTAATCCGGGTAATTCTATGCTTTAAGTGAATCTGTTCTTTACCAATAAATTCAGAGAGTTTATCAGGAATCATACCAATCCCATATTTTGGATAGAAAAATGTTCCGTCTAAATGTCTTGGATTCTTTGGAGAACCAATAACGGTAGATTTTAAAAAACTCCAAAGATCCAATCCTTTAAGTCTGTTACCTGTGATTGAGGTAGATAGTTTTTCTGGGGGTTCACCCCATAATTTCTCGGAATAGTTAAGTAGAAAATTATTTGCTAACGTATTACCATACCTTTTGAGTGCAAGTTCTTTGAAATTATCTGTATGTTTTCTCTGTCTGCTTCTGAGTTTCTCAAAAATGATTTCAAGTAGAGTCGTTCTATCCAGTTTTTGTATCAGATCACTGAGTATCAATGGAAAACGATAATATTGACTCTTATAATAGATATGGCTTGGTGCATCAACCTTTTGTAAATCATCTCCAAGTAGTTCTTTAACCACTTCTGTTGCTTCTGGATCTTTATCATGGAATCTGTGTGCCCCAGTATCAAATAAGAAGTTATCGATTTGAAGGGTACGACAGTTCCCCCCAACTTGTTCCCCTGCTTCATATATAAGGAAATTGAAATTGTGTTTTTTGGCGTAATATCCTGTTGTTAAACCTGCAGGTCCACCACCGAGTATATGTATATCAGGGATTTTCATTATTAATTTTCTCTCCGACACCAAGATAAGAATGATAGTGATTTATGTTATTTCTGGATAGCGATTAGGTCATTATTTAGTATTCATATACAGGTATTTCTGACCACATTCTATTCACATAAGGGTTATGGTAAAACGTAGATTCCTTTTTTGGATTGCGATTAGGTATTTTGGTTCCAATTACTACAAATTCACTGTTTAGATCATTAAGTTGGTGTAAATCTTTAGAAGTTCTTATAGGGATGTATTCTGCTTTCACTCCTTGAGACACCAAATAATATTTAATTAGTGGAACAGATACAATTTTGAGTTCATTGTTAGATTGAGAGGTCTTTTCAAGTAAGTATCTTTGTATTTGTGCGATTGCTGTAGGTCTTGTATGTTGAATAACGGTATGTATTGTAACGTAACTATAACTAAGAAGAAAGCATACGAGAATTCCAATGCAGTATGGATACCAACCCTTCAATATCCTTTGGAATGAATCAGTCTGCTTCTTCGTATAATTTAATATTTTGTTACATGCTATCGCAATTCCTATAGAGAAGAAGGGTAACAATGGAATTATATGTCGACTCTTATATATTACATTTTGTCCTACAAATAGCCAGACAGAATAAAATATGCATCCAATCAAAAGTGGTTTGTGGTATATATGATTCTGTCCGAACAGACTCTGTTTTGTTCTACCTACTATTGATTTCCAATTTGAGAATATTATAATTAAAAGAAGGATTGTACTTACAACTGTTATGAGATGACGTCCCTGCCAATATAATCCAAAACCATCAGCAACGACACTCTCAATAATCTTATTCAAACGGAGCCATAAATCCGGATTTGTTGATACCGTCCCCCCAAAATCTGTAAAGTGTCCTTGTGTCTGGTTCAGAGCACTTCCCAAGAGTGTCTTCCATCCTGTCATCCACAATAGTGGTATTAACCACAATAATAGACCCATACCCCCTGCGTAAAATAACTTCATTATATTATTGTTTTTTAATCCGATTAATAGGACAGGTATCAATAATGGGATATATGAGACTTTTATTCCCAACAAAATTGCTGCAAGAAAATATCCAATGTAACTATATAATGATGAGTTTTTTCCATCCGGGTGTATAGATTCTAAGATGTAATAAAATGCTCCTAATAGACATGCAAGACCTAAAATATCTGGCATATAACGATTACTCATTAACCACAATAATGGGTTCATGAATAAAATCAAGATAGCGATTATTCCCAATTGGGAAGTACATTTGATCTTGACAATCTTTAAGGTAAAGAAGATTGTAAAAAAAGTGGATATTCCTCCGATAATTGAAAATGCTAATGAGTATCGTCC
Source organism: Candidatus Poribacteria bacterium (assembly GCA_022394755.1). GTDB lineage: Bacteria > Poribacteria > WGA-4E > WGA-4E > WGA-3G > MSPOR6. The sequence goes on from JAGFCA010000020.1 coordinate 116,501, forward strand.
TGTCAGAACATAAATGAATTTTGCTAAGAAACAGAAAACTGGATATGCTGGAAAATGAGGCTGTAGCTTTTCTACATCATATTCCACCATACTCAATGCAAATCTTAGACTGTCTATATCTTCAATGTAATAGATAGTGCTTAACAAACGGGAAACAATACAACAGAATAAGATAAATACCCATGTGAATACATTGTTAGTTTGTTTCTGTTTGTTCATCTATTTGATGTTTCAAGAGATATAAAAAGGAAGATTAACCGTTACGTGGATAATCTTCCTTTTGTTAACTACTCAACCTCTTAAGGAGTTGAATTATGAGTATTACCTACCAGTTCTCCATATTTGAATTTGAGAATCCGTAAGCAGCTTGTAATACATCTTTTGCGCGTTGATAATTAGTGACTTGAGTTTTATAGGCATCTGAACCTGGTGCATCGTACTTCGGAGCCGTTCCCATGATACCATGTAACTCCCTAAGTTGCCCATCGCTGATCAACTTGAAAGGATTATACTGTAATGCAACGGTATAACCTTTCATTTCTGCCCAATGTTTATTTAGATTAGCAAGGTTTTCTTCGTCTGTACCTAACTTTAACATATCACTAAGTGTATCATTGATGTAATGAACAACAGTAGCGGCGATAACTTTTTCCATGCCATTTGCTGCAGCTTGTCTATGTGCACTTATTTCTGTGACTGATCCTTGATTTGTGATAGCAGTCCGACCGGCAACGAATGCATTGAAGATTTCAGTAGTAAAATCAACCCCTGTACCTCCTTTATCCCGTTTAGCAGCATTTCTGGATAGACCGAAATTGTACTCAGATTTGAAATCTATTGATCCATCACTATTAGAATCAAAGGTAAAATCATCAACTGATCCAGCCAGTTGTACATCGGTATATCGCGGATAATCCCGAGCTGCCCCGATATAACCAAAAGCTTCATCCCATGCATGTTCCATTGCAGTATAGGGTTTTGAACCATCCTTTGCTTCACTATTGTCACGTTCAAGTAAAGTATCAAGGTAAACACCAGTTGCTTGATAGTATGGAACAGCACCAATAAGGACTTTGTTTATCATCTGAGACATGTCAACACCGTCTTCGGTTGTATAAGCCATTGCAGTACCGAGTTTATCTGAATCCTGTGAGTTGTCCGATATTCCTTTGAACCATTCTCGTACTAAATCATCGGCAGAACGGTTATAACCGATGACAGGAGCATCAGAGATTTTACCAACGAGATTCTTACCAGTTGAAAGAGAGGAGTAGTGACTTTCAAGGGCAGGGACAGCCCCAGTGGTAGTAATCGTTTTTAGGTTCAAAGCATCGTCGTAATCATATAGTTGTAACATATCTTCTACAGATGCAGCTTTTCCCCCATCTTTTCCGACGCTATCAGTAAGTGCTTTCAAATCCTGTAATAGTAAATTTCGAACTACTTGTCCAGAATAGGATACACTACTTTCTCCCTCTTGGAAACGACTGTCAAAAACATAGGCTTGTGGAACTTGGATTTTCCCTTCACCAGTATTATCTTCAATATCATCATCTTCATCACTACCGCAACCGTTAATAAATAGGATTGAAATTGTTAGAAAGATTGTTAACCATTGTAGTTTATTTATAATATGTGCCATTATTCATCCTTTAATTTTATGATAATGCATCTCATTATCGCTAATTGAATTTATGGATACAAGATTATAGAAATGTCATTATATTTCTTGATATCCGTATGTACTAAATTATATACCTTGTTTTATACCAAATAGAATCTGTCTTCTCGGTCCAATTAAGATTCCCGAACTTAGATTTGCTTCAGGTTGACCAGCATTAGAATGTAGTCGTGACCCGATATATACTTGATCTAATAGATTTTTGACAGTAAAGAATAACTGCCATTGTTGTGAAACTTTGTAATCTATACCTGCATTAACAATTGAATAACTTGGAATAGGTCCAGTGTCTCCTCTGTTATAGGTTTGTTGTAGATTCTCAAAATCAGTAAATACTTCATCTACAAACCGAATATCTGTTCGTATACGTAAAGAATCCCATATTTTTTTTGATACACCTATTGTGAAGGTGTGTTGGGGAGCATACGGTAATTCATTCCCGTTTATATCTACATCAACATTACCTGCTATAGTGGCAGACTTGATAATGCCATCAATAATTTCTGTTTGAAGGAATGTGTATGTAAAGTTGAAATCTGGAAGGATTGAAGAGAATTCTGATATACCTAATTTCATTGCCAATTCAATTCCAGATAGATTGACCTTACCTAAATTCTTAAATGCCGTACCTCGTCCAGCTGCGACTAAATCTTCAATCTGAATCAAAAAAGCAGAGGATTCTAAGATTATACCTGGCATCCAGGATCTAATACCGGCTTCCATATTCCAGCTTTTTTCCGGTTCAAGGTCAAGTCCACCAGACTCTACATTTTGTCCAAAATTAGTTACCTTTAATGCTCCACTGGAAGGTGCAGTATAACCTCTATGAATACCCCCAAAAAAGTTGAAATGTCCTACTTCATAATTTACGCCAATACCCGGCAAAAATACAGAAGACACTTTATCAGCAAGTACGGAGCCGCGTAATCTATCAACACGATCTTGTTTAAATAGCTCATACCGAACTCCGGTTGTCAGAGTCAAGTTTTGAAAATCAATCTGTTCTTCTGCGTAGAGTGCCAATGCAGTAGTTTCGTAATGATGACTTTGTCCAACAATCTTTACAGGATCTTTAGTTGAATCCTGTATACCAGTATAGTAAACTCCATCTCGTGCATCAGGGGCATTACCAACTTTCCTATCGTCAATAAACCTTTCCCAATGTAACCTGCCCCCAATGTCTACATTTGCGGAATTGCTACCAATTCCATGTTTCCATGAATAGTTTTGCTCCACTCCGCCAACATAGAATGTACGTAGAATACCAAAATTACTTTTACCATTACCAGTTCTGATAAGGTCACCAGTTTGGAAATACGGTACAGGTGTTAATTTGCCTGTGTCAAATGAGGATGGTCGAACAAAAATATCATCCTCACGCCACCATCTACGATCAAAGAGACTTGAATATAGGGTTGAATTGCTAATTATGTTATCTGATATCTTGTTGGTATAAATTATGTCAATTGATGTGCGTATGACTTTAAAATTGTCATCATTCTTTGGATTGAAATTGGGATTTGTGTTAAAAGAATATTCTGTTAATCCTGTATATGTTGCATTTGAATTTTCATAATTACCATTTAATTTCAGGTATAGTGTTTTTTCTTCAGTCAATTGGAATAATGTCTTTACTGTACCATTGAATTGATCAAAAGTATTATTTTCTCTAAATCCATCTCCATGTTTATATAGAATTTGTATATCTGAGCTTACGATGTCAGGGTTTCCAATTCCTTTGATTTCTGAGAATCCACTATAATAACCATTGTTTCCTAAAGTAATTTTATTAGCTAAGCCTTGTATTCCTGTTGGTTTTCGTGTTGTATAGTTTATTACCCCACCCATAGTTTGCGGACCATAACGAATGGCTCCACTACCTTTTATAACTTCAACAGTTTCAATTCGGTCTGCTGGTGGATTGTAATATGCATTAGGATAGATATATACTGCTGGTTGAATAGGGACACCATCTTCAAGCAATAATACTCTTGCACTTCTTCTCGGGTTTAAACCACGGATACCAATACTCAATCGTGAGTTCCCAAAACCATCATCTGCATATCCATTGATTCCCGGTATAAGTTCAAGTAATTCTTGGGTTCCTACAGGATTGATTAAATTAACAGTCTCTGGTTCTAACTTAGTCATTGTACCAGTTAATTTCTTGTGTTCCAGTAAAGATTGCCCTATGATTTCAATGGGTGCAAGTTCAAAGGGTTGTTTTGTTAACAGTATTTCCAAATTCTCCAATTCCCCAGCAGATGATAGTATTTGTTTGTAGGAATTAAAACCTTCTGAATTGATATGAAGTTGTTGATCCTTATGTAAATCTTGAGTAAAACGAAAATTGCCTTCTCTATCGGTTGCAGTTTCTTGTATGGTCTGTCCATTTGAATCAATTTTAACAGTTACCCCATAAATTGGAAGTTTTGTATCTTTATTAACGACCTTACCACTAATTATGTTTGTTCCCTCGGAATTATAGACCATAGACATGAGAAGTATAACCATCAGGATCATTATTATTAATCTATTCCATAATTTTGATATGTTAACTACATTTGTAAAAATATACATAAAGGATATTCCTGTACCTTAGAAGAGTTTAGGGTTTGTATTCTTGCTATAATTGCTACGAATTCTACTTTTCTTTTGCTTACTCACTTTATTAGAACTGGTTTCAGATTCATTAATCTCAATGTTTGTATTTCCATAACTACCCGATTCCTCTGATGCTTCAACTTGAGGTGATAGTATTGGATCGCTTTCACAACCGCAAAAGCAAAGACCAATGAAAAACACTATTATCAATATACTGGTATTAAGGGTTATTTTAGTTAGATTCATTCCGATATCCTTTTACGGTATTGAATTACAATGATTCTAAGAATGCAATTAGTGCGTCTCGTTCGGTTTGAGACATTTCCAATGTCATATTACGAGATTTTTCAGCTTCCCCACCGTGCCAAAGAACTGCTTCCAGCAGATTACGTGCTCTACCATCATGCAGGAAATTCGTGTGTCCATTGACAGTCCTTACTAAACCAATTCCCCATAATGGTGGTGTTCTCCATTCACTACCACTTGCTTGAAAATCAGGACGATTATCAGCTAAATCGGGTCCCATATCGTGAAGTAATAGGTCTGTGTATGGGTGAATTGTTTGATTGCTTATTGACGGTATACCTGGAAATACACCAGTCCTGTGTGTAGGGATATGACATGTATCGCATTGTGCTTGTGTAAAAAGCTGCTCTCCTTGAATTACTTTAGGATCATCAACATTCCGTCGAGCAGGGACTGCTAATGTTTGAACATAAAATGTTACAACATCTAATATCTCATCGCTAACCTCTGGTGACGGACTAACATTAGTGTGTTGTGATTGTCCTATTGAATTTTCCATTTGGAAGAGTGAGGTAGTTAATCCCATATCATCATGATAAGCTGAAGCAACTTGTTGGAGTAAATTTGGTTGATTTGCTTTCCATCCGAAACGTCCCAAAGCATATTGTTTTTTTATTACATCCCAAACATAATTAGGTTTTCCAGATATTCCGTCAGCATTTATATCTGATTCATCAGCGTTTGAAATGATATTTTCCTGCGGTATAGCTTCTAACAAGCCGAGTCCAAATACCACTGGTGCAACTCGAGGGGATACCTCTATATCTTCAGGTAGCGGATAATAAGCATCTGTAATCGTATAATTTGGATATCGTAGATGTATTTTCGTTCCTTCTGAAGTTAGTAAAGGTTGTTCAGTATAGGAAATGTCAACATTTCCTTCAGCAGGAGTTCCGTAAATTGCCTTATTATTGAGTTGCGTTCCATACCCAGGAACAGGTATAGGTGGTTTACCGTCCATATCTTTATTGTTATTCGGAAGGCTAAGTCTAAAGAGGAGTGAAACTAATTTTCCATCAATATCCGGTGGTCTTCCACGACCATCGCGTGAATGACAGTTTATACATGAGACATTATTATATATAGGACCCAGACCGGGATTTACCTCAGCAGGTGCAGTAACAAAGACCGCTTCAAATTCCACGTCTCCTTTTAAATGTTTATGCAATGCAGCTGCCGTAAGATTAGGGGCTGGAATTGAGAATGCATGACTTGATGCGTCAAAAATTGTTGTGTCACCACCTGCAAGTGGAATTGTTAATTCAGTTTTTGTTTTATTTATACTGTCTGATTTCTTATCAGTTTCACAACCACTAATGAACACTAATAAATAAACAAGCAAAATAAAATTGAGATACTTCATCATATCATTATTTGTATAGAAGACTATCAGTTAAAGATCGTAAATTCATTTTCAACTATAGTTGGGAATAGTAAAATTCAGATTCCCAACTATAGTAATTTTTATAGCGTTATGGGTATAGTCATCAATCTAATTAAATTCACTTGATTGTACGAGTGGAAGAATATTTTGCTCCAAAGTTAACTGTACTTTACTAACAGCATCAATAGCTTCCTGAACTGAAGAAGGACTGGTAGTAATTGAATCCCTGAAAGGGTCTGGTATTGCTCCAATTGTATCAATTGCGTTCTTAAGTTCTGATTGGAAACGTGAATCTAAATCTGCATCTTTGGAACTAACAAATTCGTTTAATCCCTGTCCATCATTTATATATTTGCCGAGATAGACGTTTTGAATACCTCTGATGTTATCTTGAAAATCAGAGATTGAGTTAAAGCTGAACTGTGATTCCACAAGTGTAGTATCAGATTGGTTATATGGGTCGGAAAGTTTTCCATTTGCGACTTCATCAGCGATTGTAATCATACCATTAACCATTTCCTGAACAGCCGCGCTCTGAGAAGTATAGATAATACTACCAGTTCCAGCTTGTGCAACGGAACTGCTGAAATTCTCACCTTCCGCTGCCCATGCTAATCTTAGTTGTGATGTACTCGCTTTAAGGTTTTCTGTTGTTGAGACGAGGTATTCTAATTCACGTTGTGTGAAATCTGATGCTTTTCGTTGATTTCCATCTCTGAACAGTAGAAATTCAATAGTATGGAACCCTTTCTGTGTATCCTCTAAACCGTTGACATAATCCACTGTAATGTTGTCACTGCTATCTAACACAGATTGAAGGTTGACGTGGTCAACTGGCCAACTATCTAAAGCTGGATCAAGCCCTTGTGTGTCCACTGGACCGAACAAGAACGCTTCACTCTGTTCCCAAGGTTTACGAGTAGCTTTCCATGCCTCTTGTGCTGTCACAAGATTTGTTTGGGTGGTATTATCCTTTAACTGTTTTACAGCATCTAAAAGCTCACCGGCTTTATTATCTAAATCTGTATAGGTTGCTAACACAACGGAATTTGCAAAATCATTAAGCATTTTGGTGGATTGGAATGCTACATCCTGTGTTTTGTCATTTCCATCTACGTCATCTTCAGCCCCACACCCCAGAAGAAATGCTAAAACAAATAGATATGACAACATTGATATTACTTTATTGAACTTCATTATATCTCCTATGAATCTTCATTTACTTAATAATTGACTATATTAATATTGGAAACCGACACCAAGTGAAAATGTATCTTCTTTGTTTTTCTCCTTGGTAGCTAACTTTCGTAAAGAATAGTGACTCTTGAAAACCAATTGTGGATGGACATGGTAGTTTAACCCAATTGTCCATGTTGTTCGTTCCCATCGTGGATTATCAAATATAATGCCTTCAACACTTGCCATTGTATCGTAATAATCGTACCGACCGAAAATATCAAGCTTTTGATTGATCTCTTTTATTTTCATTAAAAGAGATAAAACATCATAACCTGCTTCAATATACCATCCTATAGCTGAACTTCCAATTGGAGTTCGTTTAACATTAAGATTATTGGATAGTGTTCGATTGACTTTTGAAAGTAAATGTGCATTTTCCAAAGTTCCCATTATGAATAATCCACGTACCTTAACACCATTTAGTTCATAAAGTCCATGTATGCTGGCTATACCGACATATGCATCAAAATCTACATCAGGTTTTGGACGATTTGCTGCAGTGTCTCCATAATAGCCGGATATTCCAATGAGAAAGTTCTTCTGTAGATTATAATCGAGTCGTCCAACCAAGGCTGGAGCTTCAGCGTTTACAGTTTCGAATCGCAACTGCTGTCCTGGTACAATCCAGTGTCTTGAACTAAAACCGGTTGAGTCTAATCCGTTGACAATTTGTGCTTGATAGCTTAATGCTCCGAATGTGCCAAAAGCTTCAACACCTGTTTCGTGCCAGATTGTAGGAATGATGTGGGATTCGGATTCTGGTCGAGTTGTTGTAAAATAGTGTTGAGGACGGTGGTGTTTTGACACCAGTCCGACTGGAACAATGATATGTCCGATCCGAAAGTTTAGATGAGGTTTTATAGAGAAAACAGCAGCAAGTTTTTCAACAATAATTTCGCCACCTTTTTCTATTTCGAGTTCAAATTCACCAAATTCTTCAAATTTGTCAAATTCCATTGTGCTTCCAGTGCCACCGTGTTCAAATTCGATTTCAGCTTCAATGTGAATAGTATTGTTAATACGATATTTTGGGGCAATAACCAATCTTTCTAAATCAACAACAGCACGTCGATCAGGATCAAGTTCCCAATTAAAATGTGCATAGTTTATGACACCATAACCAGAAACAGAAAAAGGATTCTCCGCTGCAATTGCGGAGGTAACACATATCAACATGAGTATTAGAGAACTAAGAAATACTTTCATACTTGGTTTATGATAATGAGACACAGTATCATAATTATATATTTTCTGAATGGTTTTAATCTTATTCATAACAATCTAATTCGTTGTGATAACGTGTCTCAGTATCACGTTTAATAGAATTCTATCTAATTGGAAGTAATTATAATCTACCAGTAGATAGAATGTCAAATTAACTTTCAAATTAATCTCAAATAATTTGAATACGTAAAGGGATCGGCAATACATAATAACAAAATCGCTAATTTTGAAAGGAATAAATCCTATTCTGTCTAACAGAATTTAACCATATATACTGGTAATTGAGAATTCGTGTTAACACGATTCTGTCATGGGATATGTTCAGGTTGGCAATACTCAAACAATTAATGTAATTTAGGTCTACTGCCAATCCCTGAAGTATTTTAAATGTATCTAATTATTTGCCAATATTTCTTTAAGCTCTGCTTTTTTTCTTTTCTTTCGTCGTAATTGGCGTTGTCTAATTTGTGTTCTTCGTCTAACCTGTCCGCTTTTACTCCGTGCCATCGTTTTCACCACCTTCATCAATAGTTTTTGCAAGAAACATCAAAGCCGATTGGCAGTGCGTCTCTATTTTTTTCATAGCTGTAGCAAGTTTCTCGTTACTTTCAGCATGTAATTGTAATCTATTTTCGGATATTATAATATATATCTCGTTCTTCTTATTAATATACTCAATTAGTGTATCAAAATCTACTTCAATACATTGTCCATCTAATTCGTTTAGACTTTCTCGAATTTCAATTCCCTCAAAATTCTTATATAAAGCCTTAGCAGGTAAGGGTTGTGGAAAGTATTCAGATACTGGATTTAGAATTGTGTTATGTATACTTTCAGAGTTATTTTCGGTCAAAACCTGTTTGTCTTCAGCATCTTTATATATTTTTTTAGATAATGCGTCTGAAAACAAACTGGGGAGCGACTCATTCTGTAAAAGTTCATCATAATCAATTTCCTGTACATCTGGCAGGTAATCACTCACTGCAGACAGTTCATCAGAAATAATTCTATCTTCAACAAGTAGTTGTATACTGTATTTTCCAATGTGTTGTATAATTGGGTGTCCAGCCATAACATTAGCTGGGACAATTTCAAATAATGACTGTGCTACGTAAGCGACTTCAGCTCGTTCATATTTACCTAACTTTTTTAATCTGTTTTCACATGTATTTAAAGCCGATTGTAGCTGTTTTCTGAATTCTGAGGTAATTAGCCGTGATAGAATATCTATTTCATGCTCTTCAAATATATTACTAACTAATTCTGCATCTTCTTCGACATTTGAATCTGTTTGTTTAGCATTCTTTATTAGATCTAATAATTCTGTTTCAACCATATCCAGATCAAAGTGTACTTTCTGTATTTCTGGTTCATCAAGTAGATCATAACTCTTCAATAGGAAGGAATGCAGTCGTTCTTCATCCATTTTCTCTAAAGGTACTCTATGATGTTTTTCAGCAGCAATTTGCTTACTCTTTGACTTACGGTCCCTATTTCGCTTTTCCCGTTTACGAGCGACGTTAGTAGTTCTTGTTTTTTTCTTAGCCATGATACTCAATTTGTGTTGATGTTCAATTTCATATCATAAGTATATTCAACCCGTTAGTCACCAATATATTTAAGTATACACAATCATATTTGTACTGTCAACTTTATTCGTTTTAACTGTCAACTTTCTATAACGGGGTTGAGTGTTGGTAACAATGGTATCACACAGGTTTAGTAAATGGTTTGACTGCTTTGTACAGAATTTCGATATGGTTAGTGCTATGACGAATCTACTATGGGTGTAAGGATGATACAATTTTAACGTGAGCTTGAAATCAGAATCTTGTTCTTAGGAGCGGTTAGAACCCGTTCTACTTGGTGTTTTTGGTGTCATATTCTCATAAAGTGAAGTTCAATTATCTATTATCAAATTCATGTTATACCATTTTTAATCAGAATGTCTCATTCAAAGAGTCGGGATTCGGAGATCTCTCCTACCAAAGAACAGAACACGAAATAAAGTCATAATGTAAATAAATCAATTGAAAATGGTATAATGAAATCAAGGATAAATGCTCCATTTGTCAAATGACCAAGTAATAGGTTTGTGTAAGGTTTATTTGATAACAGAAATAATAAAATTCAGAGAGTCAATACAGGTAAAGTGTTAGCGTAGAAAATAGTATTGTTGTAACAATTTTGTTGTAATTGATTCTACAACTATAAAATCAACTGTGAATTAAGACTGGAGGGATAGTGTACCGTTAGGGTATTGTTACAGGTAATTTACCAACTGCTTGTTTCTTACCTAACAATATTTCTATTGCGCTAAATAATGAATAATAGTTATCATCATAGGCTGCGATAGCCCCTTTTACATCAGGACACTTAGCGATAAGGTAGGGGGATGACAGCATTATGACAATGATTGGTTTATTAGTTTTCTGGCTAAATTGGTGTATTAGATCAGCTTGTTGGGCATTTTGTATCCCTGCAACGATTAACTTTGCATTGTTATTTAATAAGACCGGTAATATATATTCAGGGTTAACTTTGGGTGGAATAATAACCGGTGTAATGTGTTCCAGTTCTGGATGTGCCTTTAAGAAAGTATTTGAGAACAAACGCGATGGACTCAGGAGTAGTAACGGATCTTTTGAATCAGTACTTAAAGGAAGGATATTATCGTCATTCTTTAATATCGTGATTGCTTGTGAAGCAATTAGTTGAGCTGTCTCTCGATGTTGGTAATTCCCAACTATTTCAATTGGTTCTTCAAAAGGAGTTGATGTTTGTCTATATTCCTCTTTTCTTTCAAAAGCATTACAATCATTTTTACTTTTTAGGATCCGTCTTACAGATTGATTCAATCGTGTTTCGGAAATTCTACCGTTTTTTACTGCTTGTCGTAAGGTATTATACACTCGTTGTTGTTTTTTTAGATTCCATGGAACGAGTACAATATCTGCCCCTGCTTGTATTGCCATCACAGCTGCTTTCCCGGATTCATAATTTGCGTCAATAGCCTGCATTTCAATGTCATCAGTGATAATAAGACCTTTATATCCTAATTTCTGTCTTAGAAGTTTTGTTAGTATATTGTATGAGAGTGTTGAAGGTAATTCAGGGTCAAGTTCAGGGTATAGGATATGTGCGGACATAATTGCTGCGACGTTTGCTTTTATTGCAGCACGAAATGGACGTAATTCCACAGTTTCAATACGTTTATTGTCATGAGTAATGATAGGGAGTTTTTTATGTGAATCAACATTCGTATCTCCGTGTCCAGGAAAATGTTTAGCAGTAGCGAGTACACCATTACGTTGAAGTCCCCGTATGTATGCTGTTCCCATTTGAGCAACCAGATCTGGTGATTCACCAAAAGATCTGACCCCAATAACAGGATTTTTCGGATTTGTATTTACATCGATTACAGGGGCAAAATTCATATTTACGCCAACAGCAGCCAATTCTACAGCGGTGAGTCGTCCAGCTTTCTCAGCTAATACAATTGATCTTGTTGCTCCTAATGCGAGGTTTCCTGGAAGAACGGTTGCCCCTTTTTTCATGCGAACCACCGATCCCCCTTCTTGATCCATTGCAATTAACAACGGAATCCCTTTCGGTGTTTTTAATGAAAGTTGTTGCAGACCAGTAGTTAGATTAGCCAATTGAACGGGATTCTTGACATTTTTATTGAAGAGTACTAATCCACCAACAAGACGTTTTGTAATATGTGCTTCAGCAACTTGTCCAACATTGGTTCCACCGATACCGAACATAAGGAGTTGACCAACTTTTTCATCAATTGTCATTGTGGTTACAAGAGACTCAATTTCAACATCAGTAATTGCTTGGGTAGGAATTATTGTGAATACTAAGAAAAAAATAGAAATAAGGGATGTCAGTAAGTTACGCATATAATTTATTTACTCCTACTTTACTGTTTTTGTGGATAAAGCCTTGAAATATTGCCTAAGTTGTTCACGGTATTGAAAGGGAATATTCTCAAATTCTTTGGCATTCGGAGTAGTCTCAAGTTTCCGTACAAATTCCAGTAACTGCGGATGAAGAGCGGGTACATCCTTTGCCGTTGGCATATTTTTCTTTGCTACTTGTGCTTTTCTTTTTTTGCCTAAATCGCGTTGGTGTAAGGATTTCAAACTATCCAACATTCTGGTAACAATACGTTCTTGTTGATTAATCACATCCTCATCAAGTATACCTTCTTGGAGTTTTCTTTCAACTTCTTTCATTTCTTCAGCAACATCCTGTAAACTTCCGAGCATTTCAGCTGCTTTTTCAGCAATTTCAGCCAATCTCTCAGTAGCTTCCCGTATAAGTTGTTGTTGTGAAGCGATTCTTTCCAAGCGTTGTTGTAGACCGGGTGTTTCTCCTCTTTCCCGCATTTGTTGTCTGAGAGTTTGTGCCATCTGATTAAGTTGATCTTGGCTTTGAGCGAGTTGTTCAAGTTGTTCCATCATGTTTTCGAGTCCACCAGCCCCCATCTGTTGATTCATTTGTGATATAGCGATTAGTAGATCAAAAACAGCTTGATTTATATCAGCAAGACCAGTCTGTTGTATAGGAATAGCGAGCATTGCTTGTCTGTCTTCAAGAGCGCGTGCTGCCCGGCGAAGAGCATCACTTCCCGAGTTCATTTGCCATACAATTTTAGGATCCACTTGTATCTGTTGTTTTCCAAGTTCCCATAATTTATCGGCAAGTTGTTCAATTCCTTTAGCTGCACTGAGTTCATTAGCGGCGAGTTGTTGAAGCTTTAATATCTCACTCTTAATATAATCACCAGGATTTGTTGTGACGAGTTCTCTGGTATTATCAATGACTTTTTCGTGGAGGTGTGAAAGAGATAGTCCACTCTTGACAGCCTCCTTCATTGCAGTTAGGGCTTCATTACTGTTTGCTCCTTCAAAGAATTCCATAGCGTTATCGAGACCTTGTGCCAATTCGGTCATAGTTTGTTCAGCATTTCTTCCTGATTCAACAGCTTCTTGTTGTTCGGCGTTACGCAAATATTCAGTTGTTTGTTGTAGATTTTCAGGTAGTTTTTCATCACGTGTATACTGGTTGAGCCTTTTGACTTCGTCAGCTATTTTTTTCAACTGAGGAGCCGGATTATCTTGTGATTCGAACAGTTCACTCATTTCATTTCCGAGTTCATCTAATTTTTTGCTGAGGTTATTTGAATCATTTTGAATACGATCTTCATTGTTCGCAGCGTCATTTAACTTTGCAGTTTGTGTTTCAGATGTCTCTTGATCCACTCCATCTGGAGGTTGCTGAATGGAATCGATGAGTTGTTTTTGTTCCTCCGCTAATGCCTTAGACTGCTTTGCAGCAGCTTCAAGTTTTTGTTGTAGTATGAGTTGCTGGTATAAGGATTTCAACCGTTCAAGTTGTTGTTGAAATTGTTCTTGATTGAAATTGGCTTCAGTTGCAGCCTGTTCTTGTTCAGACAATTCTTGTTGTGCTAAAGCCTCAGACAATTTCTTAAGGAGTTCTTGATGTTCTTCAGAAAGAGCCTCTTTCATCAAATCCTGAAGTTCTTGATATTTTTGAATAGTATCGGGATCAAATAATTGATTTTTCTCCATTTCAGATGTTGTCTGTTGCATTTTACTTAGAAGTTCATTTGCTTTCTGTTCAATATCCTTCTGATTTTCAATCACTTGTTGCATCTGTTTTTTGTCAGTGATAGAAAATTCTCTGAATTTCCGTATCTTATCCAATATACGATCAACTGCCTCGGTAGCATCAGATTGTTCTTCAAATAAATCGTCTATATCTGTTTGTTCTGTTTCTTGGTCAACAGAAAGTTCCTCGTATAATTCATCAAGTGTCGGAAATCGAAGAATATATGTTCGAGATTTGCCAATATTTGGACCTGAGACATTATCAGTATCAATAGCTTGAACATAATATGAGATAGATTCACCTGGGAATAGTCCGATAGGGTCAATATCCCAAGTATATGTTAAGAATATCGATGATTGTGGAGGAGTAGTATCCGAAGGAATTCGTTTAAGGGTGACAGTTTGGTTATTTGCATTCTCTTTTTGAATTGCATATACCAATTCCACAGCTTGAATGCCATAATCATCCGTGGTTTCAACCTTTAATTCCACCAACATATCGTCATCTAATACTCTATCTTCGCCCGGTTCAATAATTGCAACTTGCGGTGATGTGTCTTTAAAAATGTCAAGCGTATACGTAAGAGGTTCAACGTTAGTAAGATTATCCGTATCCAGTATTTGTATATTATACCTATCAGCTTGTTTTGCTATAAAACTACCTTGAATCGTTGTGTTTTCCTGAATTGCTAACTTTACTGGTTCAAGATCTTCAAAAACTAAGTTTGCCTCAGACAATGATTTATTGCTACTGCCTGTTACAACAATTTCTGAGCCGTATAGTGTTCGTATATCACCTATATTTTGATCAAGTATTTTCGGATCTAACTGTGTATATTCTGGATAATTGATTTGAACTTGGAATGACTTTACAACGGGATCAAATCCAACAGTAATTTCATAATGTTGTGAGTCCACATCTTTTGTTGAAATATAGTATTGCATAGATCTGTTTACACTTTGTAAAGTTGCTGCATAAGGAGAATCAATTGATTCCCGTATCATTGTGAGGGATTGCCATTCTTTATTATCAGTTGATGGTGTCTCTATAGTATCTACTCCAGCATTGTTATTTGTTTGTGCAACTTGATAAATAAGATTGACAGGTGCATCCATATGTCCACTAACCGAAGCAGTGATCTTAACATCGTCCCCTTGCTTGATTTGTATATTACCGGGTTGGATATCTTCAATTTGAATTGTGAATCCGGTTTGAGCCGTTTTGGGAATAGATTCGAATGTTTGTGTAATACCTTTTAATGAGGTAGGTAAGAAGAAGTAAGAAATAAATAAGATACCAAAAGCTATTCCAGTGAACCCTGCATTTCGTTTAATTTTAGCGTATTCATCCCTAAAAACATTCTTAGTTTTGATATTTTCCATATCATTGTATGTTTGGGTAAGAAGTTGCTCAATAAATTCCTGTGCATATCCAAATTTATTGTCATCTAAAACGGGTTTTAATTGGACAGCACTTATGATTCGGTTTTCGATATTGGTGTATGTTTTTTCAAGATATGCAGCCACGGTGGCATAAGTTAATTTACGTAGTAGTGGTCGGATGAGTATTCTGATGGTAAGGTATATTACGAGAATTGTTGATAGTGAAACAATACTTATACGTAAGATATAAGGAAGGGGGAATTGGAAACAGATTAAGACAAATGTTGATACAAGTGCTAACGTACTTAGTAGAATTAATAATCGTTCACAGAATAGAAGATATCTCCAATTTCTACGAACAGATTTTAATTTGGATAATATGTATTGATAATTTTTATTGATATCTTGATTTGACATTTAAATCCTTTAATGTGTTAACACATACACGGCAATATTGACAGCCATTTTTGCAGCAAGTTCTCTCACTTCAGGTGTATCTTCAGGATGTACTCTTGGATCTTCTAAACCATCTCCAATATCAGCACTATATACATAATATACAACCATTCGTCCATCATGGAATAATCCATATCCTTGTGCTGGTTCTGAGTCGTGCTCATGTATCTTAGGCAGCCCGGGTAAATCGTAATAACAGTTATATATCTGATGTGTATTGGGTATAGGTTGGAGTTTTTGTGTAGGAAACACTCTGCTAATTTCTCTTCTAAAACTTTCGTCTAATCCATAGTCATCATTAACAAAGAGAAATCCACCATTTTCAAGATATTTTTTCAGGTTAATCACTTCATTTTCAGTAAGTCTTATATTTCCATGTCCGACAATGTAAAGCATAGGATATTGGAAAAGTAGAGGGTCGGTTAATTTGAGTATTTCTCTATCGGTCCCTGTTTCAATATCTGTCCGTTCACGTAATATACTCAACCAGTTTTTAATAGCAGAAGGATCACCATACCAATCTCCTCCACCACCGTATTGTATTTGTGCAATTGTGAATGTTTCACCTGCATTTGGAATACTGATTACGCTAAAAACAAGTATGATGGATACAATTAATAAATGTACTTTATATAAGTGATTAGTTGCTGTTATTTTCATAATGGAAGAATTCTAAAATCGATGTCTACTTTTGGTATAAAATCGTGCTGTTTTCAGGTACAATACGCCATACAATCTACCTACTCAATATATATTCAGTTTTTATGTCAAACCTATTCTTTTTCGTAGAAACCATTCCGTTCCTAACAATCCTACAATAGAGATGAGTATGAGAGGATGTGCCCATAAATCGCGTTCTTCATCAACAAAAACAGGTTTTTGCTCACTATTAATGCTGTCAGGTAATTTGTCTGCATCATCTATTGTGAGATAGACACCATTTGTTTGCTCAGCCAACAGTTTTAGTAGGTTTTCATTTAATTGTGGAGATTCTAATTCAATTAATTGGGGTTGAACATTAATCTCAATATTATCTTCACCAAGGGGAATGTTACCAAGAGTTCCTTTAGCTGATAAGCGGTATGTACCGATTTCATCAACGATTAATTTTGCAATAAAACTATTGCCTTGTGATGCTGAATTATTATCAAATTCAGACTGGGATTGAAGAGGAAACTGTGCTCCGTTAGGTGCAGTTACAAATATTTGAATATCAGCATTGTTTTGTGGTTGAAAAGTAGGTGAATATGCATTAACTCTAATTTTTGCCATATCCCCTTGATTATAAGTTGGGGCATCAGATGAAATATAGATTGTGTCATCATCTGATTGTTGTGCCATCCATCGTAATATCTGTGCCCACAAACGCGGATATGTATTCTGTAAGTCTTCGTTTTTGTATGTATTCACACCGAAGTGCCAGTTCCACAAGCCTTCGGCAGTGAAAAGTAGACTTTTTCCAAGTCCAACCCGTTGGAAAATCATGATTGGTCCAATATTTTGTATTTCAAGGAGTGGAGTAGCCCCTGCTTTCAGTTGAAAACCTTGAAAGACTTTAGATAAAGGTGGTAGATTGTTCCAAATATTAGAATTACCCTCTAATGTGTCCGAAAGTTGCATCATTGGATGATATGAACCGAATTGTGTAAGATTCAGAAAATTATCAGCATCCCGTTCTGTACAGCCATTTTGGGGTATCTGAATAGGTAGAATCTGATTAATTTTACTCTTTCTATACCCAGTATTGCCGAGTGCATTGTATGAGGGTAGAAAAACAACTGACTTTCCACGATCTTCAATAAAGTTAACTATTGACTGTTGTTGTGTTGTTGTAAGGTGTTGGTCTGTTATGTCCCCTAAAATGAGTATATCATATTTTGTTAAATCCTGAAGCGTATTTGGAAATTGTGTAATTTGTTTATTCTGTTGTGGATAATAACCATCTTCATTTGCAAGTACTGTATTTTGTCGGATGTTTTTTGATAGGACAGCGAATGTAGGGTTTAGATCAGGATCTCTTTCTAAAGTGCGTTTTAGAAATGTATATTCCCATCTTGGCCGTCCCTCTAAATAAAGGACGTTAAGTTTAGCTTTAATAACTTTCAGAGAAATGGTCTTTACATTATTTTCATCTGTTAATTCATCATCATAAGCGGGGAGTACTATTTTATATTGAAAAGTGCCTTCTGATTCAGGTGTAACCTTCAGGTCTACTATGTGTTTTGTTCCTTGAATGACACCTTGTCCTTTAATAAGTGTTATGTTTTCATTTGATGTACCGTCTTCAAATGTGAGTATCTCAGCATCAATTAATTTATTGGTCTCAGTTTCTCTTAGAGACAATCGTGTGGATTTGGTTGTATATCCTGATTGAATAACAGTGATTCGTATGATAGTCTCGTGTCCAGTGTGTGCTATGGGTGGTGTTTCAATGTTCTGAATTTGTATATCTTTTGGGGGTGATAATGCCCCAACTCCAATAGCATAAATTGGTATGCTTAAATCTACGATTTTATTTAACGGGAACTTAGATGCATTGTGCGAACCATCAGTAATCAGAAGGATTCCAGCATTTGGATGACCTTTCGTAGTTTTTTCTGCTTCTGTGATTGCCTTAGAGAGATTTGTAAGTTTGCCATCAGCAACAAACTCCTCACCGACTATATGACTTTGGTTGAGGGAAGTATCGAACCCATGAAGATGTATACTGTATTCTTTCTGTAGTTTTTGAAGGAATTGATTTGATTCAGTAAAAAGAAGTTGATTGACTTGATCAATTCTTGATATATCTGATACACCGTTGTAATCATCTTCCAACTGCATACTGCTGGATGTATCTACTAAAATAGAGAAATGTGTTGGTGGTGTGACATCCTTCCTTTCTATAATCACCGGTGCTAATAAGCAACTGAGTAGGATAGTGATAGCAACAAAACGTAGTGTAATAAGAGTCGTTCTTAGTATTTTGCTTAATGGGTGCTTTAGTCTAAGATAGAAGAAGATTGTAATGCCAGTTGCAATTACAAGTGAAAGGATAATCGCCCACAAAGGCAAAAAAAATGAGAAACGCATTATGTGTTTTTATCTATGGATTCTGTGAAGAATTATAGCGTGTTTATATTGGGATGTCAATGTCAATACGTGGTGAAAGATTGGATTGGTGTATGTTGATTTCAGTATGGAAATGGCTGTATCAACTTATTCAGAATTTTCATGCTCAAATTTATATGAACTCAACACCCCAGCACTCACAAGTATATACCCTATTACTGTTAGAAATACACCAAATCCTACATCATTATCTAACTGATGATAGAATCTCTCTTCCATCCCCGAACCTGCCAAGATTGCCAAGCAACAATAGAAACCTACCAAACAAATAGTTAGGACAAGTAATTTAAACCATATTCTTAATGGTTTTTTCCGTGCCATGATATGTAGACTGATAAATATAATGACAAGCGTAAGAATAAAGGCAAAATCAGCATAATATGAGTAGTCTTCATCAATATGTGTTAGTTTAATTCCCGTCATATTTCTATTGTATTCTTTTAACCAGGGCATTGAAAAACTGAATATTGTTAGTATGCTACCGGCTAATGTAATGAACTTTGAATATAGTTTCATTCTTCATTTTCCTCAGGATTCTGATCAACTATTGATTCTGATTGTACTTCATTTTCTGGTTTATATATCAATTTGATAATTACAAGCATATAACAGATAGCTGATAGAAAAGATCCGTACCGAGTATTGTCGATTTTTTGTTCTGTATCCAAAAGATAACCACGACTAAATGCAAGCAGAAAAAAGCAAGCAAGTCCAACAATACTACAGGCGAGTATTAATCGTTTAAGCAATATTTCATTATGCTTTTGATGCCTCAATGATAAAACAGAACAAACTATTACAACAATAGTAGAAACAAAAGATATTGTGATAAAGTTTATCCTTTCATTAATTAAATTTATTATGGATGCTACACTAAACAATGGACCCAGTCCGCACAAAAGTAGTCCCAATGTGATTGAACGAGGATTCACCGGTGTGGTTTTTAACGAATATATACCCATACCAAGTATAAATAGAGATCCTATAAGAATGAGTGTATTATAGGAGCCGGGACCGTTTACTAACACTATTCCAGAGAAAGTGTGTTTCCACGGTAATGAAAAAGAGAAAAAAGCTAATAATCCTATTCCTAAGACAATAAAACGTGAGTACTCTTTCAAATTTACTCCTAAGAATTCTTTCTCTTGGTTTGTTTTTCTTGGATTTTATGAATATTATTATTTGTATTTTGAAAAAAATAAGGTCTTCAAACAGCAGTTGTTTTA
The DNA here is from genome assembly GCA_022394755.1 of Candidatus Poribacteria bacterium. Lineage (GTDB taxonomy): Bacteria > Poribacteria > WGA-4E > WGA-4E > WGA-3G > MSPOR6. The sequence goes on from JAGFCA010000020.1 coordinate 136,757, forward strand.
AGACCTTATCATATTTTCAATAATTAGTGAGAATTAAACTATATCTAACGAGCACCACAAGCCTGTAAACAGGCTTGCATATGTCCTCGTGATTCAGCTGCAATTGTACAACATTGTTCTAAACTGTATTCCTTTGCCCCAATGACTTCAAGGTTAAGTGGTCCTGTATAGCCGTTTTCGTGCAATACACGTATATAGCCTACAAGGTCAATGTCTCCTCTTCCGTTTGCTTGTAATTCAGGATTCCCTGGACCGCGTTGTGTTCCTTTACAATCTCTTATATGTACATGTTTAACTCGTGAAACAACAGCAGCAATTGCTTCCACAGGATTTTCATCAGCACGATGAATATGTGATGGATCCATGTCAATTCCAAATGCGGGTGATGAAATCTCTTCCATTGCACGCAGTGTTGTTGGTGTATTATAAATGCTTGCCCCTACATGTGCTTTTACACAGAGAGTTACACCGTAATGTTCAGCGCGATCAGATAGGGTTCCGAGAGAATCAATCACTTCTGGCCACGCCTCCTCATTATCGGATGCCCCACCGGGTCCACAATTTATAATAGGGATTCCGATTTCAGCGGCAGCCTGAAATGCAAGTTCCATTTTTTCTGCATCACGTGAAGGTTGTTCCATTGCTAACAAATCGAGATTATATTCTTTGGCAAGTCTCTTTATATCGTCAGCGATTTCTTTCCAGTTTCCCAGAACAAGATGTTGACTCATTCCATCAATAGCAGAAAGTTCAATTCCATCGTATCCAGCCATGGCAATATGCTTGAAGGCAGTGTCCATATCGTAGCCGCCAAAAAGCACTGAATTTGCACCTAATTTCAAATGTGTTCTCCTTCTAATATTGTTTACATACCACTAAGACTTGGTAGTGGATGTGGACGTACTAATACGCCACCTTCTTCATAAGATTCCATAGCTGCCCATGTATATTCAAGGGCTGCAAGTGCATCTCTACCAGAAGCGCGAAGTTTTTCTTTTGGCACACCATTTGTAATATCATCTAAAAAGGCATGAATTCTAAGAGGAAATGTTTGTCCAAAATCACTGATTCCTGATTCAGTTACAATTGTCTCATTCCCATCTGGAGCACCAGGAGATGGCCAATAAGTAATTTTTTCTATGCAGTTTTCAATACAGAATGTGCCCCGTGTCCCTGCGAGTTCCACACTCCACCATCCACCAAGTCCAAATGTGGCATCCCCACGTTGACTGAGTAGATATCCGATACATCCGTTTTCAAAACGTAGATGTATACTGTTGATTGAAACCATGAGATCGCCTTCTTTCCTGCGAAAGTGTGGACGTTCCATAAAGGCTTGTACATGTGTTACGTCCCCGCAGAAATGCCGCATCACACTAAATGGATGAGATAAGAAAGCTTTCACGTGGAAATATGGGAAGCCATCAGAACGGGGTGCGTTTGAGTAGCTATAGTTATATTCTCCACCAGCGAATCCCATCTTATGGAGTATATATACCATCTCACCAATTTGTCCATTATCTATATATTGTTGTGCCTGCTCAGCGGGAGGCGTGAAATAATGGTTAAGATTGCATCCGAGGTATAGATCCATTTCTGTTGCAAGTGCGACCATGTCTCGTGCTTGACCAATATCGTTAGAGATAGGTTTTTCAACAAGTACGTGTTTACCATTCTCTAATGCTTCCATAGTGGGTTCATAGTGCCAACTTCCATTTTCATTTCCCCCAGTAGTAACATCAACGATATCTAAATCTGCTTCCCCATCAATCATATCTGCTAAACTATAGTAAGCTTTCACGCCGAGTCGTTCAGCTGCACTATCCGCCCGTGCTTTATCAATATCACATACAGCAACAAGTTCTGCTAAATCATCATTTGCGTGGCAATTAGCATGATTATTCCCTATGCCGCTCATACCAACAACGCCAACTTTTAATGCCATTTTTATTTCCTTCCAAATTAATGAAAAATTGTCTTTAACAGTCTATAATATACCTTGCAAGTGTGTAATGTCAACCAATATCTTGATTAAGGCGTTGTTATGTCATACAGAACGGATGAATACCGTAGGACATTCCCCCGGGACAAGATCTATGAATGGAACATAAAACATGACTATAAACTAATCTAAAAAAGACAACATTCTAAATTTACACCTATGAGTAGAGAGTATATGTATTAATAAAGTACGATTGACGCTAAATTGACACCGATAGACAATTGGAACTGTAACGAATGATAAGTGTGAAAACTAAATAGAATATATAATATTTTAAAATTCATTGCTGGAAAAGATCAACGAATACGACATAAAATGTGTTGCCAATCACAGCTTAAGGCAGTATAATAGGAAGACTGAGAAGAGTTTTTATAGATATGTTCTTGTTTAAGAATATTGATACCTATTAATAAGAAGTAGAATATCCTACATAGGTATTATTGCTATTGTACATTGATATTATCAATATTTGCAGCTAAATGTGATTGATAAACACCCAATAAGGAGATTCGGATGGCGAATATAAGAATTCCTAAGGGATGGGAAATACCTGAAAATCAGGTAACTCCTGAATCAGCATATATAAATCGAAGAAAATTCATAAGAGATCTTGGTATTGTAGGGGCAGGGACATTATCTCTTTTCGGTACACCCGCATGTGCTCAGAATAGAGGAGTTGCTAAACAACTCGAAGAATATAAGAAACATACTCTTGACGCAGAAAACAACGAGAAGTATACCGTTACACGACCACAAACAGATGAAATCACTGCTGCGACATATAATAATTATTATGAATTTACAAGTTCAAAAACCACTGTTTGGAAACGTGTAGAAGGATTCGAGACCCGACCATGGGAAATTGAGATATCTGGAATGGTTGAAAATCCGATGAAGTTAGATGTTGATGAATTAATTAAACAGATGCCGTTGGAGGAAAGAATTTATCGTTTTCGGTGTGTGGAAACGTGGGCGATGGTTGTGCCGTGGGTTGGGTTTCCTATGAAAGCACTTATCGATAAAGTCCAGCCGAAATCATCCGCAAAATATGTTGAAATGTTAACTTTTTTTGATCCTGATATCGCTCCTCAACAAAGAGATGCTCGTATGCCGTGGCCATATTTGGAGGGTCTGACAATTGAGGAAGCAATGAATGAGTTAACTCTTTTAGTTGTAGGTGTGTATGGTCATATATTACCTCCACAACACGGTGCCCCTGTACGATTGATCGTACCCTGGAAATATGGTTTTAAAAGTATAAAATCTATAGTTAGTATAAAGTTCACCGATAAAAAACCTCGTAATTTCTGGAATCGTTTACTACCAAGAGAATACAGTTTTGAAGCAAACGTCAACCCGAATGTTCCGCATCCACGTTGGTCGCAAGCTATGGAATGGATGATCGGTTCAAGAGACAGATATCCCACTAAGATCTATAATGGTTATGGGGATAGTGTTGCGCATCTTTATTAAGAGCAATTTTCCTAAGTCTATCAAACAAAACACAGGATAAAATGTTAAATATAACAGCAATTAGTCGAATTTCATTGAGTATTATGATTTCTACTATGTTGCTATTTGTTGGTTGTAAGGAGTTGGGTGTCCACTTACATGGTCAGAAAAGCGATGAGTCTGGAGTAGAGGAAATTGGTGATATTGATCCAGTGATGACTCCGTTCAACGTAGATGTACCTCAAGGGATAACCGAATTTGGTTTTAATCTATTTGATGCAATATGGAAGACAGAACAAAATCAGAATATCTTTATCTCTCCATTGAGTGTGTCAATAGCATTGACAATGACTCTTAATGGGGCATCAGGTGAAACAGAACAAGCAATGATTGATTCCTTACAACTTCAAGGCATTGATCGTGATTCTATTAACTCCACATATCAACAATTACAGCACATATTACTCACCAATGATTCGAAGGTGACCCTCACAATTGCCAACTCCCTATGGGGGCATCAAGCCGTTCAGTTCAGACAGGATTTTCTACAGCAGAACACACACTATTTTAATGCAGAAATATCATCACTTGATTTTTCTAATCCAACTACGCTCAGCACAATTAATCAGTGGGTGAGTGAAAATACGAATGGCAAAATTACAGAGATTCTTGACAGGATTGCTTCAAATGAAGTTTTATTCCTGATTAATGCCATCTATTTTAAAGGGGCATGGCAAAACGAATTTGATCCATCCCAAACGAAGGATGGGATATTCCATCTTTCATCTGGGAATGAAAAAACTGTTCCTACGATGTCACGAACAGGTAATTACGAAGTTTTTGGTGGAGAGAATTTTCAAGCAATCAATTTACCTTACGGTGAGGGAAAGGTGAGCATGTATGTGTTTCTCCCATCACAAAATTCAGATTTAAATGAGTTTTTAAATGTAGTCAATTCAGAGAATTGGGAAGAATGGCTTTCTGATTTTCGTGTAAGGAATGTACGTCTACAGATTCCAAAATTCAAGATTGAATACGGTACAAAAGAACTAAATGATGCTTTGACAGCACTCGGTATGGGTGTGGCTTTTGATGCTGATCATGCGGATTTTAGCCGTATGGCATTTTTAGATAGAATAAATGGGAACTTATATATCACCAAAGTATCGCACAAGACATTCATAGAAGTTAACGAGGAGGGCACCGAAGCTGCCGCTGCGACCAGCGTTGGTATAGGTGTTAAATCTTTACTCCCGCCACCATTTATAGTAGATCGTCCATTCTTCTTTGCAATCCGAGATAACGAAACAAAAACAATTATTTTTATGGGAACTATGACAGAACCATAAGCCTAACACAACGCATATGTACTATTGGAGATTTAAATGAATTTGACAACTATCATTAAAGTAAATGTCTTTGTTATCGTATGTGGACTGATGCTATCCTCTATCTCAGGTTGTACACGCGATCCTGATTTACCTAATGACGTGTTATTGGAAGGACCAATTGATCCAAGTATTGTAGAATCTACTACAAAATTTGGATTTAATTTGTTTAATGAGATAATTATATCTAAGCAAAATGAAAATGTCTTTATATCACCTTTTAGTATTTCTGTTGCTGCTGCAATGGCATTAAACGGAGCAGTAGGAGATACAGAACAAGAAATGATTAATACACTTCAGTTACAGAATATAGACACAGATGTAATCAATCCTGGATATGCCATATTGCAACAAACACTTCAGGGATCGGACCCTAAAGTCACGCTAACAATTGCCAATTCACTATGGGGCAACCAAGAATTTGCCTTTGATTCTGATTATCTTCGACGCAATACGCAATTCTTTGATGCGGAAATAACCTCACTGGATTTTAGTGATCCTGGTTCTGTCAATTCTATTAATCATTGGGTGAATGACAGGACAGATGGGAAAATACCTGAGATAATAGATGAGATTTCTACAGATGATGTGTTATTCCTTATTAATGCAATCTATTTTAGAGGGAGTTGGCAGACAGAATTTGATCCAGCTAACACACGGGATGGTATGTTCCATTTAACTGATGGAAGCAATAAACAAGTTCCAATGATGTTTAGGGAAGATAAATACCCGTTCTTTTACAGTAAAGATTTTCAAGCAGTCAGTCTACCTTATGGTGATGGTAAAATGGCAATGTACATATTCTTGCCTTCAACTGATTCTGATCTCAACATTTTCTTAGAGAGCTTGAATATAGAGAATTGGGAAGAATGGATTTCACAGTTTAATGAACAGAAAGTAGGAGTTCGCATTCCAAAGTTTAAACTGGAGTATAAAATTGAACTGAATGAAATCCTAAAGAATATGGGGATGGAAACTGCTTTTAGTGATACTGAAGCAAATTTCAGCCGAATGGTTTCTACTGAACAAGAATTAACCAGTAATCTCTATATTTCTAAAGTAGAACACAAGGCTTTTATAGAAGTTAATGAAGAGGGAACAGAAGCAGCAGCAGTGACGGGTATCGGTATTAGTGTTACTTCTTTACCACCTCAATTTACTGTTAACCGTCCATTCTTCTTTGCAATTCGGGATAACGAAACAGGTACAATATTGTTCATGGGGACTGTAGTAGACCCCTTGGAGTAATTTTAATTGTTTACCTTCCGAATTTTCCATCGTTGTGGTAACCAAGAATATGTCATCAGTGATACATAGAGGCATTTGCCAGACGTTAAAGATAAAGTATATTGCTACCATTCTATTGTTTATCACACCGTTTACTGTGTTGGCTTCTTGGAAAAAAGGTGAGAGTGAACATTTTCGTGTATACTATCAACATGGCATTGTAGATTCTGCATCAATACTTCAAATTGCTGAAATCTTCTATGCCGAGGTGCCGCGGATTACCCGTTATATCTCAGATGAAAAAATAGAAATAAAAGTATGTGATACACCAAAGGCATTTCAAGCCTCCATTCATGCTCCAATACAGGATTGGGCAGTAGGGTGTGCCTTCCCGCTTAGTCGAAGGATTATTATTCAAAATCCCAGTCAGATAACTCAAGCGAAACTTCAAGTTGCTCAAGTGCTTCGTCATGAAATAGCACATGTTCTCTTTGGACAATACACCCAGAAAGCGGGTAAAGGTGTACCGTTATGGTTTGTTGAAGGAATTGCTATTCATCTGGCTAAAGAATGGGTTCCCAGTCGACACGAAACTTTATTAAAGCATGTGTTCTCAAAATCAATTATACCACTACATCAACTTACCGATAAATTTCCAACTTTACATACGGGAGCAGACCTTGCTTATGCCCAAAGTCAAGATGCATTACGTTGGTTTGTTCAAGTATACGGAATTGAAAGCCTATGGACAATCATTGATCGGTTACATAACGGAATGGACCTTAATAGTGCTTTTGAAGCCGTATTAGGTTATAATCTGGAAGTGTTTGATAAACTTTGGCAAGAATCTCTACCACAACGGTACCATTGGGCATCTTTTCTCTCAAGTTCCTATGTTTTCTGGGCTGGTCTTGGAGGTTTGTTTATACTAAGTTATTTTATTTGTTGGAATCGTAGGCGTAAACAACTTAATCAACTTACTGAGCAGGAGAACACTATTGATCCGTTTTTTAGAGAATAATTATGAATAGTACATTAGTTTTTGCTATTGTGATGCTAACCATTTTTCCTTTATATGTTTCTTCCCAAACTAATGATCTTACAGAATCTCCAAATCAAATTTCACGAAATGGACATGTGATCCAGTTACCTGAACAAGGAACTGTATATATTGTTTCAGATTTACATGCCCATTGGAACGATTTTAATCAATGGCTGGGACAAACCCAACTCATTGAAAGAATTAAAGCCGGTGAGGATGTTTATGGAGTTATGCTGGGTGATTCAATAGATTATAAACCTAACGAACGTCCAAAACCTCCTTATGGGGATTTACAGATCGTTAATCGGGTAATTGAATTACAACAGCAACTTGGTGAGAATGGTAAGAGGTTAATTTACATTCGAGGTAATCATGAATATGCTGCAGCAGAGGCATATGCTATGTTGAAAAGTGCTGGGATGACGGAGTTAAATCGTCCCGCATATATACGGAAATTGTACAATGGAGCAACAGGGAGTTATTACAGACAATTTAATTTCATTGAACGCATGAATGATACGCATTACGATTTTCTAATAAATCTCCCTACAGTAGTAGTTGGGAAGAATGGTTTAGTTGCTGTTCATGCTGGTCCAGCACAGTCTATTGACAGTTTAGCAGATCTTGTTAAACCGAGTCAAAAAACTCTTGACGAGATTCTTTGGAATCGTCCTAAAATTACAAGGATCGGTGGATATACATTTCAACAAACAAAGAATTTTTTGAAAGCAATCAACGGAAGTTTTCTTATCGTCGGACATACCCCCATCAGTTATTTTCCACCTGAAACTATCAGAGATAGTGTAGCACGTTTAGATGGGAAACAGTTAATATTTTCCACTGGATACGGGGGACTGCGAGGTGGACAAACCTATATTGAGATAGATTTGTCTAAGACATACAACTCCGTTGATGAACTGAAGTCAGGTGTGAATATCCACCGACTCTACCCAAAATAAAATGCGTACATTAATTTATATAATGACACCGGTCTTGATCCTGACTTTTGTCATCGCTACACGTTATGTTACTTGGGATAAATTAAAAGGTGTAGATGAAGAAAGTAAAGCCTATAAACATTTTACTGATGCTGCACACTTCTTACAAGAGGAAGAAAGACATAAAGCTCTTCAGGCGTTATCTTTGGCAATACAGGATGATCCGAATTATGCTGAGGCATACATACAGAGAGGATTAATTAAATTCCAATTACAACAATATAACGAAGCAATTGCTGATTATACACAAACAATATCTTTAAAGAGATATTATGCTGATGCTTTTGCTGGTCGTGGAGATGTATACTATGCCTTAAAGAATTTACCAAAAGCTCTTGATGATTATTCCGCATCTTTAAAGTCGAGAAGAAGTGCACAGATTTTTACGAAAAGAGCAAAATGTTATATTGATTCAGGTAGAATTGACGAAGCGATTGATGATTATACCTATATCATTAAACGGCGTCCAACAGCCATTGCATACTACAATCGAGGAAAGGCGTATTATAAAAAATATCTCTCTGTGAATGATGAACAAATTGCACAACTTGCAATAAGAGATTTTGATAAGAGTATTGAAATGCAACCCCTTTTTGCATTATCGTTCTATCATCGGGGTGATGTCTATAGGAATTTGGGGCAGTTTGAACTAAAAACAGAAAATTATATTCAGACAATTGACCTGCTGACTGATGCATTAACGAATTGGAAATCTGAGACTTATTTACAAATACCCGTTTTATTGTGGCGTGCAGTCGTTTATAATAAACACAATCAAACCGAAGAAGCTAAGAATGATATTGTCAAGATCTATGAATTGTACACAGAATATTATTTGAAAAAAGCTGTGATTTCTGATATACTATAAATGGGATTAGACTATATATTTCCGAGGAGGATACAAGGTAAAAAATGATAGGTGAAGCATTAGGTTTAGTAGAAACAAAAGGTTTGGTTGGTAGTATTGAAGCAGCAGATGCGATGGTAAAAGCAGCAAATGTACGGTTGGTAGGATACCAACAAGTCGGTGGCGGATTAGTTACTGTGATGGTTCGTGGAGATGTAGGTGCTGTTAAAGCGGCAACCGATGTAGGTGCTGAAGCTGCTGCACGTGTAGGTGAAGTTGTTTCAGTTCATGTGATTCCCCGACCACACGCCGATGTAGAAACTATTCTACCCAAACAATAATCATTCCTTGTTGATCCTTTGGAATGAATTCCCTTAATATAAGAGAAAGATATAATTGAAATGCCAGACCAAGACTTAGTCAAGCTAATTACACAGCGGGTAGTCAATCGTCTATCTAACGACAAACCTTGCAGTGGTTGTGCTTTACGTACTTGTGATGCAGGAAACCGAGCCTGCGATGTGGCTGGATCACAACAGAAAATACCAGTTGGTGTGTCTGCACGACATGCCCATGTTACCCAAGAGCATCTTGAAATACTTTATGGTCCTGGACATCAACTTACTGTCTATGCTCCACTGTACCAACCTGAGGCATTTGCTGCAAATGAAACTGTAACTGTTGTTGGTAAACGGATGCGTGCTATTGAACATGTACGTATCCTCGGTCCAGTGAGAGATTATTCACAAGTTGAGGTCGCCAAGACAGAAGCAATCCGACTCGGTTTAGACCCGCCTATTCGGGATTCTGGTGATCTTGATGGTGCTGAAGCAATTACTCTAATTGGTCCAGCAGGAAGTGTATATTTAGAAGAAGGTGCAATCTGTGCATCAAGACATATCCATATGACGCCAGAACAGGCACAGGAATTTGGTCTAACCGAAAGTGATCGTGTGAAAATTCGGATTCCTGGTGAACGAGCTCTAACTTTTGAGAACATACGACCAAAAATACATGAATCCTACGTACTACAAATGCATCTTGACACTGATGATTCTAATGCCGCTGGATTGAAAGGTGGCGAAGCTGTTGAACTGGTACGTGACGAAGTATGAAACCAGAACAGATTGATCAAATTGAGAGAATTGTTAAAGATATACTACAATCCCGGATCCCTGAATTTCAACCCACCCCTAAGAGTCTTCTTGTAATTCTTGGTGCAACTCAAAAACCTTTAGATACTATATTTCAGCAACTCACCAAATGTAGACAGGATGGTTGGAGAATACAGGTAATTCTATCTGAACTTGCTACGAAGGTAATAGACATTAATTCTTTAGAAATACAGTTGGGTGAAGACAAGATTATTAGAGAAGAAGATTTAACAGATATTCCAAGTGTTGTTGAAAGTTCATCTGTAGTTCTTTTACCTGCTATTTCTTACCCTATGGTTGGAAAACTTGCTTTAAGGTTAGTTGATACACCATCTACATATTTAGTGTATCACGCGCTTTGTCAAGGGAAACAGGTTGTTGCATCAACAAATGATTTAATTACAAGAAAACATTATTTTGAGAAAGAAATACAAACACTCGATAAAATTGATGAGGAGCATGTAAACACGTTATCCGGTTTTGGCGTTATATGGGTGACAGAAGATATGATCTCTGAGACGATTCGTGATGCCGATATGTCCTATAAGGTGTTCACACAATCACCTATCATTAGTGCTTCACTCATTGACAACCTTGCTCTAAATGTTAGGGAACTGGTGTACAGGTATCCAACAATCGTTACACCTTTGGCACGGGACTATGCAAAAAAACGTGGGATAGATCTTGTTAGTAAACAGTAAGACAGACAACAGATTAATAATATCACATATTTCATACCGTATAGAAATCTCAGCAATTGGTAGATTGTAAAATAAAATAATTTGAAGAAAATGATATATTGTGCAACTAAGTATACATAACCCGTTTAAACATAATGATTGTACATATTTAAACCCTTGACAATTGTTAATAAGTAATTGTATCATGTTTCATATATTAGGTAGATAATTACAAGAAAAATACAATTGTTCATCTTTTTGTGGTAAGGAAATTAAACGATAATTCTCACATATTATTTTATAGAAGAGTTAATAAATACCTACTTATATAAGATCGAACTTGCTATATAAGTTATGAGTTATTACATGGGAGGAACGCAGGATGAACCGAATATTAACTAACACGATTACAGGACTCCTCATTTGCTTGCTTTTTGGATCATTGACTGCAGTGAGTTTTGCCGATTACGGATATTACGCTGACCGGTTGAGCCGTGAACATAGGGTTGCAAATGATGTTGATGAATGGATTGAACGAGGAAATGCTACAATTACATCAAGTCCGATATTTGAAGATGGAATGCGTCTTACCGCTTGGGCAAATACACCCGAGGATACAGAAAATTACGAATTTGCAATAGCAAGTGGTGTGTATTTATTTGAAATTCCTCGTGGGGCACAGTCTATAGAAGTTTTAGTTCGTTATAAAGGTGAACCAAATCAACTTGAAATTGACGATTATTATGAACCAATTGCCGGACGTGTGTGGATTCGAAATATAAAAAGAGAATCAACACGCAACGGTTATAATGACCAGAATGCGGCTGAAACAAGATACGGTGACACTTTTTTACTTCGAGCAAAAAATCGCTCCGAATCTATTAAAATTCCTGTTGCTGGGCATGTAGACAATGGCTGGATGGAACTTCATGTGGTTGCTGAAGGTGGAGAACAGCTGGATATTGAATATATTGAAGTATCTTCATATCGAAGAGCCCCCAAAGTTCGCGTAATTCAGCATTATACACCATCTTATAGATGGCGTCCTTGGAATAGATATACCTACCTATATTTCTATGATGGTCCAGTGTTCTACTCATCCGGCTATAATACATACCGGTGTTGGAGTTATCCAGTTTACGACCATAACTATCTATCAATTCGAACCTATTATGGTGGATACTTAGGTCGCTACCGTACTTACTATCCGACTCGTTATTCGTATTATCATTCACCATACTATGCAGGATATGGTCGAACAGTACCAGTCTATACTAAACGGACTCAGTTAAATAGGTGGAGCGAAAAACATGAAGCTACTCGGAAGCAGTATTCTCGAAGTCGATTGGCTGTTTCTCCTCGTACTTCAGATCGGACTCAAATTCAAAATAATGTTCGTGTTGTCATAGATAATCATCGAAGACAAGCCCCTGCACCAACTGAACGTGTTTCTCGTTCTTCTATGATATCTCAAAGAAAAAGAACTACCGCAACTTCATCGGCACAACGGTATAATAACGTCGCTCGAACATACAGTAGTCGTTCTCGATCTACTCAGACTTCAAATTATAGTAGACAACGAGCGTTATTGAATTCGCGAACAAGTTCAAGTGTGAATAGAAGTAATATTTCTTCAAGCAGGACATCCCAACCGTATAGAAGGTCGGTATCTTCCTCAACTCGAACCAGTTCTTCATCCAGTTCGCAACTTCGTAGTAGTAGTTCACGATCACAACGCGCTTCGACTGTTACACGACCAAGTACAACACAGAAAAGAACAGCACAAAGGTCATCAAGGGTTTCATCATCAAGTTCTCGTACAAGACCAACTACGACCACACGGTCTTCATCAAGTTCAAGTAGTTCTAAGAGTGACGATGATGACGATGACAATAATAGCCGAAGTAAGACAACGGAGCGGACAAGGCGAAGACGCTAATTTTTACTTCAACATTATTAATTTTTGTAATATAGATGCCTTGCACAAATATTTGTGTGAGGCATCGTTAACAATAGTGAAATCTAATTAATACTTAACGTGAGTGGATCGGTACCTTGATGAAATATATGCGATATTTATTATTTATTTTGATATTGCTTTTGAGTATACAACTAAGTTACGCTAATGAGGTTAACTTAGAACAGACATTAAATGAATCGGAGAAATCAGTCAGACTGATTTCTCCAGTTGGGACAATGGTTCGATCCGCTTTTGTCCCTGGATGGGGACAATATCACAGTCGGAACTATTTTCGTGGTGGTTTGGTACAACTCGGAATCGTAAGTTCAGTAGTCGGTGCCTATCTTGCACACCAATCATTTTCGTCACATTATGATACCTATGTACTAACCGCAAGCAACGAACCTGACGATTCATTTACTGTTTTAGAAAGTTATGACACAGCGAATCAAAAGTATAAACTCCAGATGTTCTTTATTTATTCAGGAATTGGTTTTTGGGTTTATAGCATCATTGATTCTTATGTTAGTTCAAATTTTTATAATGCCAACTCACAAATTCAATCAATAAAAGAGGATGCACAACAAATTGAGAAATTGGGGTTACAAGTTGGGATTTCTCCAACTCGGATGTATTTAGGTTTCGCTAAAACCTTTTAATTCGGAGCGATATAATTATGATAAAGGATTTTACCAAACTCAGTATTCTGTTTATTTTACTTCTCTGTTTCTCTGGTTGTGGAGATGTGGACAAGTTTAATGCTGCGCTACCTGAGGATTTATTAGAAATAAACGGTGTCCTAAAAAGATGGCGCGAAGGTTATGAAACAGAAGATGTTGAAATGTATATGAACACCTATTGGTCTCAAGGATTTCGCTATGTTTCTGATATGGGTACAGATGGGGATAAAACTGACGATCTTATCTTTGACGATATAAGGGATGAAAGAGATTCAGCTATTCGTGTTTTTAGTCGATTTCAAGATATTGAGATAGAACTTTCTAAACCGCCTGAAGTACAAATGAATAAAGAGGGAGATCAAGCGGAAGTTCGAAATCACTATCGAATACAAGGGTTTGTCGCTGATGGCGAGTCACTTGAAGGTGGATTTACAGGATGGTTTGCTGAAGGGGACAACTTGTTTATTTTTGAAAAAAGAAATGAAGAATGGCGTATTACCGAATGGCATGACGAAGCCTTCAACGATGAGGAAATTCGGATTGCAAATAATCTTTAGATTCTATAGTGAAGAATGGAGCGGATTCCCAGGATAGATGGGAATAAGAATTTATGCCTCAGAAAGAGGAACCTCTACAAACATACCTACAATTTATACGCAAGTATGATTTTCTAATCTGTTTGAGTACTATATTAGTATTAGGAATTGCCGTTGTAATTGCCCTCCGCTTACCTAAAACCTACTCTGCATCGATCAAGATGCAACTCATCCAAAATAATACTACCTCTTCTATATCTTCTGGCAATTTGTTTCAAACCGTTTTTTCCGGTGGTGTTGATACCAGAGAGATGTCAACAATTAGTAAACGGTTTTCTACTGAGTCAATGCTGAATAAAGCGATTGAAAATCTTGAAGATAGTGGACAGGAAGGGGTATACCATCTTCCAGGTATTGGACTTCTTAAGCAAAATATAAAGGCACAAATTGATCCTGATGCGGACTATATAGAGTTGTCAATTGAATTAACCGAGGATCATGGTGGAGAACGAAATGCAGCTCTCTTAGTGAATCAGTTAGCCCGAGATATGCAGAATATAAGAAGTGAAAATGAGAAAAACAAACTGGCAAAACATCAAAATTTTCTTAATAATAAGAGGCAGGAAGTTGAGAAGGACATTACACAGCTCATAGAAGATTCACTAACTTTTGTACGTGAAAATGGTAGTCCTGAGACTTGGTATCCCAGATTAGCAAGTTTATTAGAACAACATCATAATTTACAAGAACGATATGGCGTATCTGAACATGACCTTCATGCTGCACGTGGACGCTATTCCTATTTAATAGAAAAACATGCTGACCTTGATAAAGAAACGAAAATCACAACAACACAATCTAATAATCCTTTATGGTTATATCAGAAAGAGAAGTTAATTGATTTGGAATCGCAACGTATAGGTGATTTAGAAAAAACTGGAAAAAGCAGTTATGATCTGGCAGGACTTAATGCTCAAATAAAAGAACTTAATAATCAAACTGATGACACGTCACAATTTTCTACCACCACGACACTTGGTACTTCCCCGCACTACACTTATATAGAGAATCAACTAATAGAATTACCTCCATTGATTGATAATCTCCAACATACAGTTAAACAAATTAGCAAAGAATTAGCCAATGTCAAAAAAGAGTTGGAATTATTACTCACACAAATTCCTGTCAACCAACATATTTTTGAACGTCTACGAGCTAAGATAGAACTTTCCGGCACTCTCCTTACAGAAATCGAAAAACGTTATCTTGAATCTGAGATAGTTGGTGCAGAGTCAGATAATGCATCTTTTCAAAAAGGTGGAATTGAAATCATCGATGTTGCAATTCCCCGTAAAATATCGGTTAGTCCGCAGTTCAAATTGATATTCATTATTGCTGGAATTGTTGGGTTGTTTTTTGGAATTACTCTCTCCTTGTTATTTGAATATTTCAAGACTTCATCAGAAAGTCTTAATAGTTGAAATCTTCAGATTTACTATAAATTACTCCCTAATTAATTAATAAGGTTTTTAGTCATTTTTCTATTGAAGGGAAAATATAATTATGATATGATAACATTTAATTTTAATTAACATATATAAATAATTCTATTGTTTTCAATTGTAGGTCTTTAAGTCTTTGTTATTCAGATTCTTTAGTAAATGGAATACCATCAAATTTCTAACATTCTAATTCACATTAAAGTAAGAAGACCTCTACAGTCAATATTTCTGCTTTTTGTAAAACAATCTTAGTCAGGACTTGACAAAAAGTTACACATTTGATATGCTAATCACTTAATCAGTAGTATGCAAGTGTTTCGTTAGTATATAAAATCATTTCGACAGTGTAAATATATCAATATGATAATTGGAAAGGTTAGTTTGGAGTTCAATCCAATTCATTCATATGATCTACAGACGAATAAAACGGATACAACCATTACTATTTAAATGCCTCATAGATTAAATCAAAATTATAAGGTTTTCGGTGCCTTGACATCAGTCTTAACAATTGTTAGTTGAGTCGAGTATGTTTAATATCCGAACATAATATTTCCTAAGGAGGAATACCAAACTAATGAACAAGTTAAAACGATTAGTTAATGTTTTGCTTGTAGCGTCTTGCATCCTAAGCGGGATTGTGCTTTACGGTTGTGGCGCTCAAAGCCTAGGACCGCAAGAGCCACTCTTGCCTACCATTGAGGGTGACTCGAAATTTTCAGACAGATTCCAATTGGAAGAAGAGCCACAGTTCTTCTACGACCTTTTTGGTAAGGAACTTTTGGAAGGTAGTGAAGTATACAACTACCGTGAAAGGAAAGAATTCAACCAACATGGTGAATTGGTCGTCGGTTGGACAGGTCAGTTGGATAGTGAAAAGTTCTCTGCACAGTTAGACCGAACCATCTTGACAGAAGATGCCTACCGGGGTAGATATAACGAGTTTGCAATTGGTGACCATATGCGACTCAAGCCTTCTACTCTATTTCCGAATCGATATATACTCTATAAAACAGAATTTGATGGATTTCGTTGGGATCTCTCATTTGCCCAAGAACGCCATCTATTTACTCTTATAAACTCGCGTATTTCTAACCCTGTCCAAATTACTGAAGGTGCTGCAAACCTTGCACCGGTACTTGGTCGTCGTAATGGGTTTAACGAAGATGCGAGTGTTCGCCATCTTGAAAACGCTCGATTGGTCGGTTTCAGGGGACAAGGGCTTTTGGGGGACATCTTCCGGGTAGGTTTTACTTATGTGAATTTGCATAAAGAACATCCCGAACGTGTCGAAAACCCATTAATGGGTACTGTAGCGAATACCCCACCTCAAAGCATCTCTGTGGTTTTCAGAGATGACTCACCTGAAGATAATCACGTTGCAAACATTACTGACTTTGAAGGCTATGATGAAAATTCCCATGGTGAAAACATTCAGGGTGGAGTCGGTGCTGCTGTCAAAATGATGAAGATTACTGTAGTTACACAAGAACTTGAAGATGTAAGTGCAGAAGACCTTGCTGAAGGTTATGAACCAACTCTCGAACCTCAACAAACACAGGAAATTGAGGTATTCATTGATGAGATTGTTCCGGTTACAGATGGTACTGACATCATAAAAGACTCTGTTGATGGAGATTGGAAAATCGTTGACGGATTCAATAAGATGAAGTATGATCTCATTTTTGAACAGCATGATATTGAACCTCGGACGGTAAAATCAGTTGTATTTGACTTGATTGTTGCTGGTGATTACAACATTCAGATTATTGGGTTTAGTGATGCTAATATGGCAGAATCTGATCCAGAAATTCAAGAATGGATTAAAACAGAAGATGGTCATATACAGATGCCTTACCGAGATATTATTGAAGCACCTGGAAACTATGGACAATCCTCAGATTACACAGAAAATCGGTCTGAGTTACTTGACAATCCCAGTGCTTGGGAAGGTGAAGGAAGACCACGCAAGATTAGTTACCAATATGGTGCTGCACGCGCAGCAGTTCTATACGGGTTAGATCTTGAAGGTACTGTTGGAAATGTCTTTGTAAGAGCACACTATTCCATTAACGGAAAATATAAACAGTATCCTACCATTCCTAAAGATAAGATGGGATTTAGCCGACTTACCGAGAACATTGAAACCGAAGACGGGGAAGAACCAACAGGAATATCCATTGATCCTGCTTCTGGTTTGCCCGTTGACGGAAATGGTATTCCTACCTATTCCGAAACAGAAGGTGAAAGGTTTGAAGCCATGTTAGGTGGAGACGGCACGGATGAAGACGGCGATGGACAGTTAGGTAGAGAATCCGCATGGTTTGTTCAACTCAAATCACGTTTTGGTAAGCTTTACTTAGAAGGGGTTTTATATCATATTGACCCCGGATATACTACCACCTATCTGAATTTCGGATCAAATACTGACAGAGATCAACCCTACGCACTTCCGCGGACACAATTGTCTCAAAATGAACGAGATCCGTGGGATGTAGAGAATTACGCTCTGGTTGAAGATGATGATGATGATGATGATTGGCCCGATGACGATGATTTTGATGGTGTGCTCCCACGAGCTGATGATAGAGATCAGAACGGGATCTTAGACTATCAAGAAGATTTTCTTATTTTTGAGGCTGATCCACCAGTATTTACTGATTTGATTGATCTTAATAATAATGGCACAATTGATTCTCTTGAAGATGATTTTGAACCACAATATGAATATGGGATAGATCGTGACGGATATCATCTAAAGGCAGAATATGATTTATTGGATAACCTGTCGCTTCAAGTTGGTTGGTTGAATGAAAGCGAAGTTTCAAGTCGACGTAAGAATGACTCAAAATACTTACATGTAACTTACCAACGTGATATTCCTGATTTTGGTACTATTCTGTTCCAGAATCGTTTTGTCAGAGTTCGAGACGATATACCTGATTACACAATAACATTACGTGTGGGTGAATTGGAACCAACTCAGATTGCTGACGAACTGGATTACTACAATGCTCGTGTGAATACGACAACCCTCCAGTTCCTCTATACAGCTGTTCCTAACCTCACATTGGAAGCCAAGTTGTTGGTTGTTCTGCAGAAGCAATATGAACAGGATGAAGCGGATGCTCTCTTCTTAGATGTAGAGTACGATGCGGGGGCAGATCTATTTGAACCCGATGAACGCGTTGACTTCATGGTGCCTGAAGAACAAGTGCGTACCAGTGGTCAGAAACGAGAATACCCGTTCTATCCAGATCACGGTATAAATGCCTTGAATGCAGACGATACAGGTTTGATCTATAATGCTGATAACTGGAAAGCACGTCGTTATCCAGAACGAAACATTCGGAGTCAGCAGACGATCTTGAAAGCAAGATATGAAATCCCACTTGGTGACTTGCCATATATTAACAAAATAGGTGAAGATCTCACGTTGACACCTATGGTGAAATATATTTGGGATAGGGCATTTGATAGAAGCGGTGATGAAATCGGTTTAGCATTAAACTCACGTTTCTATGTTCCTACAGATGACGAACCGATTGAATACTTACGATTCAATCGTAGAAGTCGTGAAGATATTCTTGGTGTACGCCTTGATTATCAGTTTACACAGAGAATGAATATTCTTGGTGGCTTCCAATATAGAAAGTTTACCAACCGAGACAAAAACTTTACAAACTATTTAACCAAATTCCCTGCTGATGAGCCAGTGCCGATTCTTTACAGGCCTGATCTACGGACACGGATTTTTGAAATCCAAGCTATCAACAGAGGAGAATGGCTCGGTTTCAATATTGTGATTCTCGCAGGTTATCGTAGAACTACAATCTTGCTACAACATACAACCAGTAATACGACGTTTGTTAGAGCAATGATGGGTTTCTAAGATTCTTACACTATTGCCGGGTGCGTTTATCTGCATCCGGCACTTTCGTTGATAACACCATTTAGTATTAGATAGATTATTGATTAGGTGTTTAAAGAGAAGATGTATATTGCATTTAGTCTAAAATAAAATCGTAACTATTTGTATATTCAGGTGTTGATAATACAGAACCAGTTTATAACTCCTATGAAACACGTTGGGACGTGTAATTATTGATAATTGAATCATCTTAGATTTATAGAATAACCTAACTGCCGATTTGGCAGGTTACCCTAAAGGAGAATAAGAACGAATGACTCGTTTAAGTTTAATTATAATGCTTGTTGCTTGTTTGTTTATGTCTGCTGGACTTGTTATGGCACAAGATGACACAGCAGATATGGCAGCGGATGAGCCCACGATGGATGAGGCTGAAGTGAGTAGTGGTGCAACTATTCGAGGTGATGTTGTTGATACTAGTCCACAACAGAATCCTATTTCAAATGCTACAGTTCGAATTGTTGGTACGGATAATCAAGAATACGAAACCACCACTGATGAAGCTGGATCTTACATACAAACTGGTCTTCCTAAAGGACGTTACTCCATAAGTGTATATAAAGAAGGATATGGCGAACGTACTGGGAAATCCAAGGTTGTTGCAGAGGGTGGTGAAGGATATGACAGAATCAAAATGAGAAAGAAAGATACTATCGATTCTTTTTTCCAAAAATTTGGTTTTGTGTTTTATCCACTTGCAATCTGTTCTATTGTCGCACTAACATTCATTATTGAAAGGCTTTTCACTTTCTTCAGAAGCCGTTCAAGAATTGGTACAGAACAGTTTATTGCCAGTATTGCAGATTCATTACGTAAAGAGAATATAATGGAAGCAGTTTCAACTTGTGAAGAAGCTGGTGGTCCGTTGGCTAATGTGCTGAAAGCAGGATTACTCAGATATAGTCAAGCACAAATTGAAGAACGCGATATTACTAAAGAGGAAATACAAGAAGCAATTGAAGAAGCAAGTCTTCTTGAAATTCCTGAATTAGAACGAAATCTACCTGTACTCGGTACTGTTGCTGTTGTTTCTCCTTTGTTTGGATTGCTTGGAACAGTTACAGGTATGATCAGTGCATTTACCACAATCGCTCTTGAAGGTACTGGTGATCCACAACAGCTTGCTGGTGGTATTTCACAGGCACTGCTAACAACGGCAGGCGGATTAACAATTGCTATTCCATGTCTGATTTTCTTCCAAATCTTTGATAGTTGGGTTAATAGACATATGGTCGAAATCTCTCAGGTATCAACTGAAATCGTCAACCAGTTAATTATAGGTGAAGCAAACGCATAATTATTTTCCGGACGAGTAATTTATCACTTGTCCATATCTAATTATAAGGAGAATAGAAATGCAACAACTTGGTGAAGGCAAATTAAGCCTTATGGCTACGCGTTTACGCGAACGTAAGCAGCCACAGCTTAGTATGGCACCTATGATTGATTGTGTGTTCCTGCTTCTGATTTTCTTCATGGTATCTACAACTTTTGCACCTATGCCGGGAATACGGGTACAACTTCCACCTCCCGGAACGCCTTCGAAGGACAAGCCCAAAGGCTTAATTGTCAAAATTGATAGTCCTACCATTAGGGATCAGGACGGTACAATGCTCTTAAATGAAGAACTTGTACAGTATGATGACATGTACCCGCGCTTCCTTGATGCTCCTGAAGAACAGAAATCAATGCTAATCATTCAAGCACAACGAGATGTTCTACATAAACAGATCGTTAAGGTTATGGATATAGCAAAGAATGCAGGTATTGAAAAAATTGGATTTGCGGTTGTAGCACGAGAATGATATACCTAACCTTATGCGGATTCGTCCGTAATTAAAGGAGGATTGATATGGCTCTCCAAATTAAGCGGAGACGGGGTGGTTCAGGGGATGAAGATATCCCTATGGCGCCAATGATTGATTGCGTATTTCTCTTGCTTATATTCTTCATGGTTTCTGCTATCATGCGGATTCCACCTCCATTTGATGTCATATTACCAGATTCTACAACTGAGAATGAATTTCCAAGGAAAAAATATAATTTGTTCATCAGTTCCGATGGTAAAATTGCTATTGACGATCAATTAATGGAAGACCTTGAAGATATGGGTCTTTTTATTGCCTCACATGAGCATCAAATTAGTACATTGATCATTAAAGCTGATCAACGCGCTCAACATGGAGATGTAATTGATGTGGTAGAAAGAGCAAAAGCACGATCTAACAAAATTGAGGGGCTTGAGGTAGCTTTCGCTGTTGCGGAAGATGCTGATTAATGCACCCTCATATAAGAGATTAGAACGTATATCTTAACACTAACATAAAGTCAATTCATAAGGATTGATAGTTAATTATAAGAAGCCTCTAATGTTAAAACATTAGAGGCTTCTTACTTTAAAGTATTATATTATGATACCCGTATGAAACCGGTATTATGTATGCCAATTTCAAATGTTAAAAGAAAAAGTAAGATAGTGAATACTACCTTACTTCATGTATTAGCAAATGGTTTATTATTTTTTTGGAGTTCTCTTCCGAGCACGACGATTTATTGTCGGTGCAGGAGGAGGTGGTGGTGCTTCAACCTTCCAGAAGAGTGGTAGATATTTGTCCCATTCAGATAGTATTCCTTCGGCACGTTTACTCTTTGTAAGTTCAAGATGTTTCTGTACTAAGCCGATAAGAGTATCCTCGTCTACTTTTTCACTTATCCGAACTAACTTAACTAATTGCTGGTTGTATTTACCTTCAAACTGCTGATTTTCGTCAAGAACATACGCAATTCCACCAGTCATACCAGCTCCGAAATTTCTTCCTGTATCACCAAGGATAACGACTGTTCCACCGGTCATATATTCACATGCATGATCCCCAACACCTTCCACAACAGTCGTAGCACCGCTGTTTCGCACACAGAAACGTTCACCGGCTCTACCTGCTGCATATAGCACGCCGCTTGTAGCACCATAAAGAACGGTATTGCCAATTATAGTGTTTTCATATGTATTAAATCCGACTTCAGGTGACGGTTTGATAACAATTTCTCCACCTGCCAGACCTTTCCCAACATAGTCATTTGCTTCCCCAGTCAAAACAAGCTGTAATCCATTGATACAAAATGCTCCAAAGCTCTGACCGGCACTTCCTGTGAAATAACAACGGATAGTCTCTTTTGGTAAGAGTGTATCACCGTAACGGAATGCAATTTCACCTGAAAGTTTAGCACCAACGGTTCGGTGAATATTACGGATAGGATATGAAAGCTGTACAGGTTCTCTGTTTTCTATGGCAGATTTTGCATCCTGTAGTATTTGATCATCTAAAGGTGTATCTACACGATTATTACGTTCTTGTAAATGATAACGCGGTCTATTGCCAGTTGGGTCAGCAGGAGTAATTATTTCGGATAGATCTAATGTAGCAGCTTTGGGATACTCAGGTAAATCTGCAGGTTCAAGTAATTCTGGCCTGCCAATAATATCGTTAAGGCATCCATGCCCTAAATTAGCAAGGATTGAACGTACTTCATTTGCTACACCCAACATAAAGTTGACAACCATTTCAGGAGTTCCGGGGTATTTTGCTCGTAATGCTGGATCTTGTGTAGCAACACCGACAGGACATGTATTCAAGTGGCATTGGCGTGCCATGACACAC
This sequence comes from Candidatus Poribacteria bacterium, assembly GCA_022394755.1. Classification (GTDB taxonomy): domain Bacteria; phylum Poribacteria; class WGA-4E; order WGA-4E; family WGA-3G; genus MSPOR6. The sequence continues at coordinate 159,815 of JAGFCA010000020.1, forward strand.
CCGGTTGCTACCATAGCGCTTGTACCGAACCCGTATTCTTCTGCTCCCAACATTGCTGCGATAATAATGTCTCTACCGGAACGCATTCCGCCATCAACCCTTAATACTACACGTTCACGTAAATCGTTTTCTACCAACCGGTGTTGTGTTTCAGCAAGACCGAGTTCCCACGGTGTTCCAGCGTTTTTGATAGAGCTAAGCGGGGATGCTCCTGTTCCACCTTCATGTCCACTAATTTGGATTACATCAGCATAACCTTTTGCTACACCAGATGCAATTGTACCAATGAGAAATTCAGATACAAGTTTAACTGCGACTTTAGCTCGAGGATTTACCTGCTTAAGATCATATATTAACTGTGCAAGATCTTCAATTGAGTAGATATCATGATGTGGAGGTGGTGATATCAAAGGTACACCAGGGATAGAATGACGAATTTTAGCTATCTCTAATGTAACTTTATGTCCTGGAATCTGTCCACCTTCTCCTGGTTTTGAGCCTTGTGCCATTTTAATTTCTAATTCTTTGGCAGATGCGAGATATTGTGGTGTAACTCCAAAACGTCCCGACGCCACCTGTTTAAGCGCGCTTGAGGCAAGGTCTCCGTTAGGTTGTCGTTTGAATCTTTCACTGTCTTCACCACCTTCACCACTACCTGATTTTCCACCTAAACGGTTCATGGCAATAGCTAAAGTTTCGTGTGTTTCTCTGCTTAAAGCACCAAATGACATACTCCCTGTGGTAAACCGTTTAACAATCTCCTCCGCTGGTTCCACATCATTAATAGGGATTGGTGTACCCCCTTTAAATGCAAGTAAATCACGCAAACTTGAAGGTTCACCTTCCTGAATGGCATCCGAATATGCTGTATAATCTTCCGTTTCACCACTCTTGATGAACTTATGCATAGCCTTAAATACGGAAGGATTAAAGGCATGAAATTCGCCATGTCTACGAAATCGGAAATAGCCTGCTTCTTGTAAGTTTGACTTCTCATCTGCATCAAGAAAAGCTTTCGCATGGAAGTGAAGTGTTTCTGCTCCAATGTGTTCAAAACCGATTCCACTTAACCGTGAAGGCGTACCAGTGAAACATTGGTCAATTACAGTAGAATCTATCCCAATTGCCTCGAAAATTTGTGCTCCACGATAACTTGATACAGTAGATATACCGATTTTCGCCATTATTTTCAGAATACCCTTCTCAACTGCTTCTTTATAGTTATCTATTGCTTGATCAGATGAAAGTTCTTCAAATTCTCCATCCTCGGCAAGTTGTCGGATAGTAGAAAAAGCAAGATAAGGATTTATAGCATCAGCCCCATATCCAAGTAATACAGCATAGTGATGTTCTTCACGTGGATCGCCTGCTTCTAATATCAAACTTACCTGCATCCGTTTGCCTTCACGAATTAAATGATGGTGGACAGCACCAACTGCGAGTAACATAGGAATAGGTGCTAATTCAGCATTTACATTCTTATCGCTTAATACAAGAAGTGTATTTCCGTCGTTGACGGCATCTATAACATTCTTACATAATGTCTCTAACGCTTTCTCCAGTCCCGATGGTCCAGAAGCAACAGGAAAACATACAGGTATAGTTTCAAGTTTGAAGTTAGGTAACTCTTGAGCGCGTAATGTGGCTAAGTCTTCATTCGTTAGAATTGGGGATTTTAATCGGATCACATGAGCATGATGTTCTGTTTCAGTTAATAAGTTATGTCGCTTACCTAAGCAGGTTGTAAGTGACATAACTAACCTTTCTCTAAGTGAATCAATTGCAGGATTTGTAACTTGAGCGAAAAGCTGTTTAAAATAGTGATAAAGCAAGCGTGGATGTCGCGAAATAACAGCGGGTGGTGTATCGTCTCCCATTGAACCTACAGCTTCTTTTGCTTGTAGAACCATCGGTTTAATGAAACGTTCAATATCCTCAACCATATAGCCAAATGCTTTCTGATCTTTTTCTAAATTATCAGATAGAGGTGTAGCTGGTGTTGTGGAGTCCGCCTTCAATTCCTTCAAAGGAATGCTCTGTTTAACCCAAACATCATAAGGCTTTAGACTTGATATTTCTTCTTTTATCTCTGAATTGGTTAACAATCGTCCTCGTGAGGTGTCGACTGCCATCATCTGTCCGGGACCTAAACGACCTTTTTCGACAACAATTTTATCATCCAGTTCAATAATTCCGACCTCAGAACCCATTACAACGAGTCCATCTTCGGTTACCTTATATCTTGCAGGGCGCAAGCCATTTCTATCTAAACTTGCTCCAACGATATTTCCATCAGTAAAGGCGACTGCGGCTGGACCATCCCACGGTTCACTGACACATGAAAGATATTCATAACAACTCTTTACTGCGTCAGGCATATCGGGAATTTGCTCGTATGCTTCAGGCATAAGACACATCATTGAATGGAGTATACTACGGTCTGAGTGTGCCAACAATTCCAGAACGTTATCAAGACTCATGGAATCACTACCGTAAGGATTGATAATTGGTGCGAGTTTTTGGATATCTTCATCCCATACTGGTGAGTTTAATTCTGCTTCACGAGCTCGCATCCAGTTTCTATTACCCATCAATGTATTTATTTCACCGTTATGTGCAAGCATTCTAAAGGGTTGTGCTAATGCCCAAGTAGGGGAGGTGTTTGTGCTATAACGTTGATGAAACACTGCTAATGAGGCTTCAAAATCAGTATTTAACAAGTCAGAGTAGAACATTGTCAATTGTGGAGCAACCAAGAGTCCTTTGTAGACAATCGTACGATGTGAAAAAGATGCAATGTGAAATTCATCTAATTGTTCATCAGTGATACGATGCTCCAATTCCTTGGCAATTAGATAAAGATGTTGTTCATATTTCTCTGAAGGAACATGGTCAGGCCTACCGATTAATACCTGTTGTATTGACGGTAGAGATGCCAATGCTTGATCCCCGAGAGCAGAGACATCAATAGGGACAGGACGCCATCCTAATAAAGGGAAACCGTATTGTTCTAATATGTCAGTGGTGGTATGACGTCCAAGTTTTTCTGCCTCCGGATCATTTCCAGGGAGGAAAATCGTGCCTATAGCGAGGTCATTGATGGAATGAAGATTTACGCCGAGTTTCTCTACTTCTTTCTTGAATAATTTCTCTGGAATCTGTGTAAGAATGCCTGCGCCGTCACCTGTTTTTGCATCAGCTGCTACTGCACCTCGATGGGTTAAATTTGTAACGGCTTGTATCGCCATTTTTAAGATGTCATGACTCCGACTCCCTGACTGGTTTGCTATAAAACCAACTCCACAGGCATCTTTCTCATATAAATGTGGAAACATGTGCTAACTCATACTCCAAGAATTCTAAATTTGGTATCCTATTAATAGTAAATCTAAACCTATCTTACAATATAATAGGTTCAGTTTCAGAACCGAACCTATGGCAAAGCAAAAACATATATTTAGATTTAACTACAATATAATGTTACAATAACAAGAAGATATTAAAATAGTTATGGATACCGCGTCTACGTGGGACGCTGAGGGAATTTATTGCGTATTTTTGCTTTTAATTAACTTTTCATATAGATAATAGTATACCTTAAAACCGTTCAATCGTCAAGTATTTTATTGAGTAAATAACGGATAAACACGCATCGTTATAGGGTTTACGGGTGTTCTTAATATCCAACTGCACATCCATCACGGCGCGGATCAGATCCCGCAATCAATGTATCAAATAGCGGATTAATGAAAATAGCTTGACCACCACCAAAAAAAGTATTGCCAGGAACTATATAATGTCCTTTTTGTGCTAATTCAGCCTGTGTATTCATGGGAATACCACCTTCCAACATTATTCTTGATCCATCAATAACACGGAACCTTGGCGCATCCAATGCAGATTGAACGTCCATATTGAAATCTATCAAATTATTCACCAATTGTAGATGTCCTTGCGGCTGCATTTGACCTCCCATTACACCAAAGCTTACTAATGGTGTTTCGTTATGGAATATCATACCTGGAATAATCGTATGAAGAGTGCGTTTATGTGGAGCAATGCAGTTTGCATGTGTTGGATTAAGGGAAAACCCTGCACCACGGTTCTGTAGCATTATTCCTGTGTCACCAGCAACTAAACCTGATCCAAATCCTGCAAAAATGCTGTTAATAAAAGACACTACGTTTCGATCTTTATCAACAACAGAAAGATAAACTGTATCACTTCCGACGGGAGATATACCTGCTTTCGGATCAATGTTTGCACGTTCAGATGAAATACGATCTCGTTGTTTCTGTGAGTATTCACTGGAAAGAAGGTCTGAAACGGGTATGTCTACAAATGTTGGATCGGTGACATTTTCATATAAATCTGCGAAGGCAAGTTTCATTCCTTCAATCGCATAATGTAAATGCTCAGGGGAATTATGTCCCATTTCCTTAATATCGTATCCTTCAACGATATTCAGAGCAAGTAGCGCTGCAATACCTTGTCCATTTGGTGGTATTTCATATATGTCATATCCACGATAATTTGTAGAGATCGGCTCAACCCAATCTGATTTATGATCTGCAAAATCCTGTAATGTGAATAAACCGTCGTTTTCGTTAGAAAATTGAACTATTTTTTCTGCTATTTTTCCATGATAAAAGGCATCCCGTCCACCTTCAGCAATTAGTCGAAAGGTCTTGGCAATGTTTGGTTCTTTGTATATTTCACCGGGTAACGGTGCTTTTCCATTGGATAGGTAAGTTTTTGTCGTATCTGGATGTTGGGATAGCATGCCAGCACTATCTTGCCAAGATAGGCTGATTTGAGGACTGACTGGGAATCCGTTTTCTGCGTAATCAATGGCTGGTTGTAGTACTTCTGCTAACGGCATCGTACCACATTCATCAAGCAATGTTGACCATCCATCAATTGTACCTGGAACTGTTACAGAATACATACTTCCTGTAGAAGGGATATGTGTTATTCCTTTCTTTGTAAAGAAGTCTAATTCCGCTGCGTGTGGTGATCTTCCACTTGCATTCAAACCCCGTAGTCGTTTCTCTTTCTGGAGATAGACTAACATGAAGGCATCACCACCGATTCCTGTAGACATGGGTTCGACGACATTGAGAATTGCAGCGGTTGCAACGGCTGCATCCACAGCGTTACCACCATCACGTAAGATTTGCAATCCACCTTGTGCTGCAAGGGGTTGACTCGTTGCTACTGCACCGTGTTGGCAAATTACAGCAGACCGTCCGTGTCCAAATTGATTGGGTCGAAAGTCATCAAACATCCTCTCCTCCTAACTACAGAATGTTTCTACTATATCACAGCATCCATGGGGATGTCAATACGGTGTTAACTGCTGCCAAACATCCAACATGGGTATGTTAATAAATTGTGACTATACGCGTCAATTTTGTAGCATAAACTGTTAGTTTTTGCTATATCGCAAGACGCAATCTGGAAGATTAGGATACAAATATCGGATGGGAGACACCGTCACTACGAAGAGGAAGAGAAGAGTCGGGAATCGGAGTTCCCGTCTACAGTCGAGGAATTATATCTGTACGAACGCTTCTATTTTGATAGATACTTTGTTATAAAGTGACAAAAACTTTACACACCCTTCTTAATAACTTTGCTTGACAATCCATTACCGCACAAAGTATAATCAATAAAAGACTGTAGGATAAGGGTAAAACACCTTACATGACACAATACGATGAAATCGTGAAGCATCTTATGGGTAGGTTCGCTGATGACTTCGCCATGTTATCTCTTGATACATCCGATGTTGAAGTATTAGAGACACTTGACACAGAGCACAAACAGTAAAAGTCCATCGTAATGACATGACATTTAAGGTGCGGTGGCATAGTGAAACAGTCTTACTTCATATAGAAGTACAAACCCATGATAGCAGAGATAAACCGATGCCGTTACGTGTTCTTGCGTATGCTGGTGATCTTCTGCTACGGTACGAACTTCCAGTCTATTCGGTGGTTATCTATTTAAGTGCAAATGCTGGACAAACGGATCCAGGTGGTTATAGTTATGGTGATGACGAGTTCGGTTTGCAACACAGGTATCAGGTAATTCGTTTGGCAGAATTAGAGGGGGAGTCGTTTTTGGATGCAGCATCTATTGGTCTATTACCGTTTACACCTTTAATGAAACCGCCTGTTGGTATAACATCGGAAGCATGGCTTCAAAAATGTGTCGAAAAGACGGAATCCGCATCTGTTGACACGCAGACGCGCGGCACATTACTGTTTGCGTTATCAACGTTAGGTAGTTTAAACTATGATGCAAGTTTATTTCAAAAACTCATATCGGAGGAAATGATGCAAGAATCTCCTTTTTACAAACTTATAATACAGCGCGGTATTGAACAAGGTATTGAACAAGGTATCGGGCAAGGTTCTCGTGAGACGTTTGTAAAAATGATCCTAACACTTCTTACAAAGCGTTTCCCATTAGAGGATGTTTACCCTGTGGAAGCAGCCTTGGCATCTATTGAGGATCTTGATCGTTTGTCAGAATTGCATGGCACTACACTTGATATTTCGAGCATTGCAGAATTCATGCAGGAATTAGAAACATCGGAAGAGTAAAGCTTCAGAACATCCCTCTTCTCCGTGGAATCTGAGTAATCCGTGATTCTGACCTCATCTCTTTGTATCACAAACTGTTAGTTTGTGATACAACCCCTGTTATCTACGCCGTCCGCGTAATCTGTGATTCTGAACCCCAAGCACCTTTACAAAAGAAACCATCTAAATTCTCATACCATGATTTAGATCGCCCTTATTTCACAATAGGGTGTATAAATAAATTGTGACTATACGCATCAAATTTGTAGCATAAACTGTTAGCTTTTGCTATATCGCAAGACGCAATCTGGAAGATTGCGATACAAATATCGGACGGGGAGACACCGTCCCTACGAAGAGGAAGAGAAGAGTCGGGAATCGGAGTTCCCGCTACAGACGAGGAATTATATCTGTACGAACGCTTCTTGTTAGATAGATACATTGTTATAAAGTGACAAAAACTTTATACACCCGTCCAACATGTAAAACTTGATAAAAACAGTTTTTACGGTATAATATGTTGTGGATACGTACTTTGTCCGAATACGTGCCGTATGGACGGTGCTTTTCCTTTGGAAAAGATAGGGACAGCCAACCGTGACCTCTACCGCTATGGTTTGTCTATGTAGGGTTGCAAGAGCCAGACACACTTGCATTTTTCTTTACAATTTAATTAGAAATCCTTGTTGTTGCAATTTAGGATATATGTTTTTGATATAAGGTTTGTGATTAGGAAACCAAACCTCCCGAATTTGGGTAGTGGGAATTACCGAATTAAAATCTTAATCCTCATGAAGTTTTATACTACATTGAAGAGACTCTATTAATAAGACTTTAATTATCGGCAATGGTATTATCTTCAATATTTTGATAACGGTAGTGGTCTAAGTATCCGATGGCAGTACAAACCGAAAATTGTGAATAGTCGTTAAAATTCATAGAATTGTGACTATCTTATGTGACTCATTTTGGAATTAATATATAATCAACATTATGAGTATTATTACAGAGATAACAATTCAGTATGTCCAAAAACGCTAATCACAATAAAGGAGAATTGAGACAATGACAAAACGGAGAGCCTTCAGAGCAATAGTAATTCTCATATTACTTGTTAGTAGCATTGGTGTCTTTTATTTCCTACATAACTATGAAATTAAATGGACAACCTATGAAACCTTAGAATATGAGGTTAAGAAAACACCAGAAACTGAACAATTACTTAAAGATTCTGAGCTGGTAATTAATAGGTTACGTCAATCTGTTAAGCCTTTTACGAAAAACGATAAGGCTGCTCTCAAGGAGTTAGATAGGTTTTTGAATTTCCATATACACAAACAGATTGTACCGAAAGTAAAGTCTCGAGTTGAAATAACACGAAAACTGAGTTCATTATCTGATGAAGAGTGGAGAATTCAACAAAAAGAATTTGAGGAAAAGATGAAACGGGTTAGAGAAGAAATCAAAAAAGATACACTCACACCTGCTTTATCACCGCTTGAAATCAAGCAGAAATATCTGCAACAGTTAGCAGAATTAACAGCCTGGAACGAGTCTGTAGAAAGGCGTTTTGAACTATTTTATGCGAACCGAATCCGTACGCAACTTACGAAAATCCCTCCTGAAAAGCGAGAAGAAGCCATGGTAGGGATTCGTCAAGAACTCGATAGAACTTGGGATGCAGATTTTATCAATGCTGTCATGCAACAGTTGCAACAGGAAAAATAACAAAGATTATTAACAATCAAGGCAGGCAAGTGACGGATTACCTGCCACACTCATTTGTATAATACGGATAAACTCAAGGCAATACTCAAGATCGTCATCATTATTAAAGACAAGGATACTCGCAGATGACGAGCAGGCATCACAATGGTCAAGTGTAGAAGAACTGATAAGTTAAATACACTAAGGAAAATTATGTTGTGTTATTCTCTAGAGAATACTCTCTGTTCCCACCAGGACCGCCACCGATTGCCCATGTTCCACGGAATAGAGATTGTCGTCTTGTCGGCATAGTCTCAATGACTTCATGGCTTAGATTCAGTCGATGCCACTGTGCCCAAATTGAGTTGTAACAATTGAAGACAGCACAACGTGGATTGTCCGTGTTTGTCCAATCATTTGCAGCATGCACAAGACTTTCAGTGAAAATCACAACTGATCCTGGTGGACAACTGTAATCCTCCATTACATCCCGCATGTTCTGTTCCCAAGGAGATTCCCCTATATTCGGACGATAAGGATCTGGTCCACCGTAGTTGAAATGTGCTTTATGAGAGCCGCTGAGAAAAGATGTACCACCTTGTCCAGATTTCACTTCCTCAAGTTCCCACACAACACGAGTGAGTCCAGCGAAGATCTTCCCGCCTGCAACCTGATATCTCATTGCATTTGCTTGTTGTGGAGGTCGCACTACGTGTGGCAAACCATTATCTCCACGTTGGGATACACCCCATCCTGGTTCTCTTACAGTGGTAAAAGATCCTTCACATCGAAAACCGTAACAATCTTGATGGACAAACGGATCTTCGGATAGGATTTCGTTAAGAATTCCTACTATTGCTGGATGATCGAGTAGTTTCTGTAATGATCCTTGATAACTTTGTCTCGCACCGTCATATACTTCTCTTTTCATTTCTTCAACTTCTGAATCAGACAAGATAGATGGCAACAAGATCCAACCACGTAAATCAAAGAAGAATTTCTGCTCAGGTGACATTGGTATAGCTTCATCAATTTTTGTTTCTTCTGACATGCATAACTCCTTAATAGATATTACTTAGACTCTGAAATGGACACAGCGAAAAAAGAATTTAATCTGGTTATTTATTGAAAATTATGTTGTGTTATTCTCTAATGAATACTCTCTGTTCCCACCGGGACCTCCTCCGATTGCCCATGTACCACGGAAAAGGGATTGACGTTTTTGTGGTATTGCTTCTATTATTTCATGACTTAGGTTCAACCGATACCATTGTGCCCAAACGGAATTGTAACAATTAAAAACAGCACACCGTGGGTTATCTGGGTTCGTCCAATCGTTAGTTGCGTGGATGAGACTCTCAGTAAAAACGATCGCAGATCCAGGCGGACAACTATAGTCCTCCATCATGTCTCGCATGTTATCCTCCCAAGGGGATTCACTGATATTGGGTCGATTCGGATCAGGTCCGCCATAGTTGAAATGTGCTTTATGTGAACCAGTGAGAAAAGTAGTTCCGCCTTGTCCAGATTTAACCTCTTCAAGTTCCCATACAACCCGTGTAAGTCCTGCGAAGATCTTTCCACCAGCAACTTGATAACGCATTGCATTTGCTTGTTGTGGTGGTCGGACGACGTGTGGTACTGTTGTTCCCTTTCCATAGGATAGATTCCAACCCGGTTGTCTAACAGTAGTAAACGAATTTTCACATCGAAATCCGTAGCAATCCTCAAAGATAAATCGCTCATCAGCAACAATTTCGTTCAGAATTCCTACAATCTCAGGATGATCAAGTAAGTTCTGGAGTGCACCTTGATAACTATGTTTTGCACCAGCATACACTTCTGCTTTTAACTCTTCGATTTCCGATTCAGACAAAACTGATGGCAATAGAATCCAACCACGGAGATCAAAAAAGAACTTTTGTTCCGGTGTCATCAACTTTTCTCCTGGACCTAAAGGCATAGGTTCATGAGAATGACGTACTTCTTTCATTATATATTATCCTTTATCATAGGATGGTCAAACACACGGCGTTTCTACAACTATTATAACGCATTTTTCAATCCAGGTAGGAAATAATCCTTTACAACGACTTCCCAACTCATACGAGAGGCAATATCATAACCTTGCTGAATCATTTCTTCAATATCTCGATTTTTTCTTGGTAATCTACCAAGAAGTTTTGCAGCAATATCCCGACTATTTTCGACTTCAATATTCGTCCGTTCTGTTAATCCGATGTGCAGAACGTCTTCTAATGACTTAGGATCTCCATTTACAAAAGTATAATCAGCAATTACAACATTGGGAGAATCAGTATTATCTATTGCGCGCTGTATGAAACCGCAACAACCACACACATTACTGACTACACAGATTGCACCAAAACTGAGGGGTTCGACTTGTGCAATACCAAAAGGTTCATAGATAGATTGTCCAAATTCGGCATCACTTCCTTTACGAATGTCCATAAATTCCATTTCAATTGGCATTCGGGAACCACATGAAGCCTGACTCCATCCAAACTGATTTACGAACACTACCTTCACAGCTTTTGATTGCATATTAAATGCCGATACACCATTATTCAACTCAATTTCCGCCCCAACGAGATCCGGATAACCTATCTTGTGATATACTGGCCAACCATATTCACGTTCCATTTCATGGATGTTTTCATGTGGACGTCCAGTCGCTATTTCTGTGGATAGAATAAACAGGACTGCGGTCTTTCCATTAGAAGCAAGTAGTGAATCTAAATGGTGTAATACTTGTAAATCTCGCCAGAGTCCTTTACTTTTTACCAACCGGGTTACATGTGTAAAGATATAGTCAGGACGATAGTCAAGAAGTGTTCTGGCATACTTTTGAAGTCGTGATTTTGAGTTTAATTTTTCATCTAAACTCATTTCAAAGGCAGGAATTCCGTTATATACGAGATTAATAGGATACGATTCAAATTGGGGAGCTAAAAATCGGAGTTCATCTACTACAAGGTCCCCAACAGCAAAGATAGTATCACAAAGATGTGCTTTTTCGATTAATGCATGCTTAAAATACCAGAATGGATCCCCAAACACATCATGAATAAACTTTCCTTGTGATTTTGCTTGTTCTAATGCATTGTAGAAACGGACATCATGTCCTGGATGTCCTTCTACAATAGGACGTATCGAAGCCACTTCATGAGCATAAAAGACAGTATGCATGTTTGATGCACCAGTATCATTTTCGCGCTCTATTTGTGCCTTTAGGACAAGCGGCATTCCCATAAATTCGTGTGAGATAAGGTACATGGGTGTTTCAGTATGTTCACTTGTTAACACTTTTAACGCTTCAAAGGCGGGTTCAGCAAGCCGGACATATTCTTCAAATTCCCATTCACTATCGTATCGATTAGATTCGATGCCAAAATGTTCATAGAGTTGCCATTTAAATTTGTTAGTTAAGTCTTCATTACTGTTCGATACATTAACCAAAAGTACATCTACCAGTGTTGGAATGTTGTGATCTTTACTCTCAAACTGGCGTTGTCCATATATCAATTCAACATGATAGGTTTTCTCTATATCACTAAGTGAGGTGGCATGTGGAGTAATATTAATTCCTTCGGATGCATGGTAAGAAATCGTTTCCAATGCTCCTAAATCTGCCCCGGAAAATAAAGGTCCAACAAGTAATGTACGTTCAACAGCTTCGTTGTAACTACGAGTGGTTAGTAAACCTTCTAATACTGCTCCGATACCACCCATTTTTTGGATGGCTTCATGTGAAACATGGACAACAATACTCAAGATTTCACCTCGTGAATGAATAGGGTTTGAATGTGTTAAAATACCATGTGAATAAGAATAGTGTCAAGTTATTTTGGTGTATAGGATATGCAAAGCTATTAGCATGAATTCATTAACTCTTCTAAAGAATATTTTCTACATCTCTTCTGCTGCAACACCCATCTATTACCTGGTCATTCCAACCCGTTGAATCTATTGATTTCTTAGACATACCTCATAAACGTCAATTCAGCACATAACCAGCAGCGGTAGCTTCGGTTTCTTGGTTATGAACGGATTTTGAAGATGAATGGTGTATTTCTATGGGGAATTTCAGAGTGGTTGAAACCCAAACTACCGATTTTATTAGTGGGGTTATAATAACCATTCTAAAATACACATTATTATAACGATAATTATGTATGTCATATTATTATGACTTATATTGATACAGAACTTTGTTTTGTATTCGTGATTATCACATTTTGAGGCTGGGTGTTAAACAATTGTCTTCTTCGTCTGTTTCCGTACCTATGGTGATTTGTTTCACATCTTACTACTATATTGAATACAACGCTACATTACAGGTGCATGTTAAATGGAATCTAATAGGCTTAAACTAATAACTTGAACCGTCATAAAAAGACATTATCATTTACAAATGGTATTATAATGACCATTCCACCCATCTGAACCACCCCAAGTACAACATCTTTTTCAGTACGATGTCCTTAGTATGTATCCTACCGATACGGTTATTATCTGTAGATAATACCTTGTAGCAGCAAGACTTCTTTTCATTTCGGTATATTTTAACATCAGAGATCAATATAACTATTGTCCTAATCTAACTCCCTTAATAGTTAGTGACCTTAGATCCTGTTCTTTACATAAAATTAGATCCACTTAATAGGTTGGGCAATTATATTTTTCTGTGAACATAATAAATATATTATTAATAATATAAAAAATATATAATGATTATTATGGCGTAATATGATGTATTATACATAAAATTAGAAAGGAAATAACAGTTGAAATAACCATTATTATTAGAGTGAAACCGCTAATTCGCTAATTGCTAATTTAATAACTTTATTAGTGTCCAAACTAAATTAATAATAAACAGACAAAATATAATTTAACAATTAACATAATATAATATATGCATATTGTGATTAATAATATCGGTATAGAATGCTCATTTGTATACCGATATTATTACACTATATCAGGTAATACTCACATATATTACTTAATTGACATGATATGGATGTGTTGAAGGGGACACATCGTGAGCAAAAACTAATCTGACAGAACTTTTTAAAAAATATTCGAATAAGCCATATGTTGCATCTATGTAAATGCCAACGCGGAATGAATGTTGGTAATTTTTTTTGATTGGGATGACCGTAGCAAATCTAATGTCTATCCCATAGATTCTGTTAAAACATAATATCTAAGAGTATTTGAGTAATTAAAAGTTCATATTAAGAGGGAATATGAAGTGTTAGCTTTAAATAAATTATATCTTAAAAAAAATAATGGTCATGTGTTAAAAGTCACATTGTGTGTATGTATTATTAATGCTGAATCTATTGGGTCATGCTGAAATCACACCAGTGAGCGAGCGTACAACAGAGGTGCAGACTGCTATTGTTGCAGCAGTAGGTGTGAGTTCTATTGATGATGTAACTGAGACACACCTTGCAGAGATCACGTTGCTAAACCTTAAAAATAAAGGAATTACAGAACTAAAATCTGGTGATTTATCGGGTATGACTAAACTTGATAGTCTTAACTTGTATGGTAATCAGCTAAGCCGCCTACCTGATGGTATATTTGACGGGTTAACTTCATTAACTAAACTCCGTTTAGGAAGGAACACGGTTGATCCAATGTTAATTTCCGTGACACTTGAGAGGGTTGCAGATAATGAATTTAAGGCGAAAGTTCCAACAGGTGCTCCTTTCGCTATAGTTTTACCTGTTAGCGTTACGAACGGTACCATTGATGATGCTTCTACTACCCTTACTATCCCCGTGGGGAAAATCTATAGTCAGAGTTTGACGGTAACACGTACTGCAGATACAACTGATGATATCAAAGCAGATATTGGTGCGTTGCCGAGTCTCCCGTCTATAAATCATTACGGCTATGAGTTAACTAAACCCAGTTCCTTACCGATTTTGATACATCGTCATCCCTCCAATGAGTTCGCCCCGGTGTTTTCAGACGGTGAATCTACAACACGATCCATTGCTGAAAATACAATTGCAGGACAAAACATCGGTACGGCTGTTGTCGCAACCGATGAAAATGGGGATACCATTACCTATAGTCTAAGTGGTACAGATGCAGCGTCTTTTGATTTTGTAAGTACATCTGGTCAACTCCAGACTAAAGTCGCGCTGGACTATGAAACGAAGTCGTCCTATTCTGTTATTATTACAGCCACGGATACAGAAGACGAGTCAGATACGATTAGTGTAACAATCAACGTGACTAATGTCAATGAAGCACCCGCTTTTTCATCAGATAACCTTACTCTAAGTATTGCAGAGAATACCGAACCAGGTGTCAATATCGGTAGTGCTGTTACAGCGACAGATGATGATGGTGATACGTTGACCTATAGTCTAAGTGGTACAGATGCAGCGTCCTTTTATATTTTGAGAACCACTGGACAGATACGGACAGATGCCAGTTTAGACTATGAAACGAAGAATACTTATTCAGTAACGGTAACCGCTACAGATGGAGACAATGCGACAGCTACAATTGATGTTGCTATTAATGTAACAAATGTCGTAGAACTTGGTGAGAATGTGGCACCAATATTCACTGATGGTGAGAGCACAACACGGAGTATACCAGAGAATATCTCTTCTGGAGTAAACATTGGTAATGCTGTTATTGCGACAGATGACACTAATGATGAGCTGACCTATAGTATCAACGGAACTGATGCGATTTCATTCAGTATAGAAAGTACTACCGGACAACTCAAGACAGATGCCAGTTTAGACTATGAGACGAAGTCATCCTATTCTGTTGTTGTTACTGCAACCGATTCGGGTGAATTGACAGATTCTATAACTGTTACTATCAACGTGACTGATGTTAATGAAGCACCTGTATTTGCTTCCGAAAGTATTACCAGAAGTGTAGCAGAGAATACTGATGCAGATGTCAATATAGGTAGTACTGTTTCTGCAACAGATGACGATGGTGATACGTTGACCTATACTTTCAGTGGAGACGATGCGGCTTCATTCAGTATAGAAAGTGCCACCGGACAACTGAAAACAAAGGTTGATTTGGATTACGAGGATAAGTATGTTTATTCTGTGAAAGTTACAGCATCTGACGGAACACTTACCGATTCCGTCAATGTAACTATCAGAGTGACAAACGTGCATGAAGAAGATATCAACAACTATCCTGAGTTTGTTGAGGGGATTTCTACAACAAGGTCTGTCACAGAGAACCTCAATTCCGACACAGCTTTTGGTGAAAGAATAATTGCCGCAGACAGTGATGGTGACGGAGTAACCTACTCACTTAGTGGAACGGATGTGACATCCTTTTCTATTGACACCGATGAAGGTCAACTTAGGACAAGAGTTCAACTAGATTATGAAACTAAAAACACCTATGCTATCACTGTGACAATATCAGATGGAAACGGGGGCAGTGCCAGTATTGAAGTTACGATCAACATTATTGACGTATTGGAATCCACTCCTCTTGCTGATAGGACAAATGCCGTGATGCTTGGTATCCAAGAAGCTATTAGTGAACAGCAGCTTGATACTTCAACGGGAATTAACGATACTGTATTTTCCGCAATTACTTCCGTAACAGTTCCCTCAAGTTCAGTAAGTACGTTTAAAAGCGGTGATTTCTCAGGTCTTACATCCCTGAAGAGCTTAATAATAGAGAACAACCTTTCCTTAACAAGCTTACCTTCTGACATTTTTGAAGGATTGTCTTCTTTGGAAGGACTTTCTTTATCTGGTAACAGTTTATTGGATAGTCTCCCTTCAGGTGTTTTTGATAGCTTGGAAATGTTGGAAACACTTAGATTGGCGGGTAATGGACTGAGTATTCTTCCAAGCAACATTTTTGATGAGTTGACTTCGTTAGAAGTACTGAATTTATCAAGTAACTCGCTGAATAATCTATCGCAAGCCATTTTTCAAGAGTTAACCCAACTTGAAGAACTTAATATCAGCACTAATTCCATCCTGAGTCTCCAGTCTAACCTATTTAACGGTTTATCTCAGCTATCTACACTCTATATAGATAATAATAAGCTTAGTAGTCTGCCTAATGGTGTGTTTGATGGACTAACCTCACTGGATTCGGTTAGCATACTGCAAGATGGTACACAACTATCACTTTCCATATCCTTAGAAAAAGATCAGAACGACCAGATCAAAGCAAGTGTAGATACGGGTGCTACTTTTGATATTGTGGTGCCTATTGTAGTAACCAATGGCAGCATTGAACAGGATACCTCAACGCTTACGATTCCGACAGGTAAACTTGAGAGTGATAATGTAATCACTGTATCCCGTACTGTTGGGACGACTGCAGCGGTAACCGTGGAAATCGGAACATTGCCATCAATACCTACTAATCACGCTGGATATACACTGAGTAGATCAAGTTCTGATGAAGTAGTTGTTATCCCAGCGACAGACGTAACATCTAATTCTGCGCCAGTCTTTAGTGCCGGTACAAGCACTACAAGAAGTATAGTCGAGAACACTGCAGCAGACGTGAATATCGGTAGTGCAGTTTCCGCCACGGATGCAGATGATGATTCACTAACCTATAGTTTAGGTGGAACGGATGCAGCGTCTTTTGACATTGATTCAACGAATGGACAGTTGAAAACGAAAGCTGCTTTGGACTATGAAACGAAGAGTTCATATTCAGTGAATGTTATGGTATCTGACGGAACGCTTACCGATTCCATCAATGTTACCATCAGGGTTACAAACGTGCACGAAGAAGACATCAACAACAATCCTGAGTTTGATGAAGGGATTACTACAACAATATCTGTCAGAGAGAACACCGATTCTGGTACAGATATTGGTCCTACATTAAATGCCTCTGACAGTGATAGTGACACAGTAACGTATTCGCTCAGCGGAACGGATGCGACATCTTTTTCTATTCACAGTGATTCAGGACAACTTAGCACAAATGCTGTACTGGATTATGAAACAAAAAATGCTTATGTTGTCACTGTGACTATATCAGATGGAAATGGGGGTAGTGCCAGTATTGATGTTACGATTAATGTCATTGACGTATTAGAATCCACTCCTCTTGCTGATAGGACAAATTCTGTCATGCTTGGTATCCAAGAATCTATTAAGGAGCTGCAGCTTGACACTTCAATGGGAATTAATGATTCTGTACTTTCTGAAATTACTTTCTTAGAAGTCCCATCAAGTTCAGTAAGTACGTTTAAAAGCGGTGATTTCTCTGGGCTTACATCCTTGAGTAACTTAATAATTGACAATAACCTTTCCTTGAAAAGTTTACCATCTGATATTTTTGATGGATTGTCTTCGTTGGAAGGACTCTATTTTTCTGGTAACAATTCATTGGAAAATCTCCCTTCAGGTGTTTTTGATAGCTTGGAAATGTTGGAAACACTTAGGCTTGTGGGTAATGGATTGAGGAATCTTCCTAACAACATTTTTGATGAGTTGACATCGTTGAAAGTACTGAATTTAACGAGTAACTCACTGAATAGTCTTTCGGAGAACATTTTTCAAGAATTAACCCAACTTGAAGAGCTTAATCTCAGTCACAATTCAATTCGGAGTCTCGGCTCAGACATATTTTCCGGTTTATCTCAGCTTACTACCCTGCATATAGATAATAATAAACTGAGTAGTCTTCCTATCGGTGTGTTTGAAGGATTAATCGCATTGGATTTGTTTACCATACGACAAGTTGGTACGCAAACTTCACTTTCCATATCCTTAGAAAAAGATCAGAACGACCAGATCCAAGCAAGTATAGATACGGGTGCTACTTTTGATATTGAGGTACCTGTAATTGTCACTAATGGCAGTATTGACCAAAACGCCACTACGCTTACGATTCCGACAGGTAAACTTAAGAGTGATAATGTAATCACTGTATCCCGTACTGTTGGGACGACTGCAGCGGTAACCGTGGAAATCGGAACATTGCCATCAATACCTAATACTCACTCTGGATATTCACTGAGTGGATCGAGTTCTAATGAGATTGAAGTTATCCCAGCGACGGCAGGTCCCTCTAATTCTGCACCGGTCTTTAGTGAGGGGGCGAGCACTTCAAGAAGTATCGCAGAGAACACTGGGGCAGATGTGAATATCGGTAGTGGAGTTTCTGCGACGGATGTAGATGATGATACGTTGACCTATAGTTTAGGTGGAACGGATGTATCGTCCTTTGACATTGATTCAACGAATGGTCAGTTGAAAACGAAAGCTGCATTGGACTATGAAACGAAGAGTTCATATTCTGTGATAATCACGGTGTCTGATGGTTCATCAACGGATAGTATTACTGTTACAATCAATATCACCGATATTGATGAAAGACCTCCTAACAACGCCCCAGTATTCACGGATGGTTCAACCACTTCTCGTTCAATTGCTGAGAATACCGAAACCGGACAAAATATCGGTACAGCAGTTTCTGCCACCGACGATGATAACAACACGCTGACTTATACCCTTGGTGGTACAGATGCCTCAAGTTTTGATGTTGATAGCACATCTGGTCAGTTAAAGACAAAGGCAGCATTGGATTATGAAACGAAGAGTTCATATTCGGTGACGGTAACTGTTAAGGATGAGAATGATGCTTCAGATTCCATTAACGTAACGATCAATGTCACTGATGCGAATGATGCCCCTGCTTTTGCTACCAACTCTGTGGTTAGATTTTTGGTAGAAAATACGCCTGCGAATACAAACATTGGTAGTGCTATATCAGCAACCGATGATGATGATGATACGTTGACCTATAGTCTTGGTGGCACGGATGCAGCATCATTCGATATTGATACAAGCGACGGTCAACTGAAAACGAAAGCTGCTTTAGACTTTGAAACGAAGTCTTCATATTCTGTGACAATCACAGTCTCTGACGGCTCATTGACTGATAGCATTGTCATCACAATCAACATCACCGAAGATGGTACACAATCTAACAACCCTCCTGTTTTCACAGACGGCACAAGCACAACACGATCTATCAAAGAAGGAGCTTCAGCGGGGCAGAACATCGGGGAACCGATCTCTGCAACTGATCCAGATGCTTTGGATACATTGACCTATACATTAGGTGGTACGAATAAAGGGGCATTTCGCATTGACGCATCTACGGGGCAGTTGAAAACTAAAGCAAGTTTAGACTTCAATAGAAAGAAGAAATACTCCGTAACAGTTACTGTCTCAGATGGCAATAGTGGGAGTGCCACAATTGATGTCGCAATTAATATTCTTGATAACGCACCACCTGCGTTCACGGAGAATGACACAACTGAACGTACACTAAGAGAGAACACACCGATAGGTGAAGCTATTGGTGATCCTATCTCTGCAACTGACCCGGATGCAGGGGATATATTGACCTATACCCTTTCAGGTGGCGATGTGTCATCTTTTGACATTGACTCAAGTAGTGGTCAATTAATGGTAAATGGTGATTTTGATTATGAAAAGGAAAAATCATATAGGATATTCATCACTGTCGAAGACAACTTTAATGGTCGGGACAGAATTATTGTTACCGTGAACGTTGAAGATTACTTTGACGAATCAACACCATTGAGTGAACGTACTGAGGCGGTAAGTAATGGAATTTTATCACAGATACCGAATGTATCAGAAGCAGCAGATGTTAAAGATACACATCTTCCGAAAATTAAGAATCTCAATTTACTGAATGCCTCTATAACAACACTCAAGAGTGGTGATTTTAGCGGGTTAACCAAATTGCAAACACTTGTTTTGACTTCAAATTCATTTTCAAGTTTGCCATCTGATGTATTTGATGGCTTGACATCTTTGGTAACGCTCAGTCTGGGGCACAACTCTCTTACAAGTTTGCCATCAGATGTATTTGATGGCTTGACATCTTTGGAAACGCTTAGTCTGGGGTACACATCCATTTCAAGTTTACCATCTGATGTATTTGATAGCTTGACATCTTTAGAAACGCTCAATCTGGATTACACATCCATTTCAAGTTTACCAGCAGGGATTTTTGATGGACTGTCATCCTTGACAACACTGAACCTCGTTGGGAATTCACTATCAAGCTTACCTGACGGTATATTCCAAGCACTTCCCAATTTAACTAAGTTTGATCTTAGAAGTAATAGTGTGTATCCGATCCCAGTTCCCGTATCACTTGATAAAGTTTCAGATAGGACGTTCAAAGCGAGTATCGCTGCCGTTGCTCCTGTTAGAATGGTTCTACCCATTACCGTGACGAATGGCACAATCGACGGTGATACAACCAGTATTATTATCCCAAAAGGACAGGTACAAAGTGATTCTACACTTACTGTTACAAGGACTTCTGGCAGTATCGGAGCTGTATCAGTAGATATAGATTCGTTTCCAGATATACCAAGTGGGCATGATGGTTATAGTTTTGTAAAATCAAGCAACCTCCCTTTAGATGTCATTGATACTAATAACATAAGTCCATCTTTTAGAGATGGAGACAGCACGCGACGGTGGGTAAATGAACATTCACCTTCAGGAACTAATATCGGTAATCCCGTGATAGCAACAGATGGTGGGGATGAAGGTGATAGCGTGTCATACACTCTCGGTGGAACAGACGCATCAGACTTCGATATTAATCAGGAGACTGGACAGTTAATTACCAAGAGTGATCTTGATTATGAGACAAAAACCTCCTACTCGGTAACAATAACGGCAAATGACAGATATGGAGGTAGCGACACCATAAATGTAACCATTAGAATTAACAATATCAACGATTTAGTTTTCCTTGAAGGTGGATCAGCAACTCGATCAGTCGATGAAAATACTGATTCAGGTTCTAACATCGGTGATCCTCTTACAGCACAGTATTATGATGATACATCGGTGACATTAACATATAGCCTTAAGGGTAGAGATAGAAACAGATTTGACATTGATAGTGAGACCGGTCAATTAAAGACAAAAGATGATCTTGACTTTGAATCAAAAAGTTCTTATTCCGTAGAGGTTGAAGCTAAGAATACGGAGATAGGAAGTAGAACCATAAACGTCACCATCAATGTGAATGACATCTTTGAAGCATTTCCATTAGATCAACGGACTGAGGAAGTAGAGGGCAGAATCTTATTCGCTTTAGATCTTCCATTAGGCACTACTATAACCGATACACATCTTACCACAGTCACTGAAATCAATTTGATTGGCCATTCAATTTCTTCGTTAAAAGAG
Source organism: Candidatus Poribacteria bacterium (assembly GCA_022394755.1). Classification (GTDB taxonomy): domain Bacteria; phylum Poribacteria; class WGA-4E; order WGA-4E; family WGA-3G; genus MSPOR6. The sequence goes on from JAGFCA010000020.1 coordinate 181,380, forward strand.
GATGATTTTGATGGATTGACTGGTTTGAAAAGGCTTCTATTTCGTACCAATTCTATGACGTATCTACACGAAGATCTTTTTGACGGATTGTCCTCACTGGAATTAATTAATTTTTCTCACAACGACATAGAAGGTTTACATAAAGATACATTTGATGGGTTAAGTTCGTTAACTGAAATCGACTTCTCAGAGAATGATATCAGGAGTCTTCCAGAGGATATCTTTGATGGATTGTCGAACCTTAAAAAAATCAATTTTCGAGCGAATTCTATCTCAGATCTTCCTGAGGATGTATTTGATGGGTTGAGCAAATTGGAAGAATTAGACCTCGCGGCCAATTCCATCCCAAGTCTGCATAAAGACGTTTTTGATGGATTAGGCAATTTGAAAGTTTTAGATCTATTTAACAATGCTATTCCTTCTCTTCCCAAATTTGTATTTGACGAGTTAAGACAATTAAGAGAGCTTAACTTAGTGTTTAATAGACTCACAAGTCTTCCAGATGATATTTTTGTGGGTTTAACAAAACTTGAAACTATTAAGTTAGCAAGTAACACAAGAAACCCAATAGATATCAAGGTGGATTTAGCTAAAACTACAAGTACATCAATTTATGGAGTTAATGGAAAATATTTCGTTCCTAATTTACACACTGGGGCTCCATTCGAGGTGACTATTAAAACGGATGTATCAGATACAGGTACTATTATCGGTAGTAAGGAGGTGACTTTCAATACAGGTACTGACAATGGTAACAGATCAATTCATGCGGTACGATATGCAGGTGTTACTGATGCAGTCACTGTGGATATTGAAGAACTACCTTCCATACCCGAATCACACTCCGGTTACAGACTTGTCAAATCGGATAATTTGCCTTTAACGGTAATTGAAGATGACAATGCTGCACCAACTGCAATTGATCCGATACCCGATGAGACAGATTTCTTGCCAAACTTCCCAAATCCATTTAATCCAGAAACGTGGATCCCGTATCAGTTATCTGAAGCATCTGATGTTACGATAACAATTTACAATATTCGTGGCATTGTCGTTCGTAATTTAGCGTTAGGACATCAAAAAGCGGGATTCTACAGGGATCGTAAAAGCGCTGCTCATTGGGATGGTAGAAACGCACTGGGAGAACGCGTAGCGACAGGTGTGTATTTTGTTACATTCAAGGCAGGAGATTTTACTGCAACGCGTAGAATGTTGATACTTAAATAGTTCAACACAATGATTGTTATATGAAGATTAGGTAGATATTTTCACAGAATTTATTTAATCTTCATAAAATCCAACTAACCGCTATTATGGAAGGATTTCATGTGATTGTTTTTACACAAGAAACATCTGAATAATTGCATTGACTAACCAATAGACTGGTAAAAAATTAAATTATAATAATATCTAACAAAAATTATAGAAGGAAATATAAAAAGGTAAATTAGATGACAGGTACATATATAAATCAGAAAAATATCGGCTTTACACTTTTGATTATATTAATGATTATTGGACACCAGGTTGCAAGTTTTGCTCAAACCCCAACAGATACTCCAGAAATCACACCCGTGGTTGAACGAACTTCCCAAGTTGCTGATGCTATTGTCGCTGCATTAGGAGTAGAATCTGCAGAGGATGTTACCGATGAACAGCTTACTGAGATCACATCTCTAAATTTACGTAACAAAAGTATTACTCAACTAAAATCCGGTGATTTTTCTGGTATGACTAAACTGACAAATCTGAACCTATATGATAACCAACTCAGTAGTCTACCGGATGGAATTTTTGAAGGATTAACTTCTTTGACGACTCTACGTCTGGGAAAAAAACACTGTTGACCCAATGTTAATTACAGTGACTCTTGAAAGGGTCGCAGACAATGAATTTAAGGCGAAAGTTCCAACAGGTGCACCTTTTTCTATAATTGTACCAGTTAGTGTTACAAACGGTAGCATTGATGGTGGTGCAATAACACTTACAATCTCCACAGGAAAAATTTATAGCGAGAGTCTAACGGTAACCCGTACACTAAATACCACAGATGATGTCACTGCTGATGTTGGAACGTTGCCCGATCTTCCATCTATCAATCATTACGGTTATACTCTAACCAAACCCAATTCCTTACCGATTTTAATCCATCGTGATCCAACCAATGCGGTAGACCCGGTATTCTCAGATGGCGAAACCACAACACGGTCCATTGCTGAGAACACAGTTGCAGGACAAAACATCGGTACTCCTGTTGAAGCGACTGATGATAACGGTTATACCTTGACATATAGTCTCAGCGGTACTGATGCTGCATCTTTTGATATTGTAAGTGCCTCTGGTCAACTCCAGACTAAAGCATCACTGGATTTTGAAACAAAATCTTCATATTCAGTAACTATCACAGCAACGACTACAGAAGGTCTGACAGATACAATATCAGTGACGATCAACGTTACCGATGTAAATGAAGCACCCGTATTTTCATCTGTGAGTACGACACTTTCCGTAGCAGAGAATACGGATTCTGGTTCAAATATCGGTTCTCCTATTACAGCCACAGATGAGGATAACGATACATTGAGTTATCGTTTAAGTGGAACAGATGCAGCGTCCTTTTATATTGGTGAAACAAGTGGTCAACTTCAAACGAAAGCAGCACTGGATTACGAATCAAAGAATGTCTATTACGTCTCGGTCATTGCATCGGATGGTAGTCTTACAGCTTCCATACCAGTGACAATCAATATTACGAACATTGACGAACAGGATGTTAACAACGCACCCGTTTTCACAGATGGGAGTAGCACGACAAGATCCGTTCAAGAAAATACTGCTGCAGGGGTCAATATAGGGAGTCCTGTTGACGCAACAGACGCAGATGCTGATACTTTAACCTATGCTATTAGTGGCACAGATGCAGCGTCCTTTGATATTGTAAATACCACTGGACAAATTCAGACAAAAGCATCACTTGACTATGAAACGAAGTCGTCCTATTCTGTCATTGTTACAGCTACGGATACAGAAGATCAATCGGTTACGATTAACGTTACAATCAACGTGACCGATGTCAATGAAGCACCTGTGTTTTCATCAGAAAGCATTGTCCTAAGTATAGCAGAGAATACTGCCCCAGGTGTTGCTGTTGGTAGTCCTGTTACAGCGACAGATGATGATGGTGATATATTGACCTATAGTCTAAGTAGAACAGATGCCCAGTCCTTTTATATTGTAAATACTACTGGACAAATTCAGACAGATGCCAGTTTAGACTATGAAACGAAGAATTCTTATTCAGTCACAGTAACCGCTACAGATGGAGACAATGCGACAGATACAATTGATGTTACAATCAATGTGACAGATGTAACAGAAATTGGTGAGAATGTGGCACCAATATTTTCTGATGGCGAGAGCACTACGCGGAGTATATCAGAGAATATCTCATCAGGAACAAACATCGGGACACCTGTTACAGCGACAGACGGTGATGGTGATGAGTTAACCTATACTCTCGGTGGCACCGATAAAGCATCTTTTAGTATTGATAGTACGACGGGGCAACTTAAAACAGAAGATGATTTGGATTATGAAACGAAGTCTACCTATGCAGTTACTGTTACAGCTACGGATTCAAGTGATCTTGCTAATACTAAGAGTATCAGTGTTACGATCAATGTGACGAATGTAGCTGAAGCACCAGTATTTGCATCCGATAGCATTAACAGAAGTATAGCAGAGAATACAGATGAAGATGTCAATATTGGTAGTGCGATTTCTGCAATAGACGGTGATGGTGATGAGTTAACCTATACTCTCAGTGGAGACGATGCATCTTCGTTCAGTCTTGATAGTACTTCTGGACAACTCAAAACAAGTGATGATTTGGATTACGAGGATAAGCGTGTTTATTCTGTGAAAGTTACAGCATCGGATGGTACACTTACCGATTCCGTCAATGTAACCATCAGAGTCACTAACGTACACGAAGAAGATATCAACAACTATCCTGAGTTTGTTGAGGGAATCGCAACCAGCAGGTCTGTTAGAGAAAATTCTTCTGATGGTACTGCTATCGGTGATACTTTAAATGCAATTGACAGTGATGGTGACCAAATAACCTACTCACTTAGTGGAACGAATGCGGCATCCTTTTCCATTCACAGCAATACAGGACAACTTAGCACAAATGCTGAACTGGATTATGAAACTAAAAATACTTATGTTGTCATTGTGACTGTATCAGATGGAAACGGCGGCAGTGCCAGTATTGATGTTACGGTCAACGTTATTGACGTATTGGAATCCAGCGCTCTTGCTGATAGGACAAATTCGGTGCTACTTGGTATCCAAAATGCTATTACCGACATGCAAATTGACACTACATTGGGAATTAACGATGCTGTACTTTCTGCAATTACTTCCATAACAGTTCCCTCAAGTACTATAAGTACGTTTAAAAGTGGTGATTTCTCTGGTCTTACATCCTTAAAAAGCTTAATAATAGAAAACAACCTATCCTTGACAAGTTTACCATCAGATATTTTTGATGAATTGTCTTCGTTGGAAGTACTTTCTTTATCCGGTAACAGTTCATTGGAAAGACTCCCTTCAGGTGTTTTTGATAGCTTGAGAATGTTGGAAACACTTAGATTGGTGGGCAATGGACTGAAGAATTTACCAAACGACATTTTTGATGAGTTGACTTTGTTGGAAGTACTCAATTTATCAAGTAACTCGCTTAATAATCTATCGCAAACCATTTTTCAAGAGTTAACACAACTTGAAGAACTTTATCTCAGCCATAAATCAATCCTGAGTCTCCAGTCAGACATATTCTCCGGTTTATCACAGCTTTCTACCCTGCAGATAGATAATAATCAACTTAGTAGTCTTCCCATTGGTGTGTTTGTTGGATTAACAGCATTGGATTCGGTTAGCATACGACAAGGGGATACACAACTATCGCTTTCCATATCTCTAACTATAGATCTGGAGGAACAGATCAAAGCAAGTGTAGATACAGGTGCTCCTTTTGATATTGTGGTGCCTGTTATAGTTACCAATGGCAACATTGACCAAGATACCACTTCGCTTACGATTCAAACAGGTAAAATTGAGAGTGATAATGTAATCAGTGTATCACGTACTACTGGGACAACTGCAGCAGTCACCGCGCAAATCGGAACATTACCTTCATTACCTACCAGGCACTCTGGATATTCACTGAGTAGGTCGAGTTCTGATGAAATCGAAGTTATCCCTGCGGTAGAAGAGACATCTAATTCTGTGCCGGTCTTTAGTGACGGTTCGAGCACGACAAGAAGTATAGCGGAGAACACTGCAGAAGGTGTGAATATTGGCAGTGCTGTCTCTGCGACGGATGCAGATGATGATACATTGAACTATAGTTTGGGTGGAACGGATGCGACATCATTTGATATTGTCAGTACGAGCGGTCAGATCAGAACGAAAGCTGCTTTGGACTATGAAACGAAGAGTTCATATTCTGTGACGGTAACAGCAACTGATGGCAATAGTGGTTCTGATTCTATCAGTGTAACGATCAGTGTCACTGACGCGAATGATGCACCTACTTTCGCTTCGGACTCTGTGTCCCTTTCTGTAGCAGAGAATACTGATGCGGATACAGTGTTTGGTGATCCTATATCGGCTACGGATGAAGATGGCGATACACTAATCTATAGTCTTGGTGGCACGGATGCATCCTCTTTTACCATTGATTCAACTAATGGTCAATTAAAAACAAAAGCTGCTTTGGATTATGAAACTAAGAGTAGTTATTCTGTAACGGTAACAGCAACCGATGCCGATAGTGGTTCTGATTCTATCAATGTGACTATCAACATTACTGATGTTGTGGAGGTTACAAATAATGCTCCTGAGTTCACAGAAGGGGATAGTACCAACCGTTCTGTAGTTGAAAACACTGATACAGGACAGAACATCGGCGGAGCTGTTTCAGCAATGGATTCCGATGATGATACCTTGACATATAGTCTTGGTGGCACAGATGCAGCGTCGTTTGACATTGACACATCCAATGGTCAGCTTAAGAGTAAAACACATCTTAACTATGAAACCAAGAATAGTTATTCTGTGGTAGTTACTGTCTCTGATGGAAGTCAAACAGATACCATCAGCATAACGATAAATGTTACTGATGTCAATGAGGCAC
>JAGFCA010000092.1 GCA_022394755.1 Candidatus Poribacteria bacterium
ATGGCAAAACAGAAGAAATGAAAAACAGACCAAAACAAGTTGGAGGTTTACTACAGATGATGCACGTATAAAACTAAAACGACTATACCCATCGATTATCACTTGACTAAGCACTAGGCACAAATACAATTTTGAAGTATTCTGATTGTTCTCAATGTTTCTCACACAGACCCAAATTGCAGAATAAACTCAAAGGCGGTTAAAAGAATCCCCAGAAGGCGAAAGGTCTGCAGCAAGTCCGACTTCAAATAACGAAAGCTCACAGGAACACCATAACGCATTCATACCTTAAATGCAGCCCCTGAGGGGCGAAAGGTTTGTAGCAACAACATAATAACCAAGATCAAAGCCCCAGAGAACGAAAGGTCTGCAGCAAGTCCGACGCCAAATAACGAATGCTCACAGGAACACCATAACGCATTCATACCGTTGTCTCTGATACCTGATTTTGAAGGGACCGAATGTTTATAGAAAAATGTAATAATCAACTTTATCGAGTCCCATAGGGACGCAATGTTTATTAAAATAACCTTAACACAAATTAACAATTTCCTATCTTGATAATGTATAATGATCAATAACAATGGGTATTACTTTTCTATAGGTTCTAACACATACCCAAACTGCAGAATAAACTCAAACAACACTAAATGCAGCCTCAGAGGGGCGAAAGGTTTGTAGCAACAACATAATAACCAAGATCAAAGCACCAGAGGGGCGAAAGGTCGGCAGCAAGTCCGACGCCAAATAATGAATGCTCAGACGAACGCCATAACCCATTCATACCGTTGATTCTGATAACTGATTTTGAAGGGACCGAATGTTTATAGAAAAATGTAATAATCCACTTTATCGAGTCCTGTAGGGACGTAATGTTTATTAGAATAACCTTGACACAAATTAACAATTCCTATCTTGATAATGTATACTGATCAATTACAATGGATATTACTTTTCAATAGGTTCTCACACAAACCCAAATTGGAGAATAAACTCAAACAACACTAAAGACAGCCCCAGAGGGGCGAAAGGTTTGTAGTAACAACATAAAAACCAAGATCAAAGCCCCAGAGGGGCGAAAGGTTTGTAGCAACAACATAAAAACCAAGATCAAAGCCCAGAGGGGCGAAAGGTGTATTCCATAAAATTGTCCAAACTATAGGAACATTATGCAACTAAAAATAATAAAATATAACAATTAGTTAGACTCAATAAATAACGAAAGAAAATTATAATAACTATATATATCACAATAAACAATTTTCATTTGGCTATTATATCTTGTTGTGTTATAGTATATTACATAAAATAGCAAAAACTGTTGTGAAAATAAAAACGTCCATCTATAACATCTAACATACAAATAAGGAAAGAATTGAATCACACATTAAGAAAATCTGTCAGAATGAAAACACAATTTGGAATAAGAACACAACTATCAACCAATAACTATCCACTAATAACTTATTTAACCGTTGGAAATCCAAAAAATAAGAAAGGACAAAATAACACAAAACCATTAAATTCTAAAATTATTATAAATTCAATTAAAAGCGGAGAAAAGCCAGCCTATGACAAGGCTAACAGAGGATATTTACACCAATTTTAATGTCACACGATGTGACGAAAAGTGTAACTTTGTTCAATTATTCATTACATAGACTAATGTATTAACAACACAATCTTCAGTCTGGGATTTAGGATTAAATATCGGTTTTTTTGACCTTATTTTTTACCTGCATATTAGGATTAAATGTCGATTTTTACCTCTTTAGACCATCAGAAATATTAACTCTTTTTTACATTACACAGAATCCGTAAATCTATCATAACTGAAATTAAAAAAAATAATAAATAATACTTGATATAAATATTGGTTTCCAAATACGAATACAACATAATGGTTCCTCATAAAACTTTACATACATCAAGAATCCTGCTTCATTGACAGTAAATCAAAAATAGAATAAAATACGAATTGAATTGATACTACTGTAATTAAAGGAAACATAAATGAGTAAAATCAGAAAAGTTGTGATGCGTAACGATGCAGGTTACATCACAACAGAGGAACAGGAAACACCAAATCCAATTCCTGGACAATTACTTGTAGAAGTGCACACTTCAATGGTCAGTCCCGGAACAGAACTCGGGGGTATGAAAAGAAGAAGAGAAAATCCAGGATCTCCCGATAATAAAAGACCATTCGGATATACCAATGCAGGCGTTGTCATTGGAAAAGAGGGAGATTGTGACGAATTTGAAATCGGTGATAGAGTAGCAGGAATGGGTGGAGGTTATGCATTACATGCTACGTATGCTTGTGTTCCTCATAACCTATGTGCAAAGATTCCAGAAAACGTAAAATTTGAACACGCTGCATCCATACACTTGGCAGCTACTGCTCTACATGCAGTACAACGGGGACGCATACGTATCGGAGAAAACATTGTTATAGCAGGTTTAGGTATTCTCGGACAATTTGCAAACCAAGTCGCAAAAATTGCTGGGGCGTATGTTATCGGATTGGACAATTATCCATTACGAGTAAAGATTGCTGAAAATGCTGGCATAGACTTAGCTATAAATGTTTCTGAAATCGATCCAATTCCTATCGCAGATGAATTCACAAGAGGATACGGTATGGATTGCGGAATAATTGCATTCGGCGGAGATGCCAGCGGGGCATTTCAACAAATTCGTGCAATGTTAAAAACAGCACCCGATACACACAAAATGGGACGAATTGTCATTGTTGGTGGAGCAAGCATTACCCATGGATTTGCAGCTGGTCTTGGTAATGTTGATGTTATTAGTGCTGCACGTACAGGTCCCGGATATCACGATGAGGATTATGAACATGGGGCTGACTATCCACCTGTGTTTGTACAGTGGCCAACACAACGAAATTTGGAATTATCCCTTAGATTGATGTCTGAAGGTAAAATAAATGTTGGACATTTAATCACCGATATTGTTCCAATTGAAAATGCATCCGATGCATGTAATAAACTTATTGAGACCCCAGGCGAAGCTTTAGGCGTAATTTTTACAATGCAGTAAATTGTATAAGGAAGTTGAATGGAAATCCGAGCAGCACACAAGAAAGAATTAGAGCAGGTTGTTGAACTAAACTGTATAGCATTTAATCCAAATCAACATGAACGATACTGGCAATATGTGAAAAACGACAGCAGCTACAGACTACAACAAACAAGGGTTGTTGTTATCAATAACAGGGTTGTTTCAACATTACGTATCTGGGAACGGAGGATAAGGATAGGTGATTCACTTGTAACGATGGGAGGTATAGGTGGAGTTTGTACACATCCCAAATATCAAGGTGTAGGTTATGCATCTGCCCTCATGCGTCAAACGACAGAATATTTTAAAACAGAAGGATATGACCTTGGCATCCTGTTTACTATCATACCAAAGGAATTCTACGAGAAATTTGGATGGACTTCCTTACCTATAGAGGGTTTCAATTTACCTATAAAACCAACGGATGGGAATAAAAAAGAAACAGCTTACGAGATAAGAGATTTTAATTTAGAGACTGATTTAGATGCTGTGGCATCAATCTACGATATTTCTAATGGACGCCAGAGCGGAACCATTTCAAGGACGCGTTCCTACTGGGATATGGAACCTTCGCGAATCCGTGGTATCCTACCAACCGTTGTGGCACATCAAAACGGATATCCTGTTGGATATTTAAACTATCAGATTGATGAAGCAAGTGTGGATATCCGTGAAGTTGGATATTTGCGTGATCATCCAGATGTAATTGATACACTTAAATACCATCTCTTAAAGGTATGTGAACAGCAAAATATTGATACCATCTCAGGGATGTTTACACCTAAACATCCTTTTGTAGAACGCCTGATTGCAGAAGTTAACAGTGAGGTAAATACCACAACCAATACAAATATGATGCTTTATGCAGTTAGTCTTACCACACTCTTGAGACGTTTCGTGGTAGATTGGGAATCCAAAATTGCAGATTCTGATGAATCGTTCCCTCAACTGGCAGTCAAATTCCCAATTGTTAACGGTCAACAGGCAGTGGTGCGTTATGATGGGAATGATACAGTTCAAATCATAGAAGATGATACAGATGCTATAAAGTTAGAACTAAGTGAAGAATATTTCTGGAGACTCCTTTTTGGGGATATTGGCTGGGAACATGCAAATATAAGTAAATCAGTTTCAGATGAAATCTCGAGATTTTTAGATTTGTTGTTTCCAAAACGTGATGTGATTTATTGGTATCCTGATCGCTATTGAGGTAGAAACAAAGGATGGAGAAAATAGATTCACACACAAAAAAACAGGGGACAAAAACCAGTGAATTCGGAACATCTGGAAGAATAAATCACGATTCCAGTGAATTTTATAAAGGAAAACTATACGCTGATCAAGAATTACCTGAACCAAAAAAGTGGATAGAAAACACAATTCCTGATGAAAACCTAAACCAACTCTATTGTATATCCAGTGAGAATATGTCTGATATTCCAGATAGCAGCATTCATCTCATGGTTACCTCTCCACCCTATAATGCTAAGAAAGAATACGATGACGATCTATCCTTAGAGGATTATAGGGAACTGCTCCGTTCTGTTTTTTCTGAAACCTACAAGAAATTGGTAACGGGTGGTAGGGCATGCATCAATATAGCAAATTTAGGACGAAAACCTTATATCCCTCTACATAGTTTCATCATCGAAGATATGTTAGATATAGGATATTATATGCGTGGAGAAATTATCTGGGATAAAGCATCAAGTGCTGGAAGTTCTACTGCCTGGGGAAGTTGGTTATCTGCAGCAAATCCTGTCCTGAGAGATATACACGAATATATCCTCGTATTCTCAAAAGACTCATTCTCACGAAAACGTAATGATAAAGAAAATACAATTACCAAAGAGGATTTCTTAGCATGGACGAAAAGTATTTGGACATTTCCATCCGTTTCAGCCAAACGTATTGGACATCCAGCTCCTTTTCCTGAAGAACTACCACATCGACTCATTCAACTCTATACCTTTGAAGGAGATGTGGTCTTAGACCCTTTTTGTGGAAGTGGTACAACATGCCTGTCAGCACTAAAATCTGGTCGACACTATATTGGCTATGATATTGAAAAGAAGTATATTGACTTGGCAAATGAACGCATTGAGACATATACGAATCAGCTACTGTTACCTATATAATACCATTTTCAATTGATTTATTTACATTATGACTTTATTTGGTGTTCTGTTCTTTGGTAGGAGGGATCTCCGAATCCCGATTCTTTGAATAAGATGGTAGGAGGGATCTCCGAATCCCGACTCTTTGAATAAGACAGTTTTTTAAATGATATTATAATAACACAATCTAAAATCGGTACAGTGAATCAATGCCAATTACACCGATCAAGAATCAACGGTAAATATACCTTAAGAGATTCTTAAAAGACAACCTGAAGTCAGAAACACCATTCGGTGTGTAAAGTTTTTCGCACTTTACAACTATGTTCTTTATACCTACTGCTTAGTCAAGTGATAATCGATGGGTATAGTCGTTTTAGTTTTATACGTGCATCATCTGTAGTAAACCTCCAACTTGTTTTGGTCTGTTTTTCATTTCTTCTGTTTTGCCATGC
>JAGFCA010000043.1 GCA_022394755.1 Candidatus Poribacteria bacterium
ACACAAAAAAGAACTGCAGGCGGTTAATGAGGAACTTGAAAAATTACTAAACCAAATACCTGAAAATCAACATATTCTAACGCGATTACGTACAAGAATTGAATTGATTAGCACAATAAAGGAAGAGATAGAAAAAAGATATCTTGAATCTGAGATTATAGGAGCAGAATCCGATGTTAATCCTTCTCAGAAAGGAGGAATTGAGATCGTTGATCTTGCCGTACCAAGAAAAATTCCTGTTAGTCCTCAATTCAAATTAATTTTTATTTTATCAGGAGTTGTTGGATTATGTATAGGCATTGCTCTTGCTTTATTTATTGAATTTGTTAGAAGTCCTACCGAAAGTATTAACAAGTGAAATCAATACCCTCCTATAAAAGTAGGAAAAAGGTTGAAGCATATCAAAAAGAGATCATTAAAAATTTATTGTTGCATAATAATGACATTTTTGGTATGATTTATCAGAATTACTCAGTTACATAACCTTTTTCGTCAAATACTTGACAAAAAATTACATATATGTTATTTTATACGCTTAGTAAGCGTTTTGTGGATAGTTATCCACAAACCCATAATCTGAGGATTGAATAATACTTCTGCTAAACTTACAATCTCAGATTCTATGAAGCAGAAGTCTATTTTAGGTAAGTGTTATTATCCAACTCAGATGGATAATCTGTTACAGTACCTAACGAGTATTTTTTCTATTCGTTTGCAAATTTATCTATTTTTTCCACAGTTATGGTTCTCGGATGCCAGACATCTAACCCGGAAAATGTGATCTACAAAATTGGTTGTCTGGACCCGATTCAAATTTTTCCTAAGGAGGAATATCAAACTAATGAACAAGTTAAAACGACTTATTAATGTTTTACTTGTAGTGCCATGTATCCTAAGTTTGGTTGTGCTCTACGGTTGTGGCGCACAGAGTTTAGGACCACAAGAACCTCTCTTGCCAACTATTGATGGAGACTCCAAATTCTCAGACCGATTCCGATTAGAAGAAGAGCCAAAGTTCTTCTACGACCTATTCGGTAAAGAACTTCTTGAAGGAAGTGAAGTGCAACACTATCTTGAGGAAAAGGAGTTTGATCAGAATGGAGAGTTGATTATCGGTAGGACAGGTCAACTGGATAGTGAACGTTACACAATACAATTGGATAGGACTGTTCTGACCGAAGATGCCTACCGAGGCAGATATACTGAGTTCGCAATCGGTGACCACATAAGGTTGAAACCTTCGACCCTATTTCCAA
>JAGFCA010000073.1 GCA_022394755.1 Candidatus Poribacteria bacterium
TAGCAAAGGGCATATCCACCCGCTCCAAACCATGAACCCAGTGTCAGATGATAGTCATCAAGGTCACCATGTGGTAGAAAATCTTCTCGTTTCGTGTGATCATGCCGCACAAAGAAATAGTGTCTATCATCCAGCCAATGTAGCTCTCCATTCATTGAAATGCGATATGAAGTATTTGGGATTGGTTCCATATCTTCTGGATTGACATATTCGAGCGGGATCTTGAGTGCTTCAATGAAATCCTGAAGAGATCCACCAGTTTCACTATAGTCTACAATATCGTTCCAGTCTGCTAACCGAACACCGTTTCCCAATTGCTTCCTACATTCGACCTTTAAATCCCCAGTCTCATCTAAATCATGTTGTATTACGTGAAAATGTTGGTAACTCGCCACAATCTTTTGTTTTTTCATTGGTAAAACTCCTTGACTTTTCAATTATGATGTTTGTTTTATATCGTTATTAGTAAATACTAAAATTATGATTTATATCATACCACATCTATAAATGAATCTCCAGTGTATTGGTAGCATGAGTGTCTTGAAATACCGTACAGAATGGAATCTTAATGCTATATTAACTTGACATAGGCACGAGACATAGATTATTAGAGATGGTATAAGTAGTCGGGGATTGGAGTTTCCTTCAACCGTAAGGTATCCATCAGTGTATCGAATTCCCTACCAACATCTGAATTATTGTGTCGGCAATTCATTTGGTTACTCAGGATTACATGGACAGAATTCAACTGATAAAACTAAATGATTCACCTAAACACAATTATGGATGCACTTAGTAAATTTAAAATGATTATGAAAGTAAGTGTCTTTTAATTTCGCTTACAATAGCTGTTTACTTGATGAGATCAATGTGAGATTGATGACCTCGATTTGTATTGTAGGATAGAATGAGACCATATATCCGTGATCTAATTCGCATTAGATTAGATATTGCTAAATACGAAGATCACAAGTTTCAGAGTAAGCGATTTTAGATGCTAAGTAAAAATGTGAATTTACTCAATATCGTCCATTCGTCAGTATTGATACTATCGAAAGTATTCCATGTTTGATTAAACACAATGTAAAAGTCGCTTCCAGG
>JAGFCA010000169.1 GCA_022394755.1 Candidatus Poribacteria bacterium
AACGGTGCAACAACTTTAAATTGATCATCACCGACTTTGACTAAGGAAAGTGTCAGTTGGAATGGGTCTACTGAGTTTCCACTCAAATCGACCGTGGTAAGACTCGACAAATTGGCAAAGAAACCATCTGGTAGACTTTCTAATTGATTATTGCTGAGATCGAGACTCGTAAGAGATACCAATCCCGCGAAGTCGTCAGCACTTAGAGATGTAATGGACTTATCGCTCAGATCAAGTGATGTAATCAAAGCAAGATCAATATCCGTAACATTATTACAATCGCTTGCCCCAGGAACTGCTGCAGCAATCGTATCAGCAACTTGTGATGTACGATTACACACCGCAGACTTAGCAAGGACATATCCAAAATGGTTTATTGGCAAAGAGGGTAACGTGCCAATTACCACACTGGGTCCTCCGGTACTGGATGTAACTGTAAAAGGATCACTTTTCACACTACCTGTCGGAATCACTATTTCTGTTGCTCCATCGCTAATCATACCGTCCGTAACTTCAATGGGTAGGATAATATTAAAGGGTGCACCTGTATGCACGACTGCTTGGAACTGATTCTCGGCAACCTGCTGTAGTGCTACCATGAGTGGAATAGGGTCAACAGAATTACCACCTAAACGTAACGATGTCAAAGAAGTTAGTCCATCGAATATACCAACCGGTAGACTTTCCAACATATTTCCAAAGAGATTGAGACTGGTCAGTTTGTTGAGTCCAGAGAAATCACCGGTTTTTAGTTCTGTAATATCTTTATTTCGTAGACTAAGGGTAGTAATTGTTGAGAGATGTGTCTGCGTCACATCAGAGGCAACAAGTTCACTCGGAAGGGCTTCCAAGATTGCTTCTTGTACCTGTGATGTACGTTCACTTACAGCAACAAATGTGGAAACGAAAGGAGTTTCATCTACATCTATCACACTTATGATCACTGAAATAGAATCTGTTAGATCACCATCAGAGACTGTAACTGTAACTCTATATACTTTTTTTGTTTCATAATCTAATGCTGCTTTAGTCTGCAACTGTCCGGTTGTACTAACAATATCAAAAGATGCAGCATCTACACCACTGAGTCTGTACTCTAATGTATTTTCTTCAGCATCCGTAGCTGATACGATACTCCCGATGTCTACTGGCGTTTCACTATTTTCAACTATAGAACGGACTGTAGTACTGCCATCAGTGAAAGTGGGGGCAGTGTTTTGGGGTACTTCTGGCTGTGATGGGGTTTCTGTTTCAGCTGGGGGTTCAGGGGTGACTGAAGGTGTGGTGACAGCACTAATAATTTCAAGTGGTAATGTGTCTGGTTTAGATAGAACATAACCGTAGTGGTTAAGAGGCAAATTGGGGAGCGTACCAATATTCGTGGTGACGGCATCCGTGGTACCTACAGTGCGCGACAATGAAACGGTACTGCTTTCAACTGAACCTTTGGAGACGGTAAGTGAGGTAGCATTACCTGAAATACTACCGTTCATTGCACTTATAGGTACAATAATATCAAAAGGAGCACCTGTTGGTACAACCGCTCTAATCTGGTCTGTTTCAACCTTCTCAAGTAATACCCTAATTGGTAATGGATTAACGGTATTACCACCTAATCGGAGCGTGGTCAATGCAGTCAACCCTTTGAATAT
This sequence comes from Candidatus Poribacteria bacterium, assembly GCA_022394755.1. GTDB lineage: Bacteria > Poribacteria > WGA-4E > WGA-4E > WGA-3G > MSPOR6. The sequence goes on from JAGFCA010000169.1 coordinate 1,653, forward strand.
GCCATCTGGTAGACTATTGAGTTGATTTCCATGCAGATTTAAGCTTACAAGTCCAGTCAGTCCTGAAAAGTCCCCTGATTTTAGTTCAGTGATACCTTTGTTTCTTAAATTCAGGCTTGTAATTGCCGCAAGGTGTGTTTCAGTAACATCTACTGGGGATTCAACTCCGACTGCTATTAAGAATGCATCCTGTACCTGTGTAGTCCGATCACGAATAGGCGTAACGTCAGCAAAACTTGGAAGCTGTATAATAAAAACTATAAAAAACAGTAGTAAGATAGATAAGAAATATCTCCGAACAAGTAATAACATTAAGAATGAACTCTCCCAATACCTGGATTGATATCTGATAATCAGAAATTACTTTAGGAAAATATATTTCAATCATACACTCCATCAAATTGTGTTTTTAAATAATATTGACAGTTCATTTGGCACTTTCTAATCACATATACCGGTATTGCACGATTTCATTCATTGATATGAGTGTTAGGTGTATTTATTCAATAGATACATTCTCTTAGAGATGCACATTACTATCATTCGCCATTTCTGTAGCCCTGTAAAACAGCAAAGTCGAATGCAAATAAAATGACTCAAAACCCTGATTACCAAACATTCATCACTGGTTTACAACAAGGATTAATAGATAATTCAAAGTACTATGATTGATCGTTCGTAATCTGTTTAGTAGATATCTATATGAAACCTATACTCAAGACTTATATCAGTCCTTCTGTCTCAACATTTAGATGAGACAGAACTATCTAACGGACCTTACTTCTGTATTGAAATCTTACATACTGGATGTAATGTTTCAGGTAGAACAAACACACAAATTAGAAAATACCTATATAATTAAAATACATTAAACGTATGTTTATAAAATCAGTTAAATCATATTAAGTATAATAAAATAATATAATATATAATTTACTTTTTATGACTTATCATGATATTACTAACTTAAATATAAAAAGTCAATTATAATATTTAATTATCGTTTGATCTCATACAACTCGATAATTTAGAGTAGACTACCACTTATATTGTAGAATATTTCATCAATAGAATTTCTAATTTCTTACTTAATAAATCCAATAGATTCAGATAAAATGTGTTACCAATATCCACTCTAATAATTCAATATAATAATATACAGACATACATATATAATTATATTTTTAGTTATTATTATAAGGACGATATGTTTATAGAATATGGGGATACCTCTCTCAGTGAGTTCCGTAGGGACGGATTGTTTATAGAAACGAGAAAATCTCTATAAGTACCGTATGGACGGATTGTTTATAGAATACGGGATACCTCTATCAGTGAGTACCATAGGGACGGAATGTTTATAGAATAACGTGAAAACCTCTATCAGTGAGTTCTGTAGGGACGAAATATAAAATACAATTACCTGAAAATATACCATGGACTGCCGAATAGGTTCGAGAACTCAATCTACAAACAAAACTCTAAGTAACACAAATCAACAGGTAATTCTGAAAACCAAATAACCGCTATTGTTTAACGAATATATAGTCATGAAATTGTTGATATGTTATAATGACAATTATCAAAAATCTCAATATTGTGGTATATAATCAACCATAAGAAGGTGATACATGAGTTGGCAAGTCGAAACATCAGTCTCTGAACAACAAGTCAGTTTTTACAAAGATAATGGATTTTTATCTTTTGGTCGTATTTTCACCGAAAACGAACTGGATGAATTACGCGAATATGTTGATGAAATGATTAAGAATCTACCAGAAGGCAAACGACCAGAACAAATGGATGTGCCTCACTTTGAGCATCCGTATCTTTTTAAATACCTAACACATCCAAATGTGTTAAAGGTTGTGGAACACTTTATCGGTCCAGATATTGTACTCTGGTCCAGTCATTTTATTAGTAAACGTGAGAATGATGGTATGGAAGTTCCATGGCACCAAGATGGCGTCTATTGGGGTAAAATGTTGGAACCGATGCATGTTATTACCATGTGGCTCGCGGTGGATGAATCTAAAATTGAAAACGGGTGTATGCGGGTTATCCCAACAAGTCACAACTACAGAGATAGACGATATGAAACAGTAGATCGCGATAACAATCTTTTTGGAAGTGAAGTTGTAGAAGATGATATGGATACAACTAAAGCCGTAAACCTTGAATTAGATGTCGGAGAGTGTCATTTTCATGACGCATGGACAATCCATAATTCCAGTCCAAACGTCTCAAATAAACGCAGATGTGGATATACCATGCGTTACATGCCTGCAAATGTATTGTATCATGGGGCAAACTGGCGAAGAGCACACCACATCTACTTGGTTCAAGGGGAAGATAGGACTGATGGTTATAATACCTACGCTCCCATACCTATTTAATACATTTAAATGGAGAACTTATGCCTTCATATATTGATGTTCATTGCCATATCGGCATGACGGTATCACGTGCACCTGTTATAGGACAAAGTGTTGGAAAATGTTTAGCTCGAATGGCTTCGGCTGATGTTATTGGCGCGATTCCATGTCCGACTGCTGGAGGACCACAAGCACGCGGGGTTTTAGATTCAAGGGCACAAAACGAGGTTATTGCAAACGCTTGCAAAAAATATCCAGAACGATTCCCTATTGGACTCGGAATCGCAGAAGTACGACATGAACAAGCGGGTGCTGATGAACTTGACAGAGCAATGCAAGATGACGGGTTAGTTGGATTTGTGTGTCATCCCGGTTTATCTGGACATTCACTTGGTGGAGAATTGTATGCTTTTCTTGAAGTAGTTGCAATGCATAACGGATTATGTCTTCTACATCAAGCAGGTTCAACCGCTAATATCGCTGCTTATGCACGAAGATTCCCTTCTATTACATTCATCATCGGACATGTTTCAATGAATAAACCAGGACATCTTGATGCAATAAATCAATGTGCAAAACAGGAGAATATCTGGTATGATGTGGCTCAAAAACCTGAGGGGGCAGACGAAAGTTGGGATTTAGCTCATCTGGCTAATAACCTAAACAAAGATAGGATTATGTTCGGTAGCGACCTACCCTATTACGATTTTCGACTTGTTCAGAGACAAATTGAAAACGCAAAGATTGATGATGATACAAAGGAAAAAATCGCATATAAAAACGCCGTTCAATTAATACAACAATTTCGTCCTCAATGGACACCTACCCTTACTCCTCTAACGCCTCCACAAATATACTCTGAAAATGAGATGTGGGATGCAAATGGCGTAAGGCTAAAGTAAAATACCTATTTGACTATCTCTACCGCACGGATCCTTTGTCGAAGAATGAATATGCATATTGATAATAACCCTAACAATATAGCGAGTGTCCAAAGCCAGTGTATATCGTAGCCACTTTCCATTCCGAAGAGTGCCATACCCAGCCGATCAAGATTTGCCCATATTGAGACCAACGCAACCTTACTACTTGATAAAATCTCAGAAAGGATAACATGGACAACTGGTAATCCAAACCATACTGCACAAAAACCTATTGTCGCATACCTGGAATTCTTGGTTAATGAAGAAAATAACAGCATCAGTAGACCTGTTGTTACTATAATAATGAATGAATAGAGGATAATGGATAATGGCAACAACAAATTCTCTCTAAAGAATTGGGTATCGGTGAGTAAAGCCTGTTCAAGATACAACAGTAGGCCGGGGATTAATGTCATACACCCAAGTAAAACTCCAATTACTATAAACTTTCCTATCAGATAATCCATCCAGGTTATCGGTTTTGAAAAGTATAAAGATAGGACGTTATGTTTCAAGTCATTGGAGATTAAACCAGAACCACCGAAAATAACTACTAATGCTATCAAAAATCCAGTGGGAAAAGGAGAGATGCTAAATAGAAATTTCTGAAAAAATCCACTATCTATTTCTATAAATATGGAAGCACCTTCAGGGAGAATATTATCTACATAGATTAGGATACCGTATGTTAAAACATAAATTATTGGCGGAATTGCAACTATTAATCTGACAATCTTTCGTTGGGCAAGAAGACGTAATTCTGCTTTGGCTATAACCCACCAACCCCTATAATTACGACGGATGAAGGTGCCTTCCCAATGGCGGTAATCCTGTGTGTGAATCGGCATTATTGTTTTCTGTATATCGCTGTGTTATCTTCAGAATCTGTAAATGGACCCTGTTTCTCTGTTTTTATTTCTACTATTACCTTACCCAAATATGTATCGCGGTCAGGGTCGTCTTCTATTAATCTACGTGGAATTTCCCCTGTTAATAGTCTATCAAGACTATTTGGTTCTTGGTACCAACGAATATCATACAATCTGCCGTCGTAAACTTTTTTATGTGCTTTTTCCTCACGCATGGAGTAAACTGTGGCATGGGTTGTAAAATCTGCTTCTGATATTGTACTTACACCTACATTCGGACTTAGAATACTCTGATTCCAAATTAGAGGTATACCGTTCCTATCCACCAGATAAATCCTGATATCTAAACGATCAGTTCGGAGTTCTGATAGAATCTGTATGCCTTCGAAATTTTGGATCTCTCCAGTTCCACATGCAAGTAGACCAAGCATACTGATACATAGGATTAAACACGAAGATTGCGATTTAAACCGAAACACAAACATCCTCCATTTATAGTTTTGCCTTCTTTTCATTATAAACCCTATGGGATAGAGGTGTCAATCTAAATTGGACTTAATACCAAAGGTATCCAGTATCTAAGTTTAACGCGTTGTGCTAGATAACTTTCAGTAACCAATCGTTCACAACAATAAAAGTTTATATGGAATCTTTCATCAATTAAACCGTTCTTTAGTCCCGTGGGGACGGAATGTCTATTGAAAAACTATTACATACATCTCTTGAGTCCCGTAGGGACGGAATGTTTATTGAAAAACTATTACATACATCTCTTGAGTCCCGTAGGGACGGAATGTCTATAGAAAACTATTACATACATCTCTTGAGTCCCGTAGGGACGGAATGTTTATTGAATAAACTCAAACTTCGCGAAAACAACAAATACAATTAGTTAACTAGCACAAGTCGTTAAGTTTAACTTATAACGAATGTACCAAAGGAGTATTTCTGTTGAAAACAGTTTCATCCGATTTTGCAGGGGCAACATTCCCACCAGGAACAGAAGTTACCTTTTATGATAAAACAAAAAACAAACTTCACGGTACAGTACAAAGATTGCTCATTCGATATGCTCGAGTAGCATCAACAGAAGGAACTTTCTGGAATGTGCCATACGGAGGAATGGAAATAACTGAAACATCTACCAATCCAACAATGACACTTCCTGAAATTGAAGCCATTGGGAAACAGTTAATACAAGAACACGAAGTGAAAAACAAACTTGAAACAGGTTGGAATTTTGCTTTTGACCTTGCACCCGCACGTGCAGGTATTTGTCGATATAAAGAAAGACAGATTACACTTTCTGTAACATACTGTTTAAAAGCTACAAAAGCGGAAATACGGAATACCATTCTACACGAAATAGCACACGCGATCGTAGGACCAAAACATGGACACGATATTGTATGGAAAAATGTAGCAGTGAAAATTGGATGTACTGCTGAACGGTGCCACCGAGTTGAACATACAATACCACGATGGTTCGGAAAATGCGGATGTGGAAAACAGTGGACACGTCAACGCCTCACCCAACGAGCAAGATCTGGACTGTGTCCTTCATGTGGAGACAATATAAAATGGAATAGAACAGGTGTTGAATAACCCAATAGGAAAATCCAATATAATCTTTGTCAATCATATTATACCATTTTCAATTGATAGATTTATATTATGCCCTACGTTCAGATACAAATTCTCATATATATATTGAGTCCTGTAGAAAATGAAAGTCTATAGAAAATGGATCACATAAAACCTGTATTCGGTTATGTTATGAGAGAACATATAAGTGGCATACTTCCGAAGGAATGTTATTAGACATTCAAACCTACGATTCTGATTCTCAAAGACGGAATGCTTATAGGCTTATAGGTAGGTAAATTACTACTACAATTAGTCCCTATCACAAGTCCTAATAGAATTGTATGATCTAAATAATTATGTTTTCCAAACGGTTTTGTATAAGTGCTTTCTGCTCAGGATGTGTGAACACATAGAATGTTCCAGATTGCATGGCATTATAAACATGATCCGCAACTTCCTCCGGTGAAATCCCCGCTTCCATCTCTGTATTTACATTTCGTACACCACCAATTGAAACCTCATGAGGATTCTGTTCCTGATTTGGACGGTTACGGTCAGAATCCAGTATACCTGTCCGTACCCAGCCCGGACATAAGACATGCACCTGGATTTCGGCACCTTTCTGTGCTAATTCATCAGCGAGAGTTTCTGATAACACCACAACACCGTGTTTGGTTACCTTGTAGATCCCTTCCCCGGGACCTCTCACCATGCCTAAAATAGAAGCGGTGTTCACAATATGACACTTCGTTTCTTGAGCAAGCATGCGCGGAACAAAAGAACGGATTCCATGTATTACACCCCACAGGTTAACACCTAACACCCATTCCCAATCTTCAATCGTATGTTCCCAGATTGGACGACTACATACAACTCCGGCGTTATTACAAAGAATATGTACTGAGCCAAATGTATCATACGTACGTTCAGCAAGATATTCAACCTCTTCAGACTTAGAGACATCCGTTTTTACACTCAGAATGGTCGCGCCTTTCCGATTTAACTCAGTCTCAAGTTTTCCTAAAGGTTCCTCTTCAATATCAGCAAGAACTAATGACATCCCTTCGGCTGCAAAACGCTCAGCCATACCACGTCCGATACCGCTGGCAGCACCCGTTATAACAGCAACACGCTTCATTCAAAGATCCTCTTGACGTTGCTGATGGTATTTCTCTAATTCACTGTTAGCATTAATGATTGTCTGTAATTTCTCAATGATAGTGGCAGTATGTTTACCTTGGAAGGCAAAATAGAAATCATCATCAGATAACGCTGTATAAACACGGTTACCTATGCATCCTAAACTGCTTGCGGTTTGTCCTGATTCCATGACAGCGGGTATGACAGCACATGTAGGTCTCCCCATGACACCATTTTCATTTCCAATACCTGCAGCAGTAGCAGCTTCAGTTAGTAGCATCATCTGCTTAGGTGTGCCTGATACAAGAACAACGTCAGGTATACCAACAACATCTGCTAATGGAGAATACACTGCATTCTGGAATGTCTCGTCTCGCGTAGGTATTCCAGGAACTTCATCCATGGAAATATAACCAAGTTCACCCATGAGTCCAAGAGTATTATCCAATTCCTTCATCTGTTCATCTGGTAATTCCACATTATGCGTATAACATCCAATCGGACAGTTATAATGATCGGATGCCTCCGTATAGAAGGTCTTACCTTCCGATGCACGCTTCCAATACGTACATCCAGAGGCTTCTACCTTTTCTACACGAGAAACACTATTTGGTTGTGATTCATGAAATGTTACTGCGATAGGAGCAGTATCTAATTCTAATAGATCTTGTAATTGTTCTGCCATTTTTATTTTCCTAAATATTAAGTATAGTTGGACATATTTTCTTTTATTAAAAGACAAGAAGCAGCATATCGGGTTCTCTTTCAGTTGATTGACATTGAATAATCATAAACGAAGTATCTAATGTTAAAGTGAGTTTGAAACCAGTTTTTGTAGTTAGGAGCGGTTAGAAAGCGCTCAATTAGAGGCAATTATTGCATACCCATTAATAGTAGCTTCGGTTGTATACGTCAGATTTTTTATTCTCAAACTCACGTTAATGTTTCCTAATCTCCGCTTTGACAACATCTTATCAGATTATTGATGGGTCTTCAAGCATTACAATTACAATATGTGTGTAAAGTTTATGCTACTATCAGTGAAAATAATTAAATTAAAAAGATTGTAGAAAAAATAACATTATGCAACTAAGAATACTGTAGTTTGGACAATTACTGCTAGTGTAAAGTCAACTTAATTTTGATAGTTTATTCAAATAATTGTATACTTAGACTCAAGATAATTATTCATTTACCTTGGAGTCTATTATGGCTGCTAAACAATTTAAAGTCATAC
>JAGFCA010000147.1 GCA_022394755.1 Candidatus Poribacteria bacterium
GAAAAATCACGCTATATCTGCATATTCAAAACTATTAACGTTTGTGATAAAAAACAACTAAAATGCCTAAAACTAAATAACCCTGGATTAGGATGCAGGATTATTTAGTATTCGGAATTTCTGATGCATTATATCACATTTTGTTAAGAGTGCCAAAGATACATTACTTGTTTTTTTGTCATAATTTTGCAACAATTGTGAAAGTGTTCTACAGATTGTAGCAGTAAGGATTCATGTTGATTCTTTGAGTTAAACAAAAAACGTGAATTAACAAGTAAAATGCGTTTATTCGTTTTTTATTTGCCTTTGTTGATGTTGTTGAACGCAAGTATTTTGTATCACGATTTAATGATTTATGAGATTCGATTTTCTAAGTTCACACATTCCACTCCGCTGGAGCGCAAGATTGGATATTTCAAGTAGGATGTACAGAATCCATTGAATTTCAATTGGTAGCGACTTAGGTTATATTATAGTCTATGGTATGGATAGTTGAAAAGTTTCTTGGACTTGTGAACAATAGATTTCATGTATAATTCATGTGTGTTTTATGGTGTTTAATCCATATATGTCAATTTATGAAAATTCTGTAATATATCACCTTTCTTCAGGTACTAACAGATTAACGCTAATGCGCGTGGCAGAAAACGCATTTGGTATTCTGCTTGATCTATCAATTCTCCGTGCCTGACCGTTGTATGATATTTCATAAATGACGGGAACAGAAACCTACGCAAATGGTAATTAGATGTTAGTGCAAATTCTATGCACGCCTATCTGAATATTAGACGTTGATGGTTCATTCAGTGTTATAGTTTACTATATTGCATTGATAATAGTATCCAAAGTTTGCTGGATATCAGTTTCAGGGTTAAATGTGAGAATCCTTTCCCTTTTTGCTGCGTTTATAAGACGTTTGTCAGAACTGACCATAAATAGGTCGTTTCCAACTAATCGTAAGTCATTTGCTTTATCTAGCGCGCATTGAAGGATATAAGCATCTGTACTGTTAATTGGGTAATTGTGAATGAGTTTACGGGCAGTTTCTTTCTGAACAATGGTTGCATGCACTTGTAGTATTTCGGTGCTATTTACAATTTCCAATTCAAACTGCTGAATTGCTTGATTAAATGTTGTATTTGTAATTGCTCCTTGATTTTTCTTTTTCACAAGGACAAAGCGTGCTTCGTCCATACTATCAAACAAACAGATTACTCTATCTGCACTAACCTGAGAAAAGAGATGATCAATTAATGATGAACCTTTTTCTACAACGTACCGTTTTGCTATTGCATTCGCATCTAACCAGAAATAATTCACGCAGATTGCTCCTTACTATCTCAATTCTGATTTTCATCATAAAGAGACCTTAAGAAGTCAAATCCTGCTTCACCATATAAAATGCAGATGCGATCAGCCACATCTTTGTGTTCAGACTTGTATAATATACGGATGATTTCTTGAATATGTTCTCGATTATAAATAGGATACACATTATGTGATAACATATCCAAGTAGATATTGCCTACCTCTGTAGGTGTTTTAGTTACGTGTGGTAGTAAATCCTCAACGAAAAACGCTGAATCGGAAGATTCTTTAATGTACTTCAGAGACAATTTTAACCATTTTATCACTTCCTCATCTATCTTATCAACGAGTGCTACCCATCCAGATAGACGTGATAAGACATCCTGATATTCTGTTATATTGGACTTTTGAGTGAGGGATCCATACAAGGCTTGCCAAGTCGGTTTGACTTTTGCCTTCATCTTTGCCGGTAGATTGTCTCTTTGTCTCCAGAAGAAGTGGACCAATTTTGAAAGAAGATTAGGTTTATCAGAGTTTATCAGTTGAAAAATAATGCTGGATTTGTCGTCAAGTGTTTCACTGTCTTCGATCCACCCTGTACATATATGTGTTACAAGTCTGTCGGTCACATCTCTATCTGTGAAATCTGTAACTAATGCCTTATCATAATTCCCTTGTTTTTTAACTAATAAATAAAGATCCTCATAGATACCGGAATTGAACATATATCCCGTGAAAGCTGCTTGCCATAGATTTTCGTCATGTTGTGGGAATATAAGGTTCATGTTGTCAATTACCCATCGCTCATCAAGATATAATAAATTAGGCAAGAATCTGCAGAGAGTAAATAAGAACTCATAAGATGATTCAACACTTTGATCCAACTTTTTGGTAATATCAGATTTAATGGACATAGGCCATCGGACACTTCCCTGTTTAACGTCGTTTACACGAGCGAATCGTAATGCATAGTTAATTTGTGCAGAATAAACTTTAGCAGGTGTTGAATTAAGGACGGTGATAGGAGTATTTTCAATGATAGAGCGGTCAGACTTAACCTTCTCTGATAGAATCAAAAGGATGTCTTCTGCAATAGGTAAGAGTTTCGGTTCGAACGCACTTTCATCGTTCTGGATGCCAACTAATAACAGTTCTGCTATTGCAGCAATGGTCCAATCCGTATAATTAAAACGTTCTTCCTTCGGTTCAGACCGGAACTGTTGCGACGAAAGGAGGTTATATATAAATTCTAATATATGAGACCAATCAAATTTCGTTTTTTCAACCCAGGCTTTTCGGAGTCCCTGAAATAATGAGGATTGATACTGAGTAGGTACATTATAGAAAGGTGTTAAATCGTGTGAGAATTTCTGTGGGTTAGTTGCCACACATTCTTCAAAAGTTTGTCTTAAACCTTCTTCAGTAGGAACTGTAGGACCTATAGGTCTTTCTTCCTTAAATCCATTAAGATAATTTGCTATCTCTGTATTTGATTTGTTTGATAACTCTCCGGCTGTGATTGGACTCGTTTCTCCCGACCAAGTTCGGGTCCACCAAAGCATCCCAGGATTTTCAAGTTTTGCTGGATTAATTTGTTCATATTTTTCATAGAGAGAATTAACTTTTTCATTTCCAGTTTCTATGAGTGCAGAAAGCCACCCTCGCTTTTTATAAGCAATTTGTTTAGAACGAGTTTCTTTATCTTCAGCAGATGTTGTGTAATTGGCAGATTCTACCCAGTGTAAAATAAGTTCAACTTCATTTCTGTTAAACTTTGTACAGTTTGATTTAATTAATTGGTAAAGTTCAGGTTTTAGATTTATTTCTTCAAGCGGGTTGCCCTTCCATTCCCATAAGAGATGTTTCATATCCTCGTAATGGTGTGTGATTGCATCAATGGCAATTCGTCCGAAAATAGTTAATGCTTCTTTTTTTAAGGGGTCATTGCAATTTATTGCCAATCCCTCTTGTAATAAATTCGTTACTATCTTTTCAATCCCAATATCAAACTCGGTGGATCGTAACAAACTGGAGGCAGAACCAACTATTAGCTCAGCATAACTGCGATTAGGATACTCAGAAAGCTCGCTGTTAATTTCAATTCCCATATTAAATGCATACGTCCCTTGATTGATAAGTGTACGGATTCGTTCACAGACAATCTTCGCTGCTTCAACGGCGCACAATTCTGCAATACCTTGCACATGTTTGTGGAGAGCATCCCATAACCAATACTCTTCCATAACAGGCAATATATCACCATTATTGACCTCTGCATCAAGCATAACATCAAGTAACTCAAGAGTTAGTTCTTTGGCACCACCGTTAAGAAGTTTCGGCAATACTGTTTCACCGATTTCTGCATCCATTAGTGTGGCTCCTACTCTGGATTTCAATGTGACACCAATAAATTCTATATGCCGTGATGCTATTCTTTCTATGGGAAGGGCACAAATAATTTTGATGACTTGCGCATCCGTGTGATCGCTTGCTATACTTGTCTCAACGTCATTGGTGTAAACAACTATGGAGTTAACAATGTCAACAAGGATACTGACAGTTTCTTCACAAGGTGATTCCATATTGTCAGATGCAACCTTCTCTACGTATCCCAAAGCATGCCAAAAATGTACATGCCGTTTAGGTGTCTCTTGATGAATAGGTTGATTCGCTAGATCAAACCATCCGGCATCCTTTAGAGGTTTAAGCCAGTCTATTGAATCCAGTTTTTTGAAGAAATAGGCGTATCTGACTTCGGATGCTAATAGTTTAGGCAACCTTTTTATTCTCTCTATCGTTGGTTTCTTCTGTAGAATGTGATCTATTCTGTCAAGTAGCTTAAAGTGTGTCCCTACTAATTCTACCAAGACATCCTCAAATTCATTCCATAGTGGCACAAACTCATCTCTACTTCGAGGGTGTTCCCAAGTGCCGTGACGATGAGAAAACTTAGCAAAATGTCTAGCTACATTCATCCATCTGTCAACAAGCGGTGAACTTTCATCAATACCCAAGGATTGTAGAATTGATGTTTTATGTTTTCCAATCTGGTTATATGTTACTT
>JAGFCA010000005.1 GCA_022394755.1 Candidatus Poribacteria bacterium
GCATGGCAAAACAGAAGAAATGAAAAACAGACCAAAACAAGTTGGAGGTTTACTACAGATGATGCACGTATAAAACTAAAACGACTATACCCATCGATTATCACTTGACTAAGCACTACGTAGTCATTGTATTGTTTATGGGAAATTGTGAAATCATCAATGTGTTGATCATTCTGGCCTTCAATTGGCAGAACTTGAAACAATTTCCACCGCTCAGGTTCAGCATGCTTTATAAATGAGGTAAAATCTTCATCCCATGTCACAGAGGTAACTACTGTATTGATTTTCAAACGAATCTTATACTGTTTGATAACTTCAACAACATCCAAATAATTGTCTTCTGACATAGGAAATTTTCCTGCACGAGCTCGCCCCAGTCGTTTTAACTTTTCTGGATCTACGGTATCAATACTCAACCCAATCCAATCGAGGCTTCCATCTAAACCATCAAGCCATTGCTTTGTGATTTTTGACCCGTTTGTCACAATTGAGGTAACCATTCCATGTTTCTTTGCTCTGATAATCAAATTCGGTAACCATGGACATAGGGTAGGTTCACCACCAGCAAAATTAATCTTTTCAAAACCGATTCCAGCCATTTCGTCAACGACTGAAATTGACTCTATCTCTGGTAGATGTCCTTTAGGTAGGTTCATATCCTTCTTAACATCTTGAAATGTAGCAAAACAGAAGTGACACTTATAGTTGCAGGGTTCCCATAAGTGATAGTTGACGGCAGGAATTATACTCTTATTCTTAGGCTGTCTGTTTAATAATTTCATATTCTATTCTCCAATTATGATTGTATTCAATCTTAGGAAAACGCGTCAACGCACAATTCCAATATGGAATCAATAAATAAGGATAAAAATCCTCAAAGTGCTCGCATTAATTTCTTATTACTTTACATGAGTTAATGAAGTTAACCGCCATTAACTCTGATTAATTACAGAACATTTATACAGTTCAAACATGACTATAGAGTCATAAAAAAATAATCCAAACGGATTTATGATACAGGTAAAATATAATCAATCTACTATTTTCATTTCTTGGCAGGTGCATTATCGCGTCCTTTGCCTGATTTATTTCCTGTTGTACTTGGCTTACCTCCAGGACCTTTAACTTTGCCAGATTGTTTATTCGGGTTACCGCTTAGACGTTTATTTTTTGATTTTACCATTGTAATCACTTCCTTTTTATAAGAAATATAGGCTAAATATAGGAACATTAGGTTCCACAAATTCTATCAACTTAATCAATAGAGATATCAGAAAAGAAAAGGATAGAAAAAATTCAAACTATTCTGTTTTATTCTAAATTATAGATACTGTTTAACTAATCATCAAAATCATCATCATCATCTAAACCAAAGATACTTACTAAACTATCATATTTTTTTCTATCGTCTTTTTCTCTTGTTCGATGCAACTCTGTTCTACGAGTACGCATTGCCCCATCAGCATCAATAGGGATTCCAAGAGTAAGGAGATGTGCTTGTCGTAACCACCAAAATGCTTCGAACAATGGTCTACGCGGAGAAGCTCCTTTATCTAAATTGGGTTTATCTCTATCAAGATGGCGTACTTGTCTATGCGCATTCTTTGCCTTTTCTCGGACAGTTTCATCGGGATCGTTGTTTAATAGCCAGAAGAGTGCTTTATGTCCTCGTCCACCCGGATTTACACGTAATGCTTTTAAAGCTTGAACATAACATTGCCGCCACGCTGGACGCGGTTCGACAAAATCTTCATTATTATATTCTTTAGTATCATTTCTCTCTTTCGTTCTTAGACGTCCAAGACAGAACTTTCCAAATTCCTCACGTAATTCTTGTAGGTATGGGTCCCGCTCAATTTCATTTTTTAGATTGTGAGGATACATTGCAACCTCAATCCAATTAGAGACACGAGAATATATTGGTGGGGGGTTATCCTTACTATCAAGTTCTTTCCATGTTCGCAAGTCGCTCGCTACTGATTGTTTAGTCATTTTCGTAAATACAAGCAAGAGAGTCTTTATACGTTTCCACGGACGGTCAAAAAATAATAAGACATAGAATGCCATGTTATAGAATTCGTAATTACTATTATCTTCGAATTTCTCAGGCGTATCCCTTAATATAGATCCTAAAATACCGATATGTCTTGAAGCACTCTCAATCAGTCGATTTCTCAAATCTTCAGATAATTCTGACTCTAAACCTCCCACACTCCAAGAAAAAGTATGATGTGACAAATGCCACCATGCTTTCAAGAGTGATGACGGTTTTTCAATTGATTCAGGATTTCGACTATCAAGGAGTTTTATAAATGGTAATAACTCAGACGCAACAGTCTTCCAACCGCCATATTGATCTATAAGTTCCCCAACCACCAACGAGGAAGGACCATACCCCAGAAGATCACTAAGCACATTCATGAGTCCAAGTGTTTTTTCACCAAGTACATCATTAGAGTAATCTGAAAAGGCTGGCAACAATCTCTCTAATCTAATTTTTTCACTACGGTTAACGTTATCCGTAAATCGCCACCTAAGCCAAAAATCAAGTTGTGAAAAATCAATTATATCGTTAGTAGACCTACTGTGACGTGGTTTTGGATTCAAACGTTCCAGATCAACAAGTTCATCATATGCAATATCATCCGGGAACAAGTATAACAGTAAGTTGTCAAGAAGTGTCTCTTTATAAAGAATTTCCAAATCCAATTCTTGAACTTGAAAATTCGAATGCTTTAGAAACTTTTTGATCCATTGAACGTTATCTGGTCTATCAGTACCCTCTGTCGCTTGGAAACAAGTAGGGAAACCTCCTATAATGCCAAGACCAGTCATACAACTAAAAAGAAGTGCTAAACGGGTTTGTCTCTGCTTAACAATTTCAATAGTTTCAGCGTCTAATTTTTCACGAATTTTAGGGAAAAAGAGTATAAATGAACCTGTAAAATTCGCTCTGAATTTAGAATCTGTAGATGGATCTCCAAAGCAGTCTGGCATTTTGAAAACGTCAAATAACCAATTTGAGTCATCCGCAGAAAAACCGGCATCCTGAAGATGTTCCTTTATGTCAAGTGTATCTTTATTTATATTTAGAGGATACTCATCTGGGTCTACAAGTTGTTTTGATTTAATTTCAGCATTGTTCATGAAACGCTCCTTATTAGTTTAGAAGGTTACAAGCTATATCCATATGTAAATCTGATAAATTTCAGATTACCAACCTGTTGGATTCCTGAGTGTAGAAACACCAAGGACCGGGAGAAAGGCAGAATGCCTTAAGGCGTCGAGATTGGATTTTTCGGAACGAAATCTAATTTATTAATTGTTTTACCTTTAGCACCTTAATGGAACACTATATCAATGTAAAAAAACAAGGTCAAAAAATTAAATCAGGTAAAGTATAATCAACAAATAAAAATAAATCGTCTACTCTTTATAAGAGTAACATTTAAAATTTATGAATGTCAAATTAAAATTGTTTTTACCAAATAGAAATCCCGTGAGAATAAATTGGGACAATTTATTCTCACGGGATTAATACTTCTGTTATAATTCTATCGGTAAACTACGGATACTGTATTCCCATTTTGCGGCACACTTTTCGGATTTTATTTATTGCACCGCCGACCTTTCTCCCATCTCGGGTTACTCCAAATAAATGTTGGCTTACCACTCGGCGAGATATTCCGAGTTGGTCCCCTATTTCATCCTGTGTTTTCCCTTCAAAGAAATAAAGTTGAACACAATCATTCTGACGGGGTGTGAGTTCCTTAGTAATTATCTGATGAAGTAGTTGCAAAACCTTTTTTCTTTTTCTATTACGCGTACCCTTTATCTCATCAGATGATACTTGATGCCAGAGGTGGTCTTCCGTAGTAAGTTGTTCAAAATATTCCGGCGGGACCGGAATTTCCCAAAAGTCCGGATTAAAATTGGACATAGATAACGACTCCTCATGTGAGACGTGATACCTATGCCATTCAAATTAATGTCTTGAGAATGGACAGAGGCACCATCGTCTTGAACGCAATAAGTTCAGATTACGTGTGGTGTTTTGAAGTTCTAACATGAACCGGTACCTCCTATATTTCTTGTTGTTTGGTTGGTTATGAAATACCTTAACAGCATTTCGTTTTCAATTACATGATTATCCTGAAACAATATACACTAAATATAAATTATTAGCAATATCTACTATAACGTAATTTCGGATGCACTTTTACTTTTCTATTAAGAAGAATAGAATCAAAAAACGATATAAAGCTAACTAATACCTCTTAATCCTTCCCTAGCTTGTAGTTAACTTCTCTTGTGGATCAACACTGGCTGCGGTTTGTAATCCATTCTCTCGAAGTGCATTAATTTGATCTGCATCCAAATCCGTGCTAAAGATTGCCAGTTCATCCAGATAGCCAAACAGGAATTTATGCCCTGTTAATCGTGCTCCGATGTTAATCTCTTGGGTATCACCGTCTGAGTCCATTTCAACATCATTCCCAATTTTTTCTTGTAGTACGCCATCTACATAAAGATGATGATCTTTAACAGAGTCCGAGTCTGCGGGAAATACTAAGGCACAATGATGCCATTCACCATCACAAATATCATCATTTCCGTAATTTTGACCACCATTCACTTCAATTCTTAAGAAGCACTGCTCTCCTGATGGGTGTGCTCGTATATAATATTTTCTACCTCTCACATTTTCACCCCATTTTACAAATGAATGATCTCTTGTTTCGGATGATTTAAACCAGAATAGAATTGTCCGTGGTTCAGTACCACCTATTCCAGCATAACCTGTTACGATGAGATTATCATCAACACCATCATACTGTAGAGCGGTTCCAAAGACACCATCTGTGTATGTAGCTCCAGTAATGGCACCATCACGACCTTGCAGTGAATTATCATTAGCTACTTCACCTTCACCTTCATCAAATAGGTAGAGTACTTCAATTGTATCCTGATCAATCAAAGCTGCATTCGTGAAATTGATTGCTACAAAAGTAAAAAGAATCAGAGTGAAATAAACTATAAGTGATTGATGTAAACTATATTTCATTTTGTTCCTCCATTTTGATATATTAACAGTTGGATTATATTGGGCTTATTTATTGTTAACATGAGCATAACCACAAAAGTTCTAAAAGTATATCTATTTTAATTAATTATTACAAGATAAATATAAGTGTGAGAACTTCTATACTTTCACCACGTATTTACGTTAAATAATTAAAAATGGATTTCTGCAGAAATGTAATGAGACACAAAACGAGGTTCATAAATTCGTGCATAATGCAAGTACACATCAATGATCCTAATTCCGAATCCACCGGTAATATCACCGTTCGAACTTCCAACTCGGACCGAAAAGAATGAATACGGAGAATATTCTACACCGAGATAATATTCTATTTCTGCATCCTCAGTAGAAATCGCTATGTCCGCACTGAATAGGTACGAAGAATATATGTAAGCACTACCAAGTGTCACCCACTGTATACTGCTACCTTCAAGGTTTTGTAATAAGCAACCAAACTTCAATTCTGGGCGTGGTTTAAAAAGTAAACCTAAATCATAAGATGTATGATACCCAAAGAACTGATAATAATCCGAGGGGTGTCTACGTTTGAATTTTAAACTGCCACCTGCAGCAAGATATGGTCCAAGTTTCCGAGCAATACTGTAATAATTAAAATCTGGGACACCACTTGGTACATCAATAGCTATTTTATTTCCCCAATAGAGACTGGTACCACGCCAACTAAAACCAATTCCTTTAGGATCGAATCTATAAAAATGTCGATCATGGAGTTTGGTAACACCGAATAGTTTAACCCCTTCCCATTGAATCAATCCAGCAGGATTCCAAAATCCTGAAGTGGCATCATCTGCGACTGCCGTGAAGGCATTTCCCATTGCTAATGCACGTGCACCTACATAATGCGGTCTTGCTACTTCAAATGGATATTCTATCTGTCCATATGTTGGAATTGTTAGGTAAAGAAGCGAACATACAATCAGAATTAGTGTGAAAACTATCTGCAAACTGAAATTATAGTTCTTGTGGTATGTAGGGGTGTTATGATTCGTCACAAACTTCGAGGATATTACCTATTGTTATTCCAATTGTATTAAATAGAATCTCATACCAAGAAATAGGAAATCATTGATTATTCATCAGTATATTGTGTATGACTAACAGTGTCAAGCATATCGGTCGAATAGTACGTCTCCTATGCTTGCATCCTGACTCTTTCTCTGCTAAAATACTATCTCTATCAACATTTTCTAATCGACATAATCTCTCAGCAATCGTCTATAAATCAATGTATTCACCTGAACCAGACTCCGGCACTCTATATCTTGTCAGTACACCCATCGGCAATTTAGAAGACATTACTTTACGTGCCCTCCGCATTCTCAAAGAGGTTAATCTAATTGCAGCGGAAGATACACGTATTACACGACGTCTGCTAACACATTATGAAATCAACACTCCTGTTACCAGCTATTTTGAGGGAAATCAACATACGAAATCTGAAAAACTGATTGGGAGGTTAATTGAAGGAGAATCCATTGCATTGGTATCAGATGCAGGAACACCCACGATTTCTGATCCAGGATACCCACTTCTACAAGAATGTATCAAAGCTAATGTTTCTATTGTTCCGATTCCTGGAGCATCTGCCATTCTTGCTGCTGCTACTGTCTCAGGTCTACCGCTTCATAACTTTTCTTTTGAGGGTTTCTTATCACCAAAGTCTGGAAAAAGGAAAAGACAATTGACAGACTTCGCAGATGAAAAAAGAACAATTATTTTGTTCGAATCACCTTATCGGATTTGTCGTTTGTTAGAAGATGTATGTGAGGTGATGGGTGAACGTGATATCGTTATCGCACGAGAACTTACGAAACGTTATGAAGAAATATTCCGGGGTAAGACAAGTCAAGCTTTAGAAAAGTTTCGTTCTTCTGATCCTAAAGGAGAATTTACAGTCATTATTGGGTCTAAACATAATAAGGATTAATCATCAATACTATTGATAATATATCTGTGAATATGAAACATATAAAAATAGAAAATATCGCTGTTATTGGTGCTGGTCTGATGGGACACGGTATCGCACAGGAATTTGCTTCTGCAGGTTACCCTGTTCAGCTACACGACATTACTGAAGAACAATTAAATAGTGCCCTTATACAAATTGAGAACAATCTTCAGATGCTTGCAGAAAATGAGATCATAAGTAATGATAACATACCGCAGACATTAGACCATATCCACACGACGACAGATCTCAAAAGTGCATCAGAAAATGCAGATTTTGTAATTGAAGCAGTAAGTGAAAACTTACCATTAAAACAGCAAATTTTTGAAGAATTAGATAACATCTGTCCACAACATACCATATTAGCAAGTAATACGACGGCTCTGATGCCCAGTCAGATTGGCGTGAATACGAACCGTAAAGAAAATATCCTCAACACACACTATTTTAACCCACCTTACCTTATTCCACTTGTTGAGATTATCCGTAGTTCTGATACATCTGATGAAACTGTCTCTACTACCTTCGATTTATTTACAGCAATAGGCAAGACACCGGCAATTATTGAAAAGGAAGCACTTGGGTTTGTAGGACCAAGGCTACAGGCTGCGTTAATACGAGAGGCATTCTCAATAGTTGAACAAGGTATTGCAAGTGCTGAAACTGTTGATCTGGTTGTACGAAATAGTTTCGGAAGACGACTGAGTGTCGCCGGTCCTTTTGAAGTATTTGAACTTGCAGGGTGGGATTTGGTCGTGGCTGCATTTCAGGAACTCTACAAAGATCTAAATAGCTCATCAGATATTAATCCATTGCTACAAGAAATGGTGTCTACTGGTAAACTTGGTGTGAAATCCGGTGAAGGTTTCTATGAGTGGACTGAGGAAAAGCAAACAACCCTACGTAATCGAATGAGTCAAGCGTTAATAAAAGCAATGCAATCTGATGGAGAATCTGAATAAATTAGTGGGAAAAGAAACTCTAAAAAACTAAAAGTGTCGGTACAAAGAATCAGTGATAGGAGACAGATTGTTTTAGATATAAGTTTTAATGTTCAAAAGTAATTTACGATTAATCTTAATTCTCCTCGTCTGTATTGGCATAGCTTGTCTTATTTTATTCTTTAGAGAAGTTTCCTTATTCATCATAGAACTCATTACCGCATTCAAAAGCATTGATTCTGCCCGTGATTACATATCGCAGTACGGTATATTTGCACCGCTCATCTCTGCGTTCCTCATGATTTTCCAAAGTATAATTGCTATTGTGCCTTTACCAGCGTTCTTCATTACAGTCGCAAATGGTGCATTGTTTGGATTCGGTTGGGGAATGTTGTTATCTTGGACAAGTGCGATGCTGGGTGCTGGGGTCTGTTTTTACATTGCACGTTTTCTTGGGGCAAAACATGTTGCTCGTATTCTAAGCCAACCCATAGTTGATAAAACTGATGATTTCCTTCAAAAATATGGTAGTCATGCAATTCTTATCGCACGATTGCTACCTTACATCCCTTTTGATGTTGTTAGTTATGTAGCAGGATTAACACGGATACGTTTTATCAGTTTCTGGATTGCAACGGGAATAGGTCAACTCCCTGCCACTGCAGTCTACACATTCTTGGGAGATAAAATATCTATACATATTCAATTATTCCTTTTTGGTTTTGGCATTGCAATTTCTATTTCAATTATCTTATGGCTATTAAAAAGACGGAGAACTCTGAATGTATAAATAGTGATTGCCAGTGCCAATTAACCAATTGACAGTAACAATACATTAAGGTATATTCTACACAAACTGATCCTAACCCATTCTATAAAGGAAAAACACATGATACGTATTGGTGTTATCGGAGTTGGAGGCATGGGGGGTTCCCATTGTAACTCGCTCCCAAATGTAGAAAATTGTGAATTCGTAGGCGTTGCTGATTTACGACTTGACGCGGCAAAAGCCGTTGCCGAAAAACATGGTATACTTGCTTTTGAAGACTATAATGACCTGTTCCCTCTGGTTGATGGTGTTGTTGTTGCAACCCCACCTATTGCCCATACGAAAGTTATGATAGACGCTGCGGAAGCAGGTATTCACGCATTTTGTGAAAAACCTCTGACTCTTACACTTGAGGAATCGGACCAGATAATTGCAGCTGCGGATAAAGCTGGAATACACACTATGGTTGGACAGGTCCTCCGTTTTTATCCTGTTCACGAACTTGGTAGACAATTGGTTGATGATGGTGAGATAGGCGATATCGTCTATATTGAAACAGACTATACAGGTCCCTATAATGCCCCTCGCAACCGTCCGGAAAGTTGGTATGGAACTGTTGGAGGACTATTAGAGAATGGTATCCATAAATCTGATCTTATCAACTGGTACGGTGGAAACCCTTTGACTGTTGCAGCAGAAGTGGGAAGTTTTTCTGGACACGACGATTGGGAAGACTATACGGTTTCACTCATACGTTATGATACCGGTACTGTTGGTATCCTACGTTGGGGTGGTTTTCTGGGTGCTCGTGGAACTAATGAAACAATTATTGATGGTTCTGAAGGATCTCTCCGACTTGATATGGGTGCGGATCTCGCATATCTCAAAAAACGAGGGGACAGCGAATGGAAGGAGATTGTGCCTGACAGATCTGGACCAAGCCATGTTGTCGGTGAACTTACCCATTTCGTAAACTGTATCCGAGATAACGAAACTCCAATGATTGATGCAAGGGGAGGCAAAGCTGCTGTTGCGGTTGTTTTGGCTACTTATGAATCCGCCCGTGATAAAACGAAGGTCTCCATAGAATAGACGTTATTTCTTTGTCATTATATTTCTTAAAATCTACCTCATACAGATTGCATGAGGTAGATTTTTCATATATAATCAGAGGCAAATATGATATCGGCGATATGAATTTGTTATCACAAACTAAAAATGAATTGGAGCAAACTGCCCTTCGGTTGGTTCCGCTCAGCAGAACCAGGCTTCAGTGATTCGGGGCGCGGGTGAATGTCTTCTTTTATTTCTTTTCGGTCGAGATTTACCACTCAGATCCATAGATACTTCCCAAATACTATAAAATGTATCCAACGGGTCTACATCTGTTATGTTATCATTTTCTACTAAACTATTAACCGTCTTTTGTAGTTCGTCCATACGTGCATCAGGATGAACCCAGACATAACTAAACGCTGTTTCATCAAGTGTAAGTGATAACGCTTTCGTCTCCGGACGGTTAAGTAAATAGGATCCGGGTGGAATTAACAGACGTACAGCAAACTGAACAGGATCAACATGATAGATGAGACCATGCATCTCAACGAATTCGAGGATTTCAAGATACGCATCTAAACTTGTCCACGGTGTAAACGGAACCCATGTTGGTCGTAAGGCAATACCTGTTCCTTGAACAATATCTATTGCCTCTTCTACATCCGAACGAGTATGGTGTTTTTCTAAAATCGTTAACACTCTATCGCTTAATGATTCCACTGCAGAAATAACAAAACGACATCCAAGTTCTGCAAATTCTGGAAAGTGTTTTCTATGTTTCAGTATATGTTCAACTTTAGTCGTGAAGTCAAAGGTTAGATTAGGATAGGTGTCGTGCATTTCTCGTAGAACACGTAGACCATGCAGTGGACCATTCAGAAAATCAGGATCTCCAAATGTGATATGTGTAGCACCTTCCACTACCTGTTTATGTATCTCATTTAATACTGTTTCTTGTGGTACAGGAAAGAATTTTCCATTATAGACTGGTGGAATTGGACAATGTGTACAGAGATGTTTACACCCATGTGTTGTTTCTGTATAACCGACGTGTCGTACCTCACCGTTATCCTCAAATTGTGCATACTTCTCTAAGTCGGGTAGTTTACCAATTGGCACATCTACTACGGGGAATTCTCGATCATCATCATTTAAAAGAGACTGTACCAATTGTACAAGTTGTTCAGAAACATCACCCCTACCTATACAGTAATTGACACCCAGTGAAAGTAGGTAGTCTGCATTCAGTCCTGCATAGAGACCATACATGCAAATTACAACATCTGGATTGAGATCACGAATACGGGGGAGTAGATGAACACCAAGCCGTAGTGCAGTATGCATCGGAACAGAAATGCCGATAAACTTTGCCTGTTTAACCTTTTCAACATCAAGTTGTTCAACCGCAATATCAATTGTATTCGGTAAGAAACCTGCAGTTCTAAATGAAGCAAGGGGACGCGTCAACCCAATTGGACGGTGTCCCAGTTCATAGCAGGATATCAGGAGAATAGCACCAGGTGTGATCATACGTGAGATTGTATAAGATTTCTTATCCATATCGGTATATCATAGATAAGAATAGGTTGCATTCGGATCATAATCTGGCAACAACGCTTTATGAGGTTTGCCTGCAATGAGTTCTTCCCCATCCGTAAAACCTTCAGGACGATCCTTTAAGATTTCAATCAGTCGATTTCGCCAAGGTGTTAATTGTGTATCAGCATCATCTTGTTTGGCTAAATCACGAGTTTCATGCGGATCATTCGCCAAATCAAATAGATGCTCTTGCCCCGTCTGAGAATACCAGATATATTTATACTGCTCATCAACCAAATAGTGGTTCCCATGTCTATTTTCATAACAACCAGAATGCTCCCCGTGTAGATATTCCCGTACACCGTCAGACTCTCCCTTCATAATAGGGAGTAAACTTTTACCAGTACATGTATCTGGAATCTCAATATCTGCAGCATCCAGTATGGTCGGCATAATATCTTGTAAACCCACAGGACTATGACATATATTTTCCTGTGGATACCCCCATCGTCTTGGAGCTCGCATCAGGAAAGGCACACGTGCAGACGCTTCATAAGGGAAAGTCTTGCGGAACATGTTATGATCCCCTAACATCTCACCATGATCAGATGTGAAAATGACGAGACAGTCATTTAGATTCCCCATGTTTTGTAGCAATCGACCAACCTGATCATCAATAAAGTTAATCATCCCATAATAGGCAGCACGAGCACAGTTCATATCATAACTATCAAGACAGATTTCCCAAGCATTTGGGTTCAATCCCTTCTCCGCACCTTCAAATTCTGGTGCCCAATCACCAACCACTGGTGTTGGTAGATCACGATTAATATAACGATCATAAGAATGTATTGGTGGAGTCAACGGTGGGTGTGGATCTATAAAGGAAATGTTCAGAAAATACGGTACTGACCGATCACGTTTCTGTATGAATTTTAATGCACGGTCAACACACCAGAAGGTGTGCATCTGTTCCTCCGGCAAATGGTGCGGACGTCCAACCCATCCATTCGCTGCAACTCCGTGTGCCATCCCAGGATCATAATCATCCCTGCGATGGTATTGCTGCAACCATTCAACATAATCATTATTCGCAACTCCGTGTGTAGCATCCGATAATTGGACATGGTCAAAACCGTATCGCTTACGCGGTGGACTCAGGTGAAGCTTTCCTATCATTTCTGTCTGATACCCCGCCGCAGACAATTCTCCAGCAAGTGTATGCGGAGGATTCCAGTCTGCCCCTGTATAGCCTACCATACCGTTGGCAGCAGGTGCTGTACCGGTCATGATACCACGCCGTGCCGGGATACAACTCGGACATTCAGCATATCCTCGGTGGAAATGAGTTCCGCTTCGACCAATCCAATCTAAGTTGGGTGTCTGTAAACAGTCAGGAGCATTCGGATCAATTCCTAAACTGTCTCCACGTTGTTGGTCAGTAGTAATTAACACGATATTCGGACGGTTATCAGACATAAAATTCTCCATATTTAGTTGTATTCTAATTTAAAATATAGTTTGGACAATTCATACTCATGGGAAGTTGAGTATATCAGGATAAGTCAATTTTTCAAAAGTTTCTATTCAATGGTAATATACAAAATGCTGCACTCCAGCGGAGTGCTATGTCTATAGAAAAAATTATGCAGATTTACATGCACTCCAGCGGAGTGCTATGTGTCAGAATTTAGAACAGATAAAGTAAACCGCTTTCATATATTATTTTACACATGAAAGTGTCCAAACTATAGTAATTTAAAGCGGAATCTGTGTAAGCATAATTGAGATAATTCAAGTTATTACCATAGATTTCCTCAACGAAAAATTACTGTGTTAATCGTTTCAAGACATTATGTGTCATCGTTTCAACAACAGCATCACCACCTGCTAATCCATGCGACCAATCTGTCGTAGCAGCCGTAAAAACAGTTCCACCTTTCGTATACACTCCCATCGTTGCAGCACCAGTATATCCTTGTTCCCAGTGTTCATACCATTCACAATCATCTGGATGCCAACGGACTGGTGCAGTGGCAAGAATCGTGAATCCATCAGGTGTTCCATCTTTATAGGTCGGCACAGGTAATCCATCTTCAAGTGTGAATTCACATCCATCACATTCATACCCAACAATAGTATTTTGTCCACCAAACTTCTCATCTCTGGATAAGTCTGTTCCTTCAAACACCCAGTGATCTGGACGATGTGCCGTGTATGCACCATCTCCATCCATAAACTGTCCATGACTCAGATGATACCCACCTTGTAGAAAACCTACACCAGTCAGTTCATTTTCTGGACGTTTTACCAAATGGTGACTCCATAATGTACTCAAAGTGCTATAGTCATCAGTCTTGTAAACTGGATCTAAGTTAAAACTCTGTTTCCAACATACCAGTGCACGACCTTCGTCTTCTGAACGCACCTGCCAACAAACTGAATTCCCACTAAAAAAAGCAGCATTACCACCATTAGCAATATAGGCTTCAAGATTATCTCGCATCGGGGCAGACCAGTACTCATCATGGCCAACACTCAATACAAGCTTGTAATTGTCTAATATCTCAGGATGAAATTCTAAATCGCTATTAGCAGCATAATCCAACGTATACCCATTCTGTTCTGCCCAAACAACAAAAGGATACTCCCATGTACTGAACATCCCTCCACTGGGTCTATTAAATGAAACTCGATTTCCTTGTAACGTATTTTGTCCGTGATACCCGTATAGGCTGAACCCACCCCAATTATTATAGGCATTATAGGTGTTGGTAGAAAGTTGAAACAGAATAGGTGTCTTTGCTCCAGGATTTGCTGCACGAACTATAAAGTGCAAAGAACTTTCGGCTGATCGATGGTTTCTATAAATGATATCTCCTCCACCATCCGATGCACGAAGTGTCCCAACATAGAAACCACTCTCCCAACTATCAGGCACTTCAAGGGTAAAAGTCGGTGTCCATCCACATCCATGTGATGACGCATTGATTGGAATCGGTTGTGCTTCACCGGGAATATCAGATTGTGTATGCACTACCTCCCTCGTAGCACCAATCCGTGCAATCTCAATAGAATAGCTTCCAGCACTTGTGGATACATTAAACGCAATTTCCTCACCGGGGGCATAACTTAACTGATCAGTATATCCATCAATATATAAAGGTCTAATACGATCTTCTGTTTGTGCTAATGTTGCCATATTGTGTTCTCCTTTACGAATGTCGAGTATGAGTGTTTTAGTAAAATGTAATGGCCACTCAAAAGTATCTCTACCTATAAGAATCTACAATGCCTGTATTTTTTCTCGTAAGAAATTACTACAATAACCAACTTGTTCTTCCGAAAGTCCATGCAAAACCACTGCCCCATCATAACCACATTTATCCAACAAACCGATATATTGATCATAATCCAACAAACCTGTCCCTGCCGCAAGGTGTCCTGCTTGTCCATCCTTATCTAAATCTTTCGCGTGTGCAAGTGCAATATCATCACCTAACAAATCGAACGCCTCATCAATTATTTCACGCATCTTAGGTAGTTCACCTTTATGAAATATATTCGCACCATCCATCACTACTTTCAGATATGGAGACTGCATTTCATCAAGGATTTGGCGTGCCTTCTTTGCTGAATCAACAACATTCGATACTTCAGGTTCAAATGCCAAGATTACGTTATATTCCTCTGCCACTCGAAGTGCTTTCTCCATAGATTCAACCATATCTTGCCAAGCTTCAGGTGTATTGTTATCTGGATGTGCACGCCACATGCTCTCTGGGTCGCGTGAACCGGTGCATAAGGTAATAACAGATGTACCCAACGGTTTACACTGTTCAGCAACAAAACGCAGCATTTGCAAACCCGCTTCTCTTTTTTCTAAATCCGGATCAACCATGTTGTATGTACCAGAAAGTGCTGATATCTGTATCCCACGGCTATCCATCTGTTTTCGAATTTCAGCAACCGATGGTCCAGATGCTGAGACATGATACTGTAAGTGATAAACTTTATGTTCTACAACAGCATCAAGAGTTGCCTCCAGTGTCTTCCGTCGAATTGTACCTTCCATTAACCCTACTTGCATGCGTTCTCCTAACAATATATATTACGATAGAAATCTTGATGATATTTCGGTGATATTGTGATTATAGACTACAAAACTTTACGCTGCAAGAGAATTCATAGATATGGATTTTAGTTGCTGGTAGATTCCAAATTCACAGGATACAGTCTAAATTTTCAGAGTAAGTCAAAGCAGATGTGTATTGAATTTCTCTCTAAAGCCATACTACATATAGGATAAGGACAATATACAGCGTTAGCCGAATTCACATTTTACTCTGAATACTCTGAAAATTACATTCTGTTGTATGTGAAATTACTAAGAATATATGCAACGATGTGATAGGCTATATATTATATTGTGATATATTATATTACTGAAAGAAAAAATCTATAAACGGAATTTAATACCATGAATACCGTAGATTCATATCATGTTATAAATTAGTAAATGTGAAAATATATTTGACAAATAAGTAATGTATATTGTATTATAAATTATCACATAATATCATATATTTTCATAAAGTAAAGTATAATATCAATTATAAAGGATAATAGACTTTAGATGTTGAAATGGTTTGGTTAGATTGTTCTATCACATATTACACTATGTGATTATAGAATATACAATACAATCATAAAATTGTGATTGACAATGAAAGTATGGTTATTTATATAGATTAGTTTTGAATTGATTGTAGAAATACTATATGAAGAGTTAAATTTTCAGAGTATTCAGAGTAAATCGGAATATGTTAGATTCGTAAAATATGACCTAAACCCTGTGTAGGACAGGATTTATAATAAGTATTTAGTCATGTTGTTTTTTGTTTACTCTGAAATTATTAGACAACTGGAGGAACACAATGTCAGATAACAAAACTGTAACTACATTACAAGATGCTCTACGCGGTGATTATTATAAAACAGCTATACATGATGTGAAAATGAGTGAGGAATTAGAATCAGATTTAAATGACATGTTTCACAACCTACATGGTCATGAACTCGCGGAAAGCGTGGTCCTACGCATCCATCTTTATGCAACTCAAAATTCTAATTGGTCTATAGAGGATGATTATCATGAAATAGGAGGAAAAGATTTGGATGATATTACGAATGTAATTAGAGATAGGTTAACGGGGTTGAT
The DNA here is from genome assembly GCA_022394755.1 of Candidatus Poribacteria bacterium. GTDB lineage: Bacteria > Poribacteria > WGA-4E > WGA-4E > WGA-3G > MSPOR6. Next base: position 16,582 of record JAGFCA010000005.1, read on the forward strand.
TTCATCCTTTATTACTGATGAACATCGCGAATTTATTGTACGTTCTCATGCTGGTAACATCTCTACTGTAGGAGCCGTTTCTGACTTGATACGGACAGACGCTGTATTCAATCGACTCGCAGATGATGACGCTCTTGGTATGCAAAAACTAAGTGATTTACTTGTTCATCGGTTATCCTACTTGAAACCTGGTACAGCACGTTGGCCAGAGAAAAAATACGGTGCATTGTGGAATGAAGCAAGAGAAGAATATAAACAGTCTATCAATAATCTGCCATTTACTTCTACAGTGGAACAGACAGCTTTATTAGCAAAACATGCAGAGTCCATAAGCAATATATTAGATAATAAGAATAGTATAACAATAAAGGATTTTCATTTGTTGACAAATACGTTAACCACGACAATAGCAAGTCTGCAAAAAATGACTGCTGTTCAAGAAACCGAATCTATACCAGTATCCACACCGCAGTTAGTCGCAGTATTAGAGAGATTAACTTTGGCACTGGATGTACCTGAACAACTGGCATTGATTGGAGACTCTGAAGCATTCATTTCTGTCTTAGAACAGTTGTCATCGACACTGAAGAATTCTACCCAAAAAGCACTTACTGTGGACAGTGATGAAGATATTCAAGATGTAGAGGTTGTTTCTAAGGATGGTGATGGCACGGCGTAAAGTTTGAGTTGGGGAATGTCATCCAACCGAATCCTGTGGATTTCAATAGTTGAGATTATGTCAGAAAAGATAGGCAATAGCACCTACAAATAGGAATTCTATAAAATAAAAAATTAGAAGTGTGATAGAGAATATAGAGGCTATCCAATTACATTTGGGTTCACCTTTGTGCTTACCAAGATCCATCTTGAAATTCGTATCGGATTGTTCTCGGATATCATCATAGACTTTCCGAAACAGACGTTCCTGCCAGAGAAAATACCCATCCAGAATCCAAAAACCGACGATAGGTAGGAAAAGTGTGAGAACGAAATATCCGTCTTGGAGATTTTCTCTTGCGACCAAGACCATGCCTGCCACAAGTATCGTCATACTGACAAATTTTAGAAGAATGGAGTTCCATGCAAGTCGATTAATAATACCTTGTACCAATTCTAAGTGTTTTACTACTTTTTCTGTGCCATTCATGGATTTAACTCCATCTATTTATGGTTAGGTATATAATTAACTGTAAAACCTATAAGATGATTTGTCAATAAAATTCTATAGTTAACTTGGTGATTCCTGACTCTAACCCTCTACAGTATTTGTAAGGTTATAGTAATCTTTATTATCACTGATTTTTTCCGCTTTTTCAAGATAAGTATCTTTATCCTCTATAAAAATCGCACCATTTTACTGAAACAATATAGGGGGAATCCCCAATGTAAGGTTGATTTGTCTGATGATTTCGACAATCATACCAAAAATTCAAACTATTTCTAACCGAATTTTGTATCGTTAACGATATAAACATTATAGATCCCAACGGCTTGCCCAACGCCATCATCTCAATACGATAAATATTAACAATTATTTACCAATCACTATCAAGACATCTAATTTTAGTAAGTATTTTATCTTTTTTGAAAGCTCCCATACGTTTGAAGCCTCAATTAGGAAATGGTTAGATTGAAGAAGGAATCTTTGATTGAATGATACTTCTGATAATTACTGGAATCCTAACTCATAGACAGTGTCCTACTTATACACATAACTTTACATACCCCTCTTAAATGTATCGTTGAATAACATATAGATGTATGCTACAATTTAGTATAAGTAATTCTATAGGAAAAACCTAAAAACAATATACAAAGAATAAAAAATAAAATTAAAAGGATTGTAAATGCATAGTATTATTGCTTTACCAAAAGAAATAAATGATCAGTCAACAAAATCAACTACACAATTAATAAAAGACACCGCAACAAAACAAACTAATAGTAACTTCCTCTCAAAAATACAATCTACTTTATCCAGTATAATACCAAAGTTAACCGGTTTAGGTTTTTTTGAATTGTTATCTGAAGGGTTTATTGAACAAAAGCAAACAACAATTGATAATCAAAACGTTCATCAGACATCGACCTTAGATGAACAAGATTCCAGTTTTGAAACTCTGGATTATCTGGGTGCTATTATTATCAATAGCGGGGACAATAGTAAAATTAAAAAAGCTCAAAAAACTTTGGATGATGCCGGATATGAAACTATACCAGATGTTCAACTTACTATGCAAAAACCTACATCCTTTGGTCAGGAATTTAGACGAAGGAAAACAAATCTTTTGCCAGAAGAAAGTGGTATTTCCGTTGCTCATAATAACGGTATCACAGGACAAGGTGTGTTAGTTGGTGTACTTGACACTGGGTGTGATGCAGACCATATACAATTTCGTCGCAAACAAATTGAATTTCGGTATGTTCCACCTAATTACGATGAAAAACTACGAAATGTACGAGGGTTCGATGTTGATGGACACGGTACACATGTCTGTGGTATAATCGCAGGTGAAAAAATTGGTGTTGCCCCAGATGTAGATCTTATGGTGGCATCTGTCATAGAAAGTGAATCCTATCGAACAAGTTTAAAACGTATTACTGTTGCATTGAACTGGATGTTGTCTGAAATTCAAAGAGTTGAGAATCGTAATAAACCTATTATTATAAATATGTCCTTAGGGTTTAAACCTGAATTTATCTCAAAAGAGGACCACGATTATTTGATGATTGGTATACAAGAACTAATTAGAAGATTAGTCGAAGTTTTTGATATTTTAGTTGTGGCTGCTATTGGAAATGACAGTTCAGGAAATATGTGCTTTCCTGGGTATATCCCAGAGACACTATCGGTCGGAGCAATTGATTTCAATAATAATGCAGCTTGTTTCAGTGGAGGAGGCACTTCACCAATTGACAATGAAACTCAACCCAACATAGCAGGATACGGAGTGGATGTTTTTTCAAGCTTAGAACGGAATAGTAATAATAGAAGTATATATAAGCAATTGAGTGGAACAAGTATGGCTTCCCCTTATGTTGCTGGTATTGCTGCCCTCTATGCTTCATCAAATTCTGAGTTATATGGAGAGAAACTAAGACAACATCTTCTCAAAACCGCGCTCCCTCTTAATGAAAATCAGGATAGAGTTGGAGCAGGACTTGCGAGGTATATACCAGATGGAAACGAAAAAATATAGTAAAACATCAATTCGTTCAATACCACCTTCTCACATGGTTGAATATTTGGTAAGGATTATTCATCCTTCATCTGAAAAATTAGCAGGTCTAAGTCGGGCAGATAAGTTTACACTCCTAAATGATTATTCTGCCGACTGTAAAAATAAAATTGAAGAATGGATTCATGCTGAAGGATTGGAGTCTGAGGTTTTTAATATCGCTGAACCTACAGCCTTCAACATGCTATTCATCACTTGTGCACCCGAAGTTGCTGAAAGACTGAAAAATACAGATGTTGTCTTGAGTGTTTCACGTAATCCAGACCTATATTTGGATTTGCCAAATTAAGTCTGCTTTTAAGATTTTTAATCCAAGACATCTCATTACAGGAAAGCAACGCTAAGCCAAACTTCAAACTGAAATAACGCCGATTACTATATTCGTATTCGGCGTTAATTTGCTATTAGAATGTACTATTTATATATATCGAAACCTAATGTTCTTATGACATACGTGACTTGACCAAATATAGTGATTGTGATACCTTGTTAACATCACCACATTATTAAGGAAGCAGTCGATGAACTCAGAAGTAATTCTTACAAAAATCTGTAATGCAATTGATCTGCTGATCCAACGTAGTACCGAATACAAAGGATTATTTCCATCAATTCTTCATCCTGAAACAGGTGAGATGTTGATGGATAAACCTCCTAAGATTCCTGGACAACGAAATGGGGATCGCGCACATCTTGGATGTAATTTAATTCACGATGAACCCCTGCTCCAGACAATGATTGCACTCGCTGAAACACAATCCAATCCAGCTTATGCCTATGCAGTTGATCGCTACTTAAATCACTTTGCAAGAAATTGTACAAATACTACTACAGGACTGTTTCCATGGGGTGAACACTCATTTTGGCAAGTCATAGATGAACGGGTTGGCTGTTCGCGGAATCCTGAGGGCGGTGAAGCAATTCATGATCATCTCCGCCAGGTTCCACATTGGCTATGGGTAAAGTTGAATCAATATAACCCTACATCCGTTCAATACTTCGCAGATGGACTGGATTATCACTGGACAGAAGGTGATGGATTAGAATATATCCGTCATGCAAATATTGAGGTTGACGCACAACTTGAACGTGGAGCACGCTCATGTGATTTTCCTCGACATTCAGGTTTTTATATCTTTGATCTGTCGTTTGCATACTCACAAAGCCAACGACCTGAAACATTAAAGCAGATTGAGAATTACCTCGAATATTGGTGGGAGAAACAGGGTGAAAAAGGACTACTTCTAATTGAAAGCAGGTCCCCTAAAGATGATGAACGTTTTTATGCAAATAATGCACCTACACAAACACTATCGTTAGGCATCAGCTTATTGGAATCTGCTGAATTGATTGAAAGCCTTTTACCTGACTTAGCAGATAAGATGATACGATACGGTTCAGTTTATATTGATGGTTTTTTTAATGCACCCCACAATATTGATGAACGTATCTTCGTGAGCTTATCCCAAAGTGAAACTGACAAGGTAGTTGAAAAAATGTCTGTCTGGGGAAGTGTTTATGGTGCGGGAACTTCTTGCAGTACTGGGGTGTTATGTCTCGGAGGATGGCGATTAACACACGATGAAAGATTCATGGAATTTGCTCGGGCAATTGGTGAAACTTACCTTGATGAAGATTTTCCTGTTGAACGGGTTCAAACAGAAGAATTCAAAATTCCTGCATCAGATATCGGATTAGCACTTGAACTCCTTGCTGATCTATATGACATCACCGAAGAAGATAAATGGTTAGAAGGCGCATACAAACTATCACAAACAGCATTAGACATCTATTTTCAAAAAACACTTCCTTATGGAGCCTCAGGAATTGACTGGTACGATTCACAAATTGGACCAGCCTTCATGATACACGGTTTAGCAAGAACGGCACTGGTAGAATTGTATAAGACATCTACTAATAGTTGTCCACTACCACCAAATTACACCGCACGATAGGTGTTCAAAAATTATATGGTTGACTAACCTATTACCATATTAACAAACTAATTGATAGAAGTAGTTTTATCAGAAATTAAAATGAAAGGTGAATTATGGCAAGAATACCAATTGGTTTAGAGTTATTTTCAGTTCGAAATGAATTATCAGAAGACGCACGCGGCACTATAAAAGCAGTTGCTGAAATGGGGTATGAAGGAGTAGAATTCGCAGGTCCTCCACAACATTCAGCAGAAGAGTTGAAAGGATATCTGGATGAATTCAACTTAGTCTGTTGTGGTTGGCATACACCATTTAACATGGTACAAGAAGACTCTCTTGAAGATACAATCGAATTCAACAAAATTCTGGAAAACAAGTATATTATAATCCCCGGTATTCCAGGAGAACTTCGTCAATCCCGCGCAGATTGGTTAAAATTGGCTGATTTCTTTAATGATCTTGCGGACAAACTTGCTCCACACGATATGGTAACAGGTTACCATAACCACCACGTCGAATTCACCCCGTTGGATGGTGAAGTCCCATGGGATACCTTCTTTGGAAATACAAGCGAAGGTGTTGTCATGCAACTTGATATGGGGAACGCCATGTCTGGTGGCGCGGATCTGGTTGATATACTTAAAAGATATCCCGGACGTGGGGGAACAGTTCACCTAAAACCTTATACTATATCTGAAAATGAAGATGAAGGACACAACGCATTCCGTCCCATAATCGGAGAAGATAGTGTACCATGGTCAGAGATTTTCGACATATGTGAAACAACAGGTGGAACAAAATGGTATATAGTTGAATATGAAAGTGATGCTTACCCACCATTAGAAGCTGTTGAACGTTGCCTGAATGCGTTAAAGGATATGGGTAAATAGACATCAGCAATCAGGAATCTGCAGAGTCATTCTGTACATATATTCTCAAGTTAACAAACAAAACTGGTTGGTAGCATAAAAATAAATTTTCCTTACATCAAATTTATGTTTGTATTACATGCTAATTACCCAATAGTTTTGTTGTCTCACAACTGTTCATATTCTGTAGGAGCGATCTCCGATTCGCGACCTGTTTGTAGTCGGAAATCGGAGTTTCCTCCAACCATTGAAGTAAGTAGATTTTAGAAAGTTGAAAATTCGATACAAACTAACATGTGAAATGTAAAATACCATATTTTAACTATCATAAACCGTTGCGTTAGAATAGCCAGATTCAATCGGAGTAGATTATGAGAACATATTGTGCAAGCACACTTCCATTTTCTCCTTATCCATTAACAGAGTTTGTCGGAGAATTAGCCAAAGGTGGAATTACTGCTATTGAACTTGCACATACCCATTATTCGGATGTAGAACCACGCACTATCATCGAACTTCGTGAAAAAACGGGTGTAAAGTTTAAGTCATTACTCAGCACAGTAGCTGTTGATTCCTCCGATGGTCTTGAATCCTTAATATCAATTCTCGATAAAGCACAGAGACTTTCTATCCCGATTGTTAGTATTGCCAGTGGTGGCAAAGAAGATGCGACTGATGAGGAGATTCATACAATTATTGATCTTCTTAGAACTGTTACTACAGAAGCGGAGAATCGAAACATCACACTTGCTTTATATGCACATGAGGGAAGTTTGGCTTACAACCTTGAACATACAAAGCAACTTCTTGATGCTATCCCATCAGATAGGTTCACATTTTACTATAGTCCTTTCCATTTTCACCTTGCTGGAGATGATCCGGTAACAGCCTTACAAACATTATCCGAAAGGCTTTCAAGTGTCTATTTCAACTGTGGAGTGGATTCAAAAACAGGTAGCGAACCGTTTTGGGGACCAGAAATGGATTTTTCGGCAATATGTAAAGAAATAGAACGAGTCGGTTACACTGATGAGATTATGTTGATTTATCTGGGATTGAATGCGGAAACACCTCAACCAATTATTCAAGGTGTATTGAACGCAAGGGAAAAATTAGAATCCTATTTCTAATACCATTTCTATATGATATTATTCTATTATTTCATAGATAGGTGGAAGTCGTGGTGCCCCCACCTATTAGATAGAATTTAGGTGAAATAACGTGATCCAAACCGGTAGGGATGGTTTCTTATCCGCACGGTAACAAAATCTTGATTTATCAAACTCACGTTAGGATAATCAGTTTAGAAATGGTATTATGAATTATTCAACTCTCTTAATAGATCGGTAATTTCTTCTCGTATCTGTACTTCGACTGATGGGTGTAACGCCAACCTATAAGGTCCACCTAATGCATGATTACGGGGACCTGCTTCATATCCACCCTTTAATCCCAGTTCATAATCCTTTTTGGTAGCAATATAAACCTCACTACCATTTGTATATCCAAACATGAAGGTATGTGAGAAAGGAGAGGTGTCATCTACAAATAGTTGATATTCTGCAAAAAGTTCGTGTGAAACCGATAATATGCAAAATGACTTACCTATACCAAATGCACGCATTGGAAAAGGTAGGAAACGTTCTTCATTACTCTTAGCAACTTCTAATAACGCTACATACCGATTATCATCCGGATATTCTGCAATTAGCTGCTCACACTCCGCTATGGAGGGTGGATCTTGGAATGGCAATTTTACCATGACCGATTGGGTATTTAATGGTGCTGCAGGTATCACTTCTGCAATCCTTAATGCTTGATATGTAGCAAAAGCAAGAGATAATCCTGCTACATCACACGCCTCAAAACCACCGCGTAACGGATAACCGTTGATGTTTGCTGCACATCCTTGGGCAAATAATAAGACACTTGAAGTCTTCAAATCTAAGAAGTTGCGAAGGTGTTCAACAGCGTATCCAGGAAAATCTGCACCAATCTCCTCACTGGACCAATGAACAATCACCGGATGGGCTGCGTGGGAGAAAAGAACTGCTATGACTCCTCCTGATGAATCGTAAACTCCCAATACATCAACCCACGGAACAACTGCCCCTTCTGGATTGGGTGCCATTATGATGTGACCATCTTCACGCATCAATCGTCTGTTGTAACCAATTTGTACCGGTGCGCGTCCGACACACAATGTCGCAGGTTCAAGAGAGTCTACTGCCTTTTTTACCAATCCAGCAAGACAAGTCGCTAACCATACCTCAGATTCTTCAGATATCCATCTTCCATCAACACCTGGGGCATTATGGGTATGACTGCAGTTGATAATTATGTGTTCAGTAGGAATATTTGTGGTTTGCTCAATGGCATCAAGAAGAACTTGATTATATTTAAGCGGGAATTGTCCAAAGTCTACAGTAACGATAGCAAGTTGTATGTTATTATCTGAGAGTACCAATACACGAGCGTATATTTCAGCATAGACATCAGGATTGTCTTTGATAGAGGTTATCGGTGTTTCTGCAGCAGCTGCCGATAATTGCATACTCAAGATACTTTCCTTACCAATCGTAATTAATTCAAATCCGTAAGTTGTGGCATTACTTCGTTCTTGAGAAGATCCATTGAATGAAGCCACTGTTCCTTAGGATCCCATTCGTGTCCCATTGCCAATAAAACGCCAAAGCCACCTACATCGTCATAAAGTTGCCGTAATCTGTTAGCCACATGGTCAGGACTTCCGACAATCCATAAGGTATCCAATAAGTTCTCTAAACATGCTTCTACATCTGGTATATCGTCGTTCATTTTGAATCTTTCCCATCCCCAAAGTCGAAACCAATAATCCCTAAAATCACGTCCAAGTGTACCTTCAATGGCTTCTTTCCGGGCTTGTTCATTGGTATCAGCAACATAAACTTCACGTGCAATACGCCATGTAGATCTGGATGGGGTTAGACCTGTCTTCTCAGCTCCTTCTTCAACCGCATCCCAATGTGTTTTGATGACTGAAACTGGTGCCAAATTTATGCTCATAGGAATCCATCCGCGTTCACCCGCTAAAATAAGTGTGTCCGATTTTGTCGAAGAACCTGCCAAGGCTATCGGTGGATGTGGTTTCTGGTACGGTTTCATATGTATGCTAACGATATCTGGATGTCCATCAGGGATTTTAAATTCCCAAAAATCACTCTTATAATGTCCGGGTTTGGGATCTGTCCAGATTTTTAGTACAGCCTCAATACCTTCTCGAGTAGCCTTCCTTCTATCCTCTCCCACCATAAACATCTCTGCATCACTCGGAGTAGAACTTGAGCCAACTCCCCAATGAAACCGTCCATGTGCGAGATGGTCTAACTGTGCAATACGATGGGCTACAACTGCGGGATTGTGGATCGGCATACACGTTATGCCTGTACCAAACGTAATATTCTCTGTCATTGCAAGAGCTTTGGCAATAAACAGATCAGGTGAAGGGATATTCTCCCAAGTGAAGGTAAAGTGTTCCCCAACGTAGGCTTCATTATACCCCATTTTGTCAAGGACTACCATCTGTTCGAGATCGTCATCAAGTGTCTTTGTTGTGTCGCTGCCGGGTGGGTGCAAAGGCATTGTGAAAAAACCGAGTTCCATGAATTAGCTCCTTTGAACATAGAATGAACAGAGTAAAGACATACTTTTATGTATTAAGTTGGGTGTGTGGTATTTTTGATTAGACAGATATGCATATAAGAAGTCTACAGTTTGACAAGTTCAATGGAATCTGTTATTGTTATCAAATGTCTATAGAGAGCATGGACACGTTATCATAATATTATATTTTATTCAAGCATTTCACAGGTAATAAGTTCTAAATAACTGAGAAGGAACCCTTAAAATTCATCATCCCGTCAAAAATCTTGTAATTTTGGTAATTTAGGATGGAAAGGTGGAGCACTATTAACCCATTGAACTGTAACAATTGATGAAGACTATGCAGAAAATATCACCAACGCGGCCAAAGGCTTTTTTGATTGATTTAGACGGAACACTTTATTTTAAAGGTGAACCTTACCCCGGTGCAATCGAAACTGTCGACTATCTACGTCGTGAAGGATATCAACTCCGATTTTTAACAAACACAACAGCCAAAACCCCGAAGATGCTACACGAACAGATGCATGTATTAGGATTTACCCTCTATGAAGATGAAATTTTTAATGCAACTTATGCATGTCTACAATACCTACGCTCACAACCCAAAGTACACTGCCACTTCATGGTTGATGATGCTGTCAAAGCGTTTTTCCAGGAGATACCGATAGATGACGATGCTCCTGATTTTGTCGTTGTTGGAGATTACGGTGAAGGGTTTGACTTTCGCGCTTTAAATCATGCCTTTCGCCTACTCATAAACGGGGCTGAATTAATAGCATTACAGAAAGGACTCTATTGGTTCTCTTCAGATGGAATGTTCTTAGATTGTGGGGCATTCGTGACCCTTCTGGAAACGGCTGCGGGTAAAACCGCCAAGGTTATGGGTAAACCGAGTGAGACGTTTTTCAATCTCGCTCTTGAGAGTCTTCAGTGTTCGCTTAGTGAAGTTATCATGGTTGGCGACGACATCACCTCTGATATAGTTGGAGCGCAAACAATGAAGATGCAGAGTGTTCTCGTCAAAACTGGAAAGTTTAAATCTGAACAATTGGAAGCTCCTGTTGCAGAGCCAACATGGGTACTTAAGGACGTCTCAGAGTTAGCACAACTATTTTAAACACAAATTTTCACATACTTTTACATATTAGTATTGGAGGCAACACCTATGGCAAACGAACTTACACAGCTTGGTGTCGTTGGTTGTGGATGGGCAGGACGTCAAGCAATCGCTTCAGCTAATGCAACTTCTCGACTACACGTCATCGCAATCGCAGAACGTGATCCTACTCGTAGAGATGAAGCAGGAGATGAACATTCTGTACCAAATCGATATACGGATTATAATGATCTTCTTAATGATTCAAGAGTCGAGGCTGTTTATCTTGCTACCTCTCCAGATGTTCGGCTACAGCAGGTCTTGGATACACTTGCTGCTGGAAAACATGTGTTGGTTCAAAAACCACATGCGCTCCGAGCACCAGAGATATTAGAGATGCAAGAAGCAGCACAAAAAGCTGATAAGACGATTCAATTCTGTTATTTTATGCGACATTTTCCGGTTAACAGGCAAATACGAAATGCTATAGCAAATGGGGCAATTGGTGAGCCATACCATGCACGGGTTTTTGGGAAATTCAATTTCCTACCACCACTTGATACAAACAATCGATGGTTACATGTATATGGTCAGAAGGGTGGTTCATTAGGACAACACTTTTCACACGAACTCAATCTTACTTGGTGGTGGATGGGATGTCCAAAACCTGAGTGGGCTTTCGGTGTGAAACATGTTCTATATCCAAAATATGATGGTCCGGAAGGGGCAGCTGAAGACTATTTCTCAGGTGTCATCGGATGTGAGGGTGGAAAAACCATACAAATTGACTGTACACGGATGGGACATACAGAATCAGGAGATATAATTGAATTTTACGGTACAACCGGGGCAATTACAAACGGTGGTATCTCTCGTTTCAAAGATGGTGAATATGTACGAGAGACAATTGATACACCGAATGAAATTGATCATGGACAGATTCCTGAGAATGTACCTGTATTCTATTATGAACTCAATCATTTTGCTATGGCGATAGCAGGGGAAGTTGAACCAGATGTCTCTGCCGAGAACGCTTATACCTATATGCAGATTTTGGATGCATTATATGATAGTGCTAAGAGTGGTGAGAAGGTTTATATTTGACAAATATACCTCTATCTGTTAGTCTATGAAAACGAAATAATTGAACTAAATTAACCTATTTGCAGACGCAATTACAACTAATATATTCCTGATTTAGGAGAATTAAATGTACAAAAGTGCTATGTTAGGGTGCGGAGGACGCGCCCGAGGACATGCAAACGCATATCGCCATGTTAAGAGTGGTAAACTCGCTGCGATTTGTGATATGAACCAAGAACTACTCAATAAGTTCGGTGATGATTTTGATATCTCTTCTCGTTATACTGACTTAGACGAGATGCTTGAAAAAGAAAAACCGGATGTACTCCACATTGTCACGGCTCCAGTTCTTCGTGGTTCAAATGAACGTATTCGATATTCTTTGATGAAACAGACTTCTGATCATGGTGTACCTGCTGCAATCATTGAAAAACCTATCGCTGTTGAAAGTGAAGATTGGAGACAGATCGCTGGATTGGCTGAAGAGACAAAAACCAAATTTGTCGTTAATACACAGCTCAATTTCCATCCTAAAAACCTTGAACTAAAACGCGATGTCGCCGATGGCAAAATTGGTGAGATAAAGTTCATTGATGCCAGTGCAAGAAGTACACCTGTTGATCAAGGTCCGCACGTCTTACAGTTAGTTTCATCATATATTGATAACTCACGACCTCAGCGCGTTATGGGACAAATTGCAGGAAGGGATCATCTGGAATCTGCTCAACCGTCCCCAATGCATGCTGCAGCACAAGTAATTTATGAAAACGGTCTACACGTGTCCTTAGCATTCGGTCAAGGTATGGGGACTATGGCATCCGATGATCAAGGTATTTATTGCCATAAACGGGTACTTGTTGTTGGTACGAAAGGGTTTGTACATTGGCGTTTTAGTAGTTGGGAACGTTCAACTCATGATGGTGGTTATGAAGGTGGTCCTCTCAGTTATGGGGAACAGGATGTAATTGCACAAGGCAATCTTACTGAGGCTGTCTTCGATTGGCTCGGTGATGAGAAAAAGGAACATCCTACACATCTGAAACAATCACTTGCTGAGTTTAATCTATTGTTAGGAATGTATTATAGTGGAATCACAAATGAAATGATTGATCTACCGTTTGATCCGCCAGATGGATTAATGGATATGCTTAGAGAAAAGTTGTAAATCGAATTAAAATCATTAAGCATTTTGAATTAGCGGTAGTAGCGAATTTGTTTGCAACTACCGCTAATTGTTATATATTTACTGTAAAGGAGACATATACATGTATAAAAGTGCATTCTTAGGATGTGGTGGTCGTGCTCGTGCCCACGCAAGTGCTTACAAATTTGTAAAGGGTGGGAAAATCGGTGCTATCTGTGATATGAACGAGGAACTTCTGAACAGTTTTGGTGATCAGTTTGATGTATCTGCACGATATACTGATTTCGATGAGATGCTTGAAAAGGAAAAACCTGACCTTCTTCATATTGTCACTGCTCCAGTATTACGCGGTACAAATCAACGCATCCGCTATTCGCTAATGAAACAAGCTTCTGACCATAATGTACCAGCCGCAATTGTGGAAAAACCTATTGCTGTAGAAAGTGAAGACTGGAAACAGATCGCAGGATTGGCTGAAGAGACAAGCACGAAGTTTATTGTCAATACACAGCTTAATTTTCATCCTAAAAACCTTGAATTAAAACAAGATGTCGCTGATGGTAAGATCGGTGAAATCAAGTTTATTGATGCAAGTGCACGCAGCACACCAGTTGACCAAGCACCTCATGTCTTGCAGCTCGTATCCTCATATATAGACAACTCGCGTCCAACTCGTGTGTTAGGTCAGATTGCCGGTAAAGAACAATTAGATTCTGCACAACCATCTCCAATGCATGCCGCCGCACAAGCCATTTATGATAATGGTCTGCATGTATCACTCGCTTTTGGTACAGGTATGGGAACTTTGGCGTCTGAGGGTGGTGGTACTGTAACGCATAAACGTGTTTTTGTTGTTGGTACAAAAGGATTCGTTCATTGGCGGTTTAGCAGTTGGGAACGCTCCACACATGATGGTGGGTATGAAGGTGGTCCACTCAACTATGGTGAACAGGATATTCAAGCACAAGGTAATCTAACTGAAGCTGCCTTTGATTGGCTTGATGACGAAAACAAGGTTCACCCCACACATCTCAAACAATCCCTCGCTGAATTCAATCTACTGTTAGGGATATACTATAGTGGAATTACTAACGAGATTATCGATCTACCGTTTGATCCACCAGACGGTTTAATGGCATCTCTCAAAGAGAGCTTGTAAGTTGGTAAGTGGCGTAGAGAAAGGTATAACATTTTCTACGCCAACTCCTCTGTTATTGGCATATTGTCAAAACGCATGCTATAATGTCAGTCAACCCAATATGGTAAATCAACTGTTAAGGAATTAGATGGCGAGTTTTGATACAGCTTCAAAAAAACAGGTTGAGACTAACCCGCAAGATTTCGTAGATCTTTGTTTCAAATTTGGAAATGGGAATGTCAGCGTATTGGAGGTAGTTACTCCAGAACAACCAACCGTGGAAATGCATCAAGCAGATATACTAATCAAGGCACTATCTGATGATACAGAAGTATTGGTGCATTTTGAGTTTCAAACCTCGGATAGTTTCGATCCAGAGATGCCACTACGTATGGCAGGCTATATTATTAGAGCAATTGAAACTTATCGTCTACCTGTGTATTCTAATGTAATTTATCTTCGTCCTGATTCGATGAGAAAGGATCCTGGAATATTCATTCAAGATTTGGAAAATCACCGTATTTCCATTGAGTATCAGGTGTTTCGGTTAATCGAGATTGATGGACAACAGATACTTGATCTAAAACCTGTGGGATTGGTGCCTTTCACTCCGTTAATGAAACGACCGAAAGGTATGAATTCCGCCCAATGGTTTCGTCAATGTATACAGGTTGCTGATAGCATTGATGTAGCTAACAAACCTGAATACCTTGCAAGTCTCGTTATTTTAGGGAATTTAGTTTACGATTCACAAACCATGATAGATATTATTTCGGAGGAAACCATGCATCAGTCCTCAGTTGTTGAATATGTCGCCCCTGAAGCACGCAAACAAGGAATAGAACAAGGAATAGAACAAGGTGCTCAGCAGATGGCACGCGAGAATATCCTGGAGTTACTTAACAATCGTCTTGAAACCGTTGATGTAAAAGATTTAGAATCTGCATTGTCTAAGATTTCTGATTTAAATCAACTCAAGGAACTATTCCAAATTGCAATGCAGGTGGAAAATCTGGATGATTTTAAAAAAGCGTTAGAAGAGAATCAGGAGTAAGAGAATACTCATAATTTGACATTAAATTCATTAGTCCTACTTGAGGCATGTTTCCAAAGGCTACATTATTGTGTATAAAACAGCGATGTTAGGGTGTGGTGGACGGGCACGTGGACATGCTGATGCCTATCGCTTCATCAATAGGGGTAAGCTTTCAGCAATCTGTGATTTGAATGAGGAATTACTGAAGAGTTTCGGTCAGGACTTTGGTATTTCCTCCAGATACTCTGATCTGGATGAGATGCTCGAAAAAGAGAAACCTGATGTCCTCCACATCGTCACCACTCCCGTTATTCCCAGTAGTAATGAACGTATCCGTTATCCGTTAATGAAACAGGCTGCCGACCAGGGTGTACCTGTAGTGGTTGTTGAAAAACCACTCGCTGTTGAAGGCGAGGATTGGAAGCAAATCGCTGGGTTAGCGGAAGATACAAAAACGAAATTCGTTGTCAACACCCAGCTCGAATTCCATCCAAAGAATCTGGAGCTTAAAACTGATGTCGCAGAAGGACGGATCGGTGAGATTAGGTTTATCGATGCCAGTGCACGCAGTAGAGTCTCCGAACAGGGTGGACATATACTTCAGTTGGTGTCCTCTTACATAGACAACTCTCATCCAATACGTATTCTTGGTCAAATATCTGGCACAGAGAATGAAAATTCTGCTCCTGGACATCCGGGTCCATTGCACGCTGTTGGACATGTTTTATATGAGAACGGTGTCCACGTTTCTCTTGCATTTGGAACAGAATTTGGACAAATGGTATCTGATGATACGGGTGTCTACGGACACAAACGTGTGTTTATTGCCGGTACAAACGGCTTCGTTCATTGGCGTTTCAGCAGTTGGGAACGTTCAACATTGACTGGAGGTTATGAGAACGGTCCGCTTAATTATGGTGAACAAGATGTCATTGCACAGGTTAACTTCACAAATGCTATCTTTGATTGGTTAGACGATGAGACTAATGTCCATCCGACACATCTCAAACAGTCCCTAATTGAGTCCAACCTTATCTTAGGTATGTATTACAGTGGGATAACAAATCAGGTTATTGACCTTCCGTTTGAACCACCCGATGGCTTACTTGATGACATTGAGAGAAATTGTAATCTAAAATGATATTATGTTGTATGCAAGTATCCAATCTTGCATACGCTACGTTTTGGTACGCTGCTGGCGTACTATTTAAATGACTTGATAGGAGATACCTCATGTATAAGACCGCAATGTTAGGGTGTGGTGGACGTGCACGTGCACATGCTGATGCATATCGTTTCGTCAAAAACGGTAAACTCTCAGCAATCTGCGATATGAACGAGGATTTACTTAAGAGTTTCGGGGACGACTTTGGTATTTCATCACGATACACTAACTTAGATGAGATGCTTGAAAAAGAGAAACCGGATGTACTACACATCGTCACGGCACCAGTGTTACGTGGGACAAATGAACGGATCCGTTATTCTCTGATGAAACAAGCTTCAGACCATAAGGTACCAGCTGCAATTGTGGAGAAACCAATTGCTGTTGAAAGTGAGGATTGGAAACAGCTTGCAGCCTTAGCTGATGAAACACAGACGAAGTTCGTTGTTAACACCCAACTTAATTTCCATCCACAGAATCTTGAACTGAAAAAGGATGTCGCTGAAGGGAGAATCGGTGAAATAAAGTTTATTGATGCCAGTGCCCGTAGTACACCTGTAGATCAAGCACCCCATGTATTACAACTTGTTTCATCCTACATTGACAACTCACGACCTGTCCGTGTCCTTGGACAGATTTCTGGTGGTCAAGATCTGAATTCTACACAGCCGTCCCCCATGCATGCTGCCGCTCAGGTAATTTATGACAACGGACTGCATGTGTCTCTTGCTTTTGGTGCAAGTATAGGGCAGAAAGTGCCTAAAGAACCGGATAGTGGTAACCATACCCACAAACGTGTCTTTGTCATAGGGACAAAAGGTTTTGTACACTGGAGATTTAGCAGTTGGGAGCGTTCTACACCAGACGGCGGGTACGAGAGTGGACCACTTGACTATGGTGAACAAGATGTCATTGCACAAGGAAATCTCACTGAAGCAGTATTTGATTGGCTTGATGATGAAAAAAATGTACATCCGACTCACCTTAAACAGTCTCTCGCAGAATTCAATCTTCTTCTCGGTATTTATTACAGCGGGGTTACAAATGAGATAATTGAACTGCCATTCGATCCTCCAGACGGTATAATTGATATATTACGAGAAAAATTATAAACAAAAATCCAGATATCTAAGACTATATTAGGAGACATTTTATGTATAAAACAGCGATGTTGGGATGTGGCGGAAGAGCACGCGCCCATGCTGATGCCTATCGTTTTGTAAAAAACGGTAAACTCTCTGCAGTTTGTGATATGAACCAAGAATTGCTCAATAAATTCGGTGATGATTTCGGCATATCTGCACGTTATACTGACTTAGACGAAATGCTTGAAAAGGAGAAACCGGATGTACTTCACATTGTCACTGCACCGGTCCTTAGGGGAAGTAATGAACGTATTCGTTATCCACTAATGAAACAAGCTTCCGATGCAGGTGTACCAGCTGCAATTGTAGAGAAACCGATTGCTGTTGAGAGTGAGGATTCAAAACAAATTGCTCAGTTAGCCGAAGAAACAAATACAAAGTTTGTTGTGAATACGCAACTCAACTTTCATCCACAAAACCTTGAGTTGAAAAAAGATGTTGCTGAAGGAAGAATTGGGGAAATCAAATTCATTGATGCCAGTGCCAGAAGCACACCCGTAGACCAAGGTCCACATGTACTTCAATTGGTATCCTCATATATTGATAATTCACGTCCAGTGCGAGTACTCGGACAGGTTTCTGGTGGAGCACAATTAGATTCTGCACAACCCTCACCGCAATATGCAGCGGCACGTGTTCAATATGACAACGGACTCCATGTCTCAGTCGCATTCGGAACTGCTATTGCACCATCTGCTTCAGATGATCAGACCGTTTTCTTTCATAAACGCGTTTTCGTAATTGGCACGGATGGTTTTGTACATTGGCGTTTTAGTAGCTGGGAACGTTCTACACGAGATGATGGATATGAAGGTGGTCCACTTAGTTACGGTGAGCAAGATGTTATCGCACAAGGCAACCTTACAGAAGCTGTTTTTGATTGGCTTGACGATGAAAATAAGGTACATCCAACCCATCTAAAACAATCACTCGCTGAATTTAACCTACTATTAGGCATCTATTATAGTGGTATTACGAATGAGGTAATTGAACTACCGTTCGATCCACCAAATGGATTGATGGATATGTTAAGGGAACGTTTGTAAGTATTTAGTTGCGTTGATTGGTTATAGAGAAAATAACCTTTATTTAAGAAATCATAAATGAAACAAAAAAGCCTTCAACAATGAATGTCGAAGGCTTTTTTATTTATATAAGCTATTGGATTAACGAGTGTTTTTTAGTGAACCCCAAGTAGTAGTTAATTTCGCCTTGGGATCAACTGCTGTTGTTGCACTTTCTACTGCTTCAAGGGCACTAAACATTGCGTTGAGATCACCCGCACCAGTTTCAGCGTTTCCAGCAAAATCAAAATCAAGAGTACCATCAGAAACTTCAATTGCTGAATATTTCTTGATATCAATTTCGTCTTTTCCAGGGGTAACATAAAGTGCTTCAACAATCTCATCTTCAATGATAATGTCAAAACCGCGATTGTTTGGAGACCAGTGTTCACCGACAAGATATGTCACATCAAACAGACCATTCCCAGTCTTGAATTGATACTTTACAGTTGCAGGAAATGAAGCCCAACTCACTGAATAGAAGAGTTCTTCATCGTAACCAGCCTCTTTTGCCTGTGCCTTTGCAGCATCAGTCAAATTCGCAACTTCTGCAGTTTTTGGAGCTAATTCAATCCATCCACCCCAAGATTGGTTTTCCTTTTGAGCGCCATTCCATACGCGACCTTGTGAATCTGTGAAGTCGTCAGTTTTACCGCCGCGGACACGGAATTCTTCTGCTGACAATAAACACGGAACTGCAAAGACACATATAAATAGAATGAGCGTTGTAATACTTAATAACTTCATATATCCTCCATTAGATTTAGTCACGACGGTTATCCTTGAGAGTTCCCCAAGTTGTCGTTAATTTCTGTTTTGGATCGACTGCTAATTTTGATGGAACTACTTCAATTCCACTAAACATTGCATTCAGATCACCTTTTCCAGTCTTGGCGTTCCCTGCAAATATAAAATTCATCACTGTATCCTTAACTTCAATTGCTTCATACCTCTTTATATCAATCTCATCTTTACCAGGTGTGACGTAAAGAGGTTCAACAATCTCATCTTCAATAATAATATCAAAGCCACGGTTATTTGGAGACCAATGTTCACCGACAAGGTAGGTTACATCAAAAACGCCTTTTCCAGTATTGAGATCAACCTTAACGACATCGGGATTTGCTGCCCAACTCACAGCATAGAAAAGTTCTTCGTCATAGCCTTCTTGTTTAGCTAATTTCTTTGCATCGGCTGTGAGATTTCTCACCTCTGCTGTTAGTGGCAACTTCTCAATCCAGCCACCCCAATCCTGTTTTTCCTTTTGACCACCATACCACACGCGTCCGTCTGAATCAGTAAAATCATCCACTTTACCACCCCAGACACGGATCTCTTTTTTGGCAGGTATTGCATCAAGAACAAAGCCTGCTACAAATACCATACATAAGAACAATATTAAAGTTCGTTGCATTACATACCTCCATGACAACGGTCATAATAACAAATTATCAGTATTCAACCAAAGGAATCTCCTAAGATTGTGGGATAATTATACGAAATTTTATATTTAAATACAATTTATTAATCTCTTTTATTTACATTACACCAATACAAAATCTACGATCTTCATTCACTCCCGTTTTCCTTTACTACAAGCTTTTGATTTACTGCGATATTGTGAAAGATCTGCACGATTCCACTTGACCACTGAATAATAATCTTATCAACTATGTTATGGTTTCCAAGTCCAAATTCCACCTCAGAACTGTTCTGTGAGAGATAACTGCTACCCGCAGAAACTTCACGAATTTGCTCTGAATTACCAGAAAATACTTTAATCAGGGTACCAATTCCATCCCGATTACTCTCAACACCAACTGTGCGAATATATAGCCAATTGTTCTTATTACCACCATCATTCCGGAGAAGTCTCGGTTTTTCTCCACTGTTAACTATCAATAGATCCACATCCCCATCCGCGTCATAGTCGGCAGCGGCTACACCTCTACCAACACCTGGAGAATCGAATTCTCTAAGACCTACTTCTTCAGAAATATCTATAAATGTGCCATCTCCATTGTTTCGTAATAGCACATCTTGTTGTCCATGGTTTTCCCAAGTCGCAGGGTCAATGTGTCCAGCAGAGAAAAAGAGATCTAAGTCTGTATCGTTATCCATATCAAAGAACACTGCACCCCAACATGTTTTTCCAAGTCCAGACTCAAAAACACCGCTCTGTGCTGATACATCGGTGAATGTGCCATCTCCATTGTTCTTATAAAGCACATTGTTTTCGTCAAGCCAATTTGTAACAAATAGGTCTAACGCACCATCATTGTCGTAATCACCCCATGCAATTCCCATTCCTCCGCGAATATCCCCCGTCCGACTTCTGTCATCCGGATGATTGGTATTCAAAAAAGTCATCTCACCATCATTACGATACAGGATATTCTGGTCACTATCGTTAGCCAGATAAATATCTAAATCTCCATCATTGTCATAATCTGCTGCAGCAACACCGAGCGTCAAATGAAATCCACCGTTTATCTTTGAGACATTTGTTACATCAATAAACCCACCATCCCCTTTGTTGAGATAGAGTACATTATTTTGTCCGAAAAAATCGTATGGAAAGAATACCTCATCCCCTTGGGGAACTTTAGTATACTCAATATAGTTTCCAATATATAGTTCCAGATATCCGTCATTATTATAATCTCCCCAAGATACCCCTGATCCGAATCCTGTATGACCAATCCCTCCGGCTCCTGAAGTGTAACGTTTAAAGGTTCCATCACCTTTGTTGAGATAGAATACATTAGCTTTGTAGTTTGTTACATAAAGATCAGCATCACCATCATTGTCATAATCAGCAAAAGCACATCCCATACCCCATCCAGTATCACCAACACCAGCGAAATCTGTCACCTCAGTGAATGTTCCATCTCCGTTATTCCGATATAGTGCATTTTTTGGTAGAATTGTGTCTGGTTCCGGTCTAACCGCTGTGCTATTTACGATATAGAGATCTAATGTGCCATTGTTATCATAGTCGCACCATGCTGCACCTGAACCAACAAGCGCGGGCACTACACGTAGATCAATACCACCGGCATGTTTGAAATGAATACCTGCTTCTTCAGTAATATCTACAAACTTGATCTCTGATGCAACTATATTTCGATAGTATACAGTAGTGAAAATTAGAAGAAGTATTGTAGTAAAAATATGCTTGTATTTCATCTGGATATTTTGCTTGGTTAGAGATTAATTATTCTTTTTTAAAGTATCATATATGTGAATTATAATCAATCCTGGAACAGGGAACGGATGCAAAATATCACAGTAACATGAGATGATAATAGCGATGTAATACCATTTTCAATTGACTTATTTCATTATGACTTTATTTCGTTTTCTGTTCTTTGGTAGGAGGGATCTCCGAATCCCGACTCTTTTAATGAGACATTACTTATTAAAAATGGTATAAACTTCATTTCACCATAAATTCTACACATATAGATCCGGTCTAATCGGTTGCATAACCGAATATAGAATCTGACTTTCCAAACTCACGTTACATTAGAAATATTGGTTAGTTTACACTTTAATATTCGGTAGGAGATGAGAATATGATTAAGGCAGTATTTTTTGATCTTGATGGTACGCTTTGCGACTCTGATTCCGCATGGGATTTAGCAGTTAAGGAGACATTTCAAGTCTTTCACAAGAAAGCGATGAATATATCCAATAATGCTCTTCTTAACGGTTGGGAAACTGTTCATGAGAAATTATTTCAGCGACTTGATGCGGGTAGATGTTCTATGGCTGAAGTAAGAGATTCCCGTTTTCACTGTTTGTTCAACGAACTAAATTTGCCGTCAAGTGAATTGCCTGATGAACTGAACGATTTTCTATCTACACGTTATATTTCTAATCTAAAACTCTACGACGATGCTGCTGTGCTTGATGAAATTACCACACTTCATGTAGGTATCATTACTAACGGTGCCCATGATAAAAATACAGATAGTCAGCTATCTAAAGTCAACCAATTAGGACTAAGAGAACGTATTCAGTCATTGACAATATCGGATGAAATTGGTGTCAGGAAACCACATTCCAAAATATTCAAATTAGCATGTGAAAAGGCAGGTGTCTTACTAACAGAATCAATTATGGTCGGTGACTCCATTGGTAATGACATCGTAGGTGCGAACCGAGTCAATATGACAAGCATACATATCAATCGAAATTCAGACACCTCACTTCCAGATATTACTGATGGTCAACCTGACTATTCAGTTTCAAATCTATTCGACATCTTACCTTATTTGACAATTAAATAATTGCTGATTATTTCAGAGGCGACTTCAGCTTTCGGATTATTTTGATTTTGTGTATGATACACAATAGCTATTCTGCCACGATTTCCATCACGAACAATAATGGGATCAGCTACAGTTGCCTTAGCATTTCCAGTATCAGTTGCAAAGATCTTTTCTGCATACCAATCATCTTCGAGTTGGTCCAATGGGAACGGTCTGTCAGATTCAAATCTTGTTAGACTTGGACATATAATCCCTGCAGATTCTGATACAACCATGATTGTATCATGTGTATAGACATCAATTTCAATATCTTCAATGTCCATCAGGTTTTGTAATGCCCCACGTTCATTTGCTTTGCCTTCTGTAGTGTTGTATCCTAAATAATCTGCCTGGTTCAAAATCGTATCCCCATCGGTTGATTCAATCCATTTTTCAGCAATAGATCCGTCAGGTTGAGTATTCCCCGCTGGATATATTGCTGTAGGTAATACACCGTTAAGGATGCAGACATTTACTGAATTGTTTGCGGTTGTTTGTAACATCCAGTCTCTTAAGGATTCCTCATTACCAGTAATCCCTACTTGTATACCTTTAGCTTCTAATAATTCTTTTGTCAGTTCTGCTTCAGTTCTGGCATTCTCAGGCGAAATCCACCATGTTTTACCAATAAAAATTAGTACATCCTCAGGTGATTCATACACTACTATTTCTGAAGGCTCTATTTCTACTATTACTGTTTCTTGTATCTGTTGTGTCTTATTACAATTGCCAAAGATGAAAATACTCCCTATTAGAGCAACAACAATCAGCCATCTGTTCTTTTGCATTTACTTTTCTCCTGAAGTATAACGGTATAAGATGATAATCAATTTAACACCAAGTCTATTTTGCCAAGAGATAATTGATGATAATCTCTGCTGCAACAACACCTTTCGGATTATGTTTATGATGTGTTTGGTGAACCATAGCGAGTCTACCTCGATTTCCATCTCTAAGAATTAGGGGGTCTGCGGATTTTGGATTTATGTCTCCAGTATCGCTTGCAAATATCTTTTCAGGGTACCACTCACCATCAAGTTGTTCTAATGGGAATGGTCTGTCAGATTTAAACTCCACTAAACTTGGTGTTAGAGTTATTCCCTGCGCAGTAGGATACATTGTAAGTTCTTCGAAAAATTCCACATTAATATCCAATTCTGGAAGATCCATAAGGTTTTGTAAAGGTGCTTTGTTGTTAGCAGTTCCATCTGAACTGTAATATCCTAAATAGTCTGCTTGATTCAATATCGTATCACCATCCGTTGATTCAATCCATAATTCAGCAATAGATCCTTCAGGTTGTGTATTACCAACAGCATATATGGTATGAGGTAATATTCCATAAACGATGCAGACATTTTTTTCTCCATTGGCAGTTGTTTTAGACATCCAATTCCTGAGATATTCCTCGCTTGCAGTGATTTCTACTCTGATTCCATTGGCATTCAAAAGTGTTCTTGTATTCTGAGCTTCTTCTGCTGCATTTTCATACGTGATCCAAGAAGTACTACCTGTATAAATCAATACATCTGGATCTTTAGACTGTATTTCAGATGGCACAATGTATATTTTTTCTTTTTGAACTTTAGTACAACCTATAAATAATGTAAAACAACAAATGATAGGAATCATCCATAGATATTTCCGCATTAATAGTCTCCATAAGTATTGTGTGTATTTAATTAGTAATGTAGTTCTGTTTAACCCATAAGTGTATTGGTTTTATGTCTCAATATAATTAACACGTGATTAAATCAAGATAGGTTTCTAAATCATACTGTTGATTCCTCGATTCGCGGATGAAATGTGTATCACATAAAACTGGTCAAACTATACTATATCACTCGAATCCTTCAAAATACCGCACTCCATCGGAGTGCTATGTACTGATTTCCTATATTGAGGTTAAGCATGAAAACAGTCCATACTATACAAAGTCTAATTGAAATAATAAGAAATAGTTTGATTTTTATTGATATGTTATAATTAGGTTATTTGATTATAACTAAATCAATAATTAGTTTATGCAAATTACTGATTATTGTGCCTTTAATTTGTTAGTACTCTCTATAAGAGGTAATATTTGTGAATTATTCACAGAAAATATGAAGGAGGAAAAAATGAATAAATATAAGACCTTTTCAATCCCAGCAATACTTGTAGTATTCGTCTTATTTTGCTTTATCAATAATAGCGAAGCTGCTAATATAACGTCGCTGAGTGTAACTGCGAATACAGATTATGGCAGTGGCGGAGACTAATAATACGTTTACTCATTTAGACAAACGATAACCCTATTCTAACGGCAGAGGATACACGCCTTTGCGGTTACTTTCAAGGAATATAGTTATGTCACTACAAAAAGTCAGTTTGCTTTTTTTGATTTTCCTACTTTTCAGTGAAGCGGTAGATGCTAAAATCGTTTTGGGTTCCAGGCGCAACGATGTGCATGGTGTTTACGTGATGGATGATGATGGCAGCAACCAGACTCTACTCGTTGAAGAAGGTGAACGATGGCATCCTTTCCCTGATCGCTGGTCACCAGACGGTAAAAAGATACTCTTTAAAAATCGTTTTGGTCAATTTTTGATGAACCCTGATGGTACAAACTTTCAAAAACTCAATACTCCAAACGGACGTATTGGTGCAATGTCGTTTTCTCCAGATAGTAAATCTATCGTTTTTAACATGATTGTGAATATAGATATCAAAGAGATAAAGACTGTCAATGTGTTCCATATAGAAACGGGTGAGGTAAAAAAAATAGCAGATGTCGTTGCCAGCACATGTGATTGGGCACCCGATGGCAAACATATTGTGTTCGCAGAGCAAGGAGTTGTCGGTGGTGTGGGTGGAACACTTTGGATAATGGGTTCCGATGGCCATAATCCACGAAAACCACTCAAACCCCCTATACTCGGAAGATTCAAAGATCCACGCTGAACCCCCGATAGCAATCAGATCGTCTATATTCATGACGAGTATGTCTGGGAGCCATGGGAGGGACACGCCGGAATAGCCATAGTCTATAAGGCACATAGGTATCTCATTTGTGATCGTAACGGTGAAAATATCAAACAACTACGTATACCTAAGGACTATCGACCTTAGGAAATTGACTGGATGGATGATGGAGAATCTGTTGTTTTCTGCGCGCATGTCGGAATCCCTCTAAATGAACCAGGTCCCTTACACATCTGTTACCACCCAGCAATATCTATAAGTATCATATACCAACTGGTGAGATAACACAACTAACAGACCATCCGGGTATGGATATCACAATTGATTGGATTAGCGATGATGTGTTATCGGTTTCACCAGTCGGCAAAAAAAGTAACGTGTGGAAAGTTAAAAAAATAAAGTGAGATTGAAAAACAGAATTTTGTACTTCGGAGCAGTTAGAAAGCCCTCCTACCGGGTATTTTGGCGGGTAATTTTCATTATATGATATTGTCTATTTAATGATAATACGTTTGATCTGTCCGTTTTCTCCACCGATAGCAATGCTACTATCAGTAGGATGAATATTCAACGAGTATGCCCAACCCTCAATGCCAACAATCTCATCAGTGATTTCTACTGAATCAGGATCAATCATCCGAACACTACCGTCTATACAAGATGTTACGACTTTAGATCCATCGTTCAACCATACGAGGTTTAAAGGTACTACGTTGAGTCTGGCAAATTTCACCATTCTGCCAATAGTCGGCTGCCAGAGTCGAACAGTACGATCATCGCTTACAGAAGCAATCATCGGAAGACTTGTTGCATTCGGTCTGAGTGCTAAGTTATGAACAGTATGAGTATGATTGTTCATACTGCGGATTAATTCGCCGGTTGTCACATCCCATACGCGGACATTTTGATCTATTCCCGTACTAATAAGCAGTTTTTTATCTTGCATGAAACAGAGAGAGGACACCCCACGAGAATGTCCTTTAAGACGACGAATTTCTGTACCATCCGATACATTCCAGAGGATAATGTTACGATCCATACTTCCAGATGCAATGGATGACGCATCACGCCAAGTGACAGTCATCACAGAATCGAGATGTCCTTTAAGGATACTGTGAGATACACCTTCTTGCCAAGAAAGGATTTCTACGATCCCTTCTACTGAAGGATTTCCGCCACCCACTGCCAACCATTTATTATCTGGAGAAAAAGCAAGATCATGGATATTTCGAGGGGTTACAGATATTGTTCTCTTTAGGGAGAGCGTTGACCATTCATAAACCTGTAATCCGACTTGTGACCCTGCAACAACATATTTACCATCGTTAGTAAAAGCAAGAGTTGTAATCGGAGGCATAACTGTAGGATTGTGAGGAATTACATCAATCTGATGTGTCTGCTGGATTTGAATTCCCACCCAATCTCCATAGTTTGCTCCTTCTTCAATCCATTTTCTGATAAGATCGGTTTCTGGTTTTGTCAAAGGTTTACCTGTGCCCAGTGGTGGCATTATACCATTCTCGTTTTCAGATAATGTGATCCGTTGATAAAGTAGGGAATCCTCAGGTTCAGCTGCAACAATTACTTCTCCATATAGACTCTCTTTAATACCCTTAACACTGTCCAGTTGGACGCCTCCCTTAGGTTTACTAACGGAACCATTCCCTTCAACCTTCGATGCACTATGGCAACTGAAACAACTATTTTGGAATATAGGTAAGATCTGTTTCTCAAAGTCAACTTTCGCTTCTGTATCCGCAAATAATGGAGATCCGACAACTATCATTATGCAAATACAACTGATAAAAAGCAGTATGAAGTATGACTTACATTTTAGTTTCATCTGACATTCACCTAAATTCCTAATGGTTCATCACAAATTCGTTGCATGTAAGTAGACTCCACACCATATCCTCAAGCACACGTTGTTGGGAGCCTGCGGATGCGTAAATGTCAATATGTTGTTGCCAAAATAAGCGTTCCGTTTCTGTAGGAAGTCTATTCAACGCAGCCAGATAGAATACCTCAATAATCTCCTTCGGTAATTTATTGGATTCAATTAATTTATCCAGACGACCACCAATGACACCGATACGTGCATTGAGAAGTTCTCCGTTAAATAGATGGAGTTTGCGTTTTAGTCCATCAGTAGATGCGTTTGTCGTTTCACATGACGATTCGCGTCCACATCTTCCCAGGATATCAAGTGCTTCTGATTGAGTATCAGGATCAATTAGAGCAACAGCACGTGTTCCTTCAGGTTCATCACCGTATAGATCTGGAACATCAAGCACATCTGAAATAGCATCTGCCAAGACCTCAGGTGGTAGGGGTTTCTTTAGTGCGTGTGAATAGAATCGATCATCATTCACATTTTCAGGGAGTGAATTGGAACTCCGTGCGTATGCATCACTCAAAGCGATACGTTTGAGTGTGTGTCGTAGATCGTACCCGTGTAAAACAAAATCATCGGCTAATTCTATTAACAGTTCCGGATGTGTGGCAGGATTCGTAGATCGAAAATCGTCAACAGGTTCAACTAAACCGCGTCCCATCATCGCTTTCCACAAGCGATTAACAAAGGCTTTGGCAAAGTATGGGTTGTCTCCATCTGTCAACCAGTTCACCAATTCAGCACGTCCATCAACATCAGATACCAAATACCGGTCACCAGGTATTCGGGGTAAAGCTGTTTCAAGAGTAGCAGGATGGATAACTTCAGCATTTTGTTTTACTTTCACAACCTGTTCATTTCCGTCTACTTTCGTAAGGATAGCGGTTAACCCATGGTAGTCATCCTGTGTCCACTTATCAAGTGGATGGTTATGGCAATTGGCACATCGTAGACGCGCACCCATAAAGAGTTCACTCAGGAATTCAGCCTGTTCACCTGCACTTCTATTCGTACGGTAGAAATTCGCTGGACCGACTTGATGTGAATCACCTGTAGCCAGAATAACAGATCGGGCAATTTGGTCATACCCTATACCATCTTCAATTTGTTGTTCAAGCCACTTATGATAGACTAATGTACCTTGTGAGTTCCCATTCTGTCCACCAATCCGAAGTAGCTTCGCCAACTGTAATGTCCAGTATTCATTGAATTCCTCAGACTGTAGGAGTGTATCTACCAATGTTTCTCGTTTACCAGTGTCTTTATTTTCAAGAAAATTAATTACTTGATCTGGAACAGGAAGACGACCAGTTAGATCAAGCGTTATCCTGCGTAAAAATGTCGCATCATCCGCAGTAGAGGATGCAGGTAACCTTAAGATAGAAAGTAATTTCTGAATTTCACCATCAATAACTGTGTCACCCGTTTTAGATGAAAGTTGATTTAAATCAGTATTATCAATAGGAGTGGTGTTCAGGGGTGCTATGAATTCAATCGGAACAACCTCAGTGAGATAACGAGCAAGAATAATATGCCGACCGGGACGCACCATCTTGGCGGTGGAAGTATCAGCGTCAATTTCAATTGCGGAGGTATCCTCAGGGGTAAAGACTGTCCATTGAGTGACATCCATCGTTGTACCATCAGAAAAATGAGCAATTGCCTGAAGTTGTATAGAGTTATCAAGATCTCGTATTATCTGTTGTACTGGAGTTATTTCAACACGAACCAATTCACTCTGTGTTTCGTAACGTGCACCTTGTTTGATCCAGTTTAGGAGTAATTTGACTGCTTCTTCATTCTCATTCAGGACCTGTCCCCCACCATGTTTAGTTTGTGCTGTCGGTTTCAATATCACAAGGCTTTCATCAGGATATATTAGGTTAATCCGACGACCTGAAAATTGTCGGACAATTGCTTGGTAGTCGGCTTGGGGATTACCTCCGAAGAGTGAGAGATTTAACTCTCCTCTACCTGCAGCTGAACCGTGGCATGCACCTGCATTACACCCAAACTTGGTGAAAATAGGGATTAAGTCATTTTCAAAATCTATTACTTCATTGGAGTCTGAAGTGTATAATCCAGATTTTCTTTCAGATGATTGTTCGCCTGTATAGGATAATTTTGGTAGTATTAAACAATGCAGGAACAGTATTATATTTACTGATATAATTTGCACTAACAGTCTTTTTTTCATTCTGAATTGTCCCTAAGTGTTAAGATTTATCTTCAATACAATATAGATGTGTCTCAGAACGTAATATGAGAGCATTATCGGCTACAGCACCAGATGCAATGAACCCATCAGAGAACTCATTCCTTGAAAGTATTTTAAACTCACGATCAGCAGGAATAACAGTTACTCGTCCATCAGTATTGAAAAAGTAGATGTTCCCATCAACATATAACGGGGATGCCCAATACTTTCCACCGATACGATTTCGCCAGACAAGATTACCACTTTCTGCCTCAACACATAGTACGATTCCACCCTCATTAATCATAAAAATCAGGTCATCTATTATTAGTGGAGATGGTATTTCAGGAGCACCTTTACGAATCTTCCAAACAACATGAGTATCGCTGACATCACCTGTTCCTGAAGGATCAACTGCCAATAACAATTTCTCTATACCTGTTGTAAAATAGACCCGATCGTGAGAAAATATTGGTCTGCATGCAACATTCCATCCCCACCCTTCATGACGAACACGCCACAGTTCATCGCCTGTAGCTGGATCATAGGAAATTGTTACCTCTGCGGCAGGACTGATCAGCTGCTTCTTACCTTGATAAGTAATAATGGTGGGTGTGGCGTATGATTTTCTATTGTCATTAGGTTTCTCTTTTTTCGTTTTTTCAGTATCCTTAATCCCTTTTGCCTTAAGGACATCCTCAAAATTAGAATCAACATTTCTATGTTTCAACCACAAAGTGTCTCCGTTGTTCTTATTCAATGCAGCAATGAACTGTACATCAACACCATCGAATGTAAGGAATAACCGGTTCTCATCGATAATCGGAGATGAAGCTGGTCGTACCCGGTGATCACAATTTAGATTTCTACGTTCCCAAAGTATATCGCCAGTTTGTGTATCCAAACATGCTGTGCCATAAGTGCCGTAGTGGACGTAGACGCGTCCTTCTTCTACAATTGGAGTTGGGGAAGCATGACTGTTAAGACCAGGATGTTCGATTTGCGGTTCTGTCACATCAAACACTTTTAAATCATGTATTATGTTTCCACTCATTAAGTCAACACAGATTGCAAAGAGTTCCTTCCCATCCTCACGCGCAGTCGTAACCCAAATCTGGTTTCCCCAAACAACTGGTGATGAATATCCCTGATCATGAATGGGTATTTTCCATCGGACGTTTTCCGTTTCACTAAATTCGATAGGGATCTTTGTGGCAAGTGCTTTACCATCCCCATTTGGACCCCGGAACTGATTCCAATAAGTCGCTTCATTATTGTCTTGAGCATACAAAGAAAAAGATAAGATTGTCTCAACGATAAATAGAATAGTTAAAATCGTTGTATATCTATGTTTCATAAATAATCCCTTGTGTTTTGAATTAACCTGAAAATCCTTTATAAATTGTGTGTTTGTGATAGTAAACATTTGTATATGATTTTTTGTGAAGTATGGGTTTTGTGATAACAACACTCAGTAATTAGATAATTCCGTGGTTGTTCATCCACACTACATACATCAAACATAGCCATGATGAGAAGCAACTCATGGCTTTCATAGATATTCTATATCAAATTGGATTAAGCGAATAATTCTGAGACAACCTTCGCCCCGTCAGGTGAAACACGAACCGGACGTCCGTCACTCGTATGAAGTTCCAAACTTGGATCAATACCGAGTAAAGTATAGATTGTCGCTGATAGATCAGAAGGTGTTACAGGACGTTCTTTCGGAAATTCACCAAGTGAATCACTGCTTCCGATAATTTGTCCAGCTTGTACCCCGCCACCAGCCAACATCACACTAAATACATTAGGCCAATGATCACGACCCCCTTGTGAATTGATTTTCGGGGTACGACCAAATTCACCCATAACGATGACCAGTGTTTCATCTAACATTCTCAGGTGACTAAGATCTTGAATTAATGAGCTTAAAGCACGATCAAGTGAAGGTAGATGTGCATTTCGATCAGTAGGATAACGTTCTTTCAGTCCGAAGATATTTTGATGGGTATCCCAACCAGTATGATTCACTGTCACGAATGGAACACCACGTTCTACCAACCTTCGTGCAAGTAAACAACTATGTCCAATTCCATTCACTCCACCTAATCCATATCGATTTCTAACATCTCGAGGTTCATCAGAAAGATTGAATGCTCCCTTTGCTTCAGGAGAAGTTATTAGATTGTATGCCCGTTCTAATTCTGGATCCGATACCGATTCTGAACCAGCATCTTTCGCGTTGCTAAACTCATTGAGTGCATTCACAAATTCTCTACGTCGTGTGAGTCGATCAATGTCAAGACCTTGATAAAAATCAAGATCTCGAACCCTTAAGTTTCCTCTATTTTCTTTATCGGAATTACCAGCCACAGAAAACGGAGTTGTAGATGACGGTAAGTATCCATTACCTGATAATTCACCTGTGAAGTTTGGTACTGCAATGTTTGGTGGTAATGCTGATAAGACATCCCCTGAACCATCCTTACTATTTTGTGATTTGACATAGGTAACCGTTGCACCATAAGTTGGATACTCAAGTGCAGGAGTGGGTTTGTAACCTGTCATCAGATATTGTGTACCGAGACTATGTTCACCAAGCGGAGAGGTCATTGATCGGATAATGGCAATCTTATCCATCATCTGTGCAGTTTTCTCAAAACATTCACTAATGTGTATACCGGAGATATTCGTGGAAATTGTACTCAAAGGACCACGGACTTCCTGTGGTGCATCTGGTTTTGGATCGAATGTTTCCAGATGACTTGGTCCACCATCAAGCCATATTAAAATGCATGATTTTGCTTTTGCTGTAGGTGGATTAGTGTTGGCAATCGCACGTTGCAAGTGGAAAAAATTACCTAATCCTAATCCAAGTGCTGACAATCCACCGACGCGTAGGAAATCGCGGCGACTAATACCATCACAACGTTTTGTTATGTTCATTATGTTTCTCCTCTTCTAACCTAATTGGAATCCTTGTTACGTTGTACAATGGCAAAACGAATTTTTTCAATACCTGCTTCTTCTACGATCTCCATTACCTTTACAATTTGCTCATGTAATACTTCTCGTTCTGCTTGGATAAGAATCATAGATTTTGACTCTTTAGGAACGGCACGGAGAAGTGTGTGCAATCCATCAAATTGTACAACGGTTTCATCTAATTCCACAACAGTTCCGTTTAATACAAACGATCCCTTTAAGAGCATTTCACCATTTTTTCCTTTCTCAGAAGGAGTTTTAATCTTGATTATAGGATTTTCCCCGTTTAACCAAATTTTCATCTGAGCAGGCTTTTCTTGAATTAACTCGCTAATTGCACCAAGGACATACGGATCTGGTGATAGCATAGGTTGTGCTAAAGGGAAGTTCTGTAACACTATTCCATTTTGGGCAATAATTACCGTTTGTGCAATGTTACGATTCAAACCGTAACTACCCGGTCCTTCACGACCGTCAGGAGAAACACCGAGAAGTATATTTTCTGGTATATGGGGTACAATCTTACTTGCCTGTTGTAATAATGCTTCTGGTGAATCCCCTAAAAACACTACCTGTATCTGAAAATATTGTCCGGTTGCTTGGGATATTTTTTCTAATATACGAGTGAAAG
The DNA here is from genome assembly GCA_022394755.1 of Candidatus Poribacteria bacterium. GTDB lineage: Bacteria > Poribacteria > WGA-4E > WGA-4E > WGA-3G > MSPOR6. The sequence continues at coordinate 50,133 of JAGFCA010000005.1, forward strand.
CAACTAATCCACGCAAACCGAGTGGTGTTTCATCCTGTAAGATCAGAATGTGTGATTTTCCATCTGCCTTTTCAATGAAATCAATGGTCTTCCCTTCTTCATCACCGTTAATCACAGTAGCCATTAGAGCGGGTAGTGTTTCAGATGGTTGTGGTCCAGAATATATGATTTTTTCTCTATTCTTTTTAAATTCATCTGGATCTTTTACATCTACCTTCCGTCTACTTCTTGGATTCTGGTTTTGACGGCTATTCAACAAACGTCGAACCGTCATCATTTCCTCTTCGTTAAGCATTCCATCTTTGTCTTTTTCAAATAATCTAAGAAGCAATTCTGGGGAGATAGCAGGATCTTTTACACGTTCCTCTGTTCGGTCCATCCTTCTTGCTTCAGGATCTTCTTCACGTCTGGCTTTTTCTTCAGGAGAAGGATTTCGTTCTTGGTCGCCTTCTCGTTCCATTCGTCTGTTTTCAGGATCTCGTTCTTTTCTAAGACGTTCTTCCGACGAGGGATCACGTTTTCTATCTTGTATTCCTTCACGGTTCATCTGTTGTCTATCGCGTTGCATATGTGTACGTTCAGCAGCTTGTTCGTTAAGCCAATTCTCTGCAGTAGATGTATCTACTCCAAGTGTTTGTGCAATTGCCCCAAGAACATGTGAATCAGCATAAACAGATGGTTGGGTGATAGCAAAGTTATGCAGAACTTTACCTTCCTTGGCAATAATGATAGTTTGTGATACATTTCGATTCAGACCATAACTACCCGGACCTTCTCGACCATCTGGAGATATACCAAATAAAAGGTGTTCTGGACCATTTTCTAATAAACCTTTGGCTACCCCACTTACTCTTTGACGTAACTGCTCAGTGTCATCACCAAGAAATACGACGTTCATATATAATTTCTGTTTTGATTTGTTGGTAATTGTAGAAATCATTCGTGAAGTGTCATATAGTCCACGTAAACCAGCACCATCACCATCTTGCAAGAACAGTATAATGGGTTGTTTTCCTGCTGTTGATATGAAATCATAGGTCGTATTTTTGGATTTACCGGCTATACTTGTAGCATTAAGGGGTGGAAGTATTTCACCAGGTTGTGGTCCGGAGAATATCTGCTTTTCATTAGATTTCTTAAAATCTGCAGGATCAGATAATTCGATTTCCCGTTCAGATCGGTATTGCCTTCTGTCCATCTTTTGAGGGGAATCTGAGTCAATATTGGGATGTAAACCCTTCAATATAGCATCCAGCTCCTTTTTAACTGTTTCAAAATCTTTCCTTGTTTGTTCTAATAGTGCTCCTGCATCATTTCTGTTCATCTTTTGAGGGGAATCTGAGTCGATCTTGGGATGTAAACCCTTCAATATAGTTTCCAACTCTTTTCTCGTTCTTTCTACGTCCTTTATTACTCTCTCTAATTGCAACCTTGTGTCATTTTTATCCAACTTTTGAGATGAATCCTTGGTCTGATTGATTATTCTTGCTGCTTTTTCTGGATTGACTCCAAGATCCTCAAGCTTTAATATTGCATCCTCCCTTGAAATATTTCCTTTCATGAGTGCTTTTTTAATCTCTGACACGTAATATTCAGGAGACTTTCCACCAGCATCCATTTTCATATTTTGCTTAGCCGATTTCTCATTCAGCCATTTTTCCATTTCTGATGGTTCAACACCAATGGCTTGTGAAACAGCGCCCAAAACATAGGGATCTGTGTATAACATGGGTTGTGTGAAAGCGAAATTGTGAACTACTTTTCCATCGTTAGCAATCAAGATTGTCTGTGCGACATTCCGATTCAACCCGTAACTCCCCGGTCCCTCACGACCGTCAGGAGACATACATACCATTATCCTATTATCAGGCCAATCTTCAATCATGTTCCCTGACCAATCAGGAAGATCACTATCATCATTTACGAGAAACACAACACCTACTTGAAGTGATTGATTGGCGTTTCCAGTAGTGAGTGTTTGTTGATTCTGGTATTCAGCGATCATAGATAACTGGTTGATAGCCATATCAATCCCTTTTATTCCAACTCCATTGGCATCCTGTATGAAGAGGATGAGTGGTTGACGGTCTGTAGAAGTAATATCAAATGTCTTACCTTCAATTTCTCCATACATACCAGTAACATTAAACGGAGGTAAACTTTCTCCGACTTGTGGTCCAGAGAAGATTCTCTCTTTTTCAGAACTCACAGCAAGTTTTGGATCTTTGACTTCAATTCCTGTCTTGTCTTTGTAAACTTTTTTCTGCTTTGTTTTGGCTTCCGTTTTCTCCATTTTCTTGTTTTTTATGGATTCATTTTTTGGCTTTTCTGTTTCTTCAGAAGTTTGACCAAAAAGTGATACCGGAACAGTTTTCAAAGGTAACAGTTGTGCCATTGATAATAATGGAAGACAGGTAATCATTAAAGAGGCTGCTAAAATAAGAAAACGAGGTTTCGTATGTAAGTCTAATCGACGATTCTGTTTCAGGATGGAGTCAATTCGTGATTCTAACCAAGAAGGTTTATTGAGTGCCAATACAAGAGGCAGAGTATTATCGTCGTATCGTACCAAATCTAACAAACATTGTGCATACTTTTTTCTTTTTCCAGTTATTTGGATCACCCAATCATCACAGATTTGCTCACGTAAATGTATTAACTGTTTGTTTAATAGATGATAAATTGGATGGAAGAAGAATACCGCACCAATAATATGTGAAAACAAATTTGTCAACCAATCGAGCCGTTGAACATGTGCTAATTCGTGTGCTGCAACCAATTCAAACTGATCTAATGTCAATTCTCGCGGAATAAGAATATGCGGAGCTAACCAACCGAATGAAATAGGCGAGGACACATAATCAGAATAACAAACAGTGACATGTCGTTTAATGTGGAGCTGTTTTGCTAACCTATTACAAATCAACTGATATGTGCCATCTGTCGGTGTAGTACTCTTCCGAAGCCAGTGAATTCTATATAAGCCAATTGCAACCTTCATTAACAAAATAAGTGTACCAATTCCCCATATTCCAAGAATTATATGTGTAATTGACCAATTGCTGTAAAACGGACTTTTCGAGGTCAGATTCTGATTAGATTGTATCTCCGGTTCAATCAACCCACTCATTATTGGATTCGACTCTTGAAGGTAAATACTTGATACCTGTATTGGTTCTGTGCCAATTAATTCAGATTCGGATTTTACTATAGAGATACCTGGTATAAATTGATTAAATACGAAAAGAATTGGTAAACTGATCAAAAACAGCAACCAGAGTAAATGAACTCTATTATTTGACTGATGGAAACGTCTGGTAATAAGCCATGTTAAACCGCCTAATATACCCCATTGCCATGAACAGTTGAGTAATGTTTGTAGGATTTGATGCGTCATCTGTCACTCCTTGATGGTATTTCTTTTTCCGGTTGATAGTCATTGATAAGTTGTTGTAAGCGGTTTAATTCATCAGAGTTTGTTGGACGAACTTCAAGAAGTGTATTCACAAGTTTTTCTGCAGAATTGTCAAAAAGACGCTCAAGTAAATCTGTCAACATTGTATGTGTAATCTCTGTTTCTTTAACTAACGGTTGGTAAACAAACGTTCTACCTTCAACTTGATGGGATAGAAAACCTTTTTTCTCAAGACTTTTCATGGTGGTCGCGATAGTAGTGTAGGCTATTTTACGGTCAATACCATCAAGCACATCATTAACGGTAGCACTCTCAAGTTTCCAAACTGCTTTCATTACTTCAAGCTCTAAATGGTGTAATTTTTTGGATTTCATCTCTTTAATCCTCATTTAAGATCAATAAAGGTTTATATTATCAAACTTTGGAATTGGGGTGAATTCTTTTGAATTACAATAAGTCAAGATTGATATCAATACTATATATAATACGGAATTAAAATACTAATTCTAAATACGGAGTGATAGTATTTTAATGTAGTATGAACTATTTGTCAAGTCAAAATGGTAAAAGTTCGTATTTTTAATGTATTTTTATGAATTGGTTAGAATTTACCAGAACCGCACAATTTCTTCAAAAGGGTGTGTAATGTATTTGGCCTAAATATCGCATTTTCTTTGTGTAAGGTATAAAACAGACATTTAATCCTAAATACTCATATTGAATTTACAGTTTACAGATAATTTTGTATGACGATCTCAAAACCATCTGTGAAGCTGCAAATATTGCAAGACAAAATTGCCACTGTAGAAGGTTTGGTAATTCCCAAAATGTTACGAAATCGTAACATTTTTCTGTAACCCCAATTTCGTTATATCTTCAAAAACCCTGTTCCTGTCTGTGTTTATAGACGATTTTTAGAATGTTACGATTTTTAAAAAAAGTTAATCCTCGAATTCTAATTTGGTTGATATTCTTATAATTTTTAGTTGATTCACCAAGATGTATCTATTTTAGTTTTCAGTTATTACTACTATTTCCAATTAATGATTTATCATTTAGGAACTATTTATTCAGATATGGTGTTCCTAAGGAGTTTTGAAAAACCGAATTGGTAAACCGCCGAAAATGTTACGAAATCGTAACATTTTTCTGTAACCCAATTTTAGTCATATCTTCCAAATCTCTGTCCCTGTCTGCGTTTATAGACGATTTATAGAATGTTACGGTTTTTATAAAAAGTTAATCCTCGAATTTTAACTTGGTTGATATTTCTATAATTTTGAGTTGATTCCCGAGATCTATCTATTTAGTTTTCAGTTAATGAAATTCTAAGAAATGGCATTTAGTGTTTTTCTAACAAAATTTTACAGATGGTTTTTGAATATGCTCTTAACCCATTGACAGTAAGCGTTTAAGCAATTATTTAAATCATTGATCTTTTAAAGTGTTAGAAAAATCAATTTTTACATTTTTATTCATGTGTGTCCTCATCTCTGTCCAGTCTTGGGTTTATCGGTACACTTAATTATAAAAGATTGAAAAAGTTGTTAGAGAAGTCATCTCTTATTATAAAGAACAACATATTTTGCTTTAGATAAATTTAATAATTACATACGTGATTTGCTATCATATCTATATTCTCACGTATGTAACTTTAGATGTGATTCGTTATTTATTTCTTCAATATTTTTAGGATTTTCACAAAGTCATGTTATGATGTGCTATTAATGACTGAAAGGCGTATCTTAAGTGGGTGTAGCCTTCTTGAAAATTGGAAATACCATTGTATAGATATTGACATTCTGTTAAATTGGTGGTTGAATGTCGATGCAATTTTTTACTTTTAAAAACGGGATAGACGATTACAGGTAATCAATAATGAAAGTTAGAGAGGTAATCAGATTACTTACAGAAGATGGTTGGTATCTTCACAGGACAAAATGTAGCCATAGACATTATCAACATCCTACTAAACTCGGTAAAGTAACAGTTCCAGGAAAATGAGTAAAGATATTCACCCTTGTACATTGAATTTTATTCTCAGACAAGCTGCTCTAAAATAAGGAAACTTTAGCCAATGCATTATCTTGTAATATTTGAACATGGTGATATGAATTATAGTGCCTATGTTCCAGATCTTCCTGTATGTGTAGCAGTAGGTGATACGCTTGAAGAAACTCGTCAAGAAATCGCTGAAGTTATGAAATTTCATGTTGAGTGTCTCCAAGAAGATGGAGAGGTAATTCCAAAACTTACTTCAAAGATGGCAGAACACACATCTTCAGGTGTGATTTCAGAATTTGTTGAGATTGAATTAGATAGCCCAAGTATAATAAAGCATTCCAATTTTCCTTTTCTTTCAAGTATTATGTCCCGCATTAAAAGGAAACGTGTGTAGAATTCAACGCACCATTTCTTACGAAAATGCGTTTTTATCCAAAAGCACAAGCTAAAACTTACCAAAGACCCGCACAAATATTTCCATATAATTTTGGTCGTTAACATCTCCGATTGCGCGTTGGTCAATGTATCTGGCTCCGATATGGAGAAACATCTGCTTTCGATAGGCGACAAAACTCTTTTCCATTTCTGCCAACAATGCTTGACGAACAAAGTCATTATCATCTTTCAATAAATCATTAAACAGGAGTAATTGTCCACCACCTGTTAGTTTAATAGTCTTCGTAAACTGATAGACTATTTTAAGAATTAACGCTGGTGTCATATCTCGGACATGTGCTTGATCAATTTGACGTAGTCTCAAATCCAGTGTGACATCTCTCCCATCAATTTCTCCACTTAATTTTTGGTAGTCAATACGATCTTCTGCCATGCGGAAACCGTTCCGTATGGTATACTTAAACATAGGACTGATTTCAAGAGATTTTGAGGGACGGAGTCTGTATAAAGTTTTAAAGATACCCACTTCGTAGTGTTCATTATCATTGTCAAAATCTATATCATACTGTATTTTCGCACGTGCTGTCGTAACCATCCGTCTAATTCCCAAATACTCCCATGTAAGTTTAGCAGTGTTGATCAGGTCATTCTGCATCAGAAGTGGGTCTATTCTGCGTTTTTCGACTTCTGTCCCACCGTCAACATAAAAGAACTGTAAATCATTCGCTTCTAACATTTCTCGAAACTGTGGTTGTCTTCTAAATAGTTCTTCATCCTGTCTCCTTAAGAAACCTGCATAATACCAAGTCTCATCAGGTATTTCATCTTTCACAAGTTTGAGTTCATTCTCAAGTATAAAGGTAGAGGAACGAGCAAGCTGTCTTTTGTATACCATGTTACCGTATGCTTTACTTGATCTTGGGATATTACGAAATCTATGGTTTTCTTCTATTTGCATGCCAAGGTCTAAGTCAATGACGCTCTGTTTATGGTATATCTTCCGATTCAAAAAGAATCGTAACCCTTGTAATCCAACATCAAATTCGTAATTAGGATCTTTATCGTTTTCCTCTTCGTCTCTTATTCCGTTGTTGTTTTGATCACTTTCGTCAAGAAAATCCTCATCAACATCAAACAGGAGAATATCGTCTTCATAATCAAAAGTACCGTTATTGTTTTTATCAAGGTCCCCAGGAATAATTAGGGAAGGTGGGTCAGGAAAAGTATTGTCTGAATATCTATCTTGATCATCATTATCTCCAACTGAACGAGACGCATCAAAACGGGAACCGACCCGATAAGCTTCTGCTTGTAAAAGGGTATCACCGACAGTTCGAAAAGCTTTGAAGACGGTTGTCATAGCATCAAAACGTGAATTCAGGTCTTTATACAAAGCACTTTTTGGGGTTACAGCTATCTCTGCTTTTATTCCATAGTTTGCGAAGTTCGTTTCAAGGTCTATTGCCCAAACAGGTGTTTCACGGAAATACCAAGAAAAACCAAGTTGCGATTTGCCAAATTTGGTTACCTCACGTAATCCCATTCCTGAACCCTCTATTCGTCTTCCTTGTCCACTTAACCGGTTCAGAGTTCCCGGCACCATCAGGATAGTCCAATCGGTACGGTTTGAACGGACTTCCCATCGGACACCACTCATATCAATCTGATCAAAGGTGAATTTCGTGAAGGTTGTTGGAACTTCACCAAGACTCAAGATATTATTTACGTTACCAGCTGTTTCTTCTATAACCAGTACACTATGAAAACCACGACGGAATAGACGATCAAAATCAAAATTATCTTGTCTGACACGTTCATCTTCTGTATCTGCCAGAAAGTTACGTCTATTGGTAAAATCGTATTCTACACGTCCAGATAGGAAGAGTTTGCCGAAAAGACTGTATACGTCCTCTGCATTGGCATTGAAGAATGGAACACATAATAATAGTATAATGACGGATAATAGAATAGCTTTAAAAACAGAACGGAGGACTATCAGGACTCTTCGGAAGGTATTTTCCATATTGAATGTTTTGTTGCTGATGGTAGATATTCTGTATTATGTATTGGCGTTAATTTTGTATATTTTCTAATTGATTTCAATCTTAACGTGGGTTTGAAAATTTACTCATTTTTTGTTCGGTAAGGAAACCGGTCCTACCGGGTCTATATATGTGTAGAATTTATGGTGAAAAGAATATCACATCGCTATTATAAACTCACATTATCTTAGTATATCTTCAGGACCGTAGGCTTCTGTGAATGTTGTCCAGATTCCCGATCTTTTATCAAAACGGCTTAATCCTCTATACGTACCGAACCAGACATACGTGTTGTCAATAGACAGTGATAGAATACCGTTATGTGATAAACCTTCATCTCTGGTGTATGTTTTCCAAGTATCTTCCAACTGATCAAAACGACTTACTCCAGCATTGTATGTGCCGATCCATACATCATTACCATCTACCCCAATAGTTGTTATTTTATTACTTATTAGTCCGTTATCAGTATTATAGATACGCCAATCTTCTGCATCTTCATTATACAGTGCAACACCTCGGTCACTACCGAACCAAACACGAGTTCCATCAATTGCAATACAACTAATTTCGTTACTAACCAGACCATCCTCTTCAGTGATAGTCTTCCAGATATCACGTGCAATGTCGTATTTACTCACACCTCGACGTGTTCCCACCCAAACATTCTTTTTGCTTGCTGTTATAGTCCATATTTCATCAGTAACCAATGACTCAGCAAACTCTTTAGATACTGCAGAGGGTTGAATTTCACTACCAGAAGTATAGGCAATCCAAGCATTCAGGTCGTCAGCAGTACGAGGATATTTTCCAATACCTGAATTTGTTCCAACCCAGATATTATTTCCGTCTGTACTTACAGAAGTAACATTATTTGCTGGTAAACCGTGTTCAGTTTTATATTGATCCCATCGGAGTGCGATCTTATCAAACCTGTTTGCTCCATCTCTTGTACCTACCCACACATATTGTTCATCAACGACAATAGAACTCACTGCATTATCCGAGAGCATCCCCCGCGATTTTGGTCTATGACGGTGCCAATGTCCATCGTGTGTCGCAATTTCTTCGGAACCACCTGTCTGTCTATAATTCTTCCAAGTGCCATATCCTTTATCGTACCGAGATACACCATTGTCTGTTCCGATCCAGACAAACCTTTCATCAGAATCAACTGTACGTACAGTACGGCCAGATAGGGTTGGTAAAGGAGTGAAAGGTGTCCATGATTCCTTTTGTTTGTCATAACGGGATAGACCGCGTATCGTTCCCACCCAGACATAATCTTTATCAACTGCCAATCCATATTCACCGACATGATTATGTAATAGACCTTCAATATCTTTGAATGCTGACCACGTTCCAGAAGCAAAATGGAATCGTCTGAGACCGTTATTGGGAACGGCTAACCAGAGGTAATCATCATCCGCTGCAAGTTCAAGCGTACCCCGTTCAGATTTGATTGTCGTCCACTCTTGATTGAGTTTATCATAACGTGTTACAGCATTATCCCAAGGTCTGTACTGAATCCATACATCGTTCTTTGTAGATATAATCCGTTTTATAGTTTTATGTGCAAGTACATCATTAGTTGAAAAGGTGTCCCATTTTTCTGTTTTTTTATTATATCGGGATAGTGGACGATTACTATGCCTATCCCATTCCGAACGAGCAACCCAAACAAAATCTTCATCAATTGTAATCCATTCAGCACCCCTGCCAGCTAACCCATCCTTTGGCCTATAACTTTTCCATTCTTCTGTATCTTCATTATACCGTACCAAAGCATCTCCGGTACCGAACCAAACTTTTGATCCATCAACAGCAATCCCTCTGAGTCTTTCTCTTTCATCTCTACGATCCGGTTGTCTGACAATTTTCCATGTACCGGTTTCCTTGTCGTAACGATTCAATTCCTGACCCGTCATGGCAATTATCCACACTGCCTTTTCGCTAACATCAATCTTATCTAAATCGTCTGAAGCTAATCCGTCCTTCATAGTAAAATGTTGCCATATATCTTTTACTTTATCGTACCTTAGCACCCCGTAGTCTGATGTGAACCAAACTGCATCATCATCTACATAAGTCCAGCGTAAAACTGTCATTGTCTTTTTCAATGTAGACTTAAAGATGTCTAAACGTGTGAAACGTTGCCATGTTTTTGATGGACGATGAAACCGTAGAATACCGCCATTTCGAGATGATCGCCAGTTAGAAAACCAGATATAATCTCCATCAAACTTAATCTGAGTGACATACGTTTCAAGTAAAGGTTCACGTACTGGACGCGACTGATGTAAAACTTGTTCTCCATTTTGGAGTTTGTGTTCAATCAGACCGGTATTAGTTCCAATCCAAAGCCTATCTTGCTCACAAATGATATCACGAACATTGTAAATTTTCTCATTAGGTAGCCATTCATCTGTGCCAATTGTGTAACTTCCAATTCCTTGGGGTGTACCAATCCAAAGAATACCATTTTGATAATCTATTGCAGTAATATTTAGTGTGGAACTTTTTCCATCTGTTTTGTTTTTTAACGGTATTGGTTTCCAGTGTTGTGATATATTATCAAATTTTGCCAAACCTGTTTGAGTTCCTGCCCAGATAGTATTTTCTGCAGATACAAGTACGTTAACATGGAGATTTTCAAGTCCATCGTTAAGACGAGACATGTTCTTATCCGATATTGTATATCGCCATACACCTTCTATCCCTGTAAACCATACATATTCTTTCTGAATAAAGACAGATAAAATCAGCGGATTCTCTGGAGTATCAGGAAGAGTAAGTTGGGTCCACTGTTTTGTTTCCACATCGAACATTGCAGGACCAGCATTCGTACCGAGCCAAATTCTATCCGTAATTCCAGCATTATCAGAAGACATTCCTTGTGAAGCAACAGAGGTAACAAAAGCTTCTCCTTCAGGTGGTCTATAAAAAGTCCATTCTTCACCGAGTTTTTTACAGAAACCTAATCCTCTACCAGTTCCAATCCAAATTGGACCTACACCATTTTGAGTATTTAAGGTCTTAGTTAATTCCGTTTGTTCTGTTTTGGTTTTCTGGGAGGCTATATCAACTGACATAATGTAAGGAGTAGGGAGTCCATCTTCTTTAGAGATTACCTCCCACGCTCTCGTTACTGGTGAATATATTGAGAGTCCAGCAACTGTCGCAACCCAAAGGTTACCGTCTGAATCATGGGTTATGTCTCTTACATCATTATCTGCAAGAAAGTCGGCTTGCTTAAAGTTTGTCCATTCACCATTGACTTTATCGAATCGACTTACACCATCTTCTTTACTGGCAAACCAAACATCATTACCTTGTGTTGTAATCCAACTCACATTATTACTTGTAAGACCATCTGCCTTTGTATAATGTACCCATGTATTTACCGGTTTGATGAAACGATGTACCCCTGAATTAGCAGTTCCAAACCATACCTGAAATCCATCAGTCCGGATTGAAGTGATGAAATTACTCTTTAGTAGATCTGTTTTGGTATAGGTCTTGATAAATGTCTGGTCTACCTGATTATATTGACTTACACCTCTGTGTTGTGTGCCAAACCAAACACTGTCGTCATCCACTGCAATTGTTGCAATTTCATTGTCAATTAAGCCATCGGATTTGGTATAGTTATTCCATGAATCTGTGTCTCGGTGATAACGACTTACACCACCTCTGCTAAACCTTGGGTCTTCATCCCATCCATGCGGATCAGGATTTATCTCTCTATCAGTTCCCACCCACACATATTCGGGTTCAACAGCAATTGTTGTAATTATCCTGCTAACTAAACCATCTTTCCGTGTCCGAACCGCCCAACTATCAATCCTCTTGTCATAACGATTCAAACCGTTTGATGTGCCGAACCATACATAGTTCCCATCAACTGCAATGGATGATACCTTATCACTTGCAAGACCATCAATAGTGCGAAAAGTAGAAAATGTACTTGTTTCAGTGTTGAATCTACTGACACCTTCATTTGTTGCAAACCAAACAGATTTTCCCTCAATGGCAACAGCATTTACCATATCATTTGCCAAGCCATCCTCCATCGTATAGTGTAGCCATTTATCTTGAGTTCGAATCCAACGTGAGACTCCTTTCGCTGTTGCAATCCATACATTTTCTGTATCGGCAGCAATACAATTCACCTCATTACTGATAAGTGTCCGTTTAACTGTCCATGTCTTTTTCGGTTTTGCATTTGGATTTGATTCACCATACGGAGAATCGGCTTCAGGATCGTGTGTGCCTAACGGACCACATCCAGATATGAAGACAGGTATTACATATAAGCTACATATTAATATTAGGAAATAGACATATTTGTTATCCGTAATAAAGGAGGGCATAATTGTTTTTTGCTTATGCATAGGAATTAACATTCTTTACAACCGTGTTGAATTCGTCATTGGTGTTATCTATTGGATTATATCACTTATTTCTGGTTATGTTATACTTTATTTTTGCCTCATCTAATCCGATAAATCGGCTGTAGATTGCTATATTTTTTAATTTGCCTTCCCAACTTCTACCACCACCAACTTCATCACCAAAAAGGAGTACATAATCTTCCCAATTGCTAAAGTCCCCTTGAATACTATTTCCAGTATAGACTAATTCACCATCAATATAACAGTATGTATTACCTTCAAAATAACTTACTATTATATGTAAGGGTACACCTGTTTCAATTTTGCCAAAAGAGAATTCACCACCTAAACCATTTTCACCTGTGCGGGGTGTACGAATACGAACTGTAAGACAGTTGCCATCCTGTCCCAATGTGAAGTTTCGATGTGTAATGTCCTTGGAAAAAGTAATAATCCTTGCAGGACCAGATTGGTCCAAGTTTTCTGTAGTAATTAAACACTCAAGTGTAAATTGGTTGCTTGCTTGACACTCAGTCAGAAGGATTTCATTAACATTCTTTGGTACAATAGTCCCATCTGATACATCCAAATGACCATCCTCTGTAATGAAAGCTCCGTTTAAGAGTTCGATTTCATTACTATCCTCAAGTGTGCTGTTCCAGAAAAACACAAGTCCGTCACGTGAACAAGGAAATTCAGTATGAGTCCCTATGTCAGCAGGTGCTGCTGGTAACACATTTATATTGAGCGCTGTTGTTGATGAAGCACCTTCAGCGTCGGTCACTGTGAGTATCGCAGTGTATTGTCCAAGGTCCTGATAGGTATGCGAGGGATTTGATTCAGTAGATGTTGTGCCATCACCAAAATCCCAGGTTGAAGTGAAGTTGCCTTCAGCAGAAAAGTTGACTGTAAGAGGAGCACTGCCTTGAACAATGTCTGCGTTTGCTTTTGCCTCAGGACGGATTTTTTCACCTTGACCATACGGCGTAAAACGATAAGCAAAATCGGTCTGAGGAGGAGTGAATGTATACTCACCAGGTTGTGCTGTACCGATAGGAAAGACTTTCATGTTCCATGTATCAATAGCATCAATTTTATAGGGTTGATCACCGGTTAGTTCTACTGTGATTTCGTGCGGTTCCGTTGTGTAGACGAGATAGTATTCCCCTTCTTTAGCAAGGATATATCGACCAGCATCATCACCAACCGGTTCAAGTGTATCAAAGGATGGGGCATCTGCTATGAATTCTTTTAGGAATGCAATTCGGGTTGGACTTTCTCCACGTAAAATACCACCTTTTGCCCACCATAGTAGGTCTTCCGGATGTTCATAAGTTTCACCATGACCAACATAGCATCCTGAAAGTGTTCCTGACCAAAAACGTTGTACCATTTGATGAGCATTGATGTTTCCCCATCCATGTGGTATATTACCTTCATACTTACATTCATCATAGATTACAGGTTTACCGTATTGGCTACGATAACGTATGCCGTGTTCCATGTTTGATGTTTGAATACTTGTATGTGTCACCCACGGTTTATTGTGATCGTACCAACCTCTACAGTTATGAATTCCTCGTAAGCGTTGATATGGGTCGTGTTCACGGATTATTTGGAAGAAACGATCCCAATCGGATTCTTCCTTTGATGGCATGATGTCGTATTCGTTGGCAAGAGACCACCAGACATTACGGTATGCTGCTAAACGTGAAACGGCATAACGGATATACCGATCATCGCTTTCTGCATCCATGTTTTCAAAATCCCATCTGTCATAAGTATGGAAGAGGATAATATCTGCTTCTATGCCAAGGTATAACAGATCTTCAACACGTTTTTCAAAATGTTGCCAGAATTCTGGGTTAAATCTACTAAAATCCCAATCTGTTAGGGGTTTGCCTTCAAATGGGTAGTATTCTGGTTCATTCTTATTGAATACATAATCTTTCGGGAAAATACACATTCGTAACTTATTGAAGGGAGCATTTTCGAGGGTTTTTAGAGTCTGTTCCTCCATTGTTTCACCTTGATGTGTCCAGGCATAGCAAGTTGTGCCAAATTGGTGATATGGAGTACCATCTGCATACTGTAAGTAGAAATCTTTATGAATCTGTATTGGACCGTGATTGTCCTTTGAAGGTTCAACACATGTGAACTGTCCAGTCCTATTGTTTAATTCCGTAACATTGCTTTTTGTTGTGTATGACCAGTCACCAATTTCGTTAGGCATAAATCTGATTTTATATATACCGTTACCATCATAGAAACCATGCGGAATGAAAGTGTTTTTACCGTGTTTAAATTCTGCCGTAAATTCTACATCAACGAAAGGATTACCGGTATCTGGACCATTAAGTGTGATTTCATAAATCCCCCAACGTTCAATCATTTCCTTCTCCCTGTTCAATGTAATTATAAACATATAACCCAATAGATATATGACCAATGGAAAATGCTTTATTACGAATGAGACGTGAGGATATTCATAATGTTTATTGTGACTATACATGAAATAAATGTTAAAATAAGTGTGGAGAAGGTAAGTCTGTTCAATTTATAGACATATTTTATAGTCATTTCATACCTTTATTTTATGGATTGAACTAATCGTCAGATCTTATGGTATGTTATTCGTATAATTTATTGGCATATATATTGCTCAGATATGTACAAGAGATTACTAATCCAATTTAGAGGAAAGAACATGAACAGATGTAAATATATGATCCTTTTTCTACCATTTTTATTTATAACCGGATGTGCAGCACTTTTTGCAAAACAGGAATACATTCTCATTGACAAACCTATTTCTGAAAAAGCTGTATTCCACGGAATGATTTATGCCATGCCTGAAATAGCGAATGTTCGAAAGGTTATCTTACAAGGGGAAGGTAAATACTCCAATTTTCAAATACATGTACGAGATAAAAGAAAAAGATGGAAACCCTATAAAAAGATTGCTCATGCAATTACGTTTCCACATGAAGTCTTTGTTAGTGCTAAGACTGATGCAATTAAAATCATTAAGCCAAACACAACGGGTTCAGGACGTATTTGGTCTGTAGAATTCTATACTATCAGAGACCAACCAGAGCAAAAACAGAATATGGAATGAATTAAATTACACAAAACACTACATAATTTAGGTCTTAACCGTATCTCCATTTCAAGTTCCGGCTAATGCCCTTTCAGGATATACACCTGTTGGTGGACTTTATACTAAATTCAATAAATTATAGTCCTTGATAAAAATTCTATTGGATTGAATCTAATTGCATGTTCCCTACACCGGTAGGTTCGGTTTCTCGGGGAACACCATAAGGTGTTCATACCGTTGATTAACAGCACCGAAATTGTCAGACTCCGCAAATTCGCGGTTTACACCCAATACCGTTTCGGTTATAAACCACAGTTACCAAGTATTCTGGTGTTCTCATAAAGCGAATTTCAATTACCTATTATCAAACTCACGTTATACTATTATTCATATAAACCCTACATAATAGGTATGAATCCAGTATGTGATATGGTATTATATTAAATATGATAGTGTTTATGAAAGGAGTTGTCACTTAATAGATGAAAAAACCTAATAATTGGGCAGAATCCTACATTAATGATGGGTATCTACTTGTTCCAGATTTGATTACATCTGATGAATGCGATGAGTTAAAAGCAGAAATGTTGAAGATCTTCCGTGGAGATTATAAGTGTGAAGCGATTCCATCTATGCCTGATGACGCTACAGAAACTGAAATTTTGAATCGTATCATGTGTGTAGGTGAACCACATACATACAGTCCGATCATAAGTCGTTACGTTGAACATCCCAAAATCTGTGAAGTTCTTAAGGAAATCGTTGGAGCACATATACCTTTCTGGGATGGTGGTGTAAAGTGTATGCAGTCTATGATGTTGGGTAAAGTTCCAGGACATACAGGTAATCCTTGGCATCAGGATGAACATCCAATACCCACACGTGACCGTTCATTGGTGGGAGCATGGATAACGTTAGATGATGCAACTGTTGATAACGGATGCTTATGGGTTTTACCGAATAGCCACCGATCGGGTATTATCTATGATAGGTTTCCTCACAGTAAACGGGATGAATTTGATAGTTGTCATGAAGCTATGGGATTCGATGATTCATCCGAAATGCCTATTGAAATGACAGCAGGAAGTGTTCTCTTCTTTAATGGGTATCTATTACACCGATCAAAAAAGAATCGTAGTGATTCATATCGTCGTGTTCTTGTGAGTCATTATTGTTCTACAGCTTCGTGGCTCGGGTGGAAGGGACAGCGGAATTATCGTGGTGTTGTTGTTGTTGCGGGGGATGATCCATATTCTGATGAAGGATATACAACACCGAATGCATGGGCGCGTTGGGAGTGAGTATGATTGTTAGTAGTTTTTTGTCTTTGAATATTTTTTTTGGATTGCGTGAGTAATGTTTGAACAATTATCAGTAGAAACCCCAGAACAGATTTCTATAAATTACCAGAAAGCAGGCATCGGTTCACGTTTCTATGCTGCTCTTCTTGATACAATTATCTTGTGTCTGATACTCTTTTTAGGTCTTTATGTGAATCAAGGAATGATAGAATACCTATCTGCAATATTTGGCAATTGGTTGGGTGCTATTGGGGGGATTATTGTATTTGCCATGTTTTGGGGATATTACATGATCTTTGAAATTGCTACCAATGGACAATCTCCTGGAAAGTATGTATTGGAATTGCGTGTTATCAAAGATGGTGGATATCCAATTAATTTTTCAGATTCAGCTATACGCAACTTAGTTCGTCTTGCAGATTTTATGCCCTTCTTTTACGGGATCGGATTAATAGTCATGTTGTTTAGTCCAAATTGGCAGAGATTAGGGGATTTGGCAGCAGGCACTCTGGTAGTCAAAACACCTCGTAAAAAATCATTGTCATCTAACTATGATCTCAATCCTGATGTTCCCGATTATAATGTCCCAATTGAGGAATTCCAGTATAAAGATTGGATACAATTGGATATGGTCACCAACGAAGAATTAATTAGGATTGGTGAATTTCTATCCCGTAGTTCTTCCTTATTGATTGATCGTCGATTCGAACTTGCACGTGCGATTGCAGCTCCACTTGTAGATAAAATGGGAGGGTATGAGAATATTCGTTATGATATTTTCTTAAAGGAGTTATATAAATTAAAAACTATACAAGAAACTCAAACAAATGTGGATGATGGTGCATAGAGAGAATAAAAGGGGCAGGACTTACGCAAAATACTGAGTGATTAATCTGATTAGTAAGCAATTATTATTTTCATATTTTACACTACAATTCTGCTATCAGTAGAAAAGTAATGCTACATCCATATAAATACACCTTTCGCCCCTCCGGGGCTAAGGAAAATGGACTGAAACGTTTTCTACACACCTTTCGCCCCGCTGGGGCTACAGTCACAGAGGAATTGCGTAACTCCTATAAGTGTTCATTTCTTTGTAAAACTGCTTAAATTCTGAGGGTAATACCATTTCTAAGATATCACGTACCATTCATAGTGGAGATTCTATAGGAACTATTTCAGTTTCGCGACCAGGAGGTCGCTCCTACAGAGGATTGCTTTCCATTATATCTAATCCGAAAATAATCCATTAAGGTATTTTATTTATTAGAATTGGTATAAGATAATTACTAAGATATTTTAGGATATCTAATGACAGAACCCAGAAACTCCCACCACCCTATAGGGATAAATCAATGTTTTAAGAATGTATTTAATTTTTATACGATGCATTTTAGTGCATTCTGGCGCGTCATGATACCCGTTATCATTCTCAGTATACTCTTAGATTCAATTATACTCTACTATTTTTACAACCATTTACCAAATACCACTTGGACGGTAGAAACCTCAGATGGTTTGACGGTTATGAGTGAAGGTCGAATAGGTAATTTAAATTGGAGTGTAACATTTGGCTCAACCATACTATTGTTCCTATGGTTTACGATCTGCCCACTGATCCTCAGTGTATCTGAACTATGTCGTGGAAGAGATATTTATGCCAAAGATATCTGGCAACGTACGTTCCACAAAGCTAAGAGTATCATTGGTGCCTCTTTGTTTTTGTTAATCGTGGTAATACTTGTTGTATTATGTCTGATCTTCATAATGTTATTGTTTCTGAATTCAGGGGCACAGTTTCATACGATACCCATTATTTTAATGTTTATTTCTATAGGAGTATACTTGACAGTTAAATGTAGTCTATTCAATCAAGTAATTATCCTTGAAAATCAAACTGCAATTAATTCATTTCGTCGTAGTAGTCATCTTGTTTATGGTAGATGGGGAGCCGTATTTGGAAGGTATTTTTTATTATTATGGGGATCAAGTGTATTCATTTCTCTAACGTTTGGATTAACCTATTCAATACTTACGTTAGTTGACCCACAATTTATCCCTATACGAGATAAACTACTTTCAGGTCGTATTCTTACACTGTTATTAGGAATTGATTTTTGGGCATCGTATAATAATATGAGAATCGCATTTGGAAATATCAGTGCTGTTTTGAATGATATACCGACTTATTCAGTAATTTTGGGTTTATTTATAATGAAAACAATTTTGTACGGCTTTTTTGCCCCTATTTGGGCAATTTTGAAGACACACCTATACTTTGAACAAACAGGAGATGTATCTGAGAATGCACTGATCCAGTAAGCGTATCTATACGTAAAGGATATATAACTCAGTTGGAAATGAAATGTAAAGCATCTTGAATTTCAGTGATAACCTCAGGGACAATTTCATTCTCTAATTGATTCTCTAATGCTTTTGTAGCGTTTTTCCCTCCGATTTGTCCTAATGCCCATGCAGCATGCCCACGAATCATAGGTTCGTCATTTATTATTGCTTTTTTTAAAGCCGGAACAGCAGTGGGTGAACCCCAGTTACCGATTGCAACTATTACGTTTCGTAGGAACCCCTTCCACTTTGTGCGTTTGATAGGACTCCCTTTGTATTTTTTGCTAAAATCCGAATGAGTTATTCCCATTAATGTTAGTAATTCTGGTACGAGATTATCTTTGCGAGGATGAAATGCTGGTTCTGATGTTGGAACAGCCTTACTATTCCATGGACAGACTTCTTGACAGATATCACATCCAAAAATTAGGTTTCCTATTTGTGGGCGTAATTCCTTTGGTATACTATCTTTTAACTCTATAGTTAGATAGGAGATACACAACCGAGAATCAAGCACATTCGGTTCAAGAATGGCATCAGTGGGACATGCCTCAATACACTTCGTACATGTACCACAACTGCCTCGAGCAGGTTCTGTATTATATTCTAATTCAAGACTAATTAGTATTTCAGATAAAAAATACCAAGACCCCGTCTGCCAGTTTATCAGGTTTGTATTTTTCCCAATCCATCCGAGACCTGAATTCTGTGCATATTCTCTCTCCAATATAGGTCCTGAGTCTACAAAAACACGACTTTGTAATTCTGATTCTGCCGTGGTTTTAATGTAATCTACAAGTTGTTGGAGTTTATCTCGGATAACATCATGGTAATCATCACCCCATGCATAACGTGATATCTGTCCATGACTCGGATCCTCAGATAGATCTGTTGGAGGATCAACACTGTAATAGTTCATGGCGAGACTTATCACTGACTTAGTCTCTTTAAGAAGCGTTCGTGGATTTTCTTTAAGTGGTAAGTGTCTTTTTAGATATTCCATCTTACCCGCATACCCGTTTTCCAACCATTTTCTATACAGGTCTATAGTTTCGCTATCTTTAGCAGGGGAAATGCCAACGAGTTCAAATCCGAGTTCATTAGAACGGGTATGAATTTTCTGGGTTAATGTGCTTTTCATACTTAATTATTGACTTTGGGGGTTATGTAAATAGAAAATTATGAGTTGTGATGAAATAAACGATCGTATTGATTAGGATAGTTGATAGTCTATTTGGGTGGTGTAAAATTGTTAGGTAAAAGGGATTTCTTAATATGAGAATTATTTGGTTCCACGAGGATAAGATCCGAGAATTTTTACATCATGACATAGATCCCAAAGTTGATCAAGCGCATCACGGACATGCTGATCGTCTGTATGTCCATCTATATCGGCAAAAAATATATAATCCCACGGTTTTGAACGCGATGGTAAGGATTCAATATAACTAAGATTCAGTTGATTTGTTTCTAATACTCCTAATATCTGATATAATGCCCCGATTTTATCTTTAATTGCAAAGAAAATAGAAGTGCAATCATGTCCGCTTTTACCAACTATTTGTGAACCGATGATGAGAAACCGTGTTGTATTATTTGATTCATCCATGATAGAATCGGCAATTATAGGTACATCATACATCTCACTTGCGAGTTGACTTGCGATGGCTGCACTGTTAGGTTCGTCTGCAGCCCGTTTTGCTGCATCTGAAGTACTAACGACTTCAATTTGTTCTATTGATTTCAGATTTCTGTTCAACCACATTCTACACTGAGAGAACGGTTGTCGGTGTGAGTATATTCGTTGTATCTCATTTAGCGGTACTTTAGATATGAGATGATGTCTGATAGGTAGATATATTTCTGCACAGATATTTAATTGGGTATGTAAGAAGCGTTCTAATACATCACGAACAGTTCCATACACAGAGTTTTCGATTGCCACGACCCCAAAGTCTGCGCGTCCTGTTTCAACTTCGGTGAATATGTCAATCTGTGGTGTGATAGGAATCATTTCGACATTAGGACCAAAAAAGGATAAACAGGCAGTATGTCCAAAACTTCCTTCAGGACCGAGGAATGCAACACGATTCTTAATTTGTGTTGTCCGTGAAGTATAGAAAATCTCGTTCCATATCTTGTCTATGGCGGTGTGAGGATATATACCATGATTCTGTTTTTTCAGTCGATTCAGAATTTCATTTTCTCTATGGGGTACATAAATCTCATCCCCAGAGTCCGCCTTTATACTTCCGACCTTCTTAGAAATATCAAGACGTTTATGCAGTAGTTCTAATAACTCATTATCTATGTTATTGATTTGGTCGCGTAGATCTTTTAGTGCCAAGTAAATGTACTCCTAACGTACCTTAAACTATTTTAAAAAATGATTATCCCATGAACATATGCTTCGTATGTCTTGAAATACCGCACAAACTGGAAGTTTATGCTACATTAGAAAGATAAAAAAAGAGATTTTAGTTATCTGAAATGGTATTATTACACATTCACGAGGAAACTGCTCCTGCCTTTTAGTGTAAATTCAATATTACGATCTGCAATAAATCAAAATTACAATAGCACAACAAGGGAATGTGTTTCATGTTGAATGGAACCCCGGCAGGTAAAACCCGCCGGAGTTAACACAATTGATAATAATATGATTACTCATTCAATTTCTTCATGGCAGCAATCATTTCGTCGTCTGAGGGATTGTTTTTCACCATATCAACAAAATCCTCAGCGGAGATCTTATGTTCCTCCAGGAACATTTTATCCTGCGGTCAAGGATATATATATTCTCCGATAATACCCTGTAGTTTTGCTTTTGCTTTATCGGAAATTCTTGCTAACCAAGGAATACCGCCAATGATCATATCTCTATGTCGTGGTTTCCAATCAAGAGACATATTTACCACCTCCTTTATTATTTCCTAATTTCATAATTGTATATGTCATTTATTACTGACTTTTATCCTGAAGTTGCTTTAATATGGATTCTAATTTTCCAAGTTGACGTCCGTATTCTGTCCAGTTCCCATTCCGTTGTGCATTTTGTGCATTGTTGAAATTAATATTCGCTTGTTCAATAAGGGAACGTACAGATGTATCATCGTCTGATAGATTTGTACTATCAATCGTTTCATTAGTATCGCTTTCTAATGAAGACTCCTGTGGACTTGTCCCATCTGCGAACATGTTAATGAGAGCTTCGTTTAGAGTCTTTCCCCAGACCACTTTGTTTTCATATCCAATAACAACCTGTCGCAATTCAGGTATAGCGGTTTCTTCATCTTCAGATTGAATATAAATAGGTTCAACATATAGCAGTGAATTGTTCATCGGAAGAATCAACAGATTACCGCGTAATACTCGTGACCCTTCTGTATTCCAAAGACTAATCTGCTGTGAAATTTCTGGTTCTTGACTAATAAAGTTCTCAACTTGCATTGGACCCGCAATTTGTTTTCCTTTTGGAAAACGATACACTAATAATTGCCCGTACTGCGGTAAATCGCATCGTGCTGCGAGCCAAGCGGTTAGGTTTGGTTTGTTCAGCGGTGTATAAGGTAGCATTAACATAAATTCTGCTCTATCCTGACCGGGTAACTTTATGACAACATAATATGGTTCAACGGGTTGTCCATTTGATGGTGCCTTTCTCACAGGTTGTTGCTGTTGAACAAAAGGGGACCTCTGTTGCTGAGGAGCGACTTGTTGTAATTCAGCATCAGTATTATCATATAGTTCCCATCCAATTTCCCATCTATCTTCACCTGCATAAAAAGTATCAGGATTTTTCATGTGATAATCTTGATATACTCTGGATTGTATAAGAAACATTGATGTGGGATAACGAATATGTTGCTTAAGTTCCTCTGGCATCTCGGAAAAAGGCTTAAATAAATCTGGAAAGATATTTCGATAACATTCAGCAATTGGGTCTTTCTCTCTTTCCATTATATAGAATTCTACAGTGCCATCATACGCGTCCACAAGAACTTTAACAGAATTTCTTATGTAATTACCCCATGGTGCCCCATCCTGTTGTGTACCTACGACTTGTGGTCGTCTTCTATCTCTTAGAAATTCATTCATAGAGACAGAATACGGGTATCTATGTGTGATGGTATAAGCATCCATCATCCATACAATTTTTCCTTTGTGGAGGACAATATAAGGATCTCCATCGTACCTTAAAAAAGGAGCAATTTTCTGAATCCGTTTTTTGATATTTCGGTCATATAGAATTCGACTTGTAGATGATATTTCACCCGGTAAAACGAATTTAATCTCTTTATCAAACTTCAACATATAAACCAGTTTACGCCAAAAGGAGTTTAGCTCAACGCCGCCTTCACCTTGGTATACATATTCAGCATATTGTTGCCCTTCAATCGGATAATCAAATTCCAATGGCTGGTTTCTGTCAGGATGAATAATTACATATCTATCAGTTCTTTCACCGTAATAGATACGAGGACCCGGTGTTTCAGTGAATCTATAGGGCCATTGTTCATCGTATTGAATAGGTGGCAATTCTTGAATATACATCTTTGGTTTGCCATTTACAATTTCATTGACAGGACTCACTACTGCACCGTAGCCGTGCGTGTAAGTATAAGTCTGTTTGTACCAGTCATTTCTGATTTCTACTGGTAAATCGTTTATGTTTAACTCACGTGCTGATAGCATGACTTGTCTAATTTCATCGTTTATTACATACCTATCAATGTCAACATCGAAGAAATCGTATTGTGAGCGTAATTCCTGTAACTGCCTAAACGTTCTACGTAAAGGACGCCAATCCCATAGACGTATACTATTGAAGACAGGTGCGTTTTCTTCACTTGTAATATCTTCGTAGCTAAGGACTTCTGTCAGAGGATATTCTTCCTCTACAACCTTATTTTCTGACAGTCCGTATGCTTGTAGAGTGGATTTGATGTTGTAATTAATGTAATCTGCTTCTAATACTTGCTTGAGTGGATCAACTCTAAGGGTTTGTACCATACGTGGATAGAATTGGCCTAATATTCCAGCAATGATAAATACAATTAGACTACCAAAAGCAAACTTATTACTTCGTAAGAAGACACTAATTATGAAAATCACTGCACATATTACAGTGAGGACAATCATTATATATAGAATTGGAAGACGTGCATTTATTGCTGCATAACCTCCACCGCCACGAACGATTTCGTTTGACGTATATAGTAGGTCATACATTACAAAACGATAGTTCCAAGCACGGAATATAAGTGTTAACCCTACGAGTATGAAAAGGTGTGCTTTTACTTTGAAAGGAGGACGGAAACGGAGTTGATCCGTATCTCCTGTAATTAATCCATGGAAAAAGTAGATGATTACTGAGAAAACAGTAACAAGAAAGAAGATGCCAAACAGTGTGCCGCAAATATACCGCCACATCGGCATTTCAAACACATAATAGGAGACATCCTTTTTGAATATCGGGTCGCGTGCAAGCGATGTAAAATACGCTTTCTGACCACCTTCAACTTGGATAGAAGTATTTAACTTTAAACCAATTGGTAGGGGAATAATTTTATTATTTTGTTCTCTTTGTTCAGTGACCACCTGATTAACTGTTGCAGTAATTGGCTCGTTTTCGTCGACAAATACCTTTATTTCATCCCCAATCTGAACCTTTTTAGCTTGCAATTCTAATGTTGATACAGATATTGTATCTGAATCAAATCCATCATTTACAGTAATAGGTGTAGCAGACTGAAAGTCCAATTGTCCCGCATGAGTATACCGTAAATATATTTCCCATCTATCAGTTGCTGAATACCCCATTAGAATACTAAAAAGGACTGCCATTATGGTGAGTCCACCATATATCATCTTTCTGGTGTTTGTTTCTCCTCCTGTGAATTCTGTGCCACCTAAGAATGCAGGACTGAGATGTGCGGGGGTGTATTTATAGACTATATACAGATTTATTAGCAGTATAATCAGATAGGTTAAACCAACAATTACCCCAACGAGTATCTTAGTGTATAGTATTTCGGTATATATTGAAAGATAGTTCAGCATTTTAAACCATAGTATATCGGGGTATATATTTATCCATGCTGTTATTATACCGCCCAGAATTGCTATGATTCCAGCTGTGAGAATTAGTCGTTTTACTCGTGGTTCCATTAGTACTCCTTATAGATCTATAGCGAACCTAAAAATATATGCACACTCCCAAAGGTAGGAATTTCATTAAACCAATTATGAGAATGAGAATCAATGGTATTGTTATTAAACCTATCCTACCGTAGGGTGTAAGTAATTATGATTTAAACTATGATATTTCTAAACCGTAGCTCCAAAATAAACTTATGTATTTCAAGTACGTTATTAGAATGCTTGTCCTAATCCAAAATGATACTTAAATCCTGGTTCTATACTCCGTAAATCTGTGTGTCGTGCAGCAGCGAAATCCAATGAGAAAACACCCAATCTCAGTCTAAGACCAACCCCTAAAGATCCTTTTAAGTCATTGAGACGAATTCTAAACCCGTTCCGTTGAACTAATTTTAGAGGGTTATCCGGACCGTATTTCCAATCTGCCCATGTTGCCCCAAAATCCGCGAAAGCGATCCCTCTGATGCCACCAATTGACCAACGAATGGGCCATGCGAAGTATAATGCATCAATAAACGGTATACGTAGTTCAAAGTTGAGTAGTCCGAGACGCGAGCCGACTAAGTCCTGATAATTGTAACCGCGGAGTGTATCAATCCCACCGAGATAATATAGAGATTTATCTTCTCCGAAACTTGCTCCTAACAATAATCTTGTGGCAATGGTCGTACGTCTGCCTAAACCGATATAATGCCTAAAGTCAAAAACAGTATTAGTCAACGCTAACTCACTACCAATACTTGGAAAGGCACGTTCGACTTCTATCCTGTAACGTGTACCTTCAAATGGTGCCCATTCCCGCCACATTGTATTGTCACCTACAAGTGCAATAGATCCGATGGACAATAAACCACGATCATAATAGTTAAAGGGATCACTCGTTTGGAAGTTATGAGCGAATGGAGTGGTATACATTGCAAATTGGGTGTCTAATCTTAAATATCTGTTGAATGGATAACTAATGTATCCGCCAGCACCTGTAATACGTTGTAATACCCCCTGTTGACTTCTGTATGAACCGAGAAGATGGTATTGATGGTAGTTATATATCACTGCTCCGACATCAGCACGATGCGTCAAAAAACCGTACTGTGCGATAAAGTCTGGGAGGAGATAACCTCTTGACTGATTAATTACACTCACCTCAACACGATGATTACCTAACATATCACTTGCACTCATCCGAACTTGACTTCTTAGTAAGCCATCTGCCCCGTAACTAAACTCAGGAATGATAGCATCAAATCGGAATGAGGATCTTGTGCTGTATTTTCTTTTAGCAATTCTATAGTTTTTTATACCCGGTTCAGAATCTATGAGTGCGGGAAGTGTTTGGGATGCCATTATTGGCTCTTCAACTTTCTCAGAAAGTAATTTGTCAGATTCCATTATACAAACATCATATTTACCCTTTTGATATGCACTAAACACTATCTTCTTTTGATCAGGTGAAAAGCTGGGATTGAAAGATCCGGTAATTAAGTTTGTTAGACG
This sequence comes from Candidatus Poribacteria bacterium, assembly GCA_022394755.1. GTDB lineage: Bacteria > Poribacteria > WGA-4E > WGA-4E > WGA-3G > MSPOR6. Next base: position 76,787 of record JAGFCA010000005.1, read on the forward strand.
CGTTCTTTCTAATGATGTTAAATCTAATTCGTAAGCATCATATACACCTGTTTGATCAGAACAATATAAAACCGATTCACCACCAGACATCCATATTGGACTGATAGCATTTGATAGGTTATCTGTTAGGATTTGTTGGGTGCGTTTTTCAAAATCAATAATTATGAGTTTATTTTTTCTATCTCTTTCTGAAACATAAATGATCTTATTTTCTGTTGGGTGCCAAGAGGGATGTGAATCGTGAAATGTATCACGTGTAATACGATAGATTTTTTCTACATCCAAATCAACGGTATAAAGATCCGTTTGTCCTTCTTTTAAAGCTGTAAAAGCTATTCGTTTCCCAGTATTATCATAATTGGGTGAATTCGCAGCATCAAAGTCCAACTTAATGTATTGGGTTAATTTGTGAGTAAGAATATTAACTTCATAGAGATAATTTGCTGCGTGATGTTTACCAATGAAAGCAATATGATCCCCATCTGGAGACCATGTAATACTCCTATCGAATCCAGTTGAATCTGACCGTATTTCTTCATATTTCTCTCTAAATAAACTCTTTGTAATTCTATCAATGAGTTCACCTGTCTTGGCGGACATAAGAACAATTTCCATAAAACCGTCATTACCAGTAATATAGGCAATTATATCTCCGCTGGGTGACCATACAGGTTTTATATTATGAGAGTATTTTGCTTTCTTTGTAAGTTGCTTTGTAGCAGAATCGGGTAATTCCTTATCTTGAATAAGGGGCCAGTAACGTTTCCGCATCATCTGTTGCCACTCTTTATCAAAGTCTTCTAAAGAAATACCGAGAACGTCTTTAAAGACATTGTCAATATTCTTTGTTCTGCTTTGTCGTAGCCCCTGCATAATCTCAGCTATCTTTTCTTCTCCATAGGTCTGCACGAGGTATCCTACAGCTAATTGTCCCATCTTGTATCCAACATAAGGAGATGACAACCGGTTGAAATTCTGTAATTCTGTTAGAGGCGGTATATTGTTGTTGATGCTTGCATCTCTAAGGACCATCTCGCCGATTGCATCGTTATCTTCAGCGAAAAAATCTGCCATTCCTTCCATAAACCAGATAGGTGGAGAATATAGAAACTCACCACTATAGATTCTCGCATGGGGTTTCTGATAGAGAATATCGTATTGGAAAATGTGTATTAATTCATGATAGATTACTTCACGGAATGCCTCTGCTGAACCAGTGAATGGAATTACCATACGGTGTTTAAATAGTTCAGCGAAACCACCTATCCCTTCATGTAATTCCTGTAAGATAATATTTGTTTCTTGAAAGTCTTTATGAGATTTATATAGAATCAGAGGAGTTCTATCTTCAAGTTCGTGATCAAGGATTTCACTATGTTTTTCATAAGCGTCCTCAGCGATTGCTGCCATCACTGGTACAAGTTTCGCTTCACTTGGGTAGTAGTGAATGTCAAAGTGTTCGGTTCGATGAATATGCCAATTGAATCTCTGTCCAGTAATCTTGTTTTTCCCAAACCCTTGTGAATAAACTGAAGGTATAATTACCAATAGTAGACTCATAAATAGGACTATAGATAGCGTTTTATGGTGTGAATCTCTTATCTGTGATGATATTCTTCTAAATTTTTTCATGGATTCATACTTTATGTTCTTGGTAGTTTAATTTATTGCAGATTTTCATAGTAATGAATTTTGCTTTCTATAAACTATTATTCTATTAAGAATCTATCTTCCTGTTCATAGTGTGGAGTAATCTCACGTACAAAATCAGCGATTGCACGTTTACTAAGTTCTTTTAATGTTCTTTCCTGGGGTGCCATCTGGGAAAAAACAAATGATCCGAGTGTATGTGCTTCAGCGGTTTTTTGTAGATATGCTTCATCCCAGATTGTTTCTTTTGTGTCAATATCAATGATCATTACCCTAAGGGACAGAAGATAAGATTTTTGCAAATAATCGTGGTAATCCATGATATACCGTTGATGTCTTGCTGAATAACGTTCTCCATAATATCGTCGGGGTTGAGTATCAGAGATAAAGCGGTAACTTCCAACGATGATCCCTTTGACTTCAAAATACTTTCCTAATTCACTAAGATGCTCAGTGTCTTTAAGCCATTCTTCATTTACTTCTTCACCAGTCATGAGTCGATTAGTTTCTTGTTTGTTGACAATTTCAAACTTTTCTTGTCGTGCTAATCTACTCCTTAATATTTCTCCAATATCATCTCCTATTTCAACTGGCAATTCTCCAAGTTTTGAGGAGTGTTCCTCACTAACAAATGGCAGAACAGCAAATTTACTATAGGTGTCTATATCAATTTCTGATTGTACTTTTATGGGAATGGATACACGGGAGACATGTGTACCACAAGCACAAAGGGACACTGTGATCATCAATAGAAAATATAGTGTAATTCTTCTATTTGTTAGTCGTAGAAATCGCAAGATAGTATGAATGGTAATTTTCTTCATAGGTAGTGATTAGCAGGCATTATTCACTATTTGAATCATCATCAGATTCTGTTGTTTCTGATCCGCTGCGGCGAATATGTAAACGACATCTACGGTAATTAATTCGGTAGTATTTGCTATCTGGGTCAAGTTCTGTTGCGCGTTCATAAGAAGCAACAGCATCGGTAATTTTTCCTTGTGCTTCGTAACCTACACCAAGATTATTATGTGCAGCGGCATTATCAGGGTCGATAGTAATGACTTGATTCCAACGGTAGATTGCTTCATTCCATAGTCCTGCTTCTGCCGCTTTAATAGCAAACTGATTGTAGTCATTTATCCCAGTTGAATCGCGTGATGCACATCCCACCACTATAAGTACTAATATAACAACAGAAAGATGGTAGAATCTGTATAAATTGGACATAAATACCGCCTTCTTATACATTTAATTCTATCCTGTAAACGGTTGATATGTCAAGGAAATTCTATTATATCAAGGGTTAGGATATGATTGAACATAGGTGATTCACACTTCAAGAATGTGGACGTGGATTATAGAAATGATGATTATCTAATACCAATTCTAATGGATATCTATACATTAATTGTTTTAGGAAAATCGTAATGAAGATATTCTAATTGAAGATGGTATAATAATTCACATTTCTTTGCTATTTTTGAATAAGGCAACTTAATAAAAACATTGATTTTCAAATGATAATTCTCTTAAATTGACGCTAATAGTGACAAAGTCTTCACAAAGCCTATGTAAAGAGTGTGTAAGTTTTGGCATGATTATCGTATTTCATTGCATACATTACAGTTATCAGTTGCTGGTAATCAGTTTTCAGTTAATAGTTTTCAGTAGTATTACAACAAAGGTATTGTATTTTATGATGATTTTATCGATTTTTCCAACTAACAACATTCTATTAGATATGTTTAAAATGTTACACTTTTCCTACAAAGTGTAGGATTGGAAAACCCCGATGTTCCCTGTTGTAGACAGGTCTAATTGAGGTTTTCTGAATTTTATAAATTTTTACATTTATGCTAATTTCCCTATTTTCTTTTAATAAATAGAGGATAGGACTTTTCTAAAATCCATGAAGCAATCGGAGATTCTTGTATTTAATGTATTGAATTGTCATTTTAACTTTCTCATTTATAAATGTAATATTTCTTTTTGATTACATTCCATTTGAATCATCGGTACTGCAAACGTTCATATATGATTGCAGACTTTAATGTTTAGTTTTTCAAGTTTTTCAAGTTGATTTTTTGAATATTCGAAATTGAATCGCTATAAAACCAGTCTGGATTTGGTGTTATAGGGAATTACAAAAAGCAGATGATTTTATAAAAACTTGAAAAACTTGAAAAGTGTATTTTTGTATAAACCATACTTAAGCTGTGTTGGGACATAGGTTTGTAAGGGATTGTATTGTATTTTGTGTAGATATGTAGATTTGTATATATTTTTCATAGTATCATCTCTTGTTGTTTTTAAATGTTATTATTATAATAAATATAGATTAACACACGTGAAATACTATTTGCAACAAATTTATTACGTATGTAATTTTAGATAGTTTTTGCTTATTTTTCTTCATTATTTTTTTGTTGTTATACCATTTCAAAAAATGATTATCCCATGAACCGATGCTTCGTATGTCTTGAAATACCGCACAAACTGGAAGTTTATGCTAAATTAAGTTGATTCACGGTCGAAAGGTGTATCGCTTAAACTGTGCAAACTATAGTAAAATAACGTAAGTTTGATAATATGAAAATGATCTTCATATTTCCAAGATTATTACCTCTCCAGACCGGGTAGGCCAGAATACCCGGGAATGACTAAATGACATTCATACCGTTGATTCATGGCATTCATACCGTTGATTCACGGTTTCCCGGGGAATGGCTTATGGCATTCATACAGTTGATTCTGATTCACCGCACTGATTTATAAGAATAGATTTTTCTAACTCACGTTAAAATATAGTTTTCGATTGGATTCTGTGGGTGAATTTGGTAAGATAAAGAAAACTGAAGGTATAGGAGAACATTAATGTCTAATATGACACCAGTACGTACTGTAATTGTAGGATGTGGAATGATTGCTGCAGGCGGGTATCAACCACGATGCCAAGCATACCCTAAACATATTGAGTTAGTTGGATTTTATGATCAGGATGAAGGACGTGCTTCAGCCTTGGCTGAAAGAGATGGTGGTATAGTCTACTCTTCATTTGAAGATGTCTTAAATGATCCTAATGTTGAAGCAATTGTAAATCTGACTCTCCATATATCACATTATCCCGTGTCGTTGGCTGCTCTAAAAGCTGGGAAGCATGTATATTCTGAAAAACCAATTTCAATCAATACTGAAGAAGCAAACGAATTAGTAGAAACAGCGGAATCCAACGGATTAAAAATAGCATGTGCACCATCGGCAATACTTGGTTATGTACAACAGAATGTGTGGCAGAGGATACGAGAGGGTGAAATCGGAGATGTTATTTCTGCATTAGGAAATTTCGGTGGACCATTGGAACATTGGCATCCAAGTGCAGAAGCGTTTCTTCAACATGCTGGACCTTTTAGAGATGTCGCTCCATATCCATTAACTGCTATGACAACTATGATTGGACCAGTAAAAACGGTACACGGGTTTGCACGGGTAGCAGTTCCTAAACGTGTTATGCAGACTGGACCTCGAAAAGGTCAAGAGTTTACAGTAACAGAGAAGGATCATGGGTTCGGTGCTCTTGAATTTGATGTACCTCAAAAGGATGGTGCTCATGGTTTCATTTATCACAGTTTTACAGTGACATCACAATTACCTCCTTATGAAATACACGGCACAAAAGGTGGATTCTCACTTCAGGCACATGATGATGGTCGTGGAATAAAGAAATTTACACCACAAGGGGGTTGGCAAGATGAACCGTCTCCTGAGAAATCGTTTACAGGTTTAGATTGGGGTAAGGGTGTAGCAGATTTTGCTGAGGCAATCAGAAATGACAGGAATCCTCGTTGTAATGGTGCTCAAGCGAGACATGTGTTAGAAGTGTGTGAACGTATCCTTGAATCATCTGATTTAGGGAGACCCGTTGATGTAGTTAGCCGTTTTCCAGATCCTCCCCCTGTCGGCGATATAGCTCCATGGGAATAACTTCTGTAAATGGTTATACCAATCATTGAGTTCGGTTAAACATGTACCGCAAACAGGCTGTTTGCGGTACATAAGACTAATGTATTAGATGTTGAGGGCATTTCGTAGCATATCTACACTCTGTGGTACACCTGTGTGCGCATCTGCTTTACCTTCAAATTCAATAGAGATATATCCCTTAAAATCCACATTGCGTAGTATTTCACCAATTCGTGCATAGTCAAGATCAAGTGTGTACCATTCACCTTCACCGTAATATGTCTTTGCATGAACAAGAACAGCATCGTCTGCGATTTGCTTAAGTTTCTCATACGGATCCGTGAGGAAATTACCACAATCCATTGTTACTTTTAACCATTCTGAATCAATAGCATTGACAATCCGGTTAACTCCTTCAGGTGTGCATGTCAATCCCCAATGATTCTCAAGGCCCAGAATAACTCCATACTTTTCAGCATCAGGTAAACATTTCTCAATAGAACTGATGACCCAATCAAATGCCTCATCCTCAGTGTGATTTGGTAAAGGCGGTTCATTGCCTTCAACCTTCATTAATTCATCAAATGATCCTACTGTACCCCATCTTCCAGAGTTGAGTCTAATCGAAGGGATTCCAAGTTCATGTGCAATACGTAGACAATGGATTGTATGATTTATATTCTTTTGTCGAGTATTCTCTTCCGGGGATACAAACCCTTGATGGATAGATAGGGCATAGAGATCAAGTCCGTGAATAAATGCATGTTTCTTTAATTTCTGTAGATACGGTGTGTCTTCAGATGCCATTTGTTGATGTAATATTTCTATACCGTCCAGTTCAAGTTTTGCTGCTTCTTCAATAACATGTTCGATTGGTACCCGTTCAGGTTTGAAATGCCAGTAGGAATATGTTGATACACCCAGTTTCAATTTATCACCTCTAATAACAGATTTGGTTGTCCATAGTATAATACCATAATTTTGGATATTTGATGAGTGCAAAAAGCAATCTCCCGAGTAATGTCAGAAAGACAGATACTGGGAGATTGCTAATTTACTTTGTGAACTAAACAGTTAATAGATAACTATTCAGTTGCGCCAGTTGCGCCAATTGTTGCTGCTTGTGGTGCACGCAGAGGAGTGCTTTTTTGTGCTAATGTGTCTTCAGGCACATAACCAGAGTAATCGGAAATCTTACCGTGTGTAAGAGCATAAACGACTACGTTTGTCATGAAACGATAGACACCAGGTGAATAGTGTACACTCCGCGTTGGGAGACTTACAGCTTCCATAGCACACATATAATCACGTCTAACAACAATAACGGATAATTTATCACCGACAGAGAATCCTTCAAGATAATTTCGTTTTGGAGGACGTGTTCCCCACCAGAAGATGTCGAATCCGACAGGCGGACCACCCATTTCATAGAAATTATCATAGACTTCGTGTGAGTTATCAATCCGTTCAATCTGATATTCAGGCATGACATGTCGCATTTGAGCAATGAACAAACGTACCATTGCTTGTGCGGGGGCATTCACACCGCAGTCATCAAACACGAGGAATCCGCCTCTTTCAACAAGATATTTACGGAGTCCGGCAGCTTCAGCTTCATTGAAACGGTTATCCATTTTACCACCACCAAACTGTTTACCAAGAAGGTTACGTGATCTGGTAAGTGATGGATCGTGACCTGTCATAAACGCAAGAGGCGTTTTGAATAGGTTTGTATCGGTTAACTTAAGGGCTCCACCTTCAACGTTAATATCGGCTTTGATTTTAGTCTTTTCATTTAGCCATTTTGTAAGTGCGTTGAGTGAGGAAGAATCTGCCCACCAGTCAGATAGTGTGTGTCGAATTCGTGCGAAACGAAGTACACCACGGATATCTTTACCTTTTCCGATAACCTTTCCACCCGGTTCACCTTTTGGTAAGGGTGGTACTTCAACGTTACCAAGTGTGATACTTTCTGCAACATCGCCAAGGGCGTCACGTGCGACCCCTACGTTCTCAACCATTGTGAGTCCTGGTGGACGTTGGAAAGTCATTTTAACCTGAACAGGACTTCCAGCAATTCCACGTGCGATGTTAGCAGGACCAGCAGATGGAGCGGATGCGGCAGGACCGGCGAAAGCTAAAGCACTTGGGGCGTTTGATACAGGTAAATCTGTATGGGTAACAACCTCAGGCACAGGAGCGTTCGGGTTCACTACTTTTGGTACATTAGGATTAATCGGTGCATCTACCTTCACGGTTTGGTTAGAAAATTCCAATACCGTTTGGGGAGTTACATTAGGAGTCTTTGGTGCGAAAGCAGTTGTAAGACGTGGTTGAACTTGAACTTGTTCAACAACAACCGTATTTTCCTGTGGAACAATAGGTTTGATTTCGCGTCGAGGGGTAGGTTTACGTACTTTTGGCTTCGGTGGATCCGGTGGTTCAAACGTCTCCACACCAACAAGGTCCTTAAAGGTTTGCGTCTTTGTGACTAAATATAGTCCAGCAATCGCAATTAAGATACCGTGCAGTAGAAGCGAAGTCATCAGTGCGCCTGACGTTCTCTTTGCGCTCATTATTTCACCTCATAAATTTGTAGGTTTTTGAACTTCATAACTAACAATTTCATAACTAACATTTTGTAAAAAAAGATTTTTGACTTAGCCTTACACCATTATATGCAATTTGTATGCCATTAAATAGTGTTGTATGATCGTTGATATTTGCCACATTTGGGTATGAGATATGCACGTAAATGTACATTATAAGGTTTGGGCTGCCCCATTTTGTGCAGCTTAATCCGCTTTTGCATCTGGGTCTGTAAAATAACTACTTATCAGAGGTTCACCACCACGTTTAGTAATCGCGGGTTGGGTCATACTGTCGATTTCTTGGATTTTCCATTCATCTTTTTTCTTTACAAAATAAACTAAAGTTAATCCTGGGTTTTGTCCTTTATAGCACATGAAACCTTTAGCGCTTGCCTCTAATTCTCTTGCATTGCTCTTTCTTTTTCTTATCCAGAATTCAGATAGTCGATCAGTTGGTCCCCACTTAGCTCCTGCTGTCCCTATTCCTTTCCACAAACCTTCAATATTTGATTTGATCTTTGGCCAACCTATAACTGGTGGTACCTGTTCATTTTCTCCCCCGGCTACCCATACAACAGCGAATTCTGCATTCGTGGATGTTTCCCATGTTTTTTCTACATCCCTAATTTCGGTGGCATTAAAGGCTTTATAAAACTCACTAAAGACTTCTTGAATAGCCTCTTTCTCTACATCAAAATCAATAGGTTTACTTGACGCTACAACCGGTTCTTCAGATGGGTCTGTTGAAGTTGTTTCAACTGGTTTAGGAGTTTCTTCAGGATCATCGTCACTTCCACAACCCATAATAATACTCGTGACGCTAATAGTGAATAGAATCACTAAAAGCCATGTAATTTTCTGATGCAATTCTTTGTCTCTCCTTAATTATATTGTCTGTATGCGAATTTTAAATATAACATATCTAATCTGTAATTTTACTACCTGTGATTACTTATGTCAAGAAAATAGTTATTTCGGTTAAGGAGGTATAAGATGGGCTTTTGGGTTTGACTCACTCAGATTCGAAACTTTGAATGCTTGATTGGGTTTGAGTCATTACTACATTATCAACTTATCAACTTATCAACTGTATCTATAACATCTTGTACAGTTATTTTTGACATACACCCTTCCGAACCCAATTGACAAATATCCCCTCTACAGGGTGGACAATCCTGTTTCTTCCAAATGTAATGGCATTTATCGCCCACAGGACCAAACCGATTTGGATTTCCTGGACCGAAAAGTCCTATAGTTTGTACCCCAACTGCAGCTGCAAGATGCATCGGTCCACTATCATTTCCAATAAACAGTTTGGATTTTTGTAAGACCGATGCTAACCGAGGTAGGGTTGTTAACCCTGCAATATTGTATGCTTTCCCAACCATAACTTCTTGGATCTTTTGGATAATTTCGATCTCATCCTTTACACCGACGAATACAATTTGTACTCCTGTATTGTTGATGAGTTTATCACTCAATTCAGCGAAATTCTCTGGTTTCCATCTTTTAATAGCAATAGGTGATCCTGGGTGGATTGCAACAATCGGTAGTTCCAGATTAATCTCATTTTCAGTAAGAAATTGCTTTGTCCAATCACTATTCTCTTTGGTAATAGAGAACGATGTATTTGGTATGGGTGTTTGGATACCTGCTTTGTTTAGTACATCAAGATTTCGTGTTGTTTCGTGTGTACCACTAAATTTATTAGATCCGATTTTGTTGGTGATTTGATAGTATGCGCGACTGAGACGTTTGGGTGTAAGTCTAAATAGTGCGAACCAGACTGTTCGCCAATCTCCTCGTAGGTCTATAAGTATATCATATTTCTGTTGTTGAAGAAATTTGTAGAGGCTAATTGTGCCTGATAAAGAAGTCGGTTGTCCTGTTCTGGTAAAAGTCGGTGAATTATACTCTATTACCTGCATAACATTAGGGTTATTTTCAAGGATTACTTGGCTCCATTTACCTGTGAGTGTATGAATTTCAACATTAGGATAGGTCTTCTTCAGATTTGAAAATACAGGAGTAGAAAGCAGAACATCACCTATATGATCAAGTTTTATGACGAGTATACGGTTGGGTATGAAGTCTTTCGGGATACGATTACGATAAAACAGGAATTGGACAGTTGCTGAAGCAATAAGAGTGAGTATTTCTGAAATCTGCCTAAACATTTCTGGAAGTTTATCAGAATATGAGTGAACTGTCAATATAAGTAGTCAGAGATCCATTTTACATCCGTTGACATCTGTCAATTAGATATGCTATCATTCTCATTAAGGCAAACCCATTTCGTTTTAGTGCAAACAGAGTTAACATGCAATTCCGTACCATTTCATTGTTTCTTTAGTTGCATGAATGAAACTGAAGATGAACAACAATTTTAATGAATTATTAAATACGCTATAAACCGTTTACCGTACATATCACACGTAACGTTTCGATCAAGTTTGCACGGAACTGATTGATGGTTCTAATTTTGATGTTGTTGCACAAGATAATACAGAATTGTGTAGAATCTATCTAATCATCGAAAAACATATATAGGAAGTAGCAGATATGACAGGTGAAGAAAAGTTTCAAGTTGATCTTGAAGGATATCTCGTTATAAAAAACGTACTAAATGATGATGAAGTTCAAGAGATGAATGCCTTTATTGACAAAGGTAAAACAAATGGACCACCGAGTCTATGGGGTGACCCTTTTAAACGACTCATTGACCATCCAACAATACTTCCCTACCTGATAGAATTATTGGGTCCACACGTACGGGTTGACCATGATTATTCTATAATTATGAACAAAGGTGAAAAACGGGGTAGATTACATGGCGGTGAAGATGGAGGACGTGCTGGTGGAACAGTTGGTGATCATTGGTATAAGTATCGAGATGGTGTAATGCGAAACGGTTTGTGTGTGATGACATACAATCTTACGGATGCTCCAAATGGGGCAGGTGGATTTGCTTGTATACCAGCAAGTCATAAGAGTAATTTTGTGCCAGAGATTCCTAATGATGTACGTCAATTTGAACGTCCAGCACATTACGTCGTCCAACCACCACTTGAAGCAGGTGATGTGTTATTTTTTACCGAAGCACTGATTCATGGAACAATGCCGTGGACAGAAAAATATCAGAGACGTGCATTACTCTTCAAATATAGTCCTGGACATTCAGCATGGTCGGGGAATTACTATGACATCAGTAAATATGACAATCTCACTGAACAACAGAAACGGTTGATGATGGCACCATCAATTGGTAGAAGACCCAGTGTTTTAGAATAACTACAAATCTATACTTAAGAAGGAATGAATTCTCATGACAGGTGAAGAAAAATTTCAGGTTGACCTTGAGGGTTACCTTATAATTAAAAACGTATTGACATCCGATGAATTGGATGAAATGAATGCATTCATTGATAAAGGCGGTATGCAGGGAGCACCAAGTCAATGGGGTGAACCCTTTAAAAGATTAATTGACAATCCAACAATATTACCTTATCTAATTGATCTATTAGGTCCTAATGTCCGACTTGACCACGATTACCCAATTTTTCTTAACGATGGTGAAGGGCGCGGTGGACTGCATGGTGGCGAGGATGGTGGAAGACCGGGTGGTCCTGAAGGGGATCATTGGTATAAATATCGTGATGGAATTATGCGTAATGGACTATGTGTTATGACCTATAATTTAGCTGATGCACCAGAAGGAGCCGGTGGATTTGCATGTATTCCTGGCAGTCATAAAAGTCATTTCTTGCGTGAATTACCTTCAGAGGTACGTAGTTTTGATCGACCAACACACTATGTAATTCAACCTGCTCTTGAAGCGGGAGATGTGCTATTCTTCACTGAAGCACTAATACATGGCACAATGGAGTGGAAAGCAAAACACCAGCGTCGTGCACTCTTGTATAAATACAGTCCTGGACATTCAGCTTGGTCAGGTAATTATTATGATATAAGCAAATACGGGGAATTGACAGAGCAACAACAACGGATGCTTTTACCACCATCTATTGGCGGCAGACCTCGGGTTATAGAGAATAATTAGAAAACGATCAACCTAAAACGATTGGTATGTTATAAAAGACCTTGCTAAGGAATGTTTATGTCCAAGATAGAATTAACCGGGAAAGAGAGCGATTTTTTAAAGATAGGTGTTGCTGCAGCCGGACGCGGTGATATTGAAGGGGTCAACCAATTATTAGAGGTTAAGCCTGAATGGATCCACACCGTCGGTTCACACGGTAGAACAATGTTATGGGAAGCTGCATACCGTGGAAAGTTGGAAATGGTCAAATATCTTATAGGGCGTGGCGCGGACATTCACTTACCGGGATGTCATTTAAGTCAACATAGCCTTGAGATTACTCCATATTGTGTAGCACGGCATGAAGGACGAGATGCTGTTGCAGATTTTCTGTTAGAAAAAGGGGCAAAAATTGATATACATTCAGCTGCATATTTGGGAGATTTTGACACTGCAAAAACACTAATTGAGGAAAATCCTGATATCGTTAATCAGGGGTACCTTGATTCTGTTTGGTTACCTTCGGGTACTGCGAATTCCGTTGAACATCGCTATGCTGAATGGGCAACACCGTTGTGTTACGCTATCATTGGTGGGAATATAGAGATAGTGAAATTGCTGATTTCCAAAGGGGCAAAAATAGAAGCACATAGTGAGATTTTGCTTGATTATGCTGTCTCGGATGATCGTCCAGATATTGTTAAATTGTTAGTTGAAAACGGGGCTGATCCAAGTAAAGCACCATTGAAGGTGGATGATAATTCTGAAATGAGTCAGTTGCTAAAATCATACGGAAATCCCTCCGCTGACATCAATTCTTTAGATGTTATGGGATGGCCGTTAATCGTATATGTCTGTCGTGGAGATAAAGGGGAACATCCAGAGGAGATCATAAGACTTTTAGATCTTGGTGCTGATATTGATGCACGAAGTAGTAAAGGAAAATCTGCATTACACTGTGCAGCAAAGGCAGGTTTTCTTAATGTCATTGATCTACTTATTGAGAAAGGTATAAATATTGATGCGACTGATAATAAAGGAGAAACTCCGTTATTTGAAGCAATTCGATCAACTATAAAAAAACGAGAAAAACTGCACACTGCAATTGAATCGTTACTTGAAAAAGGAGCAGACCCGAATTTTAAGAATAATAGTGGTATGTCACCATTACAGGTTGCACAACAAAAGCGAAGAGAAGATACGAGTATAATCGTATCTTTGTTAGAAAAATATGGTGCCAATTAATTACTGTACTATACCTAAATTGAATTATCCTTATTCCAATAACCTTTAAATATGACGGATCAACATACTCGTGAGAAACTAATAAACGACTTTACAAAACTTGGATTAGAGGAAGGAGATGTTGTATTCATTCACTCCTCTTTTAAAAGCTTAGGAGATGTGGAAGGTGGAGCTGGAACAGTTATTTCAGCGTTAGAATATGTCCTTGGTGAAGATGGTCTGATATTAATGCCATCTTTCAATTTACTCCCTGATCATCATGAACGAACAAGCTTATGGAATATCAAAAAGACACCCTCTACTGTAGGATGGTTAACTGAGTTTTTCCGATTAATGCCGTATACATATCGTTCCGACCACTATTCACACTCTGTTGCTGCTCGTGGACACAATGCCAAACATTTTGTTGCTGACCATCTTTCTGAGGATGGATATAAATCACCTTGGGATCATCCACCGTGGGGAAAGACATACGGCACTAACTCCCCTATGTTTCGAGCATATAAGTCAAATGGGAAGCTGCTTATGCTTGGTGTGGATTACAATACCTCTACCTATATCCATCTGGTAGAGGTAATTTACTGGAATAAACGACTTAAGCAAAACGAAGAAGCAAAATTTTTTAGTCTCAACCGACCAAAACTCGGAGAATTTTGGGATGAATTGGGTGAATTAAATCGAGATTTAGTTGGTAATTCTGAGTGCCGTCTCTTTCATATTAATTCTTATGTAGATACACTCTTAAAAGAGGTAGAACAAAATCCTCAATCTTATACTTCATAACAGAAAGATTACTAAGGTTATATAATTCATTATGACAGATAAAGATCTTATTACACATTCAAATCAATTGCATAAAGAAGCAAGTATCTTACTGAATAATGAAGGTTTACTCCCTCTTCTTTGCAGGTATGGCACTACACATGTTATAGGAAGTTATGCTCTCAACACTATGACATGGCCAGATATCGACATTAGTATAGAATTACCTAATCCACAAGATGTTGATTTATTCTTTGAGATTGGGAAGACAATTGCATCTAAATTTATGATCTTGAAAATGTCATATTCAAATCACTTTATACGGAACTTCGCGAATTTTGATCACGGTCTCTATTGGGGGATACAGCTCAAATTTGCGGACACACAATGGAAAATTGACGTGTGGGGATATGACAAACAAGCCTTTACAACACATATGTTTGAGTTTAATGAATTTAAAAGTAAACTTACCCAAATAGACCGAACTACAATACTTCGAATTAAACACCCGATTTCACATCGTCCTGACTATCGTGGAGATGTCTACAATAGTATGGCGATCTATAATGCTATATTACAGGATAAGGTAAGTTCATTAAATGAGTTTAAAACATGGATTGAAAGGAATTCAAATGTTAACACCTGAAGAAAAATGGTTTTTTGATCATCACGGGTTTATAATTCTTAAAAAAGTAGTTTCAACTGAAGATATACAGTTGATGATAGATTTTGGTAACCTGTGGCATAGTATGTCTCTTGAGGAATTACCACCACCCCTTACATCAACTTCAAAACGTGGTAACCATTCAGATACAATTGCACACTGGATTAACCATATTCACTATGGAGATGAAGTATTCCAACGATTAGTCCTTAACCCAGAGATAATGAGAGTAATAATTTCACTTACACGAGGAGCACCCTGTTTGGTTGATACTGCTCTGACCAAAAATTACAAGACCTCAGATGATATCCACTTCCATGCCTCAGGAAAGGATTACGGAATAGAAAATGACGAACCCCATGCAGGTTTTCTCAATGCTGGAATCTCATTAGTTGATGTGCCAGAAGGAACAGGGTTTGTTTGTCTACCGGGAAGTCATAAACGAAATTTTGATCCACCAGGTAACATATCAATATATGACGGTCCACCAACAGTAATTAATGTACCTGTAAATGCCGGCGATTGTGTCGTATTCACAGAGGCACTCTACCATGGTGCCAGACGATGGACTGAAGAATACCCACGCTTTACCATCTTTAACCGTTATATTGACAACGGTTCGCACGGTGCTTTACCAATTGAAGATTATAAACATTTAGTCTCAGATGAAGTTTATGAATTGGAACAATCTGCTGTCCAAGGTGAACAGAAACGTGCAGTCAAACGTATCATAAACGAATTAAACGAAAAATAATTCACTCTATGAATCCATTAAGCATTTCGTCCCTTAGGAACTCATAATATGAATGTTATATCCTTGTCTCAAGTAAGACATACTGTAAATTTATGTATTGAAAACGGTATAATATTCTTGGAATTATAAGGTTCATTTTCATATTTTCAAACTCATATTCTTGTTCTGGCTACTTAAGTAAAAATAAATATAACATACGTGATTCACGAAGAATTAGCACACTTAAAATTACAAACCCTTATACAGTAAGGGTTCGTAAAATTGCTTCGTGCAGGTTTGCGTGAAAGTGCAGTCTATCTTGATCCGGAAATATTAACACATTCTCCATCCACAACATTCACACAGGCATTATGATTCTTGTGATAATTATTGGTATGCATAAAAAACATAGTCCGATTATTCATGGTAAAAAATTTAACACAGTAAATTATTTTCAGTATGCACATTCTTATTGATTATGCTACAATTCAATTTATGAAAAAGCATGTATCATAAATCAACTGACATGATTACAAAATACACCGATTGATTTATACACTCCCAATCTTGTGTAAGGAGAACTTATTATGAAAATGTTTATGAGTATTATATTAGTGTCCATTCTCTGTTTAATGTTTTTTAGTTACAATTCATCTGCAAATATTGTTACTGATGGTCTGGTGAGTTATTGGACCTTCGATCAAAAGGATATTGAAGGTAAATCTGTTAAAGATGTGTGGGGCAAAAACAACGGTACAATCGTTGGCGCTCCAAACGTAGTTGAAGGGAAAGTTGGGGATGCTTTGGAATTTGATGGATCTGATGACTATGTCAATCTAACCAATCTTGGAGATTATGGTGAAAAAATTGGGAAATCTACTTTTGAGGCATGGGTCAAAACAAGCTTTAGTGATGATTGGACATCTCTTTTCAAAGTCCTTGATGACGGATGCAACATGGCGTGGGCAATTGATGTAAACAGAAGTGCAAAAGCTGGATTCCCACTTGCCAAAGATATAGTACATTTCTACATTCGTCAAAATGCTGCTGCTGGATGTAACGATATTGCAGTGGAAATTGAATATGGTTTGTCGGATGGTAAATGGCATCACATTGTCTTTGCAGTTGAGGATGCAGCTGAAGCAAAAATCAGTGCATATATAGACAGTGAAGTTCAAGAAATAATTGTTGGAAAAGAGAAGAATTTAGAAGAATTCATTTCATTTGTTAGACCCGTTTATATCGGTGCTGCAAACAATCGAGGGAAGGTTGAACGTCATTTTCCTGGATTAATTGATGAAGTACGTATCTACGACCGACCCCTTACCGCAGGTGAAGTAACACAGAACTTTAGGTCTAAGGTCGGACTTTCCGTTGAAGCTATAGAGAAGTTAACTACTATATGGGGAACACTTAAATCCGAAATATAGAGTAACATTATGATAAAGAGATTCTTTTGCACGTCCATTATAATTCTTGGAATGACTATGTGTGCATTGACACAGGCATCCACGATTGTAACTGATGGATTGGTGAGTTATTGGACCCTTGATCGAGGTCATACCGATAAGAAAAAAATAAAGGATGTATGGGCAGATAACGACGCTACTATTCATGGCAATCCAAGTTTTGTTAATGGACACTTTCAAGATGCATTGGAATTCAATGGAAAAGATGACTATATTAGTCTTTCGAACCTTCCCAATTTTCGATTTCAATTACGTGCATCAACCTTTGAAGCCTGGATAAAAGTCAGAAAAAATGACAAAGGAGGATACCTGTTTTTTATTCAGGAGGATTGTACGCTCTGGTATATAAGTATCAGTAGAGTACTAAATAATGAAGCGGAAGACGCAATTGGCTATGGTATCCGTTTTGGAGAGAAAGGTAATGAGGATGGATGTATAGGTACACAATCGGGGTTATTCTCTCCAACCTTATTCGACAGAAAGTGGCATCATATCGTCTATACAAATCAAATAAGTCCACTGAATCCTCACGCATTTGATGATACACTTCATTCCAGAATATTTATTGATGGATCTCTTATTTTAGATGAAAAGAGGTTTAGTGCAGATGGTAGTATTTTCAATCCATTTAAGTCTGATATTTCCCTTGGTGCACAAATCAACGGTGAATCGAAAGACTTTTTTGAGGGAGATATAGATGAAGTACGTATCTATGATCGAGCCTTATCAGAAAAAGAAGTAACACAAAATTATGAATCCGACAGGGGATTAGTTGTTAAACCTATGGATAAATTATCAACTGTATGGGGATCGTTGAAGATGAATAACTAAGATAACGTGAGTTTGAAAAGTCAGATTTCATACTCGGCTAAACCGCTTCGTTTAGGAAACCGAAGTTACCTTTACTTGACCCTTCCCCACATTACTTTTTTCTTGCCTATCGGGGAGACGGATAGTACATCATCGCTAATCCAGTCCACCCAGTAATCACTGCCCGGATGTTCTGTGAGCCGTGTCATATCGCGTGTTTGAATATGATACTTGTAGATATTCGGCGGTGGGAACTCAAAATCATGGGGTAGCGGTTTGTTCAAAGGGACGGCAGCACGCGCGCTAAAAACGATAGATTTACCGTCATCCATCCAGTCAACGCAAAAACATTCCATACCCTTCGGTACAGGCAGCGATCTGATGTCTCCTCCGTTGTGATTATATATCATAATCCGAAACGCCTTGTAGAAAGGTCCTTCAAAACGGGCATTCGGTAGACGCACGGTTTTCCACTCCATTTCGACATACACAATCTGTTGACTATTAGGCGACCAGCGCGGAGATTCACGACGGATCGTGAATTCTCCGTCAAAAAACGCTACGGGTATCAGTGGCTGTAAATTTATACCATTCGCTTCCATAATCCAAATCGTATTATTAACACCAATCGTCCAAGGTTCAGCACATATTATATGCTTGCCATCTGACGACCAATTATGTTGGATACCCCAGAAATCCGAGATCTCTTTCATCTTTCCCGTTTCTATATTGAGTACGACGGTGCAGTCTTTCGGCTTGTTGGGAAACTGAAACCATCTATTAAAAACGATAAATTTGCCATCAGGAGAAAATGAAGGTACATTGATACGACTATCATCAATTTCTGTGATTTGACGAATGTTTGTACCATCTGGATTCATCAAGTAAATAACACTACTGTTTTGCACAAATCCCTTAAATGCAATCTGGCTACCGTCGGGAGACCAAATGGATGCGCGGGGACGAAACTCGTCGGTAAGCAGTGTCTGGTTGCTGCCGTCATCATCCATTACGTAGACCCCACGAATACCATCGCGTACTGATTCGAAAACGATTTTGGCTGGGGCTACGGTTGACGCAAGTAGTATCAGTAACAAACACTGCATCATAACGTAATGTTTTTTCACGGTTCTGCTCCTTAAAAACAATGGCTGGAGATATGCCCCTGTCTACTAAAGTTAAACTGTAAAATAATGTTAGAAAAGGATACCTATATTGAGTTGGTTTTTAGTAGATTTATGTATTGTAAATGTTCAACAATTTTTTATCAAGATTTGTTCTTGAGCGGGTGTAAAGTTCTTAGCACCATCGGTATCAATAATTAAATGAAAATATTGAAAAAATAAGCATCTAAAACAACTAACATACACATAAGACGAAAATAGAAGCACACATTTAGAATATCTATAAGACAGTAAATAAAATTTAAGATTAGAACACAAACTAACAACCATCAACACGATCAATTGAATGAGTATTTAGGATCAATGGTCTATTTTTTCCTTAATCTATCTTTATATTATTGTCAAATGTCTGTTTTTTATCTCTTTTTACGATAAGAAAAATCATTTATTAAAAGTATTTTCAAGATCAACTATACAATACTAACCAATTAGGTGATGTTACAACCTATCGATCTAGTATGAAATTCACATAATCAACTTAAGAAAGAAGAATTCATGTCAAGAATTATATCCCTGCCACCTATGACAATTTCATACAAGTAAAGCACTTTTAATGTTATAATGTATACTATCAGTTATTCACATTAAATTGGAAAGACTTCCAATAAACAAATCATACCATTGAACGTCTTATATTTAAGTTTATATTAAGGGTAGGAGGCTATTAATTTGCATAATTTAAAACCGGTAATATATCGGCTATCTGTTTTTTCTCTAATACTATTTGCTCAAATATATGCCAATGCAAGCGACTGGCCAAGTTGGAGAGGTCCAAATCAGGATGGCACATCAGCAGAAACTGAGCTCGTTTCAAATTGGTCTATAGAGGGAGAAAACCTTCTTTGGAAGGCTGATTTTATGGGTCGTTCAACACCTGTGGTTTTGAATGACAGGGTTTATGTAATAGGACGAATTGGTAAAGACATTACGCAACAAGAACGTATCACATGTTTTGATGCAAAAACTGGTGATGAAATTTGGAATTACCAGTTAAACGTTTTCCATACAACAATCACATTCAACAGGGTTGGCTGGACAAGTCCTGTTGGGGATGCAGAAACTGGAAACATCTACATACACGGTATTCAAGGACTCTTTATCTGTTTTGATAAAGATGGGAATATCGTTTGGTCACGGTCACTTACAGAAGAGTATGGACGGATTTCTGGTTATGGTGGACGGGTTCATACACCTATTTTAGCAGGAAACCTTGTCGTTGTCAGTTATCTGAATGTTGGTTGGGGAAATCAATCAATTCCTCGACATCGCTACTTCGCTTTTGATAAAAAATCCGGAGATCTAATTTGGGTTTCAACTCCTGGTGGAAGACCTTTGGATACAACTTACTCGACTCCTGTGGTCGTTGATATTAATGGACAAATGCTCATCATTGGTGGAAATGCTGATGGCAGCATCTATGCAATGAAACAGACTACTGGTGAAATGGTATGGGGTTTCAAGTTAAGTAAACGTGGAATCAATACTTCTGTTATAACCTCTGGCACTAAGGTTTACGCAACACATAGTGAAGAAAACTTGGATAGTACTGAAATGGGACGAATTGTGTGTATTGACGCAACTGGAACAGGAGACATTACAAAAACACATGAGTTATGGCGGCATGATGCAGTCAATATTGGGTATGCATCACCTACTCTCAAAGAAGGAAAACTGTATGTCGTAGACAATTCTGCTAATATGTATTGTCTAAATGCTGATTCAGGGATGGTCTTGTGGGAACATAGTATCGGTACAGTAGGAAAAGGTTCACCTGTTTGGGCAGACGGGAAGTTATTCGTTACTGAGGTGAATGGAAAGTTCCATATTCTACAACCCAGTGCAGATGGGTGTGAATCCCTTAATGTACAGGAAATCACCCGAAAAGATGATGATCACTATGCCGAAATATACGGATCACCAGCAATATCAAACGGACGGGTCTATTTCACTACTGAAGAGCATATCTATTGCATAGGGAGAGAATAATGAAACGTATGAATTTAACAATAGAATTTAAAAAAATCTCAATACTATCCTTTTCGCTGTGCATTGCCTTCGCTATGAGTTTTTTCCTTATTGGATGTGCAAGCAAAGAGATCACAGTATCAGAATTAAGTACAGAACCTGCAGTAGATCTTCTCCTGATACCCGCTGAAACTACAACTGCTGGTGAACCTGTCCAACTCGCTGTTATTGGTTATGATCAAAATGGTAAACAGACAAGTGCAATTGGTTCAGTTATATGGAGTTTAAATGGATTAAAGGGTAGTCTTCAAGAAAATCTATTCACTCCGAATTTGAGCCATGGGGCACAAGCCGGAACTGTCGTAATACAATCAGGTGAAATCAAAGCAGAAGCACGGATCCGTGTGATTCCTCCTTTACCTTGGAGCGAAGACTTTGAAAATGTTGCACTTGATAAAGCACCGTCACACTGGATAAGTGCTACTGGGAAATATTTCGTTAAAGAAAAAGGTGATAACAAGGTATTGGTCAAAACACCAGTACAACGCGGATTAGATAAGTCAAACGTCTATATCGGTCCACCTACAATGAAAGACTACCAGATACAAGTCGATGTGATGGGAACAAGAGACAAACGTAGAGTGCCAGATATGGGGTTAATTGCAAATCGATATACATTAGATATGCAAGGTAGACAACAACGTCTGCAAATACGTTCTTGGGCGTCTGATCTACGGATGGCTAAAACCATTCCATTCTCATGGGAGACAGATGTCTGGTATACAATGAAACTGAAAGTAGAAATAAACGACGATAAAGCAATGATTTATGGAAAAGTTTGGCGAACTGGAGACGATGAACCAGAACAATGGACGATTACAACAGAAGACCCATTGCCAAATAGAGAAGGAAGTCCCGGCATCTATGCTTACTCCGTTTCCGAAATCTATTATGATAATCTAAAGGTATGGTGATAAATGATTTTAGAATTCAGAAGCGGTAAAAGAAATACCGCAAAATTTTCAAATAATATAAAGAATACGGTTTGCTCTTTGAAGTACATTCTCATACTCCTGTTCGGTGTAATTTTGAGTTTACAACCTCAGAATATTCAAGCAGATGCTCATTCATCAAAAGAAAAAGAAATAGCCTTATGGGGTGGTTCACTTGGTCGGAATATGGTATCGGACGAAAAGAATATCCTCTCAAGTTGGAATTATGAAACAGGTGAAAATATTAAATGGACAGCAGAACTCGGATCACAAAGTTATGCTGGACCACTCATTATTGGTGGAAAGGTATTTGTTGGAACGAATAATGAAGCCCTCCTGAATCCAAAATTGACTGGTGATCGTGGCAATCTTGTAGCGTTTAATGAAGCTGATGGTGAATTCTTGTGGCAGATTACACACACTAAACTCCCCGCAGGTAGGGTTAACGATTGGCCACTACAAGGCATCTGTTCAACACCATATATTGAAGGGGACAGACTCTATTATATTTCTAATAGATGTGAGGTAGTTTGTATTGATACTGAGGGATTCCGTGATGGAGAAAATGATGGACCTTATACTGAGGAATCAGAAAATAGTGAGATAGATGGAGATATCATCTGGATCTACGATATGATGGATGAGTTAGATGTTTTTCCACATAACCTTGCGACCTGTTCTCCACTCGCTGTTGGTGATCTGTTGTTTTTAGAGACAAGTAATGGTGTTGATGAAACACATATCCACATTCCAGTACCAGATGCCCCCAGTTTTATTGCATTGAATAAAAACACTGGTGAACTTGTTTGGGAAGATGCTTCACCTGGTGAGAATATTCTACACGGACAATGGTCGAATCCAGCATATGGTGTAATAAAAGGTGTACCCCAAGTAATTATTCCTGGCGGTGATGGTTGGGTATATTCCTTTGAACCTGAAACAGGAAAGATTATCTGGAAGTTTGATTGTAATCCGAAAGATTCTGAATGGGAACTCGGTGGTCGTGGAACCCGAAATAATATCATCTCTACGCCAGTCGTTTTTGATGATAAAGTATTCTTAGCTGTTGGACAAGATCCTGAACATGGGGAAGGTGTGGGACATCTATGGTGTATTGATGCCTCTCAAAAAGGGGATATTACCTCAACTGCAGTTGTATGGCACTTCGGAAATGAACAGTTTAATCGCACAATGTCAACAGTTGCAATACATGAAGGACTACTTTACATCTCGGATCTAAGCGGTTTTCTGTACTGTTTAGATGTAAAAACTGGAGACCTATACTGGACACACGATACTTTTGCAGCTATATGGGGATCACCCTATGTTGTTGATGGGAAAGTATATCTTGGTACGGAAGATGGAGATGTAATCATCTTAAAGACAGGAAAGACAAAAGTATTAATTAATGAGATAAATATGGGGAGCGCAGTTTACACTACTCCTGTTGCCAAAGATGGTGTTTTATATATCGTAACTCGTAATCGATTGTTTGCTATAGCTGAATAAAGTAGTTTGTATTAGATGTGTGGAAAACAGGTAGTCAAGACATAAAGTACCGGTTATACACACTCACGTTAGTTGGGGTTTCAACAGCATTGATGTTGAATTTGGCTATACAAAGTTCATTCTGAATTAACTAATTTCTAAGCACATGTAATTGGTAATTTTAACTGAATCCTTTTGGTAGAATTATCCCTGAAATCTGCCGAATGCATTATATGCATTCGGCGTTGATTTGGAGTTTATCCAATATTGACTCTATTAGAATTCTATAGGATCGGTTTTTATAAGGGTAAAGATGGAGATCACAGAAAAAATAAAAGATGCACGTGCTGAATTGGACAAACATGTACGTGAAATTGTTGACTGGCATTTTAGTCCTGAAACAGGATGTCCATTCTGGTTAGAATATGCTGATAACTTAGATTTTGACCCACGAAAAGAGATCGGTGGGTATGACGATCTAAAATGTCTTGGACATTTTGAGGACGAATGGCTACGGGGTGGACCTGTCCGTAGATGGGTGCCTAAAGCCTATGAAAACGATCCAATATACGTTTTTGAAACTGGTGGATCAACAGGTATTCCAAAATCTCGTATCAGTATACAAGATTTTCAAATTGATTATGAGATATTTAGTCAGACACTTTCTGAGGATAGTTTTCCTAAAGGAAGTGATTGGTTAATGTTAGGTCCTACTGGACCTCGTCGACTACGTTTAGCAGTTGAACATTTGGCACAACATCGTGGTGGTATCTGTTTCCTCGTTGATCTTGACCCACGATGGGTAAACCAACTTGTACGGTATGGAAAGAATGAAGAGTTAGATGCATATAAAAACCACGTCATTTCACAAGCCTTAAACGTACTAAAAGCACATGATAATGTCCAATGTCTATTTACCACACCTAAGCTTCTTGAGGCATTATGTGAAAAAATATCTTTAAAGAAAGCCGGAATAAAAGGAATTTTTTGTGGTGGAACTGAGATGGACGCGCAGTTTCACCGTTTCGCCCGTGAGGAATTGGTTCCAGGTATCGACTTCATACCGACCTATGGGAATACACTTATGGGTTTAGCAACATGTAAACCATTTGACCCAGCAGATAACTACACGATTGTGTACTATCCACCACAACCCCGAGCAGTCATAGAACTGGTGAATCCTGAAAATCCAGATCAGAAAGTTGACTATGGAGAAACTGGTCGTGTCATGTTAACTACATTGACAAAAGAATTTTTTGTGCCTCGATTCCTTGAAAGAGACGAAGCAGAACGCGCAAAACCTATTTCTGAATATCCGTGGGATGGTGTAGAAAACCTGCGTCTACTCACCGAACTTCAAGAGAGTGTGGTTGTAGGGGTTTACTAAAAACCTGTAGTCCAAGGAGAATACTATGGACAATATTCATATTATTGAAGTAGATGATACAGTATATGATGAGACTTATACTGCACATATCGAAAAAAATGGTGTTGCTTGGAAAGGATGGATACCTGAATTACCTACAGTCTTGTGTGAAGCTAACTCACAAGAGGAATTAATTCCGCTGTTGAAGAAAAAACTACATGAAACATTGGTAAGTGAGGATGAAGTCTGGGAAGAGAAGATTGAAGGTGATATAACAAAAGGTCATCTTGACAATCTTCGCGAGAAAGCACGTGAGGATTTACGAGCAGGAAAATGTGTTGATCTATAAAACTCAAAAAAGTTTCTGGGATTTTTACTATGCTTTACCAAAAGTAATACAAGATCGAGCCGATGAAAAATTTAAACTCTTGAAGGATAATCCACAACACCCATCATTACGATTGAAAAAAGTAGGTGAAGATTGGGTGGTGCGAATCAATAGGGATTATAGAGCGTTAGCTATTGAAGAAAATGATAATATAGTTTGGTATTGGATAGGTAAGCATGATGAGTATATGAAACTTATTCGAGAAATTGAAGAAGTGTATATCTATAAATAACTATAAAACGTCTTGTGTATTCTCATCTACTTATCATTCAATAAAAGAGGTAAAAGTAAGAACTGGTTATAGTCAATAGAAGGGGATGGATATAATATGTCAATAAAAATAGAGAAAGTTTTTCGTTCACCCTATGCTGTACCAAACGGGTTACAGGTCACAACTGAAGGTCTGTGGGTAGTTGACCAAATCACAGATAGAGTCATGTTAGTAGAAATCACATGTGATCACGAATACTATGTCCCAAAACATATACGAGATATACCAAGTGAATCTTCAAATACAAGCGGCATGGCTTATGGTGATGGAGCACTCTGGTTAGCTGCCAATGGTTCTGGTGATCGGTGGCGAGAAATCCGAGAAACGGATGCTAAACCGGGGGATGGTGAGATTTTCCAAGTAGATCCTTCTACAGGTAAGACATTGGGACGTTTTCCAGTGCCAGATGGAGGTGGTACCCACGGTGTTGAATACGATAATATCGATGAAGGACACCTCTGGGTACAAACATTAAAGAACCAAGAAATCCATAAAGTCAAAATATCTGATTGGTCAATTCAACACACTCTACCATTACCTTACGGAAGAGCACACGGAACAGTTCGCGTTGAAGATGGACTGTGGGTTGTACACACATCTGAACGTGTAATCGTCAAACTTGATCTGGATGACGGAAAAATTATTGATCAAATTGAGGTGGCAGAAGAATATCCTGAACCACACGGATTATCTATTTATAATGATGATTTTTTATACTGTGACGCTTCATCAGGATGGGTCGCACAGATCAGTCAATCATAAATATATCAGTTGAAATTGGAAAACAATCCTATGCAACACATCCCTATATTACGTGCTGGACTCACATATCGAAGTCTAAATACTGTTACTGTATCTCATATTAAAACAGGTGATCCGTTAGTTGAAGTTAGTCAAGCGAATCGAGGATTAATTGCAAAAGATCTAATTGATATACCCTTACATCAGCAGATACTCAAGCAGTATTCCACGATGGAATTAGTATCTATCTGTAAAGATGCTGCACGTCATTTTACATCCTCAGAATTACCACTTGATGAAAACACTCAATCCTCAACGGATTATATCAAACAGGTATCCGGATCAACAGGTATGCCAGAGGCCCTCTGTCAGCAGAATATGGGTAAGATCCAAGGGGTATTAGAAAACATAGATGCAGTTTTGGATGGATTGACTCGAGGATTAGATCTGAGAATACTTGATGATGGTTGGGGAGACCAAAATGGACGAACTCTTAGTTATGTCTGTGAGACAAACTCCCTTGGAGCAATATTACCCAGCAACTCGCCAGGTGTCCATTCACTATGGATTCCTGCATTTGTGCTGAAAGTTCCACTTGTCTTGAAGCCAGGTCGTGAAGAACCATGGACACCATATCGAATTGCACAAGCCTTTATAGAGGCAGGGGCACCGATGGAAGCATTTAGTTTTTATCCAACTGATTATTCTGGTGCAAATGAAATCCTTGTTAGATGTGGAAGGTCAATGTTATTTGGTGGCGGTTCTACTGTGGCACCTTGGGTAAATGATCCGCGTGTCGAAATACATGGACCTGGAAGAAGTAAAATTGTCATTCATAAAGATACAAATTCAGAAATAGAAAATTATCTTGATCTTATTGTAGAATCGGTATCTAAGAATGGTGGCAGATCCTGTATTAATGCCTCGGGTGTATATGTAACTGCATATGGTAGAAATATCGCTGAAGCTATCACCGAACGAATTTCAAAAATACAACCGAAACCGCTCGATCATCCTGAAGCAGGGATAGCTGCATGGGCGAATCCAAAAGCTGCTCACGGTATTTCATCACTTATTGACCGACATCTAAAACAATCCGGTGCAATTGAGCTAACAACTGGAGATCGGGTTATAGAATTAGATGGTTGTACTTTCCTCAGACCTACCGTTATATGGTGTGAAGATTCTGAACATCCATTAGCAAATATCGAATTTCCTTTCCCATTTGTTAGTGTTAGTGAAGTTCCAGCATCTGCAATAGTAGAATCAATTGGCGAGACATTGGTAGCAACAGTAATCACGGATGATTCCAAACTAACACAACAGTTGTTAGATACACCATTAATTGATAGATTGAATATAGGTACAATTCCAACAAACCAAATTTCATGGGATAGTCCTCATGAGGGCAATCTGTTTGAACATTTATATCGACAACGCGCTTTTCAGAAGACAAGTCGTTGAACTGCAACTATATAAGTATATTTAGATAGCCTATGAAATTGTTTTGTCATAAAGGATGTTGACCTATTTCATAAGAGTTTTTTAAAAGTAAATCTGGTAACGGACACAAAATAGAATTTAATTTATTGCCAAATTGATAGTTCTTAGGATTTCACAATTATGAACAACAAACCAAATATCATTCTCATCTTTGCAGACGATCTTGGACGTGGTATGCTAAGTTGTTATGGACAACGGCACTTTGACACACCAAATATTGACCGTCTTGCGAATGAAGGTATGCGATTTAACCATGCATACGGTTGTGCTTTCTGTGCTCCATCACGTGCCAGCATGCTAACAGGTATACACGATTGTCATCAAGGGACATGGACATACACCAAGGGTGGAATATATAATAATATCAGTTCAGGTGAAATGGAATACAGCGAGATTACTGAACTCATTCATACAACTGGTTTGCAAGCCACTTCAGATGATGTTTTCTTAGCACAGATTCCTGAAGAAGCAGGTTATACTACAGCACAAATTGGCAAATTGGAATGGGGGTTTGCTACTACTGGGGATCGTATTCGAAGACATGGATGGCAGTATCACTACGGATACTATGACCATCAACGTTGCCATGGATTTTATCCTCCATTTCTATTCGATAATGGGGATATCACAGAGATTCAAGGGAATACACATGCAGATTGTGGAAAACACCAAAATACAGAATCCGAAGAGAATTTACAACACAGAAGAAATCGTGAAGGAAAAGCAGTTTACTCTCAAGATATTTTCAATGAGAAGATAATACAGTTCCTGCGAAACAACAAAGATAAACCATTCTTCTTATACCATCCTTCACAACTACCACATGGACCAATTTCAATACCTAAAATACATCCTGCAGTTAAACAATCATCAGAATTGACAACCTATGAAAAAGAATATGCTTCCATGATTTTAAAACTTGATGAAACCGTCGGTATTATCTTGGATGAACTTGAGTTTCTTGGGATTGATGACAATACTATGATTATTTTCTGTTCAGATAATGGACATGAAGTATATGCTAAGCAGGAAGGTCGAACTACTGGACGAAATAAGAGTTTGAATAACGAACAGTTTGATGATATCACTACAAAATTCTACTCAGAAACTGGGGGAGATGTATTTAATGGAAATGATGGTATGGGAGGATTGAAATTCTCAAGTTGGGAAGGTGGGACACGTATTCCCTATATTGTTCGCTATCCAGGTAGGATTGCAGAAAATGCTACATCTAACCAAATGATTGCTAACTACGATCTTCTCCCAACTCTTGCTGACCTAATTGGGGTGAATTCACCAGATGGGAAAGATGGTGTATCATTTTTGCCTACACTGTTAGAACAGTCAGAACATCAACAAAGTAGGGAGTGGGTTGTTTATGCTTCTCGACTTGGTCCTGCCTTGGTAACATCTGATGGATGGAAGTGTCGTTATATTAACAGAAGTAAAAACTTTCAGTTATATAATCTCAATGAAGATTATAGAGAGGAGAATGATCTGTCATCAGATTATCCTGACCTTGCTGAAAGGTTGAGTGGATGGTTACTCAATGCATGTGATGGAGATTATCAGCATGGAACACCACAGGCACATTTAGCTGAATATCCCAAGACAAATTAAATTCTTAATTCCTGGAATTAGAAAAAAGAGTTCACATGGTATCCTTCGATTCTGATTTAGCACAACGTGTTGTATTTGGAGATAACAGTATTGAGAAGCTCGGACAAGCCACTATCACTTTGGATGGTACTCGTGTTCTCATCATTACTGACACAGGGATCAAGAAATCAGGGATTCTGGATAGAGCTTATTCGGCACTGAATAAAGAGAATATATCATACTACGGTTTTACTGATGTTGATCCGAACCCAACAACAGAGCATGTATATAAGGCTGTACAATTTGCACAAGATAATCAGCCAATCGATCTAATTATTGGACTCGGTGGTGGAAGTGCGATGGATTGTGCAAAAGGCGTGAATTTCATTCTAACAAATGGAGGTGAAATGGAGGACTATTGGGGAACTAACAAAGCAACAAAACCTATGCTGTCCTCAATAGGTATACCGACAACAATAGGTACCGGAAGTGAAGCACAATCTTATGCCTTGATTGCTCAAGAGAATACACATATTAAAATGGCTTGTGGTGACAAAAAAGCAAAATTTGACACTGTTATTTTAGATCCAACTCTGACTGGAACTTTACCGAAATTGCAAGCCACAATTACAGGTATTGATGCAATCGCGCATGCAATTGAAAGTTTTGTTTCAACCAGACGTAACCCTCTATCGCAGATGTACGCAATACATGCCTGGAATATGTTGGAATCTAATTTCCAAATCGCTATACACGAGGCACATCTTGATGCACGTGGAAAGATGTTATTTGGCGCATATCTCGCAGGATTGGCAATAGAGAATTCTATGCTTGGTGCCGCACATGCATGTGCAAATCCATTAACAACACAATATGGAATTACACATGGAATTGCTGTCAGTCTAATGTTACCACATGTAATACGATTTAAT
Organism: Candidatus Poribacteria bacterium; assembly: GCA_022394755.1. Taxonomy (GTDB): domain Bacteria; phylum Poribacteria; class WGA-4E; order WGA-4E; family WGA-3G; genus MSPOR6. The sequence goes on from JAGFCA010000005.1 coordinate 107,142, forward strand.
GAACAAGTCGTAGGTGATTTGTATAAAGAACTTTATTCTAAAGGGAATTTGGTTGAAAGAATTGAGTCTTTAATTGAATGTGGTGATTTACCGAACACACTACAACAATGTACTGTCCAATGCAACATCAGGTCAACTGACCTTTCTACCTTAGCAAAGGAGGCGGCGGTTCAATGGACAGCACAGTTTAATCCACGTCCAGTGGATATAGAAGATTTTGAGAGGTTATATGAAAAAGTACTTTGAGATATTGCCTATCAAACTTATCAATCTAAAAGAGATCATACGATTCAGTATAGTTATTTTATCCTATATATTGGTCTTATTATTTATAAACATTCAGATTTCTTTTAGTAATTGGGTTAGTTTTAGAGGTAATCAGCAGCTAACAGGAGTGTCGGAATCGCAGCTGCCAGAAAAGCTTGATTTGTTGTGGACATTTAAAGTAGAAGACATGATAGAATCTACTGTTACAATCTATGATGGTACTGTATATGTTGCAGCATTAGATGGAAAATTACATGCACTCAATGCTGAGACAGGCAAGAGTAAATGGAAATACGATGCTAAAGCACCAATAAAGTCATCACCATCAATTTCTGACGGTGTCATTTACTTTGGAGATGAGAATGGTATATTCCATGCAGTGGACATAAAAACACAGAAAAAGAAATGGTTGTATACTACAGAAGGTGAAATTGTATCTTCAGCAAATTTTATAGATAACCGGGTTTTATTCGGATCGTATGATGGATTTCTATACTGTTTAAACATGAATAGTGGTGATCTAATATGGAAGTTTGAAACTGAAGGAAATGTACATGCAACACCAAGTGTATGGCTCCATAAAAGTGGTGATACATCCACTATTGGGAATTATGTTATCGTAACTGGGTGTGATAGTTATCTTCGTATCATTGATATCCAGGATGGAACACAAGCTGAAATGGTCAATCTTGGTACTTATGTAGGAGCAAGTCCAGCAATTTTAGATAATCAAGTATTCTGTGGTACATACGGGAGCGAAATCCTAAGTGTGTCCTTAGATAACGGGGAGATTACATGGAGATACCAACACCCAAAGCTTAAATATCCTTTTATCGGTTCTGCTGCTGTCACAGGGGATGAAGTTATCATCGGTGGTCATGATAAAATGATACATGCCCTATCACATAAGACTGGAGATCCGATTTGGACATATAGAACAAAATCACGAATTGAATCTTCACCTATTGTTGTAGGGGAACGTGTGTTCTTCGGTACAATTCGTGGACTATTTATTGCCTTAGATCTTACCTCTGGTGAATTGGTTTGGGAATACGATACAGGGGACCCCATTGTTGCATCACCGAGTGTATCTGATGGAAGAATATATATCGGTAATGAGGGAGGAATACTCTTCTGTTTTGGAAAAAAATAATGAGAACAAATCTATTAAATAACTCTATACATATTAAATTTTTGTATTATCAATTTTACTATAAGGAATATAGAAATGAGCCAAACAAAGCCGGAACCAGCAACAGCAGGTATAGAAACTGAACAGACATCCGTAGGAAGTGTCTTTGTTTCAAACTATCCTCCCTATTCTGTATGGAATGAATCCGCTGTTCCGGATGTACAGAACGCATTAACCGATGATCCATCGGACGATGCAACCTTAGGACTATATCTACACATTCCTTTCTGTCGTAAACGTTGTAAATTCTGCTATTTTCGAGTTTATACGGATAAGAATAGCACTGAGATTGATACATATCTCAATGCTCTTGCTGAAGAAATAGAACTATATGGCAAACAACCTGCATTAGACAACCGTCCTTTGAAATTTGTATATTTTGGTGGTGGTACTCCATCATATATTAGCGTAAAACATCTAAACACGCTCGTAGAACGTATAAAAAAAGTGTTTCCTTGGGATACAGCTGAAGAAGTTGCATTTGAATGTGAACCAGGTACATTAACACAAAAGAAATTACAAGCCATTAAAGGTATAGGAGTGACTCGTTTAAGTCTTGGTGTTGAGAACTTAAACGACAAAATCCTCGAAGAAAACGGACGAGCACATCTATCAAAAGAGGTTTACAGAATTCATCCATGGATTAAGGAATTAGAGTTTGATCAAGTTAACATTGACCTTATATCTGGAATGATTGGTGAAACATGGGAAAGTTGGCAAGACACTGTTCAAAAAACAATAGAACTTGATCCTGACAGCATTACTGTATATCAACTTGAACTCCCTTTTAATACAGTTTATTCAAAAGATATCCTCGGCGGAGATGCATTACCTGTTGCTGATTGGAAACTAAAAAGGGAATGGCACCAATATGCTTTTGAACAATTTACGCAAGTCGGATATGAACAATCAAGTGCCTATACAGTATTGAAAAAAGACAAACCTTGTAAGTTTGTATATCGTGATGCAGTCTGGCAGGGAAGTGATATGATTGGTACAGGAGTAGCCTCATTTTCACATTTTAGTGGAATTCATTTTCAGAATGCACCATCTTGGGGAGATTATCTGAGCACAATTGAATCAGGTGAACTACCCATTTACCGTGCTTTTAAACCTACAGATGATGAAAAACTCACACGAGAGATGATTCTACAACTTAAACTTGGGAAGATTAATCCATCCTATTTTCAATCTAAGTTTAACGCCGATATCTTGGCACTCTATAGGGAAGAATTTGATCAACTACAAAACGAAGGCATGTTACGAATTCATTCAGATCAAGACGAAATCCAACTAACGCAACGAGGTTTATTGCAGGTTGATGGTCTTCTTCCAACGTTCTATGCACAAGAATACCAGAATACACGCTATACATAGTGTCTTGTATGTTGGAATCTGATGTAAGGATCTGATAGATAAATGATTGATATACAATTAAACCGGTTGAGAGAAATGTTAATACCGGTTTGGAAGTCGAATGACTTCTATAAAGAGAAATTAAGAGATACAGGTTTTTCAAATCCTGAGGAAATACAAACACTTTCTGATTATCAGAATCTTCCATTTACAACGAAGGATGAACTTAGTACAGATCAAGTTGCCCATCCACCATACGGCACCAACTTAACCTTTCCACAAGAGAAATATACTTGCATACATCAAACATCTGGCACAACAGGTTCACCAATCCGTTGGTTAGATACAAGAGAATCATGGGATTGGTGGGGTAAATGTTGGCGTGATATCTATAGTGCTGCAGAAGTTACCTCAGCTGATAGGTTAATGATAGCTTTTTCATTTGGACCCTTTATCGGTTTCTGGAGTGCATACCATGGTGCTCAACAACTTGGAGCATTCACCATAGCCAATGGTGGAATGACATCTGACCAACGAATACGTGCTATCCTCACGAATGATGTTACAGTGGTAATTTCTACACCGACCTATGCTTTACGATTAGCAGAAGTGGCTAAAAAAGAAGGGGTGGATTTGAATACTGATTCTAAGGTAAGAGTTACAATCCATGCCGGTGAACCGGGAGCTAGTCTACAATCTACAAAGCAACGTATTGAAAATGGTTGGGGAGCAAAAGCTTATGATCATATTGGTGCAACCGAGGTTGGGGCATGGGGTGTCATGTGTAAAGCACAAAACGGAGTTCATCTTAATGAAGACGAATTTATTTGTGAGGTTATAGATCCCGATTCTGGGAAACATGCTGACGAGGGTGAATTAGTTATTACAAATTTAGGACGGGTTGGGATGCCGGTGATACGGTATAGGACGGGTGATTTTGTCAAACTAAAATCAGAACAGTGTCCTTGTGGAAGCGAGCATCGTATTCTGGATGGTGGTGTTGTGGGACGTTTAGATAACGCGATAATTATTCGAGGATTAAATGTATATCCAGCAACAATAGAAAACATCATCCTCAAGGTACAAGATGTCAGTGAATTCGCTGTTAGAGCTTATTCAGGAGACACATTTGATGAACTTGAAATTCAAATTGAGACATTTAATCCGATGTCCGATGAGACTGCATCCGATGTTATTGCAGCAATCCAAGGCGAATTGGGATTACGCACGATTGTGAAAACAGTGTCAAATGGTACATTGCCTCGGTACGAACTAAAATCAAGGCGATTTACTGATGATAGAAAAAATAAATAGCAGGCAATAGAAAATATTATAATCAATATGATTCCGCACGCAAAATACGATACAATTATAATAGGTGGAGGACCCGCTGGTAGTACTGCTGCAACCCTTATTGCACAACAAGGGTATAGCGTGTTGCTCTTGGAGCGAGAATCTGAACCATCGTTTAAAATTGGTGAATCTCTCATTCCATCAACATTCTGGACATTCAAACGGCTTGGCATGCTTGAGAAACTAAGAGCCAGTCATTTTCCACAGAAGTATAGTGTTCAGTTTTTCACTCGAACCGGCAAAGCAACCAATCCATTCTACTTCTTTGAAACAAATCCGCATGAAAGTTCTGTTACATGGCAGGTCTTACGTAGTGAATTCGATCAGATGTTATTAGATAATGCTGTTGAAAAAGGAGTTGTTGTACGTAGGGGCGTAAGTGTTAGAAATGTGATTTTTGATGGAGATAAAGCAACCGGTGTTTCTACACTGACGGTTGACAGGAATACACAAGAAAAACAAGAGGAAACGATACATGGGACAGTAATTGTTGATTCTACAGGACAACGATCCCTTATTGGAAGACAATTAAATCTCAATACAATTGAGCCAAACCTGAAAAAAGCATCTCTATTCACACATTATGAAGGTGGATATCGAGATACAGGGATTGACGAAGGTGCAACGCTCATTCTTCATACAGAGGAAAAAGATTCTTGGTTTTGGTCTATCCCGTTACCATATAACCGCACAAGCGTAGGGGTTGTCGGAGAATTAGATTATCTACTGCAGAACCGAAGAGATGAGAATGGAAAGTTGGATGCACAAAAAATATTTGAGGAAGAATTGAATAAGTGTCTCCCGTTAAAGGATCGATTGGAAGGTGCTAAACAGTTATTTCCTATGCAAACGACAAAGGATTTTTCATATAGAGCAAGTCGAATTGCAGGTCAGAATTGGTTGCTTATTGGAGATGCATTTGGCTTCTTAGATCCAGTATACTCAACCGGATTATTCTTAGCTCTGAAATCTGGGGAAATGGCTGCAGATGTAATAATTGATGCACTCAAAGAAAATGACTATTCTGCAGAACGGTTAGGCAGTTTTGGACAAACGTTTGTAGATGGTATGGAGGCGTTCAGGAAATTGGTATATGCATTTTATACAAAGGAATTCAGTTTTGCTCGTTTCCTCTCAGAATATCCTGAGCATCTTGGAGGGATCGTTGACATACTCAGTGGAGATGTATATAGAAGAGATGTAACACACATCTTTCCAGATATGTCCAAGATGTGTTATTTCCCACCAGAAGTTCCCATAAACTCGTAGTGCAAAATGTATGTAGAGATATAGAAAAATACGAATTATATAAAACTAAAGGGTTACTATCAAGATATGATAATAATGGAGAGAATATGAAAAGAATTATAAAGTATACAATCCTAATACCTGTGATCTTTGCAATGTTGATATATATCGGATGTGATAACACATCAAAGAAGAAGTTTATCAGTATAGGCACAGCACCAATTGGGGGTGCGTTTAATGCGGTTGGTGGTGCAATTGCTAATGTTGTAAATCGTAATTCAACTGAAATGAACTGGGAAGTTACTGCTGAAGAAACTAAAGGCACGCAAGAGAACATCCGTTTGTTGGTAAAGGATGAAAGAAGAATTGAATTTGCAATGGCTAACGCTGCAATCTCATACTTTGCTGTACGTGGTGAAGGAGCTTGGGAGACAAAACATCCAATTCGGTCAGTCATGACGCTTGCACCAAATGTCGCTCTGTTTGTAACGAAGAAATCTTCAGAGATTAAGTCTATTCCAGACCTAAAAGGAAAACGTGTCGTTGTAGGACCAGCCGGTGCAGGATTTGAGTATTTCTTGAGACCTGTATTAGAAGAACATGGTGTTACCTATGATGATTTCACTCCGCTAAATGATAACTATAGTGCTGCCGTCAATTTATTAGCTGATGGGGCAGCTGCAGCAGCTTTTATTGGTGGTGCAGTGCCAACACCCGCTGTGAAGCAAGCTTCCGCCTCACAAGATATAATGTTTATTCCTTTTGACAAAACGGCTATAGATACTCTTGTTAAAAAGTATCCTTTCTTTTCTTCTATGACAATTCCTGCCACTGCTTATGAGAAAGTATTATCTGAACCATTTGAGACTATGAATGTAGGATCAATGCATTTAATCACTGCTGAGTCGGTAGATGAAGAAACCGTGTATGAATTTACAAAGAATCTTTACAACAATCGATCTGAAGTTGTAAAAGCTCATAAAGCAGGTAATGCAATCAACCCCAAAAATGTCATTAAAGATACTGGTACACCCTTTCATCCGGGTGCTATACGTTTCTATAAAGAGATAGGTATTTGGAAGGAATAATAGGTTAAAAAGATTTGACAGTAATTACATTTAATGGTATTATAATCTACCTGATGCCGAGATAGCTCAGTCGGTAGAGCAGTAGACTGAAAATCTATGTGTCGGCAGTTCGATTCTGCCTCTCGGCATTTTCCTATTTAAGCATTTACAAGCCGGTGTAGCTCAGGGGAAGAGCAACTGATTCGTAATCAGTAGGTCGGAGGTTCAAATCCTCTCATCGGCTTCTTAGCAAACCTCCCTTCCTCTTATCAATAACAAATTTCTTGTATAAAGCATCCACGACAAATATATCTTAAACCACCCCATGTCTTATTCACTTTGGATTATGAATTGGCCGCTAAGGCAGGATAGATTACTTTCTTTCGGATTGTTCGGCTGCTATATCTTCTTCTAAAGACTTGATTATAGCTAAGATGGTTGAATGTTGGTCAAGGCTGTATACCTTCTTATACATTTCAAGTGCTTGTCTATTATCATGGAGGAAACCCTCATATATCTCTGCCATCTCCTGCCAAGCTTGAACTTCTGTCGGATCAAGATCGACAATTTCTCTATATACATCTACTATGTCGTTATAAGGTCGAGTGTCTGTTTCTCTTTTTAAGACACTTGCTCGATAATAGAGTAAGCCAATTAGATCGTTTACAATTTCCTGCATACTTGGATACAATTGATTAGCTTCTTTCAACAGAATTATAGATTGTGATTCTAACCGAGTCATTTCAGCATAGTCTTCATCTGTGAGTTTTCTTTTTATCAATCGATACCCTTGGAACATCTTATTGTATGTTCGTGACAACTGTAATCTTGCCAATATCCCAATCGGTGCTTTTTCAGATGATATATTCTTTAAATCGGGGTCATTCTCTATTGCTTGTAAATAATGTCTTGAGGCATCTGAGTATTGTTTCCTGCCTTGATAAAGCACACCCAGAAGATAATGTGCTTCTGAATTACCATTATTCTTCTCAATAACGGAAATAAATTGATTAACCGCTTCCTGTTGATCACTTAAATCTCTATGCAACTTACCGCTTAGGAGTAATACTTGCTCGTTTTCAGGATCAATAATAGATGCATTCTTCAGACGAGACCATGCATCCTTTACCCAGCTGCTTTGCGAGTAAATCTCAGCTATACGCAAATTTGCATGTAAACGTATATCTGCATAGGTTTCTGTATTTGCTTGATCCATTGCAATTAATGCTTGCCAATAAAGTAAAATAGCATCCCCAAAATCTTGCTTCTTAAATAATGTATCTGCTTCTGTAATTAAGTTTTCTACTTGTGATAGGGGGTATAATTCCTGTTCACTGCTACTCTTCTGTATTAGGATTGCAGCGATTGCTATGAAAGATATTATCGCGATGATCTCTGTAATTATTAACCAACGTCGAGAAAAAGACTGTGATCTATTCTTCATTATGTTCTCCTATACTCACTGAGTTCCGTTAATTACCTTGTTCTCAACTTCATCAATTATTTTGAGCATTTCTTCTGGGTTGACGAATTTTTCAATCCGTTCTAATACTTCTCCTGAAGAATTCAGGAATAAAACAACAGGTAAACCGCGGATTTTATATTTCTCGGTTAATACCTTGTCTGATTCTACGCTAAAGTCCAGTTTGACAGTGGTATAGTTTTTTAATCGGTCAACCACCTCTTGATTGGAAAATGTTTTATGATCTAATTCATTACATGCCCCACACCAAGTTGCGTAGAAATCAAGCATTACCAGTTTGTTTTCCTGTTTGGCATTTGTTAATGCAGCAGGCTCATCATATTCCCAATTCAAATGTGGACCAGCTGCCGGTTGTTGAATTCCACCCAAGATCATATAAGCACCCAAAATAGCGAGCGCTAAACCAAATGTTTTTTGAACTCGTACCTTTGAAGAAATGCCACTATACCGTTCTTTCAACTTTCCTAACCATAGTCCAATCAAGACAAGTGCACCAGCAAAAGCAAAAAACGGGTATGAATTCTGAAGAAAACTCTTTAATCCTGAAAATATCTCCACATCCTTAAGAAAATAGAGTGCCATTGTAATTATTGCAATACCAAAGATATTTTCTAATACATACATCCATCCGCCAGAACGGGGCAAGGAGGAAATCAAACCAGAGAACGTACCGATACAGATAAAAAGTAATCCCATACCAAGAGCATAGGTAAACATAAGCCAAAAACCGATTAAGACACTTTGAGTAGTTGCAATATAGGCTAATACTGCTGCCAGCGCGGGACCTGTACAAGGTGCTGCGATCACACCCGCCACTGTTCCCATACCGAAGGCACCGACGAATCCTGTACCACCTACTGTATTGAGTTTATTTTGTACTGAACTTGGTAGTCTAATTTCAAATACACCAAACATGGATAATCCTAATGAAAAAAGTATTACACTTATAAAACCAATTACCCAAGGGTTTGCCATTATCTGACCAAATACCGCACCAGTTGATGCTACAGCAACTCCTAAAATTGAATACGTCAATACAATACCAAAAACATATACCAATGAAAGTAAAAATGATTTGAAGACACCTGTTGATTCGTTTGCCCCAAAAACTGATACCGTAATGGGAATTAACGGATATACACAAGGTGTTAGACTTGTAACAATTCCACCAGCAAAAACAAGAAGAAATGCCAACCATAACTTACCACCTGATAATGCACCAGCGATTCCACCTTTGTTCTCATTATTGGTCGGTTTGTTTACTGAGACTGTCCCAAATTCAATTCCTGTAAAAATTTCCTGATTCACCCGTTGTATAATTTCTTCAGTACTGACAATGTCCATCGAAATAGAAATGTTTTGTTTTTCAGGTAATAAACATTGTTCTTCACTACAAGCTTGATAACCTAACTCAAGGTTCAAGGTTATCGGCTCAATTGCAGCACTATTGTTTAATGTTGCTGGTATTCCTATTGTGATTTTATCGTGATAGACAGATGCTGTACCAATAGATGCTATATCCAGTGTATCTCCTTTTGGATATACAATCTCTCCAAATGTCAAGTTAGGTATATTTGGAAGCACTAATTCGGTAGGAAAAAGTCCCTCTCGAGTAGGATTTGCGTTGATATGCCATCCTTTAGTGATATCAACCACAATTGCTATTTGAAATTGACTTCCCGGCTGGACTTTGTCTAAGGAGATAAAGCCTTCGGCACTTATTTTATCAACAACTTCATTATCAGGAAGACCAAAATCTGGAAACTGAGCGGGTGAAATAAATGGTAAAAATACTATAAGAAGAAATGTGAGGATTGTTAAATATGGAATCTTAATCTTGATTTTATTTTGCATCAGTCAGTTCTCCTAAGAGAATGGAATTTACTACAGAAGACTATTATATTCGCGGATATTACCGTTTTCTATTAAAGTAATTTATCGGGGTTCAAGCACTATACATGGCAGAATCATTTCTTCAAATGAGATACCTCCATGTTGGAAACTACCCTGAAATACATCATTGTAGTTGGTCGAATGCCTATCGTAGACAAAATAATAATCTTCAAGTGCAAGGATATAATTCTTGTCATTATCATTTGAAGGCAAACGATATTTTTCAGGTTCTTTTATAATAAAACTTGCGTCTTGGTTATAAATGATATTCTTGCCTTCTTTAACTCGTAGTCCACTGGAAAGTTCATGTTGACTTGAGACCTTCGCAGCATTGTTGCATTTTACCGACCCATGGTCAGATGTAAGTATCACGGTAATACCTCTGTCTGCTGCAAGCTGTATGATATTATATAATCTTGAGTTCTTAAACCACGTTTGTGCAACTCCTCGGAAGGCTTTTTCATCTGGAATCAGTTGTTGAAGAACAGATTCATCAGGATACATATGGGTTAACATATCAATAAAATCAACAACAACTGCAGCCAAAGTTATACGTTTTGTCTCAGAAAACCATTGTAAATACTGAATCTCACCGCGTTCATCAAAAATCTTAAAGTAATGAGGTGTTGGTTTAAGAGCAATCCCGTAACGTTCAAGTTGTAAGAGCATCAAATCTTTTTCATATCTATTGATGCTGGTATGTCCAACCTCTGGTTCTGCATATAGTTCAGGGTAACGATCTGATAAATCTCTTGGAAAAAGACCGCTAAAAATCGCATTCCTTGCATAACCCGTTGTCGTAGGTAATATAGAAAAATAATAATGTCTTGATACCTGGAAATCATTATATAATAGGGGTTCAATTTTAAGCCAATGGTCCATCCTTAAGCAATCTATAATTACAAATAATACAGATTTACCAATTTGTATTTCAGGAATAACAAATTTATCAAGTAGATCTACCGAGAGTGTTGGAGATTTGTCACCTTCTAACCATGAACTATATGATTCCTTAATGTAATTTGTAAATGCTAAATTAGCTTCTCGCTTTTCTATAGCATGTATTTCTTCAAGTTCGTCTGTCTTCTTAATATCTTCAAATCTAATATCCCATTCAAGCAGATTGATATAGGTATCTATCCAAGTTTGCCATTCATTGGCTTGAGTCGTATCAGAGGTTACTTTACTTAGCTGTGGCTCTTGTGTAGAAAATGTATTGTGTTGATGAAATTCCTCCACGTATGCTTGAGGAATATATTCGTTAAGAATTACATTTCTTTCCAGTAAAAGAGTAAGAGATGTAACTAATTGCCTTGGGTTCGTCGGCATAATTAAAACATCACTTACATTAAAAAGGTTGACATACTCCATTAATTCTTGATTTGCAGATTCTGAAAGTATTAATATGGGGATATGTCGATCCAATTTACGTATTTGGGTTAAAAAATCTCGAATTTCATCTGTGTCATTATTGCTCAGTAATAGACAGTGAAAATTCCATTCTCTAAGTAAATCTATCCCTTCCTCAGGATTTTCCGAAAAAGACACATCATAATTATTATACTCTAAGAATCGGATATAAGGTTTTAATTCAGATTTTAACAACGGGTTTGAAGTAAACGCTTTTAATGTTCCATCAATCCACAGAATCCTCCCTTTTATGTCTTTCATATGTTCCCTTCCTTATGAGTTAAACCCTGATTGATGAAATGATTACAATCGGGTAGTTATGAAAATTAGAGAACTATAACAAAAACAGGGAATATACTGAATTTATCTATATTGCTGAAACAAAACGGCCTGGATTCAATATATTACCCCCATCAAATTTTGCTTTGATCTGTTTCATTAATAATATTGTCCTATCAATTGAACCCCAAACATCTATCTGTTGTTTTAATTCTGGTGGGGCATCTTCAATTATAAGATTTCCATGCGCTTCAACCACATCTTCTCGTAGTTGATTAAGTGTTTGAGAAAGTGAATCCACATCATAACCAGATATTTTGTTGATTCTAAGGTATAATACCCCATTACTGACAATCACCATAATATCGTCGGTAATATCCAATACCTTCACCGCAAATTCTGCAATGTCGGTCCGTTTTAAATTTAGTTTCACCAAGACAGTATCAGAGTTGGGATTAACTGCTGCAAATTCTTGAATTAACTTTTGGACGTCAGTTTGACTTTCTCCATCAATTGTATGCACACCTAATGAACTGTTTTGTTCCATCAGTGTTTGTGTAGAATCCAGCTGCCAAGACACTGCTTCAGGATCTCCTCCAAAGCCAATAAGTAATGTAGGCTTGCTATCTGTTATGTCTTGACATGTGAACCTTGAGCAAAGGTTCACATAAAGGGGTTGAATCTGTGAACTGGCGACCATTAAACCTGAGGTGATAGCATCTTGTATGTTTTCAAATTGAGAAATCATTACTGCGGATTTGGTTGGCAAAGGTGCTAATTTTAAAGTGACTTCAGTGATTATACCAAGGGTTCCAAAAGCTCCAATATAGAGTTTATTAATGTCGTACCCAGCAACATTTTTAACTACTTTTCCACCACTTTTAACCACAGTACCAGTAGGATTCATTACTTTCAAACCCAAAACTAAATTTCTGGCTGTTCCATATTGATGTCTTAACGGTCCACTTGAGTTTGACGATACTATACCACCTATAGTACATCTATCTCCGTAGGGTGGATCTAATGGGAGAAATTGATTATGTTCTGATAAGACTGTTTGAAGGTCAGTTAAACGAATACCTGCCTCCACTGTTACAGTCAAATCGGCAGGTTCATATTCTAACACCTTGTTAAGTCGGTTTGTTGAAACTACTAAATCAGTTTTTTCTGCTAAGTTGCCGATTCCCAGTTTCGTTCCAGAACCAGTTGGTATTATAGACAGTTTGTTTTCTGTGGCATAACGTACAATACGCTGCAATTCTTGAATAGAGGAAGGTATCACACCTTCATCAGGCGTAATTCCATCATAAGAATATGATGAAATGTCTTCCTCAGTCATAAGAGAATCATGTCTAATGATTTCTCGTAACTTACTGTCTATTTTTTCTATAGATGCCATATCACACTTTCCATATATAAAATTTGCTAAGTTTAGTACAACCAGTGAGTTCATATAGATTATTCGTTATCTTTATCAGAATAGTCGATCGTCCATTTGCCTTCACCACCCCCTGTCAGTGCATCTTGCCATAAGGCGATGCATTTCTCTGGAGCATTATGTTCTAATAAATATGCCATAAATAATTGATGTAATTCAGTTAATAAAGACACATTATCTTCTGCTATATTATTAGCTGCCAGTGGATCTATACTAAGATCAAATAACTCAGGGTTACCAAGAGATCAGACTGGTGCATATCCCCATCGCTCTGTGACAAGAAATGGTGTTACTGCTCGATTTGGGACAATGTTGTTTTGTGAATTAATATGAGTTGCTGTGATTGCATACTCTCTATGTTGTGTATCACCGTTAAGAAGTGAATTCGCAAATGACCGTCCTTCAAAAGGTTTAGGTGGTTCAAGAGAGACCTGTGCTAAATCACATAATGTGGGTAGAATATCAACAGGTTGTCCGATAAGTTAAAGACTTTGTCCTTGTGGAATTTCACCACCAGCGATTAAAAACATCTCATGATTAATTTCTGGATAGGTAGGCCAAAACCGAGGGTCATCCGGATCTATATTTGATTTACCTGTTTTCCCATGTTCACCAATAGACATTCCATGGTCAGACATGACAACTACAATAGATTCATCCCATAATTCAAGATCTTCAATTTTTTCAATAATTCGTCCAATATGACGATCAACCATTTCGGATTCACCAGCATAATGTGCCCATAGATTATGTAATTCTTCTTCACTATACAGTGATGAACGTCCATAGTTAGGGTGGATCATCGGTGGTCCTGAATATGTTGGATCATATCTCTTAACGATATATTCTGGTGGATCCCATGGTTCATGTGGATCAAAGAAATCTACCCATAAAAAGAATGGTCCTGAATCGGAGTTTTCCTCAAGAAATCTTATAGCACTTTGAGATGTTCTTGCTGAGAACGTCTCTGACTCATATTGGTAATACCGGTTCGTCCAACGATGGGTATTGGCTAACGTATGACCACGGAAGGAAGGATTCGGTCGTGTCTTTTCATCCGGCATTACTCTCTCAATCTCATCATTAAGATGTAGTAACGGTTTATCACCTTCTTGACCACGATGTTGGAATGCCGCATGAAATCCTTGTTGAAAACGGGCATTAAACAGATGTGGACAATCGCAGATTAACTGTGTTGCATACCCTTTACCCGCCAACAGTTTCGCAACATGGTTCGGACCACTTTGATCAATCGGCTGCCACGGATAGTGTGGCCACCCGACAGTACTCGTCGCAACATCAGTTCTATGAGGAATAGTTGGGAAACTATTCATATAGAATTTTTCTATGGCTGTTGCACGGTTAGCAGCAAAATTATCGAGCATGGGTGTCCGTATAGGTCTTGTTGCCCTTTCACCCAAATTGTCATAACGGAATGTATCGGTAATTAGGAGAATTATATTTTTCATGTTGTGAGGTGTCCTTAGGATCTAATTATATGTATATCTATATCGTGATTATACTTCTTGAGGCGTTGTTTTTATTAACAATATTGTTATAAGCAGTAATGGCACAATGATCAATAATGTCGACTGTATTGAGATGGTTGTTCCAATGAAACATGGGAAAAATAGAATTGAACCAAACATTGACCCTTGTAAAGCAAAATACCCATTTTTCTCTTTAGGTTGTACATAGAGAGGAATACGTGTAACAATAGCTGCAATAACTCCCAATATACCAAAGATTATATAGGACTGAATATTAACAGAATCCTCCGTCCAAAAAGGGAGCAGTACGATAAAAAAAGATAAGAATGTAGCAACTGCAGATAATATTAATGACGGTCGTATTCCAAGTTGTTGAGGTGTAGTAACTATTCCTACTTTTGAATCGCGGGTTATATCCTTGAAAGTCGTTGTGATATGTGTTCCTAAATCGTAGAGAGTAATTGCTCCAAAAGCATACCATACTAATCGGGGAACATGACCACTCACAACCAACGCCCCAAAAATACTTAGTAAACCTATTCCTACTGGCAATGTAAGACTGCCTAATATCCCACGTGCCTTAAAAATTGCATTATACAAGTGTGATATTGCAACCAATCCTATTACCAATAGACCTGCTTTTATATTTAATAGAAACCCACAGATGACACAGAGGGAATAGATAATACTTGCAGGAATTATTGCTTGTTTTGGTGTCAATCGTTGTGATGGTAACGGACGATCAGGATTCGTTATAGCATCAGTTTCTTTGTGGAAATAGTCGTTCTTGATCATTCCAGCAAAGTAGCCGAACATGGCAATTACTACTGCTGCTATAACTCGCCATGATAGGTTTCCTTCACTTGCAATTAAGGCACCTGGTAGTGTCGCCACAATAGGAATTGCAAATAGTGGATAACGGATTAATTCGAGATATGCTTTGACAGTTTTCATTGTCTAAAATTTGTCTCGAGGAAGTCCCGCTTCTGAGACAGGAGTAGATCTTGGATCGAATACTTCCTCAACACTATAGAATTGATCACTTTGCGTCCCTATTCCCAGTTCCGTTACATTCGGTCCAACCTGTTTATTACCACTGATATAATTGTCTCTTAATCTGCCCCCATCATAAACTGCCCATCCGTTGTTAAGTGTAATATTATTTGATACAATTTCAGGAGATGAGGTAGAATAACAGATGATTGCATATTCATAGTTTGAACGGATATTGTTATGATGGATTCTTGGTCTGGAATCATCTTCACAGACTATTCCGTAGCGATTGGCAGCAAATTCGTTGAATTCCACTTCAGGTGCTGATGACCCACGAAATTGTGCACCACTCCCATTTCTGTTAAACTCGTTTGATGAGATTGTTGGATTGGTGTTTTCACAGAGAACCCCTATATTGTTTTCACTAAATAGACATCTTTCTATTTGGACTGTGTCTGTTTTACATAATATTGCATTCTTTGCATGTTGTATACGGCAATAAGTTAATCTACTGTTTAGACTTTGGGTTTCAATTGTTATCCCTCGCCAATCACCCGCCTTTGGTGGGGATGCTATAGATTTCCGTGTTGTAGAAGTCTGGGAATTCTGAATATTATTATTGAATGAATTCTGAATATTAATATTGGTTGTTGGTGTCTCTTCCGTCCTGACATCCTGAGGAGTTTGCTGCTTACCTAAAGAACCGAAAACAATCATATTGTCTGGTGACCCTTCAGCATAGAACTCACCATAGACTATTATTTCACTCGGTTCATCTTTTGGTTCAAAGCCTACTATCGTTCCTGAACGGATTGTAAGTGTGATATCTGCTGGAACAATTACGCTACCGGTAATATATATTCGTCCATCCCATACTTCATCTTGTGTCAATTCACCAGATTTCTCTATAATTCCATTGGTTGATCCGTTATTATTGGCATTGAAGATTCCACCTTGGCAACCAAGATAAAATAGGGCTGTAAATAAGAGGATGATTATTCTTAAAAATGGTTTATTCATATCATGTTTTTACCACAGAAAACAGTCTCTGTCAAGTCCAAAAAAACTTGACAGAGACTGTAATTCTTGCTATAATACTTTAATTAATCCACGCAGTTAAAGGACTCATTGACATGTTTGAGAGCTTAAGCGATCGATTACAAAACACCTTTAAAAAAATAAAGGGACAGGGTAAATTAACTGAGAATAATATCTCAGATTCTTTACGTGATGTTCGCCGCGCTTTCTTAGAAGCTGATGTCAACTACAAAGTAACACGAGACTTTATTGAGAGTATTAAAGAAAGAGCTCTCGGTCAAGAGGTAATGGGGAGTCTTACCCCAGAGCTCCAAATAGCGAAAGTCATTAAGGAAGAATTGACCTCTTTAATGGGTGTGGAATCAGAGAAGATTCAGACTGCATCAAATGGTCCTACGATAGTCATGCTATCTGGTCTACAAGGGGCTGGCAAAACAACTGTAGCAGCAAAATTAGCACTCAAATTTCGTAAAGATGGAAGAAATCCAATGCTCGTTGCAGCAGATGTATACAGACCTGCTGCTATAAAACAGCTTGAACTGCTTGGAGAACAGATTGATACACCTGTTTTTTCGAGAGGAACTGATGTTTCACCTGTTGAAATTGCCAAGGATGCACTTAAAGATGCTATGTCACGGGGAAATGACTTTATTATTATTGATACAGCAGGTCGTCTCCATATTGATGACACTCTTATGGGAGAACTTCGGTCAATCAAAGATGCAGTTAATCCAACTGAAATATTACTTGTCGTTGATGCTATGACAGGTCAAGATGCTGTGAATGTTGCTGAGAATTTTAACTCTGACTTGGATATAGATGGTGTAATTCTTACAAAGATGGATGGGGACGCTCGAGGGGGTGCCGCTCTTTCTATTCGTTCAGTTACAGAAAAACCTATAAAATACATTGGGGTTGGAGAAAAAATAGAGGCATCTGCACTTGAAGAATTTCACCCTGAAAGAATGGCTTCTCGTATTATTGGACAGGGTGATGTTCAAACTTTGATGGAGAGAGCTGAAGCGGTCTTCAATGAAGATCAAGCTAAAGAATTAGAACGGAAACTTACTGAGAAAAAGGGGTTAAATTTTAACGATTTTCTTACACAACTTGAACAAATAAAGAATATGGGACCCCTTGACCAATTATTAGATCTTGTGCCTTTCAAAAATCAATTACCTGTAAAAGATTTAAAACCTGATGAAGACCATCTGAAATATGCAAAAGCAATGATTCAATCCATGACACCTGCAGAACGAGATAACCCGCAGCTATTGGATCGTAGCCGAAAAGCACGCATATCAAGAGGGAGTGGTACAACTGTAAATCAAGTGAATCAATTGCTTTCTCAACTCAAAATGATGAATACCATGTTGAACCAACAAGGTTCAATGGGTATGCCACAGATGGGACAGAAAATCGGGTTGGGTTCACGAATACAGAAAAAATCAAGAAAACCACGAAAACGAAGAAGACGTAAATAATGTAGAGGATGGCTTCTCTACAGTTATAAGAATGAATTAATTTGAATTGATATACCTGGAGGTATTTTTTGGCAGTTAAAATTAGATTACAACGACATGGCAGAAAGAAACGTCCGTTTTATAGACTCGTTGCTGCTGATGTTAGAGCATCACGAGATGGTGTGTTTTTAGAACGGTTGGGACATTATAACCCATTAACCGATCCTGCTGATGTTGTTATAGACGAGGAAAAAGCACTAAAATGGCTTAGAAATGGCGCACAACCAACAGATACAGCAAAAAGGTTATTGTCTCAGAGTGGTATTTGGAAGAAATTTACTTATGAAAAACTTGGACAAACGTTACCTGAAGATGAGACAGCAGCAGTAGAAGAAATTAATAATGATGAAACAGTTGAATCTGAGAATGAAGATACAACTGATGTTAATGAAGAAGAATAAACAAATACGACATCTATAAGATTTCTGAATTCCTTGCTTGTTGCTTAGACTGCTGGGTTTCACCTGCTTTTACCTGTTAAGTGTATAAAATTCCTATACTGATTCACTTTTACATTCCACAAAGTATCTTATGTTCAAAGATCTTATTGAATACATCGTAAAAGCTTTAGTAGATAACCCTGAAAATGTGGAAGTGCGCGAAGTGACTGGGGAAAAGGTTGTAATTGTTGAATTAAGGGTGCCTGAATCTGAATTAGGCAAGATTATTGGCAGATATGGCAGAACCCTAAAAGCAATTAGAAGTATCCTATACACTGCTGGATTAAAAGCAAACAAGAAGGTAATTCTTGAACTAATTGATGAGTCAAGATCCGGAGAAAACGAATAACAGGATAGCGTAATGAAAATGGATGTACTTACGCTATTCCCAGAGATAATCACACCTGCACTTCAAACCGGTATTCTAAAACGTATCCAAGAGTCTGGAGAACTTGTCGCAAACATATACAATATAAGAGATTGGACAACGGATCGGCACAAAACTGTTGATGATTATCCTTATGGTGGCGGCGCAGGTATGATCCTCAAACCTGAACCTATTTTTTCTGCTGTTTCTGCCATGGAACCCACTGAGGATACTGATATTATCTATCTAACGCCTCAAGGTATTCCGTTGACTCAACCTATTGTAGAAGAATTGTCTCTAAAACCACATCTGATTTTCATCTGTGGACGTTATAAAGGTATAGATGAACGGGTACGAGAGAAAATTGTCACAAAAGAAATATCAATCGGCGACTTTGTACTGAGTGGTGGAGAAATAGCAGCTCTGGTTCTTATTGATGCTATCGGTCGTGTATTACCTGGTGCTTTAGGCGATTTTGAATCTGCACATGAAGATTCTTTCAGTAAGGATTTTCTTGATCACCCACACTACACTCGACCAGTTGAATTTGAAGGGATGAAAGTTCCCGAGGTCTTATTAAGTGGGCATCATGAGAACATCAAAAAATGGCGTTTTTCTCAGTCATTAAAAAGAACTGCTGAGCGACGGCCAGATATTTTAGAAAACCTTGAATTGACTGATGAAGAGGTTGATATCCTTAAGGATTTTGATAAAAACTAAATACATTCATGGATATGGTCCTTAGAAACCCTATCACAGTCTTGAAATCAATTAAATTGAAAGGAGGAAAGAACAATGAATTTGATTCAGTCCGTAGAAAACCAACACGTAAAAGATAATATTCCAGATTTTGGTCCAGGGGACATCGTTCGAGTTAATACTCGAATCCGAGAAGGACAAAAAGAGCGAATTCAAGCTTATGAAGGAACAGTAATTCGTCGGGCACATAGTGGTACTCGCGCATCTTTTACTGTTCGAAGAGTCGCTTTCGGAACAGGGAGTGAAAGAACTTTTCCATTACATTCACCGAATATTGAAAGTATCAGTGTAGTTAGGTATGGTGCTGTTCGCCGTGCAAAATTATACTATCTAAGAAATCGTACAGGAAGGTCTGCCCGCGTCAAAGAAGAAAGAAGATAATTGTCTGGTGGATGAATGTATTCATACGAACGTGCATCCCTAAAAAAAGGCTATAAGGATATTGCTGGAATTGATGAAGCAGGAAGAGGTGCGTTAGCTGGTCCAGTGGTTGCTGCAGCTGTTATATTACCTATTGAATGTACTATTGAAGGGTTGAAAGACTCAAAACAATTGACTTCTAAACAGCGAGAACTTCTGGTAGATGTAATACAATCAAAAGCAATTTCGGTGGGTGTTGGCATAATAGATAATTATATTATTGACAAGATAAATATCTTGCAAGCAACACTTCAAGCGATGAATAAGGCAGTAGAACAACTTGATCAACAACCCGAATATCTTCTTGTTGATGGTTCAAAAATGCCAGATACCCATATTTCAGGGGAAGCAATTCCAAAGGGTGATAACCTAAGTATTTCAATAGCAGCTGCATCTGTTATAGCGAAAACAACTCGTGATAGACTCATGATTGAGTATGATACGACATATCCGGAATATAGTTTCCCAAAACATAAAGGATACCCAACAGTACTTCACAGACGTGCAATTGCCAAGTTCGGTCCAACAGAAATTCACAGAAAAACATTCAAATTATATGTAGAATAATTGTATAATACCGAATGTAATCTCTATGATTTAGGATTATGGATGTCTCGTTCATTACAAAATGTTGCCAAAATAGGTGAAAAACTTGCTGTAGAACATCTAAAGACACAAGGATATCAGATACTTGCCGAGAATTATCGCTACCAACGTGGAGAAATTGATATAATTTCTAAGCATGAAGAACGGATAGTATTTGTTGAGGTTAAGACACGGCGAAGTTTAAAATATGGAGTACCACAAGCCGCTGTGACAGAACAAAAACAACGACAAATTTCAAAAATTGCTTTAGCATACTTACAAACACATCATCTAATAGATTCTCCTTGCCGTTTTGATGTTATTGCGATACACTTAACTCGAGACCTTAAACTGATTAATCTTAAACAGATTAAAAGTGCATTTGAATTTATCCCTGAAACTAACCTCATATAGTGTGGTTGATCTTATTATTGTTATTGTAGAATGTTGACCATTCAGATTTCTGCAGAACTGAATGGTCGTGTTGGTCAACTTTTTGTACCTAATACACAATTCTGCATTGCCCAATTGAAGACTACCACACTATTCTCTATCAAGGAATTCGACGATGCAAGCGATAATCCTTTGTGGAGGACTCTCAACAAGACTGGGTAAAACTACAGAAAAAATACCTAAAATACTTTTAACAATTGGAAACCGAACTGTATTAAACTGCCAGATTGATCTTTTATCAAAGGCTGGTGTTAGTGAAGTCATCCTTGCTTCTGGACATTTACATGATGTGATTTATTCACAGGTTGGGGAGGATATGGATGGTGTAAAAATTCGGTATGCGAAAGAAGAAAAGCCGCTTGGTACTGGGGGTGCTATTCAAAACGCATTTCAATTTGTTGATGAATTCCCGGTGTTTGTTCTCCACGGTGATATCCTATTAAAAGGTTTTTCGCTAACTGATATGCTATCCCACCTACGTCAAGAGATGGAAGGATTATTACTCGGTGTCTCTGTTTCAGACCTCTCATCCTATGGAGAAATCGTTGCCGACAATGATGGACGTATAACCCAATTTCGCGAAAAACAGAATGTGCGTCGTCCCGGTTGTGCAAATGGTGCAATATTCCTGTTTAATCATAGAATTACGGATGCATTTCCGGATAAAGAAGTATTCTCAATTGAACGCGATGTTTTTCCAAAACTACAAAACCTCTATGTCCACAAAGTAGATTCTGAATGGATTGATATAGGGGTACCTGAAAGACTTGAGTATGCACGCAAACATTTCATAGAATAACATTTGATGTTAGGGATTACTCCGAAAATTTAATAATCTGTAATGTAATTAAATTTGAACTATTTTTCATAATTGGAGATTCGTATGCCTGTATTAAGTAAAGAAGATCTTGATTTTTGGGAAGAAAATGGTTACGTTGTGGTACGAGAAGCAGTGCCACTTGAGAATTGTCACGCCGCTGAACAAGCAGTATGGGATTTCCTTGAAATGGACCGTGAGAATACTGATAGTTGGTATCCAGATCCACCACGTAGAAGTATTATGGTGGAGATTTACCAACATCAAGCATTATGGGATAATCGTCAATTTCCCCGTGTTCATCAGGCATTTTCAGAGATCTGGGGAACTGAAAAACTCTTAGTCAGTTTTGACAGGGCAAGTATGAATCCACCTGAGCGAGATGACTGGAAGTTTACTGGACCCTTTTTACATTGGGATATGTCCTTAGACAACATGCCTGTAACTCTGAAAGTACAAGGAGTCTTATATCTCGCGGATACCCCCGGCAATCAAGGAGCTTTTACCTGTGTTCCAGGTTTTCATCATACACTGGAGGATTGGCTGAAGGGTATTCCTTCAGACGCTAACCCACAACACATTGTCCGAGAACAATTTCAGGATAAAGCAGTACCAGTTGAAGGTAAGGCTGGCGACCTGGTTATATGGCATAGCGCATTACCACATGGAAGTAGTCCAAATTCAGCAGTACGTCCACGAATGGCACAGTACATAACTATGTCCCCTGCTCCAAATGAAGGTAAAGATACCCATCAAGAAAGAGTTGAGGGATGGCGTGAACGATTGACAGGTCTTGGAAAAAAACAGAAGGAAAAAGAGCACAACGAAGGCACAACTGCAGTTTTGACCCCTTTAGGTAAGAAACTTCTTGGACTCGAACCGTGGGTAGCCTAATCTATATTAAAGTATCAGGCGGGTTGATAACCCGCCTTTTTTATTGCAGTTTACTTATAGTTCATGGTGTAATTTATCTATAGATTTCCTCCTGTATGTACTATTTCCTCCTGTATGTACTATATGTTGCAAATTATCAGTAGAGTTGGTTTGTCCTATATTTAAATACAAGATCGAGAATCTTTTCCAAATGCTCTATTTTCAAGTATTTAATATGAAGTATAAAATTCGATAGGTAGAATATGGAAGATCTATTAGTAGCACGTTTTCAAATGGCTATGTCACTCGGTTTTCATATTATCTTTGCCTGTGTTGGCATTGCTATGCCTCTGCTTATGGTAATCGCTGAAGGGATGTGGTTGAAAACTGGTGATAATACATATCTTACCTTAGCCAAACGTTGGTCCAAAGGCACAGCAATAATGTTTGCTGTAGGGGCAGTATCTGGTACAGTACTTTCCTTTGAATTAGGTTTACTGTGGCCTACCTTTATGGCATACGCCGGTCCAATCATAGGTATGCCATTCTCACTTGAAGGATTGGCATTCTTCATAGAAGCTATTTTTCTTGGGATTTACTTATATGGGTGGGAACGTGTACCGCGAAAAATTCATTGGATGTCTGGCATTATGGTTTTATTAGGTGGAACATTTTCTGGTATATTCGTTGTTACTGCTAACGCTTGGATGAATACTCCAGTTGGATTTTCAATCGTAGATGGGAAGGTAACAGACATTGACCCTATTGCAGCAATGTTGAATCCTTCTTCATTCACACAAGCACTCCATATGACACTTGCAGCATTCATGGCGGTTGCATTTGCAGTAGCAGGTATACACGCATATTTTCTAAGACGTGAACCTCAAAATCAGTTTCATCGTAAAGCTTTTGCAATTGCTCTGTGCGTGGGAGCCATAGTATCAATTCTTCAGCCGATTTCAGGTGACATTAGTGCAAAACGTCTCGCAAAATATCAACCAATCAAACTTGCTGCAATGGAAGGACAGTGGGAAACAGTACGTGGAGCACCACTTCGGATAGGGGGTATACCTGATGAAGATAATGAAGTGACAAGATATGCTTTAGAAATTCCAAAAGCATTGAGTTTTCTTGCAAACTTTGATCCAAATTCTGAAATTATGGGTCTCAAAGATGTTCCAAGAGAAAATCGACCACCAGTAGCAATTGTCCATTTTGCATTTCAGATTATGGTGGCATGTGGAATCGTTATGATTGTTGCTGGCATTCTGGGTGGATGGTTAGCATGGAGAAAAAAAGGAATTCCAACCCAAGAATGGTATCTCAAATTCATTACAATATGTTCACCACTCGGTTTCATTGCAATAGAAGCTGGTTGGACGGTTACTGAGGTCGGTAGACAGCCGTGGATAATATACAACATTATGAAAACCAAGGATGCTGTTACATCCATGCCGAACCTTATTATACCTTTCATCGGTTTCACCATACTCTATCTTTTCCTATCCGTTGTCGTTGTGATACTCTTACGCCGTCAGATATTCTATGAATGAATCATCTAACTATTTATGTATTGCAATTATTGATTAACTGTAATGGTAAAGTGTCTATGATTATTGGGGTGTGTATTACAGTTTTCAAAAATTCTACTCATATAGACTTGGCAGGTTCGGTTTCCTAACCGTACCATTGCGGCAATTCAATTAAAAAAATGATGTATACTAAGCCGATAGGTTCAGTCTATATGGCAACACCCTTAGACGTTTGAAGTGCCACCGTTTTTTCTGATTCGAATACAAAATTTGCCTAATCAAACTAACGTTAGAAGTCGGGTATTATGATTGGTCTTGAAGTCTACCTCGCAGTTATTATGTTGATCTCACTTATCCTATATATGCTTACCGGAGGTGCCGACTTCGGTGGAGGAGTATGGGACCTATTTGCAATTGGACCACGAGCCAAAACGCAACGTGATATCATACATCATGCACTTGCTCCAATTTGGGAAGCAAACCATGTATGGCTCATTGTAATAGTAGTGCTGCTTTTTGTGGCGTTTCCTGTTGCATTTGCTACTATTGGAACTGCATTACATATACCCTTAACACTCATGTTGATTGGGATCGTCTTACGTGGCACAGCATTTGTATTTCGAACATACGATGATCAATCAGAGAGAGTTCATCTTAGGTGGAGTCGACTCTTTGCAATCGCAAGCATTATTACTCCAATCATGTTAGGTATTGCTTTAGGAGCGATTGCTTCAGGGACAATAAACGCCGATCCAGAAACAGCTATAGTAGATACAGACTTTGTTTCATCATGGTTAAAACCATTTCCGTTTGCAATAGGTCTATTTACTCTAACAATCTGTGCTATGCTTGCTGCGGTATATCTTACACTGGAAACCGATGATGTCGCGATTCAAGAGGATTTCCGGCTACGAGCACTTATAGCAACTATTAGTGTAGGTGTCATGGCATGTATTAGCTTTCTACTTTCAACTAATGGTGCCCCGGCAATAAGAGCAGGATTGGGAAATAGTTATTGGTCAATACCATTTCATATAGTTACTGGTCTAATCGCTATTCTTGGTATCTGGTCTATTTGGAGTCGGCAATTCAAACTTGCTCGGATTGTAATTCCTATACAGGTAACACTTATAATACTTGGATGGGGATTTGCACAATATCCTAACCTTGTAGCACCCAATCTAACGTTTTCTAATACTGCAGCCCCTGATTCTGTACTAAAACCGGTATTAATAATAATTCTTTGTGGTGGGATTCTCTTAATTCCTGCTTTCTGGTATCTATATAAGGTATTTAAAGGCAGATCCTTAACCGAATAGTATTTCGCTGTTATCCTCCAGATACAATTCTTCTGTTTCAAATACTAAACCATTTTTGATAATTATAGTCTCTATAATGTAGAATAATCTGCCATTTTGAACAGTTTTTCAAGTGAGATTTTACAAATCCCCATGCCATCTCCACCATAACTCATCATTGAAACATAGGTTCGAGCCACTCTTGAAACAGATAAAACAATTCCTAATTCTACCAGTAGCAGTTCTCCTTAGTTTATTCATACTACTCGAAGTTAACTACCCTAACCTAAGACCTCAATCTGCACTATCACTGTTTGCCATGTTGGGTCTAATTGTTGTATTCCTGAAATACCCAATACATAAAAAATTGGAGAATAAACCTATACTGTTTATCCTTGATTATGTATTCGTAGGATTGGTAATTGTTTGCTTCGGTTATGTTATCGTTCAGACTGAACCCATTTTCAAAAAGTTATGGTTGAATGGAAAATATCTTGGCGATCGAGTTTCTCAGGAACACCCTATTGACTTTGTAGTAGGGGGTGTAGGGATTCTATTAATCCTTGAAGCCACACGTCGTTCCGTTGGAATCACTCTTGTCATTCTCTCTTCTGTATTTCTCGCCTATGCGGGATTTGGTCAGTATATGCCAGACTGGTTGTTTCCGCATCGTGGATTCTCACTACAACGAATTATCAGTCATACTTTCCTTCATGCTGGTACATTCGGTATAGCACTCCGAGTAATGTTTACCTATGTATTCCTATTCGTACTTTTTGGTGCATTTCTGGAACGTACTGGGGCAACAAATTACATCCTAAACCTTGTTAGACGGATATTCGGTAATAGTGTCGGAAGTCCTGCAAAGGTTGCTGTCATTGCAAGTGGACTGATGGGGTCACTCTCAGGTTCAGCAGTTGCCAATACAGCGACTACTGGAACATTCACTATTCCACTGATGCGAGGTGTAGGTTTTAAACCTCAAATTGCTGGCGGTGTCGAAGCTGCAGCAAGTTCAGGTGGAGCATTAGTTCCTCCGATAATGGGAGCTGGCGCCTATATGATGTTGGAAATTGTGGAACCATCTGTCACATATCTGCAAATTATCAGGGCTGCCCTACTACCCGCTATCCTATATTATACCGCTCTGTTGCTAATTGTACATTTCTATTCAAAACAGATTAGCAAACAACCAACTGATACAAAACAACCCGATAACGAGACTGAGGTACAAATACAATCTGAACCGCAAAGTGATAAACTTCCATTGATGCAGGGAATTGTCTTCATCGGTGCATTTCTTACATTAATCGTGTTTCTATTATTAGGTTCTACACCGTTTCGTGCTGTTAGTTGGAGTATGCTTGTTGTTTTGGTTCTCAGTTTATTCGAAAAGCAAACAAGATTAGGTATAACAGGAATTATAAAAAGTATGGAAGGTGCTGCACATAGTGGTGTATCCCTTATAGCTGCTGCATCGTGTGTTGGGATAATCTTAGGCGTTGTAACACTTACGGGGGTTGGTTCGAAGTTACCTGCTACTATATTTCCATTAGCACAAACTAATCTAATTTTAGCACTGTTGCTGCTTATGGTATCAACTATTATATTAGGTATGGGGTTACCATCATCAGTTTGTTATCTACTGATGGCTATATTATTAGGTCCGGTGCTCGTAGATTTGGGTGTTGTGCCTCTGGCAGCACATTTCTTCATTTTCTATTTTGGTATGATGTCAATGGTAACACCCCCTGTTGCTCTGGCTGCTTATACTGCAGCTGCTATTGCAGATGCTGGAATCATGAAAACAGCATTCGCAGCTTTTCGTTTCGCAATCGTTGGGTTTGCACTCCCTTATGCTTTCGTCCTACGACCAGAATTGCTTTGGTTAAATTCTGACGGTGGTAATCCTGAAATATGGATGCTTCTAATTAATCTCTCTTTGACATTATTGGGAACAATTATTTTCGCTGCCTCTATATCTGGATATGTATACACCAGATTCTCTCTATGGGAACGTGCAATTATGTTGGTTTCAGCTATTTTTCTATTTTTTACACCGATAGAACTAAGTGTAATTTGGATTCATGTTATAGCAATACTTGCAAGTGCTGGTATCATTTACTATAATAGAGATAAGGGGAGGAGAATTAATGAAGTATACAGTTAAATGGATTCTATATAGCTTAATTATCCTATTCTTAATTCTTCATAATGATTTTTGGTTGTGGAAGTCCTCCCAGATCGTCATAGGATTACCAATCGGTCTACTTTACCATATACTTTTCTGTCTCGGAACATCCTTGCTTATGCTTTTTCTTGTGAAATATGCATGGAGAGAGAAATGATCCTGACTATAATATTCTTATACCTTCTTTTAGTACTTAGTTTAGGGGTCATAAGCCATAAGTTCTTCAGAAATACTGGAGAAGACTATTTTGTTGCGAGTCGAAATATAAATTGGTTTATGTTGCTGATGTCATTGTTCGGTACAAATATGACGGCTTTTTCGATTCTTGGAGCATCCGGAGAAGCATATCATAAAGGCATCGGTGTGTTTGCATTAATGGCATCATCTTCAGCAATTATTGTGCCTTGTGTTTTTCTATTCATTGGAACACGTTTATGGAAAATTGGGAAAAAATTTGGATATATAACCCAAGTACAATTCTTCCGTGATAGATGGGAATCAAACGGGATCGGTTTACTCTTGTTTACCGTACTTGTATTGCTCTTAATACCCTATCTACTCATTGGGGTTGTAGGTGGTGGACGTACGCTATCTACAATCACAGAAAACACTATACCGCAATGGTTAGGCGGACTACTGATATGTGCAGTAGTTCTTTGTTATGTTACCTATAGCGGTATGCGTGGCACAGCGTGGGTAAACACATTCCAAACTCTGGTTTTTATGACACTCGGTGCCCTAACTTTTTTCGTTATTATGAAAGCAATGGGTGGGTTATCAGATGCATTAAATAAAGTTGACTCCAACTTATTAATGCAAGATGGGAATATAAAACCTTTAGAATTATTAACTTATACATTCATTCCCTTATCAGTTGGTATGTTTCCACACATCTTCTCACACTGTTTAACTGCCAGGGATGTTGGTTCATTCCGATATCCGATCATACTATATCCAATATGTATTGCCATTGTATGGATTCCGAGTGTCCTATTGGGTATATTAGGTAATATCGACTTTGGTGGATTACAGGGACCAGCAGCGAACGATGTATTGATTCTTATGATACGTCAGTATGCTCCAGGTATATTATCAGGGTTTTTAGCTGCAGGTGTTTTTGCTGCAATTATGTCCTCCCTTGATTCACAATCACTATCTCTCGGCAGTATGTTTACACATGACATCGTCCGTCCTTATCTTCGAACAAAAGGACATGAGCAGATGTCTGAAAATCAACAGGTATGGCTTGGTCGGTTATTTGTTATTTTTATTATTAGCATTACTTATATTATTTCACTTATTGCCACACCAAGCATATTTAAGCTGGCTATCTGGTCCTTCACAGGTTTCTCGGGTTTATTTCCAATTGTGGTCGCTGCATTGTATTGGAAACGTAGTACCAAATCGGGGGTTTATTCAGCAATTGTAGTAGTTATTTTACTATGGCTTTATTTCTTTTTAAGTTTTTGGAAGACTCCCGGATACACAATCGGTGGAACTGGTATAATGCCTGTAGCCGTCATCATAATAGTATCTTCTCTGACTTTGGTTTTTGTATCTGTAATTACGAAACCTCCATCTTCAGAGACAATAGAAAAGTTTACTTCTATAGGGAAGGTTAACTATATAAGCCAATAGAGACTAATCAATCATTGGCAAGAAGAAAAATTATGAAAGTTGCTTATATTACAGCAGGTGCAGCAGGTATGTACTGTGGCACTTGTATACATGACAATACAATGGCAAATGTACTTAAAAAGAGTGGACATGAAGTTTCATTAATTCCAACTTACACACCAACTCGAACAGATGAAGAGAATGTAAGTATGAATCGTGTCTTCTATGGTGGCGTTAATGTTTTTTTACAACAGAAATTATCCATCTTTCGATACACACCATGGGCATTTGATAGAATCCTTGACAACCCATCACTACTAAACAGTTTGGCACAATTCAGTGCTTCGACGGATGCAAGAGACTTAGGTAAATTGACTGTTTCTATGCTCAAGGCAGAGAATGGAAAGCAAAAGAAAGAATTGACGAAATTAGTCAAATGGTTAAAAGAGAATGATAAACCTGATATCGTCTATTTAACCAATTCTATGCTTGTTGGTATGGCAAGAGAAATTAAAAAAGCATTAGATGTTCCTGTAGTCTGTGCTTTACAAGGTGAAGATATTTTTCTTAGGGACTTAATTGATCCATATAAAGATATGGCATTGGAAGTGCTTGCAGAAAGAGCAGAAGATCCTGATGGATTTGTCGCGCCATGCTATTATTATGCTGATTTTATGGCAGAGGAATATCTGAAAGTTCCTACACATAAAATTGATGTTGTTCCTTTAGGCGTGAATTTGGATGGACACGGTATGGTAAATGAGAGAACGGGTCCACCACCGTTTGTCATCGGCTATTTGGCTCGGATTTGTCCGGAAAAAGGATTACACCATTTGGTCAATGCATTCTATACGCTTACAAGAGAAATCGGCACTGATACTGTTGAGTTACACGTCGCTGGATATCTTGGTAAGAAAGATGAACCTTATTTTAAGGAATTAGTTAAACAGATTAACTCATGGGGTTTACAAGAAAGGTTTATACATTTTGGGGAAGTGAATAGGACAGAGAAGATAGAGTTTATGAACCGTTTACACATTTTTTCTGTACCAACTGTATATCGTGAATCAAAAGGTTTATCTATTTTAGAAGCACTTGCAAATGGTGTTCCTGTTGTTCAACCACAGCATGGATCGTTTCCTGAGATGATAAAGGCAACAAGTGGAGGAATTTTAGTCGACCCGGATTCTTCTGATGCACTTGCAGAAGGTATTCTCCAACTTTTCCGTGATCCTGCAAAAAGAAAGCAGTTAGGGATTGATGGTAAGAGAAATGTCCATGAGAAGTTTAATGACAGGGTCGTTTCACAACAATTAATGGATGTATTCAAAAAATATCTATAACAAAATTCAGATAATGTAGATGGATACAAACATGATAAAATAGGTTTCTATATACTATCATTCAACTAATGGAGGTGATAGATAATGACAAAAACATGGTTAATATTCGCAATCATGACAGTTTCATCTTGGGGACTTTACGGGGTATTTCTTCATAAGGGTAAAGTTTCAATGGGTGATGAAGTAGGGGCAGGATTTAAAGCATTCCTCTTTGTTGGTCTTGCATATTTATTAGTAGCAGTGATAGGGTCTATGTTAATGTTGTGGCAAAGCGGTGCAACGTGGTCATTTTCTGGAAAAGGAGTTACATGGTCATTCATCGCAGGGGTCGTTGGTGCCGTTGGTGCATTCGGTGTATTACTCGCATTTGGAGCTAAAGGAAAACCAGCAGTTGTAATGTCCATCGTATTTGCTGGTGCACCTATTGTAAATGCTATTGTAGCAACACTATCACATCCACCAGAAGGTGGGTGGGGTGCTATTCGGTGGCAATTCGTTCTCGGCATCCTTTTGGCTGCACTTGGAGGTTGTTTAGTTACTTTCTTTAAACCGGGTTCATAATTTGGAATATATTACCTCTAAAAATACCTACGACCATGATATTTATTCAATAGTAATTAGTTGTATGACAGATTA
The DNA here is from genome assembly GCA_022394755.1 of Candidatus Poribacteria bacterium. GTDB lineage: Bacteria > Poribacteria > WGA-4E > WGA-4E > WGA-3G > MSPOR6. The sequence goes on from JAGFCA010000005.1 coordinate 138,503, forward strand.
GAACTTCAATTGATTTTATTCAGGAAATCGTATAAAAACAGGATTTACAGATAATCGTAAATCCTGTTTCTTAATTTACAGGACTTATGCAGGTTTTATGAAGAAAGGAATACTTCTACGACTTACTCATTTCCACTGTGTCTGTAGCCTGGTGAAGCCTAATGGCACCCATAACGTTGATTTTCGGGACGAAAGATGTGTAGAAAACGTTGCAACCTCTATTCCTTAGCCCACGGGGCGAAAGGTGTATTTATATGGTTCTACCATCACTCTTAAACTGATAAAATAATTGTATGTGATATATGAAAATAACAATTTTATACTAATCTGACTGATAACTCGATATTTTCGTGAGTCCTGATTAATACCATTTCTATAAACATCTTCCATGCGAATCAATTGTATAAATACTTCTGAAGATAGAATTGTGTATGTAGGTTTTGAATTACGGTAATTGAAATAAATTAATCTATCTTTTTCATACTTGATGTATCTATCAATTTAGAACTGGAGTTTCTTATGAGCACAGAAGAATTAAATGATATTGAGGATGCTGAACTAATAATTGCTGTGCTATCGGGTAATCTCCATGCATTTGACGAATTAGTCCTTAGATATCAAAAAGCTATGTTGATGGTGGCACAACAGATTGTGAATGATCCAACCGAAGCAGAAGATATTGTACAAGATGCATTTATATTGGCTTTTGAATCTCTCACCCAACTGGAAAATCTCAACCGTTTCGGCGCTTGGCTCTATTCAATCACGCGGCACCGAGCATTACGCCACATAAGAAAAGCAAGTCGTTTCCAATATCATGAAGATATAGATGATGAATTAAGGCTTGAGGCTAACCCTGATTCTACAGATCCGGCAAACCTTATCTTACAACAATCAGTACATGAGGGAGTTAGAAAATGTATTATGTCTTTGCCAGAAGAATTTCAGGAGGTCATAAAACTTTATTATTGGGTAGATATGCCACAGAAGAGAATTGCTGAATTCTTATCTCTGCCACTAACTACCGTTAAATGGAGATTACACAAAGCAAAGGAACAATTAAAAGAGATTATGGAAAGACAAGGATTTGGAGAGATTGATTAACTTTAGTTTGATAAATCAGATCTTTGTATTTGGTATTACATTCATAAACTATCTGAGATATAGAATTTAGATGAGGTGTGAGGATGAATCAGCAACAAGAAGAAATTCGTGGATTATTCCATATCGTTGAACAAACAGCTGAAATTGCCGAGGATTCAACGTTAACACAATCCTTTAAAGAAGGAGAAAAACGTTGTATTAGCCAATTTAACAACGTACTGGAACGCCTGAATGAGATGGATGCTATACCAAGAGATCTCTTTGATCCATTACCAGAGGATGCAACTTTCTCTGAGATTAGTATTGCCTGTCATCATCTTGCCGCTTATCTGAGCGAGGGTGTAGATACATCAACAGATTTAAAGGGTATGTTTACCAATTTTCTTGGGAAACGGTTTGGTACAAATATAAGTGAAGATATGAAAGATACATCAATAGATGTATTAATTCGTAAATCAATGCCAGATTTCTTTGTCCAAACAAAGTTGGAGGATATAAAAAAGTCTTTCAATGCAAGTGATACGGGAAATTTGACACTCGAAACGCATCTTGGGAACATTGATATACACACTTCACAAACAAATGTAATTGATGTGGTGGTAAGACGTTCAGCACAATTGAAAATCGACAAGAGTATACTGGAAATACTAAACGACTTTGAAGTGGAATTTAACGAGAATGATCAGGATATACACATTGATGCGAAGTTTAAGAGTAGTAAAAGCTATTGGGAGAAAATGGCACAACGGTTCGATATACATTTTGACATTACAGTACCTCAAAGTCTTGAAGTAAATCTGAAGACAGGTCAAGGTGATATTATAATTCAAGATGTGGATGGAGATACCAAAGCAAACTCTCTTGATGGAGATCTCTCATTTAAAAACATCACGGGCACAGTTATTGGACATACATCAAAGGGTAGTGTTAGGTTGCATAGTTGCAATGGAGATGTATATCTACGATCAACACAAGGGAATATAGAGGTATCTGATAATACTGGTGTTGTTGATGTGATGACTTCCGATGGAGATATTCTTTGTGATGGCGTAATTGGAAATATTGAAGGTAAGACGGATAAGGGAGATATCGTTTTAACCGAATGCAGGGGTGGTGCCAATCTCAAATCCACGAATGGAACAATAGAAGTTGAGAATGACGGACCTGTAATTGCCAGAACATCTGATGGTGTATTAAAGGTCAAATTCTCTGGACAACCACAGCACGATTCTGTATTGGATGCAGCTGGTGGTGGAATTACTGTTGAATTTATTCCAGAGATTGATATCAACATTGATGCACAAAGTAGCAATGGCAAGATAACAACAGAATTTCCTGTCGCTGCAATTGTTCATGGAACAATTAAGGTGGGTGAATTACAGGGACAAATAAAGAACGGTGGACCACTTGTAAGATTCCGTTCTATTGGCGGAGATATCAACCTAAAACAGATGGAAATAGATAATGATTCTTGATATAAAGATAGTAAATCAAATCATATAGTTCGTTATTGATGTCTGAAATTTGATATATATCACAGATAAAACAGAAAAATATGAGAATTACTGATTATGTCAACCCCCATCTCGATTTAGGGGGTAATTCTTTAATAATTCATCAAAGAGTTTGCCGTCGATCCCCTGAAATTGATGAATTTGCATAGGTAGAAAATTGAACAAAATTGCTAAAAAACACCTCTCACCCCAGTTCCAGCATAGTGCCGTCGACCTCCCAGTGAATTTGCACGATTGAGGGTCGACGGCAACCCAGTCTAAAATTTCAGTAAAAGTAAATTACCTTGACAGTAACAGTAAGGATTCTGTATTATATTAATATTGATTTTGTATAGCCTTTTAATCGTACCAATCTGGAATCGAAACTCGAAATGGGTCGGGAGCGAAAGTGTGCCGGCTTTCGCATTCTTTTAATCGTACCAATCTGGAATCGAAACAGTGCGTTACTGAATAGAATAGTAAAGTGTGGTTCAACTTTTAATCGTACCAATCTGGAATCGAAACTTGGAATATCTGGCAATCTCCACAAGTGGTGTTTGTGCTTTTAATCGTACCAATCTGGAATCGAAACGTTCATTACTTCAAATATCTGATATATGTAATCATCCTTTTAATCGTACCAATCTGGAATCGAAACACCGCACCAGTTGAAAGTGTTCGCGATATTCCACAACTTTTAATCGTACCAATCTGGAATCGAAACACAACTGGACAAAAGTCCAGTTGATACATTTATCTTATATTTCCTACCCAAATTTTCAATTTACACACGAACACTTCTCTTCTCGGCATAATCAGCGTAATCTGTGATTCAGACAATATTCTCTGCGTAATCGAAAATAATCCGTAATTCAGAAAACGATAGCATCCACCTCCAACCCCTTCTTATCCGTGTATTCCGTGAATCGGAAAATGAAATTATCCCATCCAAACCCTTCTTATCAGCGCATTCTGCGAAATCTGTGTAATCCGCGATTCAGATACACCCCTATAGGCTTAAGATCACAAAATCTATGGTTTTAAATCCAAATTAATCGTATCTTCAAATAATTTAAATTAAAATGAAGAATATATAGTCAAAGTTCAACTAACTTATAACTATCAAGCAAAATCACTTGTCAACACAGAATTATAATTATATAATATTATATCGTTATTATATATAATTACTTATTTAACAAACTCTTGTTGGAACAGAATAATGAGAAAAAATAAAAATCATCGCACCATGGATCATCCTCAAAACGGAATATCTTTGGTACAAAACAGGTGGGATTTTTCAAGTTTTTCAAGTTTTGAATTTTTTACCCGTATAATCCAAACATACGTAAACCTTCTCTCCATCTGGGTTTATAGGCTATTTCAAAAGCCTATTCTTAAAAATCGACTTGAAAAACTTGAAAAACTTGAAGAACACGAAAAACTTGAAAACAGACCTACTTTAAACACCACAGGAAAAATAATTATCATTCCTAACACTGTCCTCACAAATACATATCGTCCATACAGAAATAAATCTATGCATAGAGTCGGACAATCTCCGTCCATTGGTTCAGAATATAGCTCATGGCAACATCAAAGATACCTCATCTATACGGTTAATGAGTTATATTCAAACATATTGTCAAAATGGCAGGTTAAGAGATTTCACATTCAAACGATTCCAAATCAATGGATTGCAAAAAAGTAAAAAATACAAAATTTCTACATTTTGCACTTTTTTGCCATTTTACAAAAACCTCTATAAACCCAGTACCGTACTGACGCTATAAAGGTTTTCCAATCCTACACTTTGTAGGAAAAGTGTAACATTTTTGCCAATATAGCATTATACATATTACTAATGCTAACATCTGAAAAAGCGTAGATATGCTTAAAAGGGATTGTTAGACACAACTCAGAATTAACACCATCATAGAACATGAGTGCTTAAACTTCAGAGTATTCAGAGTAAATCAGAAAACACAAAAATGTAGAAAACAGCTCCAAAACCTTACTATAACTAACTTTATACCAATTGTTTAATATCACTCATAAGAGTTTACTCTGAAAATTGCAATGACACATCAATAGAACAAACAAACGAAAAATCCTGATTTCCTTCTACAAACTATATTTTTTTATACCTTTTACCAACATATTATACGCTATAAATTAAAACCAATTCAGGATCGTTGTTATGCCGAAGAAAATCACTACAATCTGTATACTCACAGATGAAGAATTAATTCGATTTGTCCAGAATAGAGATCAGAATGCATTTTCGGAACTCATCACGCGATGGACACCGAGGATAAAAGGGGTACAACGTATCTCATAAATACGGATCGTGCGTTTATATTTAATTCCTCTTTCGTGGGGCGGGTTTCCCACCCCGTTGTATCAATATATAATGCATGGTAAGATCCAAGAATCTTCCAAATATTTGATTTATGAGATAGGGTCTACATAATACATGGTAAAACCGTATGTTTTTTCAAATATAATTTTTCAGATTGAAACTATCTACTAAACCAACATTAGTTGAATGGAACATTAGAGACATTAAATCGCAAAAAACCTAATAATCATTATTCCAGTTGGGATAATGATTCCGTGTAACTATTCGGAATATCAAGCAATTTGTCACGTTAATATTATTTAGATTAAGCTATTTTTCATTTTTTGCACCTTTTCATACCTTAATAATGTGTCTTTAATTAATAGAGACTATGTAAGTAAGAGTGTGTAAAACTTATGCCATAACAACTATCATAAAACTATCGGATCACACTTAGTATATCCAAATCAGGACTTACAAGGTATACATAGAGTAAAGGTTGGTTTATCCAAATATTCCGATAATGCAGTTTTCAGCTTTTACACCCTAAGTTCTCATATTAAGTGAACTTTAGGGACAAATTACTAAGCCTTGAATTATTCACAGGTTTATCAAAGTTAATAATTGCAATAACCGATATACTTTAAAAGTATGTCAACATAAAGGAACAAGAAATGTCAAAATCAAAAAATTTAATCACAACATCTCTGGTTATATGTCTTTTGACTACTATTTGTCTGCATCTCATAATGGACACGGTCCTCCATGTAATCTGACAACAGAGATAAAAGCCTCATTCCCTGAATTAAATATAGAAGACAGAAAAAATCCCACCAACAGTGGTAGGATTTCAGAAAACTCTGGTGACAGATCATGGTGTGATACTGATTCCTCTTATGGAACGACAATATTTGGAGGGGTTACTGACGATTCGTATTCTGGTGAGGCATACGTTAGAATCATTGCAACAGTTGGTGGAGAACAGGACGATTATCATCTGACTAATACGATGGATTGTGTCCACCCCTAGCCATATCAACTGCCATTCTGAAGGAATATTAAATTCCTTCAGAATGGCATAAGGAGAAATTACATGCGAATATTTATATGTATAATTCTTTTGTTCTTATTAATCTCCCCCTTGGCAAATGCTAAAATAGTTTTCGCAGCACGAGTCGAAGAAGGTATTAAAGGTATATTCGTGATGGAGGATGATGGTACAGGTGTCACTGAACTACTCACCGACACACGTTATCCCACTACACCCCGATGGTCTCCCGATGGGAAGCAGATTGTGTTCTCAAGATGGGCAAGTCCTGAAAATCAACAACAAGATCTGGTTGTTTTAATGAACACGGACGGTACAAATCAACGGATTATAACAGAACCAAGAACTAAAAGCAGACACCCCGTATTTTCACCAAATGGTAAGTTTATTCTACTAAATAGAGTCGGTAGAATAAAAAACATGGTGAAATACTATGCTTATATAATTGAACTGGAGACCGGAATAGAAAAAAGACTGACAGATTTCGGTGTAAGTTTTCCAGATTGGTCTCCGGACGGTAGACAGATAGTTTATTCTACAATCCCAATCTTAGGAAGAACTATGAAAAGTCTTTGGATTATGCATAGTGACGGTGGAGGGGAACGTCCACTGCTCCCACCATTACCACCAGGGGATACATTGATAGACAAGGCTTATCCCAAGTGGTCACCAGATGGACAGCAGATACTATATTATGAGTTAGAATCAAAGTTCAATCCAAAAGACGGTTTTATTCCTCACGAACATCGTTATTTTATTTATGATCTAACCACAAAACAGAATCAGCGGCTACGGATACCAAAGACATACAGATGTTCATCTATTGATTGGATGGATAATGGAAAATCTATTGCCTTCAGTGCTGTCGAAATAAAGTTGAAGCATCCAGTAGGTACAGTATGGCATGATTATCATATATATAAATACAACATAGCCACTGGCACCATCACCCGCTTGACTGACCAAACTTGGGAAAATATTTCACTGGATTGGATTGATGACGACCTGTTGCCTGTATCCCCAAAAGAAAAAAAACAATCACAATGGGGAAAATTAAAATCTTCCTTACTCACATATCGTAAAACATTTATGTTAATATCTGACAGTCTGTCATATTTTGTTAAATAAAAAGGGACGGGGAATGTTCTACCGTCCTGAGAAATAACAATTCTTCTCTTAAATTGACGCTATGAATCAACGGTATGAATGCCTTAGGGCATTCCCCGGGTATGAATGCCTTAGAACATTCCCCAAGAAACAGCACCTACCGGTATGGAGAATTAGAATTACCGATATTTTCTTAACCCTCATTAGACATTCATACCGTAACTTCTTGAATCCTTTCTCAGTATATCCACAAAAAGCATTACAGATTAACGACTCTATCCAGCCAATTCAGACAACTTAACTGTCTTCCCACCTGCTTCAGCAGATTGGTCAGCAGCAAACACAACACGGTGCGTTTCAAAGGCTGTATCAAAATCGGTCAAAGGCATCGGTTCATTTTTGGCTATACTATCAATAAATGCTTGGAACTGTGGTTCATACGGATGATCACTCACATCACCAGAATCTATGAGTGATGTTTCAAGATTACTCCATTTACTTTTATCCATACCTTTCAGCTTCGCAGAATAGATCTTATTATCAAGTAAACTTCCTTCACTGCCAACAAGATGAATATGGAAATAATAGGGTTGTAAACAATCTACACACGAAGTCACCTTACCAATCTTGTGACCACCTTCAAACTTAAGTAGACTCACACTGGTTGTCTTATATTCATACGGTTGAAATACCTCTCCGGCAGATTGTGTATGATAACTTGTTACCTCTTCAACACTTCCATCCATAAAAAACAGAAGTGCATCAAGTGCATGACATCCTGCAGTTAATAGAGTGCTCCCACCAAAATCCTTCTTAATATTCCATTCATACTGACCATACCAAGGACCAATCCCATGGTAGTAATCTACTTCCGCATAGTGTAATTCTCCCAACAATCCATTATCAATTACTGAACGAATCATCGTGAAATGGGCACTGTAGCGACATTCAAAACAGACGCAAACATGGACACCATTACTCTTAACAGCATCCCGTATTGCTTTAGCTTCGTCGTATGTCAAACAGATCGGTTTTTCAATGATGAGATGTTTTCCTGCTTCAGCAGCAGCAATCGCCTGTTCCGCATGAAACGGGTGAGGTGTACAGATATCAATAATATGTACATCAGGATCAGCAAGCATCTTATCATAATCTGTATATGCTTTTAAGGGTGTCCCGTAAGTCTCCTCCAATACAGATTCATCATGTTCACGGCGAGAACAGATGGCAGTAACATCTGACCCAGTAACAGCTTTAAAGGCTTCAATATGTGCTCCAGCAACCCAACCAAGACCAACAATACCAACATTATGGTTTCCCATGTTTTTTCTCCTTATTTCAATATGTTTCTGACATTTTACCATAGATTTTGATTTTATGGATGCATAATGATGAACTATTTAGTGTATACCTGTAATAGTAGCTTTGGTGAATTATATGCGAAAAATTTCAATCACAGGATTAGCAAAAATCCGGGGAATTTACGGAGTAGACAATAAACATCATCTTAAATACCACAATCACTTATCTGATAAAAATATTTTTTGACTTAAATGTAGTGGATATGCTATAATTTATGGGAATATCAAGGCATAAAGTTATAACTGTTTTGTTAATTCTCACCCACCTAATCGGCATTATTAAAAGGAGATGATTCCAATGGACACCAAACTTTCTGAAGAATTTCCACCAAAGTTTGCAAAAGAAGGACTAACTTTCGACGATGTTCTACTCATCCCCGCAGAATCAAGTATACTCCCTGATGATGTTGACACAAGTACACAATTCACACGAAACCTTAGACTCAATATTCCTATATGCAGTGCACCAATGGATACAGTCACTGAATCTACGCTTGCAATTGCAATCGCAAGAGAGGGTGGCATCGGTATTATTCACTATAATTGTTCCATTGAAGAGCAAGTATCGGAGGTTGACAGAGTCAAACGATCCGAAAGTGGTATGATCAATGATCCTATCACGCTCACTGCAGATAAAACTATTCGGGACGCTCTTGACATCTCCGCACGATACCATATTGGCGGTGTACCAATTGTTACCGAAGACGGTTACCTTGTTGGGTTGATTACGAACAGAGACCTAAAATATGAAACCAACCTTGATCTTCCAGTAACCGAACGGATGACCCCTGCAGAAAAATTAATTACTGCATCTCCAGGAATAACTCTTGATAAAGCCAAACAGATATTACATCAATCACGAAAAGAGAAATTACCTATTGTTGACAAAGATTCACGTTTATGTGGTCTGATCACCATTAAAGATATAGATAAAGTTCAGATGTTTCCTCAGGCTTGTAAGGACGATGAAGGGAGATTAAGGGTTGGGGCAGCAATTCAGCCTTCAACGACTCTACAAGAAGTTGAAATGTTGGTGAATGAAGAGGTAGACGTTCTTGTCTTGGATACAGCACACGGACATTCAAAAAACGTTATTCGATCAACAGAAATACTAAAATCAGAATTTCCAAATGTCGAGCTTGTCGCTGGAAATGTCGTCACCCCAGAAGCCACAAAAAGTTTGATTGATGCAGGGGCAGATGCTGTGAAAGTTGGCGTTGGTCCCGGATCAATCTGTACTACACGTGTGGTCGCTGGTGTCAGTATACCTCAAATTACAGCAATTTACGATTGTGCACAAGTGGCAGATAAATCAGGAGTGCCAATTATTGCTGATGGCGGTATCCGATATTCTGGAGACATTGCAAAAGGAATCGGTGCTGGTGCCTGTTCCGTAATGATAGGGAGTCTACTGGCAGGAACAGATGAAAGTCCAGGATCAACTGTTATCTATCAAGGCAGAACATATAAGATGCATCGTGGAATGGGGTCTATAGGGGCATTAAGAAAACGAGGGGCTGCTCTTGGTGAACAGGTGAGTGACGAAGATATGGCAAAACTTGTACCACGAGGCATTGAAGGCAGAGTTCCACATAAAGGCAAATTAAGCAATTATGTGTATCAATTAGTGGGTGGAATACGATCAGCAATGGGGTATTGTGGCACTCCTGACATCGAATCTCTTCGCAATGATACACAGTTTGTTAGAATGACAAGCAGTGGATACCGCGAAAGCCATCCACACGATATTGATATTACTGAGGAAGCCCCAAATTACACCGTTGCAAAAGATTGACCGTACAACTTTTTATTATTATATAAATTTGGTAAGACAAAAACTTAATTTCTAATCAGAAAGGATACGTTTATGAAGGTTAATGAAGAGATGTCATTTTGGGATAGGCTTTATATTCCTGCCCTGCTTAAGGGTATGTTTACTACCTTGAAGCACATCCCTAAAAAGAAATTGACTGTACAATATCCCGAAGATCCAAGAAGTGTTAATGAACGAAATGATCGGTATCGTGGGATTCACAAACTAACAAAAACAGAAAAAGACGAAATCAAGTGTGTTGCATGTTTCTTATGTGCGACGGCATGTCCAGCGGACTGTATTACTATACAAGCAGCGCCTGCCCCTGAGGGATGGACAACGAAAGAAGGATATCAACGAGAAAAATATCCAGATGTTTTTGAGATCAACATGTTACGGTGTATATTCTGTGGATATTGTGTTGAAGCATGTCCAGAAGATGCAATTCGGATGACTGGTCTCACATTACCACAATATTTCCGTGAACAGCAAACCGAAAACCAGAAACTCGGTAGCTCACGAAGTGACTTCATCTTTTCACGTGATATGTTAGTGGCAAATAATAACATAGTTCAAGATGGACTTAGCGTGGACGCCAAGTAAGAAACACTAACCCTATAGACCAATCTTCAATAAGGTGCTTTGTATTACAGACAGTTTCAGCTTTTATGTGAATTTGTCTGTGAGTTTTCTATGATTTCACACCCTCCATTTCCAGATAAACAGTATCAAATACTTTATGCAGACCCTCCATGGGACTATAAAGGGCAACTTCAACACACCGGTACCGGTGGTAAAGATAGTGGTGGTGCAGTTAAACATTATCCTACCATATCAGTTTCAGATATGGCAGAATGGAATGTTGCATCTATCTCCTCTACTAATTGCCTACTCTTTATGTGGAGTTCATCACCCCATCTTGACCAAGCAATCGCTTTAGGAAAAGCATGGGGATTCCGATGGGCAACTGTAGCTTTTGTATGGGATAAATGTAGGGTTAATCCAGGCTTTTATACGATGAGCCAGTGTGAATTATGTCTCGTTTTCAAGCGCGGTGTAATACCACAACCCAGAGGGATGCGGAATACAAGACAGCTTGTACAAGCAAAACGAACACGACATTCTGAAAAACCAGATGAAGTACGTAAACGGATTGAAGAAATGTTTCCAAATCAGAGTAAACTTGAACTATTTGCAAGAAAAAAAGTTGACGGATGGGATGTCTGGGGACTTGAGATCAAACAAGATTTTTAATAGATTATAGGTACAACGGATTCATACATATTTAACTTTTACACTACATATTTTCTTTCATATTTAAATTATATATATATCATAATCTATTTAATATACCATACCTCAATGACATTATCTATAAATGGCACATTTTCTTAGAAATAAAAGAAGAAATTATAATCTAAAATCTTAAGAATTGAAAATATATGGCAAACGTGTAACTTTAGGAAAATAGCATAATACCTACTTTACATAGGTTCATTATTTCACCATATATTCTTCAGGTCTATGTAAGTAAGAATTACACTTCATAGATTTAGACCTGTTTGGAGGACATGCAATAATTGCACAATGCAAGATATATCGCTAAATTTTCAATCTGACTCGTTATTACTGTTAACTGATAAACTTAAAGCAAGTGTTGAAGGACGTATGAGTTGGGGAGATACATTTGGAATCGGCCTTGGGGGAAAGAATAAGAAACATTTAATTGTTTGGACACCTAAGGAAACATCGGAAAGTCAGATTCTTCCGGCTTTCGATTCTGAAGATGGACAACTTACCCTAAAAATGAAACACCGTCCAGGAGCCTGGGTATCTTGGATAGACGAAACAAAGATACAGAACAATGCTCTTGATGATTATGACAGGGTTAACAAAAGCATACAAGAATTAGAACGGAATATACGACAAATCAGTGATTTTGCTGATGGGGTAATTACGGATATCACCGTTCAACATTTAGGAAAATCTCTAACCCTTTCTGATCTTACAGAAGAAGTACTACAATCACGTTTAGTCGTCCCGAATACTATTAAAACAGGAGCTTATGTACTTACAAGCATGGAGAATGCTGAAAATTCTTCAAGCAAAGTAGTTATTCCTGAACAAACTCATATTAACCGATTGCACCTTAACGAAGATATTGTTCTCACCGAAATTGAGAATGGTGCCTACGATACCGTGTTAAGTATCGTTCGTACACACATAAAGAATTATCCTGACCTAATTGACTTAGGAAGCAGTCTCTCCCTTCAAAATCAATTTAGGAATGATGATGAACCTAATGCAGATCCATCAGTCAGAGTATTACCTACTGCAGCAGTATATAATCCACTTGAACCTAAACAACTTCGGTTGGTCTCACTTCAATTCACCGCTACTCAAGATGATATAGAAAATACCATTACTGAGTCAACAAAGAAAATTGAAGATTATATGGGAAAGGTGAATCAGCATGCATATAACCTGATGACTGAATTCCATCAAGGTGTGGAAAGCAGGCTCAAAGCTCTGATGTTAAATAATGGTCAACGGATTCACAATAAAGTCTGGGATGATCTCGTTATACAAGAACTCAAAAACACAATGTCTGCGTTCACTGAGTACTATAAAGAATATATTGGTGAGGAATTTGATCAAGACTCTATAGATATTATAACGACGAAACTTACGGAGTGTATTGATCTGATCATTCAATCTTGGCACTTACAGGAGACACAACAATATACACTCAATCATATGATCCAATCCAGTTATACTATAACAAATCAGATCTGTGATTTTGCTGTTGCACTCTACCATGATATGTTATTTGAAAAGGACTTCATATCAACCGGTTTTGTCAATCCTGTGAATGTTACTGTCCTTCAGGACGATGTAGTACAAGACGAATTATCTCTTCCTGAATGGACCTCTGGAACAATTCGTGAAAAATTGACAGGGATCGGATTAAGTTCATCAATGCATCCATCCCAAATTGAAAGACTTCGAAAGGTATGGTTGGCTCTTCTTGAAATTGCAAACCATGCTAACCAACATAGTTGCGAATTTGAAGGGATAATTGAACCAATACAAACCGTAATACTGGCTACAAAATCCTCACCTAATGGACGAAGTACAAGAACTGGAAAGCAGAAACAACAGACTTTCCCCGGTTTTGATGTTGATGAGTCAGATCTAAACGAGATTCTTACAGAAATTGAAAGTAATTTTACAATTATTAAGCAATGGATTGAACACGCACCTTCAGAATCTAAATCTCTCAACTCTTATTTCACTACAATGTGGGCACTAATTCTAAATGGAAAATACAGAGAAAGACTGTTAGGGGAACTAAAACCTACATGTGAGATTAACCTTAGTGTACCCGACCAAACAAAGAGATTAATTAATCTTACTTTGGGAAGTCAACTTGTCATTGAAAACGAAAAAGATCGTAAGACCTTAGAACGAAATTTAAATCGCGCACTTGCTGCTAAAACAGGATATAATTTACGAGATATTACAAATCAAGAAAAACTTGCTATACATGGGGACATGACTCTCGCTCTCCTACGGGAAGAATTAGAAAGATACGATGAATCTCTCACTAAGAAAGTTAGTCGCTCGGTAACACCAAGCCGGAAAAGCAAAAAAAGAAACTCCAATAATGGGAAAAACAACGATAATCTAACTCCTGAAAATATTAAGGCAGAACAGATGAAAGTTCAGGAAATGATAGAATTCTTGAAACCTTATGGCGAAGCTAAATCCATCAGAATACTTGCTAAAGTTGGACTTAATAGAAATACATCAGAACTTGAACAGATACGTAAGAAGCAAGTACTTAGTTTCGACCTAAATGAACTCCCTTCAATCAGTGAAACTTGGCTCACTGATATCAAGACTTCAGAGGATTATCCAAATTTGCGAGTTTTCTTACTACAAAATGAACTACCGATTTCTACGACAGGACGCATCTTGATGGAGTTAAAAAACAATCTGCCTGAATCACTATTTAACCAAGTCTTAGGGTTAATTCAGGAGGTTAAAGAACTTCAAAAGAGCAGTTATGAGGGTGAACCGTTAGACAGATTTATTTCATATATATCGGAAAAAGTCTGGAGATGGGAACTCACACAGATTACAACACAAGAACTTCCTGTTGTTGTGAAAGAAAAAGTCCTAACCTCAGCAATTTGTTATGAGAAAGAGGTAGAAAATCTAATGGAATATGTCGAGCGATATGATGAATTATTAGAAACTAAACTAAAAGCCGATTCAGAAATGGATGTACAACGTGAAAAACTTGAAACAAGGTTTCAAGAAATCGTTGAATCACTTCTATAGGGAAAAGATCTATGAAAATAGCAATTATAGGTTCCAGACAAATAGCGCAAACGGTTGCATGGGGTATTTCTCATACTGAATTAGCTCAAAAGATCGTCATTTACTCTGATAGCCAATTTGAAGGAAAACGTATTAATAGGAATTACAGAACGACTGACATAAGGGATATAATACTTGCTGGTGCAACAAGTAATAGCGATACAGATATAACTATTACAGATTCACCAGATAAATTATCAAAATCGGACATAGTTTTACTTCTTCCTGCTGAACAACCAGTGGGGTATCGTTCAAATCAAGGGTTGAAAAAGTTGAATTTATCTATAATTCAACATGTAATCCCCACTATTCATGAATATATCTCCAATTCAAAGATATTGGTCGGCATGCAAAATGCAAACTATATTTCAGCATGGATACACCATTCTATAGGATCTAATAATGTCATCGGTATTTCAAATGGAATTGCAACTGCACAACTAAAAGCTACAATTGCCAATAAACTCAGATTATCTGTGAAAGACATATCTGCCTTAGCTATAGGAAATGATTCTATTACATATCCATTACCACAATATTGTAGAGTAAACGGTATACCGCTTTCGCAACTGTTAGATGAAACAAGAGTTAAAGACATCTCCAATTCTCTATCAGATTTTAATGACAACCAATTGGATAGTATATACACATTAACAAGCCATATCCTTGAAATTGTGTCCGCAATTGCATTAGATAAAAAACGGGTCATGAGTGTTGGGACATTAATATCGACGGATTCTACATCTGTATTCATAAATGTACCATCTAAGATCGGTGGTGATGGCATAGAAGGCATAATCCCATTAGAACTCACTGACACCCAACGGGAGCAATTCACACAACTCGTTGCACAAAGTGCTACGGATCAATCCTTTTAATCGTTTTTATTCTTACAGAAATCTATCCACATTCTACAGAAGTTATCGGCTTACATGATTCTCAGTTCTCCTTAACAATGGAGTTGCATTCGTGAGAGAAATCTATAAAAAAATCCCACAATTAATTGAATCCGATCAATACGGAGCATATTGTACTGTAGTTGAAACAAAGGGTTCAACCCCGCAGAAACCCGGTTCGAAATTATTAATTCTTCCAAATTTAAAGAATATCGGCACCCTCGGTGGTGGTTGTGTTGAAGCGGAAGCAAGACGTCAAGCAATCGGATTAATGCAGGAAGGTGAACCGAGACTCCTTGAATTTCAGTTAGATAGTGATTATGGGTGGGATGATGGTCTCATTTGTGGTGGGAACATGAAGATTTTCATTGATATACCGAAATCTACTAATGAAGCAGAAATATATTTACAACTGCAGCAACTCAACTACGCTAAAGTTCCACTTGTCTGTGCAACTGTTGTTGAAAGTGATCAACAGAATGTTCAAGTCGGTATGAAAAGGGTTTATGCTACCAATGGAGATCGTATCGGAACATTAGGAAATACTACTTTAGAAGAAGATATTGAGAAGAAGATCTCTGAAGTTCTTGAACAAAATCAGGCAGAATTAATCCAAACAGAAGATAAGATGTCTGTTTTTCTGGAACCACTTCAACCAAGACCCACATTACTTATTGCTGGGGCTGGACATGTGGGTCAAGCTCTCTGTCGTCTTGGAACCTGGTTAGATTTCGATGTTACGATTGTTGATGATCGGGCTGATTTCGCATCAACTGAACGGTTACCTGAAGCTGACGAAATTATCATCGGTGACATTGCTGAAGAATTAGGGAAATACCCAAAAAATCATCTTACCTATGTCGTTATAGTGACACGCGGACACCAACACGACGAATCTGCACTTCATAGTGTTGTTGAATCTGATGCACGCTACATCGGATTGATTGGAAGTAGAAGAAAGATAAAACTCATTTTTGATGATCTACAGGATGAAGGCGTTCCAATTGAAAAACTAAAAAGAGTTTATGCACCTATCGGACTACATATCAACTCCAAAACTGTTCCGGAAATTGCTGTTAGTATAGCATCACAATTAATTCAGATTCGAAATGGAGACGGTAAAGGACAGTCCTTCGATGAAAAACCGTCCAATATGCCTACAATAAGATTCTTGGAGAAATCAGAATGAACCAAATAAAATTACAAGAGAATAAGTCTTACTCTTTAGCAGAAGTTGTTGAACTTGTTCAAACAACCCTTGATGCTGTGAAGGATAAGTCTGATAACTCTGAATTACAATATACAACTACCGATGTATACTGGGTAATACATGACATGTTGAGGTATATTAATCGAAATGTACAGGGTGAATTTTCATTACGTCGTAAAGAAAAAGGAACTTATAGGGTTGCATATACAACTGAAGAATCTGGCCAACAAAAGGCAAAAAACAAACTAAATTCTGAAGTAAAACAGACAGCAGATTACTTAGAAAACTTAACTGGACGACGACCCCCGTGGGGCTAAACCTCTAATGTTCAGGGAGAAAAACCTGTGAATCAAGAATCAAACTATAACGTTGAAGACATTGAA
Source organism: Candidatus Poribacteria bacterium (assembly GCA_022394755.1). Taxonomy (GTDB): domain Bacteria; phylum Poribacteria; class WGA-4E; order WGA-4E; family WGA-3G; genus MSPOR6. The sequence goes on from JAGFCA010000005.1 coordinate 155,645, forward strand.
CTATCTGTAGATTCATTAGACGTAGAAAAAGCAGCAGACATTTTTGAAGAACATGGATGTCTTGTTGTACGCGGGTTAATGAAACCTTACATTGAAAAAATAAATCAGGATATGGAGGCGGCAGCATCTGAATCCTTAGCACTGATTGACGAAGCAGAGAAGATTGTTGAGGGATGGCGAACACCAAATGGAACACTTTTCATTCCTGCACCCGATGGATATGATAGAGATAAACAGATTATGGTGTTGGCAATGAATTATCAGACAAGTGGAGCGTTCTTTCAATCTGCTTTTGATGAAAATGCAATAAGGATTGTTGAAGCAATTTTAGGTCCAAATGTAGAGATATTCGGCAACGGTCAGTGTCTATATAAGGAACCTGTTGGTGGACATCCCAAACACCTACATCAGGATTCAGCATATTTTGAACATCGTTACCAAGGACCTGTCGGCATACTAAACTATGTTGTGGATACCGATCTTGTTAACGGTGCTTTACATGTTGTACCTGGATCACATAAACTCGGACAACTGAAACATGTCGATACCTTCTCGCATCTCGGTTTAGAAGAGGATGAATGGCCATGGGAGCGTTCGCTTCCTGTTATTGGCAAGGCAGGAGATTCGATATTCTTTAATGTAAAGACAATACACGGCTCAAAACAGAATATGTCTGACAAACCACGACCTGTCTTCATCAATCGTTATCGTCGTACAGATGACTTTGTAATCATCGGTGGAACAACAGCACAAAATCGGGCTGAAGCGGAAAAACGTGCTGCAGCTGCAGAGGAAGCAAAAAAAGCCAATTCCGATCGCGGTTTGATGGTTCGAGGGTTCCGTCCATTTTCTGCTTAGAAAATATCCAGTAGAATTGAATGCCACTCTTAACAGGGTGGCTTTTTCTTTTCTGCCTATCGTTCCAAATCCCAAATCATAATCGTACCGTCCAAACTCCCACTCGCCAGTGTTCTACCATCATGACTGTATGCAAGAATCCGCGCAGGATGACCAAGGAGTTTATTCCTAACTGCAAATGTAAGATTATCTAATAATAGAATTACTCCATTTGAAAGTCCAACTGCCAGACTGTTTTCGTCTAGACAAAGTACAAAAGTGTTGATTCTTGTGGAACGGAAACCTAAGTCCATCTGGTCTACAGCTTTAATGTCGTTCGGTTTTTCTGATGTTGTTCCATCTAAGTGATTGCGAACAGTAGTTTTATATACGCTTGCATTGTTACTCTTTAGGACATTAATGGATTTAATACGCTTGTTGGTGTCAATATTCCATAGAGTAATTTCTTTCCTATTTCCTACAAAGAGTGTTTTTCCATCAGATGCAAAAGCGAGACTCTGTATTTCATGTATATTTTCTTGTATATGAAATATTGTTTTGTTATTTCTTGTATTGCGTTTAATATCATGACCTTCAGGAACATTACTTTTTCCAAGGATAGCTTTCAATTTACGTTTCTTTACATCCCACAATCGGACAGTACTATCTGAACTGCCAGAAGCAAACGTACTTCCATCAGGACTTATAGCAACCGCTAAGACGTGATCTTTATGTCTTTTCAATGTCGCCTTTGAATGACCAAATAGACCTCCATGCAAACTGTGAAAAAATGAGTCTCGCGCTTTCGTTTTTGCATTCCATAGACGGACTGTCCCATCAAGACTACCACTGATAAGTGTCTTCCCATCAGAACTAAATGCTATGCTATTAGGATGTTCGGGCCGAGAATTACCAAATGCTTTACCGTGTCCCTTTAAGGTGACTTGGTATTCACCCGTATTTGCATCCCATAACAACACTTCAGCTTTCCCCGCAGAACTCTGGATACTAATAGCCAAACTTGCAAGTTTATTTCCGTCTGGAGAATACCTCACAGACCGAAGTTTGACTTGATGCGGATGTCCATGACCAGTAGTTTTAAGTTTACCATTTGAAGTATCCCAAACTCGTACTAAGTAGTTATGTGCACTCACCAGATTCAAACCATCTGGACTAAAATCTAATGAAGTAATTCCTCTGTAATGGCCAGTAATAATATGTCGGAGTTCTGAATTCTCTAAATCTTCCGTATCTATTTCCCATAAATAGATTCCAGATTCCTTCTTGGTAAAATAGCATCTTGCGACAAGTGTTCTTCCATCTGGACTAAATTGGAGGTTATATAACGATCCTTCAGCGATTAAGGTTTTAATCTTTTCACCAGTTTCAATATCCCAGAAGACGATTTCATCATGGCTCGAAACTACCAATGTTACGCCATCTGGACTAAACGCAATTGATCCAACACGTTTTGTTGCATAATCAACTAACCTCGGTTTCCCACCGGTGAGATTAATCATTTTTACATACTTTGGATCACTAACGAATGAATCACTCGCTATTCTATTTGAAATGTTCCATAATTGAACTGTATAATTGTTATATCCCGCTGTAGCGATTGTCTTACCGTCAGGGGATACTTTCAATTTGTTAATTCTACCTTCAACACCAAACCTTGTTCTCAATATACCTGATGCAGTATTCCAAATACGCACCTCAGCAGAAGTGTATCCAATAATATGTTCCCCATTTGGACCGAAGAAAATACGTTTAATTCCTTCGGTATCCTCTAATGTGGCAATAATTTCTCTTGTTTGGAAATTACACAACTTATAGGTCTTATCAATATTAAAAAGTATATTCTCTCCATTAGGACTGAATTGAATTCTGTCAACAGACTGATTTAAAGTCAAAAAGGATGAATCCTCTTTAGTTTCAATATCATACAAATTAATAACACCTTCTGAATCACCTGATATGAGAAACTGTCCATTAGGATGGTATGCAACAGACCGTATCCATGTTGAATGATTGTCAAATGTAGTTATAAGTTCATCCGTTTGTAAGTTCCACAATTCAATTCTGTTTCGTCTGAAATTATTTTCAATGTCAGCGAAATTCGTACAATCTGGACTTAGCGTGATATGATCAATAGTTTCATTCATGTATTTGGATATTAATCCCAATTCTTTACCTGTATGTATATCGTATCTCCAAACCCCTATCGAACTGATTACAAAAAGTTGAATACCATCAGGAGAAAACTTATACTGTATTCTATCCGCATAATTTGTTATTTCTCCCTTCCCAAGTCTATACTTTGCACCCTTAGGTAGATTCCATTGATTGTAGTCATCAGCATGGGTATTAAAAAGAAATCCCATACAAAACAAAAGTATAAATAAGATAGATGCGGATATTAGTTTCATACTGTATGTTCCTTTAATAGAATACTATAATAGGGCATTTTTTAATCATAGCACTCCACTGGAGTGCAGGGATTGTTAAGCCTCGCTGCTATAGACATATTGCTCCTCTGGAGCAAGAACTACGATCATCAGTGTGTTAGACGCAATCAATTAGAATCAACGATACTGGTATTACGATGTTTTTCACACCAGCGGTGTGATATGTCTAAAGAAATAATAGCCAAAGTGTACCGTACTCCAGCGGAGTGCTATGTAATACCATTACTAATAATGATCGTCCTTAAAGAAACCCCAAAATCCCATGAGAACCGACAGAAACTGTCTAAACTATTGTAATAGATTTGTCTACAATCTATTGTGCATTGCTGTTTAAGGCATCTGATACAGCATTAGATAAATTAGCACACCGGTAACGGAAACATAAAGCCAGATTGGAATGGTTATCTTAGCAATACGACGGTGCTGTTCAAATCTCTCTCGCCATGCCAAGTAAAGGGTCCGCAGTGCTAAGGGAACAATGAAAAATGCTAAGATAATATGCGAGATAAGGATAGAAAAGTAAACTGGTCGAATCCACCCCTGTTTTGTAAATGGAGTTGATCCTTCATTGGCATGGTAGATCACATAACTGATTAGGAACAGAATAGATACAGAAAACGCAGCTAACATACATTTCTTATGTGCATCTATTTTCTTTTGACGAATAAACACGTAGCCAACTATAAGAATAATTGCACTAATAGAATTTAAGGATGCATTTACAGTTGGCAAATCAGATATCTGTAACACTTTCCCTCACCTCTATCGAAGCCATCGATAGGCTTGAACACCCTTGGAATTTTCCAAAGCAAATTTCCACCGTTTACACCATGTCTCATAATCTGTCTGACACGCTTCAGGTCGCATACGACTCCGCATCAAGAATGCGGGATAATAGGGTCTACCCGTTGGTTGATACACATCATGGTAACGTAAATCAAAACTCCAACGCACTGTATCAGATTCGTTCGGTCTCGCACTGTGAAGTGTGTAATTATGGAATAGGATCACGCCACCAGCCCGTATAGGTAATTCTTTAGGTGTAAGATTTGGTGGTTGGTGTTCTGGCGGTACTGCTAACCCCGCATTATTCCATGCATGTTTAAATAGTCCAAACTTATGACTACCCGGGAGGACTTGCAGACATCCATTCTCTAAAGTAGCATCCACAATCGGTATCCAAACAGTCAACATAAAATACGGATCGGTATCGGGCCAACACACACCCGCATCCTGATGCCAAGGTGTTGGTTCATGTTGAGATTCCTTTACTGGCAATACAGAACGGATATGTTGTATCGGGTTGCATAATATCTCTGAACCGACAAAAGATTCAGCAAGGTCTAATATCTTAGGATTCTTGAGAAAATTAAACGTTGCTTCTCCACGAGCACGCATAATGTCCAAATCCGCAGTAACCTCACGTGCTTCTGCAGCAAGGTATAACAAGCGTTCTGTAAATGGCTTATCCGCATAGGTAGAAGTTATTTTCCCTTCACTATGCAATTTCTCAGCACGGGTAGCAATAAGATCCGAATATTCTTCTATAACTGGACCGAGATCACTGTCATCTAATACATCTTCAAGGAGAAGATAACCGTTTTCATGGAAAAATGATACTTCCGATTCTGTTAGCCTCATAGAATGTAATCCTTAATCTATATTGATGGATAGGAAACAAATCTTAAATTACCCACCTCTGTTCAGGAGGGTCAAACACAAATCCGTGAAAAAACTTTCTTTGATCAGGTGAAAGCTCCGAATTGTAGAATTCCTTTGGATATCCCCAATGTTCCTCAGAAGCAACCATCCAAGGATGTTCATAGGCGTAATATAACATCTCACGACAACCATCAGATTTTGTAAACATACCTGATGAATGCCAAAGTGCATTATGAAATAGAATGGCACTCCCCGCAGGAGCACATACCTCTAACGCACCGGGATATTCATGCGGATATCGCAGGTCTTCATGGTTAGGGTCATGCATTGCTTTATGACTCCCCGGAAGCAGCCAGAGATTTCCCTGTCCACCCTCGGTCATATCTGTCAAATAATAACCGATTTTGAGTTGCAATAAAGGTATCGGACGTAGATTTCGGTAACCGTTATCATGTCCATCAATATGCCATCCCATTGGACGTTCTTTCAAATCTGTATAATGCTCTATAATTGCATCGGACGCATGATGATGTGGCATCTCATTCAGAATACCTGTGATATATGGCAACATCGGTTTCCAGTCTAACAGTTCTAAGAACAGCGGATGATCACCAAGGATATAGAATATGCGAGTACTTTTTTCACCGTGTATATGTGTCATACCTGTCTGTGTCAATCCGTTTTCTTCACATTCCCGACGCATCTCAATTACCTCTGCAAGTGCACTTCTTAGACTTACAACATGGGATGATGTGAAAAAATCATCTAAGATAAGATAACCGTTATTATCAAAAAAGAATTTTTGAGCATCCGTTAATTCTTCTGACATAATACATCCTCTATCTTGCTAAATTGATTTAGAAGTCTTCCTGTAAATTAATCAATTTTAAACAATTTCTGAGCATTCTTACCAAAAACCTGTGCTTTATCTACACTTGAAATAGACATCTTTTCTATTAACGCCACAAACCGTGGCATATCTACCCAGGGATGATCACTTCCAAATAAAAGATTCTCCGCTCCGACAAACCCAAAGGCATATTCCAATGATTGTAGGGATGGTGATACTGTGTCCAAATAGATACCACGTAGATATTCACTCGGAGGTTGAGTTATATGTTCTCGTGCTCTACCCAACACCTCTGTTTGGTGATCTAAACGACCACTCATATAGGGCAAAATACCACCTACATGTGGCATCACAACTCGCAAGTTTGGATGTCTTTCGAGAATCCCGCTCAATATCAATCTGAGTAAAGCAAAACTGTTATCAACCTGCAATCCCATCATACCTATCATCCAGTGATCTTTAATTGCTTCTCCCCAAGTTGGTACAGTAGGATGCATGACAATTGGCATTTCGCAAAATTCGGCATGTGTATATACAGGTTCAAATTGTGGAGAATCAACAGGTTCACCCCCGATATGTGAATAGAGCATTATCCCACGAAACCCAAGTTCTTTCACACGATCCAGTTCGACAATTGCTTCATCTGTATTTTGCCATGGTAGGCATGCTAAACCCGCAAATCGGTCCGGATGTTGTTCCACAAGTTCAACAATTGCATTGTTAATAGCATGTGCACCTTCATTACCGAGTTCAGGAGAGAGCATGCAGGGTGGCGGGATATTTGTGCTGAGAAGTGCCATGTCAACATCTGCTGCATCCATATCCTTTAGTTTGCGTTTAGGATCGTATACTTCATCTTGCAGTCGAAAGGTCTGTACATCTCCGTATGTTACAATTGCTTCACTGCCTTGGCGTATAACTTGTGGCGGATGTGGATTCTTTTCTAAAACTTCAATATACTCTTTTGGGAATATGTGACTTTGTACATCTATTCTCATCATAGAATCAATTAATCTCAATACCCTTATTCCTAACTAAATGAACTCCACTTAACCATATAATCAGAGGATACTTCACGAACAAACATCGATGTAGAATGTTCCCTATTCCCTTGCCTATATACTGTTGTAGACAAAAACAGTTGCTTCTGTGCACGCGTCATACCCACATAGAACAGACGACGTTCCTCCTCCAGTTCCGCTTGCGTCATATCATGCCTCCATATAGGAAAACTCCCGTCTTCCATACCTATTATAATCACTACAGGATACTCAGTGCCTTTCGCAGCATGCAATGTCATCAAGGTTACCTGTTCAGATGAATTATCAATCTCATCCAAATTAGTAAGTAATTTCTGATAGCCTAAGAAATCAATCAGTCTATCTCCAAGATCAGCTTTCTCAAATTTCAAGAGCATATTCTTAAATCGTGCCTCGTTTTCTAACCAATCTGTATCTTCTTGAAGAATAGGCGGTATCTTCTCTTGTAAATGCTTGATAGATTCCTCAACTTGTTCTCTTTCTTCAAAATCAAGTGGTATATCTTCAGGAAAAGAGATAGGATGGATTTTGATATATCGATAGGCAGCATTGAGATATGCAATATTCTCGGAGAATTCATTACGTTCATCAGGTTCTGACTTTGATAGTATACCAATTCCTACAAGTGGTAATAATTCTGGAAGCGACTTCAATTCCTGCTTTTTCAAATCAATCTGCACTAATTTCTGGAAAATCTGTCGATTAACCTCAACATCCTCCATCGCTCTATGTAATGTATTATGTGCTATACCAAATTTCTCAACTAATGCTTCAATTCCCCTACGTTGTCTACGTAGTAACCTACGTGCAGTAATAAGGGTATCATAATATGGATTCGATAAACCTCGGCTTAGAATATCCTTCATGTCCCGTTCAAGAATCAAATTATCATATTGAGCGATATTATGTCCAACTAAGATACTGTCCCCAATGAAATTACAAAATTCTGGAAGTATTGTCTCTATACTCGGTTCATTCTCTACATCCTCCTTTCTTATCCCATGTATTTTTGTAGCTGAAGGAGGAATGTCCCCACCTGGAGGTTTTACTAATCTGTGATAATCATCAATTTTTTCCCCTATTCCATTCAATCGCATTGCCGCAATCTCAACGATCTGTGCTCTCTTTGTGTTGACCCCTGTTGTTTCCAGATCATACATAACCATATCAGACATGTTCGGTGTCTCAAATCTACTTAAGAGTCGTTGACATAACTTTAAAGCAACGACGCTTCTTACTACAGCATTCCCAAGATGTATGACATCATTTTTATCCGGTATAGAACCAATCGAGATTATTCTCGTTCCAAACTCCCTATCCTGAAGCTCCGTAAAATCACCTATCAGTATATTAACACTGTTTTCTTTTAGGATGGGTGTATTGTTTGGTACATTCAATGTATCCTGTTTTGGGAGATACTGAATATCAACATCCTGATCCAAATACTCTGTCAAGGTCTGTCTTATAATCTCTGTTGCACAATACTCGTCAATACCATAACTTGCAATTATCCGTATAGGTTCACCCAGATCAATAGCACTATAAAGCACATCTTGTACTACTCCCAAGTTTTGTATTTCATCATAATTCTCAATAATAGACAATTCTTTGCCACGATATGGTGATCGGGATAGTGCTAATTTCTTCAATAACTCTTGGCCAATTACACCTATTTTTTCATCCTGTATATCATGCTTTAATTCATAAATTTGTTTCCTAAACATACGGATTTTATGACGTGTTAACGGTCCGACATCTTCTCGAAAATCTTCTACATACTCCAGTAATCTCGATAACTCAATCCCTTTCCGTTTTGCTAACCACTTCAGGCGTACCCAAGTCAACTCATCTATACGACGTTCGGGGAAATTAATTGCAGTTTCATAATCTCGCGGTAGTCCCCATTCAAGAAAACAGAGATAGGAGAGAATACCCTTTAGGTGTTCATCGTCTAATGCATTAGTTGGACGTATTCGTTGGTACTGTATTTCTGTTCTGTTAAGCTGCTCAGACAACACATCCGCAAGTTTATGAGTTCGATAGAAAACAGCAATATCTCGATAAGAATAACCGCGTTGTTTTACCAAGTTCTGAATGAGTTTAATTACACTCCGTGCCTCCTCAGTAGCGGTATAAAATGTATAGTGAAAGATATCACGACCATCTTCGTTCACTGATTTAAGGGCACGTTCTTTTTGCCAAGTAGGATTCTTGGCAATAACCTCTTGCGCTGCACGTAATATCGTCTTGCTACATCGATAGTGATCGTCTAAGGTAATTATCTTAGGAGAATAATCCTCCCTAAGCTTGTCTATATAAATTGGATCTGAACCACGCCAACTATAAATCGCTTGATCACCATCTGCTACTACCATCAGATTAGAATCAGTCGTGGGACATAATTGTTGAAGAAGACGGTATTGAATCTTATTAACATCATGGTATTCATCTACAAGTATATATGAGAGTTGGTTATGGTATTGTTCCAATACGGTAGAACTTTTTTCAAACAACTCAACTGATTTCAAAAGAAGATCATCAAAATCCAAAGCATGGTAACCAGAGAGTTTTTTTTGATACGCATCTAAAATCTCTCTAATGTTGGATTCAGCATTTTCATCATCTATATCAAGGAGAATATCCGAATCTATCTCAAATGTCTGTGATTTATCATATACATGGTGTTTATATTCACTGAGAACATTTCTTAATCGCCAAGAGGGATAATCATTTGAATTAAGATTCAGATCTTTGACAATCTCTGTTAATATCTCATCTTGAATTTCTTGATCAAAAATAGCGAAATTCTCATTTAATTCAATCTCTATAGCATGATCTCGTAGTACTTTTACACAGAACGAATGGAAAGTTCTAACATTCACGTTAGGACCATGTGGATCCCCAATTTCATCAATAACACGATCTCGCATCTCTTGAGCGGCTTTGTTTGTAAAGGTGATAGCAAGAATGTTCTCAGGTCTGATACTATATTCCCGAATCAGATTGGCAATACGATGCGTAATAACCCTTGTTTTACCAGTGCCAGGACCCGCAATTACAAGTATAGGACCGTCCTTCTGTTCTACAGCTTCTTTCTGTTTCTCATTTAGTTCATGTAGAATATCCATCTATATCGCCTTAATAAGAATATTGTTTCGTAATTCTCAATGTTCCACAATAAATCGCTTCATCTGATCTGGTTCAAAAGTATTGACAATACTAAGACTTAGTATATCTGAAGTCTTACGAAATCTCAAGTGGTATTACACCCAAAGGCACTACGGTGTGTAAAGTTTTTACCATTAACAGATATTTTAAAAATCCAGAACCGATAGGACGGTCTCATAGGGAATCTCTAAATGTGGATATTAGTGCAAGATACATAAGTCCTAATTCATAAAAACAAAAATAAAATGAAGAAAAAGATCATAACATACATCAAAATATTACAGAAACAAAAATACATAAATCGGTAAATTCACATTATAAACTAATTAGAATACAGAAATTTACTTAGAAACAAAATTTACACCCGTTATAATATTTGTAATATATAATATACTATGAATACAAAAATCCGTTTTATAGCTACCTTATTCAATTTTCGGAATTTATCAGGACAATGTGGAATTGTGAGAACTATTTATATACCATCTTCTCTGTTATCAAAGAAAATAGATAACACAACACCGTCAAAAAGTATGGTAATTGCAACTTTTTTTAAATTTCAGAAATTCTATACTAAATGTGCTATAAAGCCATACAGAGACTGGAGTAATGTGGTTTAAAATTTCATGAATTAAAGTTACACTTTGTAGGAAAAGTGTAACATTTTCTCACATATCTAATAGATTGATATGACCAAACAATTAGAACGGCTGCTGCAACAGAAACGACCTGCACGACGAAGTAATAATAAAATTAATCCCTTGGAGAAACAAATGAAAACTATATTTACAGTTGTGTTAATTTTCAGTTTATGCATGGTTGTATCCTGTGTTAAAACAACAAAGACACCAGTCATCAAATATGAGGGACCAATACCACAAACACCTGAAACTATTCTTCAAGCATTTACATTTAATAATGTCTCTATTGAATGGTTGCAGGCATGTAATGAGAGATACTCTCCAACCAAATGGATTCAAAGGATTCTTGATAAAGGCATTGTTTTTGAAGATGCTAATGATTTCCATCAGTATATGATGTTGCTTCGTAGTGGTTTAATGCATCAGGAGCGTATATATTTATCTGATCCGGAAAAATGGTTTCCCAAAATGTATTTCGGTACTATATATGATGACTGGAAATCCTTTGAAGATGCTTACATTGATAGACAGATTTGGAAATACCAACAAACCAAAGCCGCAAAGCAGGCAGATCCTACCGTATTCTCCGTTGAATTTTTAGGACCTGATGGAAGAACCGTTCTTCCACTTCCTAAAAAAAGCGTTATTATTAATAGAGGATTGAAGGGATACGGAGTAAGTAGTGGAAATGCTAAACTTACTGAGCAACATATGTTTGACATTGCATTTAAGGGTAAACACCCGTGGGGTTGGAAAGTCGTTTATATTGATGATATGGGTAATATTCTTCCTAAAAAACCGCCACCGATAAGTCGTGAAGAACTTGAACTTCCCGCAGATGTGCCGTGGCCGCCTAAAAACCAAGAACATTTAGATCGTATTTATGAGGAAGTAAAACAAGGTCGCTATAACAACAATGGGGATAACAGATGAGACTTTTTTAATTTAAAGAAGTTGTATATTTGGTTCCAAGTTAGATGATTTTAAGAAAAGCATAACCAAAAACCAATAACTGTAAACTAATATATAACATACGTGATTCACGAAGAATAGGTGCTTTTAAAATCAGAAACCCTTATACAGTAAGGGTTCATAAAATTGCTCCGTGCAGGTTTCCGTGAAAGCTACATCATCTCAATACGATAAATATTAACAACTTTTTCTGATAGCCGATAGCTGATAGCTGATAGCTACTGAAGTAGCAATGTTTGTGAAAATGATTCATGCGATAATTATAGGTATCTATACACAAAGACAGCATCCTACTTATGCCAAAAACTCTACACACCTAATGCTACTTATTGAACTTAATGATATATTGAAAATGTGGTAAAATGTGACTACATATATTAGTTCTCTATCATTGGAATCTTAAACGAAGGAAATAACGTGTGAAACGGCATCCACTTAATAATCAGATTTTTTTCTTAGGATTAATAGGCAGTTTGGTTCTCATTATAGGGATCTATTTCTTTGTTAAATCGGAGGCAGGAAATCCTTATATCAATAGTCTACCTGAAAATATTACTACTATACAATCCCAACAAAATAAAAATACTGCAACGAAAAACAGAAAACATTCTATTCTCCATGATGAAACTGTGACCGACATTGAAGGTGATGAAGTTGGGACCAACATTGAAGGTACTACAATTCCTAAATTATCACAAAAGGTTTTGTGGGCAACCATGATGTACTGGCATCAAGGACCACAAACCGTTGAAGCTCTCATGGAATCATATCATGTAGCGTACCTCCAAAATGAAAGGCATAGAAGGATTGATAAAATATATCCTCCCGAGCAGTGGCTACAAAAAGTGCTTGATGCGGGTTACACTATCCTCAATTATGTTGAATACGTTCAGTATCTGGATATTAGAGATTCACAGAATCAACTTGAAGTTCCAGGCGTTAGGAAGTTGTATTCAGAGACATTTGGAATTCCTGAAACAGAGATAGATAGACTCAAAGCATTATATGTTAAAAATCAATTTCTTCTTCAAGACCGCAAAAACGCCGTGGAGCGTGCAACGACTGAACCTATTGCAGGTGGTTTCTTTGCCGGAAACAAGTTTCTCCCTTTTTACAGAGATCGGGCAGTTGTCTATGTTCAACGCGATGAGAATAAGTTTTCTGCAAAATTCTTGGGTTCATCGCTGAATAATGTCCAAAGATTTCTTCTCCTGTTTTTAGGAATTGAACCTAAAAATATTGAGGTTATCTACATTGATAAAATGGGAAATCAACTCTCAAAGTAACCGTTGTGGAATCCTTTTATGCTATACCAATAACACAGGTGGGAGAACAAAAAACTTCAACCATCAAGATAATTGTATAATTCAGACAATACAACAGTTGCATAACACCCTACAGGTAATGAAAAATATAGACGAATTCCCTCATCAACTTTCTCGACTTTATGAAATTCTAATTTCATCCGTAACGGACGACGAGTTCCAGCCAATCTAATACCTGCGACTTTGCGAAATGCATCATGCCGCAAACCCTCAGACTTCAGCAAACTATCCTCCATTTCCTGTATTTTTCCAACAGGTTGTCGCATCTTATATCCAAAAATTGGACCGGACGGGCTAATTTCAAATGTATCCGCACGCGATTGTTCCTTAGAAGCATCTTTCACAAGAAATGGAGCATTGTTAATGTGTTTGATGGCCACATCTCCATCACACAACCTTCCTAAATTTTGCAACCTCATATCCAAAATCCTATTAAACAGATATGCCTGATACGCAGACAAATATAACCTACGCATTCTATGCGGAATAGATCTAATCACCTTTTCCATTTTATCTGGATCATCCTGAAGAAGTCTTTCACCAGCTTTTATTGGAAAACTATCTGTCCGTATATAATTAACTAATGTTTTCCAATCCTTTTTTACCAAGGCTTTTCCAATCAAATGAGTGTCTTGCTTATTTCCAAATCGTTGATCCCCAAATCTATTTGGCACACCTTCGGATTGAAATCTTAACATTCTATCCTTTATTATTGGGATGTGTATTAGAGGTATGTCCCGTAGAATTATCTCAAATCGATTTCCACGTAGATGTCCTACACGTAATTTATGACCATGTCCAGATGCCCAAAGTATCTCTATATCTGATAAATCTATTTTTAAAATCCTTTCAGGAGTAATTCCATGAACAGACAATACTTGGGTGGTGAGTGCATGCTTATCCTTTAATCCCGCATACCCAATATCATTAGGATTGACAGTTAACACACCTGCTATATGCTTAATTGCCTCAAATGTAGTAAGACCACGTTTCCGAATAGCGAAGAAGGTATGTGTACCAACTCCAGTCGGTTCATATAGTGGTATCTCTTCAACAATGAAATCTTCAGGTTCAAATCGCATAATAACCTCAAATTTAATCATAGATGTTATGATGTCAGATTGTCAAGTTTCATGTTAGAATAGGGTGTGTCAACTTTAGGGGATAATAAAAATCAATTTATAGATTGATGTTTCTTTATTGAGACACTTCTCACATTTTCAATATTTGGGTAACTAAATCATAATACACAATGAATTCCATCAGTGTACTTAACGTTAATTTGAAGAATAGGGATATTTCCTATAATCTTGTCAAAACCTTATTTAGAAATGGGAAGACTATCAAAAGTGCATCCAAAAGTGTGTATATACGAATCATTACCACCTTCTAATTGTACCGATATCCTATGCCGAAAAGGAATTTCATAAGAAATGGAAACATTATCAAATAAAATAAATCTCCATCTTGGCGATGACGCAGAAGTCCTCATCAAAGGGTTCATTGCACCGATTGAGGATATGAACCCCAACTTCCATGAAGAATGGTATGCGTTGGCAAATTTGCGCGTTGCTGAACCGGAAAAGATGTATTCTACTTCGGTTTTCCGATCATTCCTTCCAGATAAACCTGTTTCGGTTGCTGACTACTGGCAAATTGACGAACAAGGCGCGCTTGCCTTGCTGAAACAGTTTCAACGCAATCCGAATCTGGACATGCACATAAATGCCGGAGATTCCCAAGGTCTATGGGCATGTCTACATGCTTACAATGATGAACTCGCCAATATTATGTTCCGCATCCATACAGCATTTGCATTAGAGGATGGTTGGTTTACACCTTCTCAGTTAGCAGGAAATTTGGTTATTGACCGTATTAATAAGAGTGTAGCGTTTTTCCAAATGTGTGTTCCTGAAGGGACACTCTTTGATGTAAATTGGAAAAAACAGAAAGACGAACCTAATTACTATTATAGTGCAGGTGGTGGCGTTTGTCCTAAATTTGAACTTGTTACAGAAAAGCATGATGTCTCTCAGGAAACCGTTTTTACAACATCAATTACACGTGAAGAGGCTGAATACATACTGATACAACGCTTCTATAAGTCCATGCAAATCAACTGGGTGCCATTTGAAGAAGCATTAGAAATATCACAAACACAACAGAAACCGATCCATGCCATTTCTGTCGATGGACCACTCTCAGACGAAGCATGTTGAGGGAGCGGTAAAAACTTGAGGGCAGTTGTCCTCTCCGACGAACGAATCATTGAATTCTTGAATGAATATTTTATCAATATGTGGGTGCGTAATACCAAGCTTAGACGCTTACGCGATACAAACGGGTTTGGGGAAATGCCTCCATTGGTACGTACAATCATTGAGAACAAATGGCGTAGAGGTCCAGTAGATGCATGGGTTATATCTCCTGAACTTGAAGCGATAGGACATGTAGCAGTCAATACCTACCTTGAGGAAAATCGCCGTGAAGATGGAACATTAGAGAGCGAGAATTACCTCAGGTTTCTCGCTGATTCCTTAGAAGCAAAACTCCCTGGATTCGGGAACACTGTTCTCACACCTGAACAACCCACACAACAGATATTAGACGTTTTTCGCACTCCAGAATATGGACATCAAGACTACACGGTTGTCGTAATTGATACCACAGCGTTTGAAAACGGCGGTACACTCATTATGGATATTGAAGTGGGTAATGAAAAAGCGTATGGATCCTTCTTTCTGCTGGATGGTGTCCATAAACTTACCTTTGATGCTGTACACAAACGCCCGGAAGGAATAATGCTTGATGAGGCGCACGATATAGGTTGGTATGATCCTTGTGAAAAAGGACAGATGACACATCGTTTTGAACATGGACAACTCTATAAATTGGTTGCTATGGGATGGGCATCTAATGAAAAAGGAAGTATCAACGCTTTTCAAGCAAGGATTTCAGTAGCGGAGAATTAAAATGAAAACTTCACAAGACAAAATCACGCTAAATCTTAATAATGATATTCAAATTTCTATCCACGGTGCCATCGCACCGATTGAGTACACACAATACAACTTCCATGTAGAATGGGACGAATTGGCGAACCTACAGGTAGCTGAACCGGAAAAACGGTATCCAATCTCTGTATTTAATGCATTTCTACCTTCGGGATCCGTTTCGGTCGGTGAATGCTGGCAAATCAATGACGGTGTTATAGAATTACTAAGGCAGCTTCACACCAACCCAAACTTGAATTTGGACTGTAACAATGGGGATTCACTCGGTCTGTGGGCATGTCTACGTGCATATAATGATGAGTATGTTGACATCGTGTTTCGAATTCATGCAGAATTCACACTAAATACTGGTAGATTTACAGCCTCACAATTGATATTAAAATCGGTAGAGAAAAAGGGGATGGTGAGTTTTATCTATTTAATGCAGAAGGTGAACTATCTACAGATGAAGAACCGTGTGATGCACTTGCTGTAACTTGGGGTGGACCAGATGATGAATTACAGATTAAACACCAATTTGACCATGGTCAGATCTTTAGGTTAGGTGCATCAGGTTATTGGTACGAAGGAGAAATCTGTACAAACGCTTTTCTGACACAAATAACTATAGAGGAAAATAACAATGAATAAACCAACTAACAAAATTATCCTCAATCTTGATGGGGACGAAAAAGTAAACGTCAAAGGTGTTATTGCACCGTTTGAATATGACTCAGCCGATTTTCACGTGGACTGGGACGAATTGGCGAACCTACGGGCTGCTGAACCGGAAAAGCAATATCCTGTGTCGGTCTTTCAATCTTTTCTCCCATCAGAATCGGTTTCAGTGGGTGAATGCTGGCAGATTCAAGAAGAAGACGCGCTAACATTGCTGCGACAACTCTCTCCACGTCCACAACTGAAACTACATATTAATTCGGGGGATCCTCGGCGTGCAATGTGGGCATGTCTACGTGCTTACAATGATGAATTTGCCGAGATTCTATTCCGTATCCACGCACAATTCGTCATGAATCATGGCTGGTTGACCCCTTCACAATTTGCTGGACATTTGGTTATTGACCGGTTCCAAGAGGAGATCGTCTCCTTCAAGATGCATGTGCCTCAAACGACACTAAATTTTGATATCGGTTGGACAAACGAAGACAAGCGCACCGCTGCGGCTATCGGCTATTGCCCGAAAGTGGAACTCTGCGCGGGCATACAGCCTCAAAATGCCGAATTCGTCGCGTCAATCACGCAAGAGGAAGCGGAGGGCATACTAGCGTTGCAATTCTACGAATTCGAGAAAATTAATTGGGTATCATTGGAAGAAGCCTTGGAGATGGCACCGGCACTGCAGAAACCGATTCATGCGATTTCAATAGATGGACCGCTTGCTGATGAATCCTGCTGAGGGAGTGGCAAAGGATTGAGAGCAGTTGAGCTCTCCGATGACCAGATCATAGCATTCTTGAACGAAAATTTTATCAATACGTGGGTACCCAATGCGGAATTAGGAAGGAGCATGAGTTTGCGAGAACCGATTGCAAGGCGACGTAAGCGCGAAGGTAAGACATTCGACACAAGCCACGCCTTAGCACAAACAATTATGAAAGGCTGGAAAAAAGGTTCGCCGGTGGACTGTTTAGTTATATCGCATGAGTTTGAATTGATGGGTAGTTTAGATTACAATGAGTTCCCTGAGAACTTAGGAGAATTAGACGAAGAGACAGACGCATACCTGTTTTTTCTTGAGGCATCTTTGGAAGGAAAACGGCCTGGATTGGGTGACATTATCCTTACCCGTGAACAGCCCTTGAAGGAGGCGGTAGAAACTTTTCGCACCACGGAGGTAGTGCATCAGGACTACACAGTTGTCGTAATTGACGTCACAGCCTTTGAAGATGGTGGCACGCTCACCATTGACATCCAGGTCGGTAGAGACGATGCAATAGGTATTTTCCATCTGCTTGACGGGGACAAAAAACTTCCGACTGAAAAAGTGCCAGACGGTGTTGATCCGGAAGCATGGAAGAACCAACATGGTGAAGAATATATGAAGGCGTTTAGTGCCCTTGCCAAAGTGTGGGGTATATTCCCTGGTCAAACAGGAAAAATTACTTACCAATTCGATCAAGGTAAACGCTTTAAACTGTGTGCAACAGGAGATCAATGGGGTGGAATAGGTGGCATAAACGCTTTTCGCGCAAAAATATCTGTAGAGGAAAACTGACATGGAAACCGTAATAAACAAAATCACCCTTAATCTTGTGGCGGACACTCAAGTCTCTGTCAAAGCCTTCATCGCACCGATTGAGTACACACAATACAACTTCCATGTAGATTGGGACGAATTGGCAAATCTACAGGCTGCTGAACCAGTAAAGCAATATCCTGCTTCTGTCTTTCAATCTTTTCTACCGTTAGAATCGGTTGCGGTGGGAGAATGTTGGCAAATTCGGGAAGACAGCGTATTAACATTGCTAAAGCAACTCTATCCACGTCCACAACTGAGACTTAAGGGTGATGACGGAGACTATAAAGGCATAGTTGCATGTTTAAGAGCCTACAATGATGATCTTGCTGACATTGTGTTCCGTATCCATGCCGAATTCATCATGGAGAATGGCAAGTTTACACCATCACAATTTGCTGGACATCTGGTTATTGACCGACACCAAAGGGAAGTCGTCTCTTTCAAGATGAACGTACCACAAACAACACTGAATTTCGATGCCGGTTGGAAACAAGAAAATGGGAACTGGTTTGCTGAGATCGGTTATTGTCCACGGATTGAACTTTGTTCTGGGGCATACCCTACTGATGTAGAATTCACGACAGAAATCACGCAAGAAGATGTAGAAAGTAAACTTATTTCGCATTACTACATGTTTCACAAAATTAACTGGGTATCGTTAGAGCAAGCGTTGGAGATAGCACCCGCGCAACAGAAGCCGATCCATGTTGTCTCATTAGATGGACCACTTTTTGACGAGTCGTGCTGAGGCACCGGCAGAATCTTGAGGACAGGTGTCCTCTCTAAAAACAATATAATTGATTTTTTGAATGAAAACTTCATTAATACATGGGTAGAAAATGCAGAATTGGGACGGACAGGAAGCCTGCAAGCACCAATTGCAAAAAGACGTGAACGGGAAGGAATATCCTTTAACACAAATCACTCTTTAGCAAAAAGTATTATGAAAGGATGGGTAAAAGGTTCTCCGGTAGACTGTTTTGTTATATCACATGATTTTGAATTGATGGGTAGTGTCGACTTTAATGAGTTTCTTGACAACATGGAGAAACCTGAAGATGAACCCGAAATGTATATGGTATTTCTCAAGGATTCTTTGAATGACAAACGACCCGGATTAGGCGACACTATCCTAACACCAGAACAACCTTCACAGAATGTGTTAGACACCTTTCGCACACCAGAATTAGTGCATCAGGACTACACCGTTGTTTTCATTGATACCACTGCATTTCAGAATGGTGGCACCCTTACTATTGATATCAACGTCGGTAAAGACAATGCAATAGGAATTTTTCAACTACTTGATGGAAGCAAGAAACTTCCGACTGAAAATGTGCCTGATGGCGTTGATCCTGAAGCATGGAACAACCAAGATAGTGAAGAATATATGAAGGCGTTCGATGCCCTTGCAAAAGTGTGGGGTATATTCCCTGGACAAACAGGAAAAATCGCTTACCAATTCGACCAAGGTAAACTTTTTAAACTGTGTGCAACTGGAGATCAATGGGGTGGAATAGGTGGGATAAACGCTTTCCATGCAACAGTTTCTGTGGAAACAAAGGATGGTAGAGATGAATCTATGAGTGAAACACTCGAATAAAATGATAACACTTCAAAACCCATCTCACTGCCTATTAATGTTCTACTCAACAAAAAGCGACCAGACAAAGAGATATTAGAAATCTTCCGAACACCAGAGTATGGTTATCAAGATTATACGGTTGTTAATATTGATACAACCGCTTTTGAGAGTGGGGGAATCCTCTCCATTGATATAAAGGTAGGCAATGCTGAACCTTCAGGTTCGTTTGACCTATTTGACGGTGAATCTAAACTACCAACTGAAGGTATATCCTCTGAAGCACTCGCCTCTGCTTGGGATATTCAACCTGAGAAAACTGGTACAATACAGTATCATTTTGATGTAGGAAAACGTTTTAAGTTAGGCGCAACCGGTAATTGGTTTAGTGAAAAAGACAGTATAAATGCATTTCGTGCAAAAATCTCAGTAAAGGAAGTTGAATGAATACAGTATTAGACAGAATCACGTTATACCTTGATGGTGCTAAGAGTATATCGGTCAACGGTTTTATTGCACCCATAAAACATACCATCTCAAATTTCCATGTAGAGTGGGACGCATTAGCAAATCTCTCTGTTGTTAACCCTGAGATGGAATATCCCCTATCTGTTTTCCAATCATTTATTCCCATAGAATCGGTTTCTGTTGGTGAATGTTGGGAAATAGAAGAATCTGGCGTGATGAAGCTACTTCAGCAATTACATCACACTCCCAACCTAAGAATGCATATTGATTATGGTGATTCACACGGGTTATGGGGATGTTTACGAGCATGCAATGATAGGTATGCAGACATACAATTTCGTATTCATGCAGAATTTAAACTAAAGGATGGGTGGTTCACACCTTCAGAGTTTAGGGGAAATATAATAATCGACAGACTTGAGGAAGATATACTGCACTTTAATATGTATGTTCCTGAAGGCACTGTGAACTTTGATGTAAATTGGAAAAAAGACAAAGATGCTTCCTATTCTATTACAGCTGCAGGGCTATGCCAACAAATGGAACTAACCGCTGGGATGCAGGAGAATATTAAAAACATTGAATATCCGCTTAGTATTACCGAAAAAGAAGCGAACCGTATCTTAAGCAAACAATTTTACAAATCAGAGCGAATTAACTGGGTACAAGCTGAGCATGCGATGGAGTTAGC
This sequence comes from Candidatus Poribacteria bacterium, assembly GCA_022394755.1. GTDB lineage: Bacteria > Poribacteria > WGA-4E > WGA-4E > WGA-3G > MSPOR6. Next base: position 176,602 of record JAGFCA010000005.1, read on the forward strand.
AGAGACTCAGTGTAAACTCATTCATGTTATCTCTGTCGATGGTCCCTTGGCTGATGAGGCTTGCTCAGAGAGCGGTAAAGGTTTGAGGGCAGGTGTCCTCTCTAATGATAGAGTTATAGATTTCTTGAATGAAGATTTTATCAATATTTGGGTGTCCAATGTGGAGTTAGAACGTACACCTCGAAAAAAAGCATACATGGCAAAAAGGCAAAAGCGTGAATCCGATCAATTCAATAAAAACCACCCTTTGGCGAAATTTATAATGGCTGGTTGGAAAGAACATTCACCTGTCGATTGTTTAGTTATTGCGCCAGAAGGTGATGTGATGGGAAAACTTCCACTCAACGATTTCTTTGATGAATGTTATAAAAATAAACGTAAAGAGGAAGATGCCTACCTGCAGTTTCTAAAGGATTCGTTAGATGCAAAATTCCCCGGATTCGATGAGAATGTATCTGAATCTTTATTAACAGGTTCAGTAGTTATCCTCAATGAAGATAATCCTGAACAAGAAGTGATACACATCTATCGAACACCACGTTACGGATATCAAGATTACAATGTCATCACAATCGATACCACTGCATTTAAAGAGGGTGGTAGACTCACAATAGACATAAAGGTTGGTATGGCAAAAGCCGGTGGTTCATTCGATCTGTTTGATGGTGATACAGAATTACCAACAAAAGGTTATCCAGATGGAGCAATCGCATCTGCCTGGGATATTCCTACCGGACAAAAAGGTAAGATAGAATACCAATTTGAAGAAGGTATGGTCTTTAAACTCGGCGCTACCGGCACATGGTTCAGTGGTGCAGGAAACATAAATGCTTTTCATGCGAAAATCTCTGTAGATGCAGTAGAAACCGAAACAATGTAGTACTTGCGATTTGTAAATAAAGTTTGGATAAAGGCAAATTAAAATGATGTTTTCCTATGACAGATGTTATAATGTTACTTAACTTATGGACAGGGTTTTGTAATCAAAAACGGTATAGATATTAACGATACCATTAATGCGATATAGAGGTGAGAGCCATGCTTACTATCACGTTGGATGTACCTGGTGAACTTTCAACCCCACTTTCTATTTCCGGTTATAATCAAGAGAAACTGACTGAGGAGACAAAACGGTTGCTTGCAATATCTCTCTTTGACCGCAACATACTCTCTTTGGGGCAAGCTGCAAAATTAGCAGGACTACACTTATTGGATTTTATTCGACTTCTGGATCAGCAGGATATCCCGATCGCAGAATACGATGATGAGGAAATCCAACAGGAATTGAAAACTGTCGAATGCTTAATACAACGTGAGTTTAATAATAGCGATGTGATCTTCATTTCTCCATAAATTATCCACATTTAGACCCGGAAGGCGGGGAATGTCCAGGGAACGTCATAAGGCGTTCATACCGTTGATTCGCGGTTTCCTAACCAAACCTAAAACATAATCGGACTTTTTAAACTCACCATAATACAAGAAAACAAGTAACCAATATAAGCAAGTTGATAGCTATCGCTGATACCTCATAAGTACATCCAAAAATGTGTAACAACGAAGCATTACATCATTGTGATGCATTACATCATTGTGATGGCAATGGTATCCTATACCGAAAAGGAAGTTCTTAACGAAAATGAAAACTTTCAACGACAAAATTACACTTGATCTTGACAGTGATGCACAAGTGTTAGTCAAAGGCTTTATCGCTCCAATTGAATACACCCAATACAATCACCACGTCGATTGGGATGAATTGGCAAATCTAAAAGCTGCTGAACCCGAGAGACAATATCCTACCTCTATTTTTCATGCATTTTTGCCACAGAATCCGGTTTCGGTAGGCGCTTGCTGGCAGATTGAAGAAAAAGGCATATTAACACTGCTGCGACAACTCAGTCCAAATCCACAATTGGAGTTGGATGTTGCTGTGGATGATTCTTACGGTTTATGGGCATGTCTGCGCGCCTACAATGATGTGTTTGCTGAGATTCTGTTTCGTATCCATGCGGAATTCGTTTTAGAAAAAGGTTGGTTTGCGCCATCGCAGTTTGCTGGGAATGTGGTTATTGACCGATTAGAAAAGAAAGTTTCCGCTTTCAAGATGCACGTTCCGGATGCCACACTAAACTTTGATGCACGATGGAAATTTAGAGATGGAATCTGCGTTACGGACATTGGGTATTGCCCAAAAATGGAACTCTTTGCTGGTACACAAGGTATTTTGCAAGATACTAAATTCACGGAAGCAATCACCCAAGAAGAAGCATTACAAACACTGATGTTACGTTTTTATAAGTCAGCACAGATTAACTGGGTATCACTGGAGGAAGCCTTAGAATTAGCACCTGCATTACAGAAACCGATTCACGCCATTTCATCAGGTGGTCCACTGGCAGACGAATCGTGTTGAGGGAGTGGCAAAAGCCTGAGAGCAGTTGCTCTCTCTGATGATCAAAACATTGAATACCTTAATAACAATTTCATCAACACTTGGGTGGCAGATGCTGAATTAGGACGTATCCAAAGTTTGAGGGAACCGATTGCTAAAAGGCGTGAGCGCGAAGGTAAGACGTTTGATACAACGCGCCCCTTAGCACAAGCAATTATAAATGGATGGAAGACCGGATCGAAAAAAGGCTCACCCGTCGATTGCTTCGTCATATCACCAGAGTTTGAATTGATGGGTAGACTGCTTGTCAATGAATTCTTCTACGACAATTGGGATAAATCTAAACTCCGAGACGAGGAGAGTTACCTTATATTTCTCAAGGAGTCCTTGGAGGGGAAGCAACCCGGATTGGGGAACATCATTCTAAACAGTGAAGAACCTTCTCAGAATGTCTTTGATGTTTTCCGAACACCAATAGTGGGTTATCAGGATTACACTGTAGTCGTCATTGATACAAGACCGTTTGAAAATGGTGGAACGCTAACCATTGACATTGAAACCGGTAGAGCCGATGCTGAGGGAAACTTCTATTTAGTTGAGGGTGATAACGATCTCCCAACAGCAGAACGAGTAACTAAACACATGGTACTTGCTATGAAATGGCTCGAACCCGATGAGACTGGACAAATCACACATCGTTTTGACCGGGGACAGTTTTTTAAGTTGGGGGCAACCGGAGTTCACAGTTGGAGTGAGAAAGGTAGTATGAACGCTTTCAAAGCAAGAATATCTGTAGAGGAATATCCACAAGTAGAATCCATAAATAAAGAGGACACTGAATCGGATAGAAACATCTCAGAAGAGTCATTAAACGAGTTGAGTCTTATACTTAATAGGACACAGCCATCTCAGGAGATATTAGACACTTTTCGAGCACCAGGTGACGGTTATCAGGATTATACTGTCGTCAATATTGATACGACTGCGTTTGAAGACGGTGGCACGCTAATTATAAATATCAAGGTCGGCAATACTGACACCTCCGGTTCGTTTGATCTCTTTGATGGTGATGCCAAACTGCCGACAGAAGGTTATCCCGATGACGCTCTTAAATCCGCGTGGGAGATCGAACCCGGTAAAACAGCAACAATCAACCATAATTTTGAACGTGGTAAAGCCTTTAAACTGGGTGCTACCGGGGATTGGCAAAGTAAGAAGGGCAGTATAAACGCTTTTCAGGCAAAAATATCTGTGGAACAAATTGAGATGAAAGGTATATAATTCACTAAGACTTGTATCCTATTACTCACTCAATAAGGAGGAAAAATGAAAAGAGTAAATATCTTATGCGTAAGCTTAATCCTCACTGCATTGATCCTCAGTCCACAAATCCAAGCAAAAATAGACCCTAAAACCGCCGTTGGCATCTGGCTCTTTGACGAAGGTAATGGAAAAACGGTCAGCGATCTATCAGGGAACAAAAATGATGGGGAAATTATGGGTAATCCCTCATGGGAAAATGGAAAATTTGGTAAAGCATTACAGTTCGGTGAACCATCTGATTGGGTTCAGGTCAAAGACCACCCAAGCTTACGAGTTTCCGATGCATACTCCGTTATGGCATGGGTTAATGCTGAAAGATACTTCTTTCCCGGTACGCAATGGCAAGGCATTATTGCAAAAGCAAATAATCCAAGATCCTTTAGTTTCTATACCGATACATCCAAACGATCTTTAATCGCAATCCATTTTGGCGGGGCACATATCGTCGCATTCGGTACTGAGTTTCCTCTCAAAGAGTGGACACATCTCGCTTTCGTTGTTGAAACAGGAAAGAATGGTGGAAAAATTTCTGCCTACACAAACGGAAAACTTGTAAAAGAAACTCCAAATGCCGCGCTAAATGGGCTTCCTGGTGATAGCGATACCCAAGATGTTGTCATTGGACGAACACATGAAGGAGCACGCTTTTTCGGCGGCATGATTGACGAAGTTGCCCTTTTCAATGTTGCCCTAACCGAAGATGACATGGCTGATATTGTGGCGGATGGACTTTCAAGAACGCTTGATATTACCCCAGTCGAACCCACACTGAAATTACCTGTAATTTGGTCGGCGCTCAAAACTCAGTATTAATTCATCGGTCATGGTTAAAGGATACCATCATGAAAAGTATACTTCGTTATCTATTTCTACTTCTGTTAGTATCAAACATTGTCATCCCTAATGTACTCGCTGAATACGAACCAGGCACTCAACTTGCACTCCCAGAAGGTGCATTAGCACGGCTTGGTAAAGGACAGGTAGAGCAAATCGCATTTTCTCCTGATGGAAATACACTTGCGGTTGCAAGTTCAATCGGTATCTGGCTATACGATATACGAACCTATAAAGAAGTCTTCCTCTTGACGGGACACACAAGGGATGTAGTTTGTGTCTCTTTCAGTCCAGATGGAAAAACCCTCGCCAGCGGAAGTCAAGACGATACTGTTCGTTTATGGGATATCCACACAAGAAAACATATTGCTACCCTTCAACATACAGGTATGGTCTTAAGTGTATCTTTTAGTCCAGATGGTAAACTACTGGCTACTGGATGTGGTTATTTCATAACAGTTGATAGATCTACACCTTTACCTGATCAAGATACTGTTAGATTGTGGAATGTTCATACAAAGAAACATATTGCAACATTTAATGGACATTCTGACTATGTGGAAAGTGTGGTGTTTAGTCCAAATGGTAAAATCCTTGCTTCAGGCAGTCGTGATAAGACGATCCGGTTGTGGAATATTAAATCCGGGAAAAACATCATGACACTCGAAAAACATACAGATTCAGTTAATTGTGTTAGATATAGTCCAGACGGTCATTTCATCGCAAGTGCCGGGAGTCTGGAAGACAAAAATATCCTATTATGGAATACTGAAACCGCACAACACATCAATCCCCTGAAAGGACACACAAGCTTTATCAGTAGTATCGCATTTACATCTGATGGGAAACTAATCGCAAGCGGGGGTGGTGATAATACCGTACGCGTGTGGGATGCCAAAACTGGAAAAAAGAACATCACACTCACAGGTCATACAGATTGGATAGTAAGTGTAGCATTCAGTCCAGATAACAATACACTGGCAAGTGCAAGTCAAGATGGAACCATTCGACTCTGGGATGCAACCACTTTTAAAGGATATACTCAAAGTATTACTTGTGTAGTATTCAGTCCAGATAGTTCTACATTAGCAAGTTCAGGTTGGCATGATAAGAAAATACATCTATGGGATGTTAACACAGGAAAATATAAGAAAGTACTCACAGGTCATACAGATTCAGTCTCAAGAGTAGTATTCAATCCTATGAGCAATACTCTTATAAGCAGCGGTAGTGATAAGACTTTACGACTATGGGATATTACGACTGGTAAAACCATAAAAATACTCAAAGACAATACATTCCCAATAGCAATTAGTTCAGATGGAAAAATTTTGGCATGTGGCGGTCCAGACAACACAATACATTTGTTAGATGCAAACACAACGAATCATAAGCATACACTCAAAGGACATTCGGACTCTGTCCATAGTGTGGCTTTCAATCCAGATGGTAACATAATTGCTACAGGTAGTTCCGACAATACCGTAAGGTTGTGGAATACCAACACTGGGAAACAGAAGAGAGTATTAAAGACCAATATACCATATTTTAATCATCTAATGTTTAGTCCAGATGGTAATACATTAGCAAGTAATAACTACAACAATTCAATACTCCTATGGAATGTTTCTACAGGTAGTTTGAAGAAAACACTTAAACACAAGCAAAAAGCAGACGGATCTACAGATGGGGCGTTATCTATTGGGTTCAGTCCTGATAGTAAATTCTTAGTGACAGGCAGTTATTCTGGCAAGGTTCATCTATGGGATATTAAAACTGGAGATTTTAAGAGAATACTTAATGGACATACAGGAAATGCCACTACTGTAGCAATTAGTCCGAATGGAAAATTCCTCGCAACTGGTAGCACAGACGGAACAATCCTCCTTTTTGGTCAAGTATGGAAGTAATACCATTTTTAAATGAAAATGTCTCTTTTTTTCGTACAAACTGTTAGTTTGTGACTTATTAGATTACATTTCACAATACCTGTAATGCCTCACTATTTTACAATTGGTATAATAAGGTATGTACCTAATCCTTGAAGGCTTTTAAAAATTATGTTATCCTTTTCTCATAAGACAAGAATATAAACAAGAACTTCCGCAATTACAATACAAGACTCTTACCAGAGATAAGAACATATCTTTGTTGAAGTTTCTGGAATTACGCTTCAACAATATATGAAAGGATAAGAAATGCAAAGCCACGAAGTAGATTACGAGATATTTGGAAACGACATGCAGGTCGTTGAAGTTGAGCTTGACAGAGGAGAAACAATTATCGCTGAAGCCGGTGCAATGAACTGGATGGAAGATAGCATTTCCTATGAAGCAAAAATGGGAGATGGGACAAATCCAGACGGTGGTTTAATGGGTAAATTCTTAAGTGCAGGAAAAAGAGCACTTACCGGGGAATCCGTATTCTTAACACACTTCACCAATTCCAGTTCAAACAAAAGACGCGTTGCCTTCGCTGCTCCGTATCCCGGACATATAATGCCAATTGACTTATCCGCAACAGGTGGTGAACTGCTTTGTCAAAAAGATGCATTCCTTTGTGCAGCCTTTGGCACACAGTTAGATATCGCTTTTTCAAAAAGATTAGGCGCAGGATTCTTTGGTGGTGAAGGATTTATCCTACAGAGACTCCAAGGAGACGGGATGGCTTTCATACATGCAGGTGGAAGTGTTGTAAAAAAAGAACTCTCAAACGAATTGCTCCGCGTTGATACAGGGTGTCTTGTCGCTTTCTCATCTGGTATTGAATACAATATTGAAATGACAAAAGGACTAAAATCCATGTTCTTCGGTGGTGAAGGACTATTCCTGGCAACACTGCAAGGCACTGGAACCGTGTATCTTCAAAGTTTACCATTTTCAAAATTAGCTGATCGGATCATCGCACAAGTACCACGTTCCGGGGGTTAGAAATATCTAACCTAAGATATCCCATCTAACATGTAATTCCTATACATTATATATCCATGATGTATATCCTATTCCAAAATATAATGGATAATTCTGTATCAGATTGGAGTTTTAGTGAAAATTCGATCAATAAAAGCCTACCAAGTTGACCTGCCACTCCACGAAGGCAGTTATAAATGGTCTGGAGGTAAATCGGTATCCGTTTTTGACAGTACAATTGTATCTGTTGAAACGGATGAAGGTATAACAGGATATGGTGAAGTATGTCCTTTAGGACCATTCTACTTACCTGCCTACGCAAAAGGAGTCCGTACCGGTATTGATGAACTTGCTCCACATTTAATTGGAGAAAATCCGACCCAACTCTTACCACTAAACCAACGTATGGATGCTGCCTTAAAAGGACATCCGTATGTAAAAACAGGTATAGATATCGCCTGCTGGGATATTCTCGGTAAAGTATCAAACCAATCAGTTTGTACTCTACTCGGAGGAAGGTATGGCGAAGACTTTATGCTCTATCGTGCTATATCCCAACAATCCCCGGATGAGATGGCAGAAAAAGTAGCGACCTATCGTGCCGAAGGTTACCGAAAATTTCAGTTAAAAGTCGGTGGTGATCCCAACACCGATATTGAACGTATTCATGCGGTATCGGAATTGATGGAACCGAGTGATGTCCTCATCGCTGATGCCAATACCGGTTGGCTCATGCATCAAGCAGCTCGTGTTGTCCGTGGTGTTAGTGGGGTAAATGTTTACATTGAACAACCGTGCCTATCTTATGAAGAATGTCTCTCCATTCGGGAACGAACAGACCATCCTTTTGTCCTTGATGAAAACGTTGATAGTATTAATATGTTGTTACGCGGTCATGCTGATAGAGCAATGGATGTCGTCAACATCAAAATAAGCAAATTCGGTGGACTGACCAAAGCAAAACTCGCAAGAGATCTATGTGTTGAACTGGGAATTGCTATGACAATTGAAGACAGTTGGGGTGGGGACATCACCACAGCAGCAATAGCACACCTTGCTCACAGCACACCAACGGAATTCCTCTTCACAGCAACCGATTTCAATAGTTATGTCACTGTCAGCACAGCCGAAGGTGCTCCCCAACGGGTTAACGGTAGAATGGCTGCCTCTACACAACCCGGGTTAGGGATTACGCCAATTACAGATGTTTTGGGTGATCCATTAGTTGAAATTGAATAAGTCTATGAACATTAGAATCCTTACTGCTGAAGATGTCCGAGCAGCTCTCCCTATGTCCAAAGCAATTGATGCAATGCGGCATGCTTATGGACAACTTTCGGCGGGTACAGCAATAGCACCACCAAGACAACATATTACTTCCGATAAAGGCATCACTCTCATAATGCCGGCTTACCTACCCAAACGTAGTGAATTCGGCATAAAAGTTGTTTCCGTCTATGACGAAAATCCAGATATAAACCTACCACGTATCACTGCTACCGTATTAGTACTCGATCCCAATACAGGAACACCATTAGCGTTTATGGATGGCACAAGTCTTACTGCTATTCGAACAGGTGCTGGCGGTGGTTTGGCAGCAGACCTACTTGCCAGAAAGGACGCAAAAACAGTTGGACTCTTTGGAGCAGGCGTTCAGGCAAGAGCACAGTTACAGGCAGTAATGGCAGTCAGAAAAATAGAATGTGTAAATCTCATCAGTCGTACCCAAACATCCGCAGAAAATATCGCCACTGAAATCTCTAACTGGAAAGATGCCCCCAAAGTGAACCTTGCTACCTCTCCCCAAGAAGTAGTAGAAAAAGCAGATATTGTCATCTGTGCAACGACATCTGCAACACCACTTTTTGATGGTAACCACTTAAAACAAGGCACACACATCACAGCCGTAGGAACATTTGTACCAGAAAAACGTGAAGTAGATACAGCAACCGTTACACGGGCAGATCGAATAGTAGTGGATTCACGAGAAGCATGTCTTGAGGAAGCAGGAGATCTGATTATTCCTAACGTTCAGATTGACGCTGAAATCGGTGAAATCGTTAATGGGGAAAAACAGGGACGACAGACAGAGGATGAAATTACTTTCTTTAAATCGGTTGGTGTAGCAGTACAAGATGCTGTCGCTGCATCAGCTGTCCTGAAAGAAGCAGAAACAAAAGGATTCGGAACACTTGTTGAAATGAAATAGCATAAACAAGGGTTATACTGTTAGGAAGAGACAAATTCTATAATAGACTATATCCAATTACTATTAACCAGCAACTAACAACCATAAACCAATAAAAAATGGCTTGAACCCAGCAAATTACTGAATTCAAGCCAATCTATAGAAAGAATTATCTTTTTTAACGGGTTTTTATATCTCCCCAAGTTGTAGTCAACTTATCTTCAGGTTCAACAGACAGAAATTCTCCATCCATAACCTCTTTAATTTCAGCCACAGATAAGGCACGATTAAACAAGTAATACTCATCCAGTAGACCAGCGTACCACCGTCCATTCTTATGGTGTCCGATTCCTGCTGTCACTCCCCAGTCATTTGAAAGTTCGCCATTTCCTTTACCATTGTGTGTCTCTTCACCATCAACATAGATGAAGATATCCCCACTCTTACTATCGTAGGTTCCAGCAAAATGCACCCATTTATCTGCGTCAAGCACTGGACCGGGATTGATATTAAAGACTTCAGCATTTGCATTGTTACGATGGAAAAATCTAAATCCTGCAGGACGAATCTCCATATGGTAAAGTCCACTACCATGCCCTGTACCAATTGCATCAAGCAAGGTTTGAGCATCACCTGAACCCGTATGGTTGACCCATACTGCGAGTGTGAATCCTTCCAACGGAGCATTCTTAAACTCAGGTCCGTTCATATTAACCCATACATTAGTTTCCAAGACAATGGCATTTCCTATGACACCCTTTTCCCATTTAGCATTACCTTCTACTGTTCCATCGTTCCCATTCACAGAACCATCTGCAACAGTATTCCCTTCTTTATCAAAACTATAGTAAACCGAAAGTGTTGGATCACTTAGATCTGCTAACGCAGGAAGTAAACAGACACCTACAAAAAATAATATTGAAAAACAGATATATATCTGCCTCCACATACTTTTAGACATTGAATATCCCCTTTCTAAACTTGTAATTATATAAAACTTTAATTGCATAATTAACTGTAATATCACAAACTACATGCAATCAAATTTATCTCATTTTTTCATATATCTTGATCTAAGTCAAGAAAAATCAGAGGTGAAAACTATTCCGTTCACCATTTACTGCTACAAATGAAATTGGCTTGAATCAGTGATATACCGAATTCAAGCCAATAAAATATTAGATATTAATCACTAACGGTAAGACTTAATGTCTCCCCATGTTGTTGTCAACTTATCCTCAGGTTCTACTGCTAAAAGGGCTCCATTCATTACTTCTGATATTTCTTCTTGGGGTAATGCGCGTCCAAAAATATAATATTCATCCAAACGTCCATCAAACCAGCGACCTTCCTTATGATGACCAATTCCTGCTGTCACACCCCAGTTATCGGAACATTTACCAGATCCTGTACCTGTGTGAGTCTCTTCTCCATTAATATAAGTCCTAATATCACCACTGTCACTATCATAAGTTCCAGCGAAGTGAACCCACTTATTTCCTTCTATGACTGGACCTGGATTGAGATTAAAGACTGTTGTGTTTGATCCATCACGGTGGAAAAACCTGAAACCACCCGTCCGAATTTCCATATGGAATAGACCATTTCCATGATCGGTTCCAATTGCGTCCAGCAATGTCTGAGGATCGCTTGAACCAGAATGGTTGATCCAAACTGCGATTGTAAAACCATCGACTGGACCACCCTCAAATTCAGCACCATTCATATCAATCCATGACTGATTTTCCAATACAATGGCATTTCCATACACACCTTCTTCTCTATTTATATCTCCAACAATCTTACCATCATTACCGTTCAATGAATGGTCAGTTACGTCCTCACCTTCTTCATCAAAATTATAATAAACTGAAAGCGTAGGATCATTCACTGCCGCTTCAAGAGAAATTATTCCTACTACTAAAAATACGATAATAATTAGACTGAAATGTAATAACCGTACTAACATTCTATCCTCCTAATTTAGGATTAATTGTTAATGAGAATTTATCAATATACAAATCAATCACTAACAATTTACACATACTTAAATGTATATTACCAATTTCTTCTGAATTATATATGAAAGTTTCAACTTTTGTCAAATTAACATTTGTAGTAATGATTATCATTCATTAAAATTGCAATTGTCGATTTATCCATGCTAATATATAACAAAACTTAGGAGAAAACTATGAGACATAAAGTTACATTTCGAATCTTATTCATTTCCATGCTCTTTTCAGTTATTACTATTCTACCTGTTTATTCAGTAGATATTACAGTAGGTTTCTTAAGCTCAGGTGAAGAACCCCATGAAGTTGAAGATGCTGCTTACAATTGGACAGATGAAAACTATCAAACAACAAGACTAATTGCCAATGACAACGGAACGTTCAAGAATAACGCTGGAAATGCATTGAAATTGGATCAATACGCTGTTCTATGGCTCATACATACGAAATCAAATGCTCTACCTGATGCATTTCTATCGGATGGAACCAAGAAAACAATTCTCGACTATATAGAATCTGGTGGCAGCATCTTTCTTTCCGCTGTAGGACTACGATATGTCGCAGATCTTGGTGTGGAAAAAGGTGGAAACCCTCGTGTATTTCAACCAATTGGCAAAGGTCCACCGCCAATCGGAGTAACACCAACAGACGAAGCTAAAAATCATCCTATCTTCAAAGGGTTTGATACAAATGAACCCATATTTCTTACAAGTATGGATCAGGGAGGATTTACATCAGACTTTCATAACTTCGCAGCTAAAGACCCGGAAGGCAAAATACTTGGAACAAAAACACGCGGTGGTGGAGCAGGAGCTGGTGAACGTCCATTAGTTGAGTATGATGTTCAGGATGGAAAAATTATCACTCTTGGCCACCACAATGGTGTTTATACAGATAATAAGTCTAAAGAAAGTGATAACCTTAGAATGCTTACTAAGAATATACTGGATTATCTTGCCGATAATTCAGCATTCTTGGCAGTTCAACCGAATGAAAAATTGACGACAACATGGAGTAGATTTAAGTCTACTGTCGAATAATCAGCCATTATTTTTAACGTAATGAACCCGTATATTAAAATTACGGGTTCTTTTATTTTCTTTAGATTATATTTCTAAGTATTAATTTTTTCATCATTTTGGATCTGTTGTGATTTTAATGAAGGATTTAGTAACGAATGGTGTAACACCCAATAAACCCCGGCAACTAATACTCCGCCAATGAGTGTTGCGAAGAACCATATACTGGTATGTACAAAGAAAATTCGACGGCCTTCTTTACGTAATCGTAATGCATCGAGATAAACACCAAATCCGAATACAATATGTACTAAAACTGATAGAATTGCAATTATACTTGTCCAAAATAATATTGCAGCTGTAGGTAGTAAATTAATAGTATTCATTCCTATACTTTGTATATCCATTATTTTCTCCTATAATATATGGTTTTCTTGAATGTCGAAGATCACATTTAAGCTCAAACAGTTCACATCAAATCTATACCAAAGCATCCTGTCAATAAAATCCTATCAATATTTGCAATCCTTTGACACTATCTAACCATTCTGCTACTATTATACTAATAATAATGTTAATAGAAAGGTAATCTAAAATATACTCACAATGAATTTATCAGAAATACAATCCGTACTAAGTAATTTGAAAGTTGAAGCATGGCTTCTTTACGACTTTCGTGGTATAAACCCTATATCACAAAATGCAGCTGGTTTAACAGGTAAAAATATCACACGGCGATGGTATTGTCTAATTACTCCAGAGGATGAACCACACTGGTTAATTCATAAAATCGAAACATCGAATTTTACTGATGTACCGGGACAAATCTCCTTATATGCTGGATGGCAAGAACTCAATGAAAAAATGCAATCTCTTCTAAAAAATGTGAAATCAATTGCTATGGAATATTCACCAAATGCAGCAATCCCCTACATATCGCGCGTAGATGCAGGTACATTAGAATGGATCCGCAGCTATGGGGTTGAAATTCACTCATCAGCAGAACTTGCACAATCTATAGAAGCACGACTGACCCAAAAACAATTTCTCGGACATCAAGAATCCGCACATTTAGTTTTACAAGCAAAAGATTACGCTTTTAAATGGATTGGAGACCAACTAAAAGAAGGAAATAAGATCTCTGAATATGAAGTTCAACAACAAATTATGCAACAGTTTGAGCAAATGGAATTGGTAACTAACCATCCTCCAATTGTTGCTGTGAATGCCAACAGCGCTGATCCACATTATGCACCTTCCGCGACAGTCAACGATCAAATACAACCTAATGACTTTATTCTAATAGATCTATGGGCAAAACAGAATGATCCTGATGCAGTTTTCGCTGATACCACATGGGTAGGTTATGCAGGAACAACTGTACCTGAGAAGTACGTTACGATATTTGAAATAGTTCGGGAAGCAAGGGATAGGGCAGTATCATTTATTCAGGAAAAATGGGAAGCAAACGAACCAATTCCTGGATATTCTGTAGATGATTGTGTTCGAGGTTATATTACAGAGAAAGGATATGGAGAATACTTTATTCACAGAACTGGACACAATATCGGAACTGTCATTCACGGGAATGGTGCGAATTTAGATAACTTGGAAACACGTGATGAACGAATTCTTATACAAGGGGTGTGTTTCTCTATCGAACCCGGTATATACCTGCCCGATTTCGGCGTCCGGACTGAAATTGACGTCTTCTTAGCCGAACGAGGGAAAGCCGGCGTAAAATTGACAACCGCTCCCGTTCAAAATCAGGTATTGCCTCTGCTGTAACCTTATAATTTCGCTTCTTCAAATCTTTCAGGATATGGCTAAAATAGATTCGAACATTTAGCATCCATTGCTCAGCATAAGCCGTCGCTAAAAGCGGGAGTGCAACTGCTAAGCGTGGAGAATTTAGCAACCACTGTTCTGCATACTCAGCGAAATCCGTTTCAACAAGTCCGGTACAACCCAACGTATAAATGACGTACCGTTTATCATCACGTTGGTCTTCTCGAGCATCAATTGCAGTTTTTAAAGACATCCTTCTATTACTATCAATTTCGAACACCCAGAAAAAGTAATCTTCATTATGTCCGAGATAACCTATCTCAACTTCTAAACGATGTGGGGTTTCTGTAAAAATTGGAATCGCCGCAAAATCCCGTTTAATTAAGATAGGATACAATGAGGAGAAGAATATCTGTTCTAATCCAAGCGGTTGTTCTACATTATTAAGGATCTCCAGTAAGGTCTCTTGGTCTTCTAACTTTTGCACCTCTAAGCAACTCTTTAAAAAGACTTCATCACGGAGTGCATGTGTTTCAGGTGCAGCATTTTCAGATAGCGGTTTCAGTTCTTGTTTCAACTTAATTATTCGACGACGTTTCGGTAAAACACGCCATAAAATCCAGCGCGTCAATGCCTGCCATGTCTCTTTTTCACGCAGCTGCGATAAAAAAGCAACAACCAAAGTCGTAATACGTTGTAGCGTACTCTCAGAGCCGAGGCCTTTCTTTCTGTTCGCCATAAATTATTGACTTTTCTCCGATAATATAGTAATATTTAAAGGTTGAATTCTTAGCAATTCAACAGTATTTCAGGCTTATCTGTTGCTATTCCAAAACACTCAAGAGTGTCTTAATATACCACTAACAAGTTCAGAATTGTATTGTAATTTACTATAGTAATCTGAAAAGCCGGAGTGGTGAAACTGGTAGACGCACTGGATTCAAAATCCAGCGGGCCCTGGGTCCATGTCGGTTCGAGTCCGACCTCCGGCATCTGGCGATGGTAACAACCATCGCCTTCTCTAATTTTATTCACTACATCGCAACTATCTTACGCATACGATCGGCAAGATCAATTTGCGCATCTCTATCCCCACCTACTTCATGAATCACATAACCATCATATCCAACTGTACGGAAAGCTTCCATTACTGCTACCCAATCCGTATCTCCATCTAAGAGATTGGTAAATTGATGTGAACCACGAGAAAAATCTTTGAAGTGGACACGCTTAATACGAGAGCCAAGTTCACGAATCCAATGTTCAGGATAACCGTAAGCCATCATATTTGCCGTATCAAGATAAGTACCAACCCAATCACTACCCACTTCATCAACAATGTCACGCATTTCCTTTGGACTCAATAGGAATTTATTCCACACATTCTCTAAACCAATTGCAACTTTGTGTGATTCCGCAGATGGGGCAAGGTCTTTTAAATGTCCAACAAGGTTATCCCACACCTCTTGGTATGTTCCTTCAACGGACAGTTGACCAGGATGCAGCAAGATGCCACCAACACCAAGTGCACCAGCAACCTCTAAACCACGAGCAAGAGAACGGACACCACTTTTACGTGTTTCAGCATCAAGACTTAGCAAACTTCCACGATCCTTATAACCTGCAGTAATACTACTAATCTCGACCCCAGCCTCTGCACATTTTGATGCAATACCTTTAAGCTCATCATCATTCATATTTATATCCGTATCCTGACCTTCACCGAAAGTCAACTCAACAGCATCGTAACCTGCATCTTGGCACAATGAAAGTGTATCGTCTAAGGACATTCCACCGAGTATTATTTGGGTAACACCTATCTTCATTTTCTCTCTACTTTCTCCTTTTCATTATAGAACTGCTTTGGTGCCAATGATTCTATAGACAAGTACCGTGTTTCAAGACATTGTGGACACCGAAGTTCAATATAGTACTTGTCGTTAAAGACCATATCAATCAATTCAATCTGATTCTCTTTTGTTTCTCCTAAAAATTCATTAAGCACATCATACTCACGATCACAATCTGGACAAATCTGAAGATCATGTCCAATATCAATCTTATCTAACCAACCCATTATATGCTTATTCCTAAAATTATCACAATTTCAAACTACCATATTCGAAGATTGTCTTCATATATACCACATCTACAAAGTGAAACCTTAATCGTACAATATTCTTCAGTTATCCACACTGCACAACATCAGGTGATACAGAATACTGAGAAACTGATTTCACATACCGACTCGGTAAACGAGCTTTCACATGTACTCCATCATCAGCATAATCCGTACCTAATACCGTTCCATGTTTATACAACATATCCAACGTCTTGCCCTCTGAATATGGAATATTCAGATACAAGGTAGTCCCACTAAAAGAGAATCGTTCCGCTAACAAATCCAATAAATCTTCAAGTCCATCTCCACGTTGTGCTGAAATAGCCAGCGCATCTGGATATCGACTTTTTAGAATATGTAATGTATCTTCCTTCTTTAGTTGGTCAATCTTGTTCAGGGCTACCACCATAGGTATTTCAGATGCTTCTAATTCTGATAACACTGTATCTACAGCTGCAATCTGTGCTTCTGCCTCTGGATGGCTTACATCAACTACATGCAACAAGAGATCTGCCTCTGTTACTTCCTCCAAAGTAGCTTTAAAAGCTGCTACAAGTTGGTGTGGTAGTTTCTTGATAAAACCAACTGTATCACTCAGAAGTATATCTTGATTTCCTATAGGAAGACTGACACGTCGCGTCGTCGAATCCAATGTAGCAAACAGTTTATCTTCTGCTAACACCTTTTCTCCAGTGAGTGTATTGAAAAGAGTCGATTTCCCGGCGTTGGTATACCCAACGAGAGATACTTTCAACTTATCAGAACGGTTTTGTCGCTGAACCTGCCGTCGTTTTTCTACGGTTTCTAATGCCTTTTTAACCTGAGAAATCTGCCTTCGTATCCAACGTCTGTCCATTTCCAACTGCGTTTCACCCGGTCCACGGAGAGACCCAGCACCTCCGCCTCCACCGCCTGTTGCCATACGGGAAAGGTGAGTCCACATACGAGTTAAACGAGGCAAGGCATATTCAAGTTGGGCAAGACTCACCTGTAAACGCGCTTCACTGGTTAACGCACGTTGTGCAAAAACCTGTAAAATTAAACCTGTTCTGTCAAGTGTTGCAACATCAAGTTCATTCTCTATATTCCGTGTCTGTGCAGGGGATAATTCATCATCAAAAATAATCACATCTGCTTCAAGTTCTTTTACAACACCTTTTAACTCTTCTACCTTACCTTCACCAATGTAATATCTGGGATTAGGTGTATTTCGGGACTGAATCGTCTCACAGACAACTTCAATTCCCGCAGTCTCAGTTAACTGCTGTAATTCCTGTAGGGATACCTCAGTTTCATGCATCAAGGCATTTCGTAATTTTACACCAACAAGAATAGCTCTTGAAGGTGGAACTGGAGGTCGTGTATCATAAAGTTCTGGCATAGAGATCCTTTTGTGCACTTTCTTTATTAGAACGAATACACATTCTTCTAAGGTACAGTTTATCAGATTCTAAATCCATTTTCAACAAAATCGTGTAACACACAGAGTTAATCAGATATAATAATCAGGACTTACGCAGTATTAAATTTTATTAAAGGATTTGAGAGTTGATGTTTTAAGTAATCTTTAAATAAATCCTTTTTAAACTTATAAATCGATTTTCCAACTTAGTACATTTTATTAGATGTGTGAGAAAATGTTACACTTTTCCTACAAAGTGTAGGATTTTTTCTTGTAATTACACTGCCTTTCCTATTAGTCCCCGTCTGGGTTTGTAACGATTTAAACCTCAAATTCTAAAATTTGAAAAAAGTTACAATTTTGTAGTTTTCCTTGATGAGAGATGATTCTGTTTTTACTATTAATATTCTCATAACACAATTTTTATCGACAGATTCACTCCAGAAAATCAGATTATTGGATTAGATTATATAACATCTTATTTTACTACTATGTATTATAATATTTCTCTATATGTTATTGTGACTTATGTTTATTATTATGCCAATGTATACCTTATCTATATGATATTAGTTGCTTTGTTATTTATTTTCTTCAATTTATTTTTATGTATTATGCAGGTTGTCTATCTGAATAGGAATTTCACATTTCGCCCCTCTGGGGCTTAGTTTTCCGTGCAAGATGGTTTCTACACACATTTCGCCCCGCGAATCAACGGTATGAATGCCGTTGGGCATTCCCCGGGGCTAAAGATGAAAGCTAATGTGTAAGTCCTACAAATGTGCCTTGATTGTCAATCTGCATAAGTCCTAATAACTATATAATAGGAATGGCATTTATCAAGTTTTGTACCAGATATAATCATACATACTCTTTCCAACTGAATGTCTAATGTCATAAAACGGTTATTAAAACTCTTGATATATGGGACTCTATCTGTTAAAATGACTCAATTCATTTGAAACATGGAGATACTAATGATTTTTGGACAAGGAACACATCAGTATAAAGTACATGAGAATTGGTGGTCATTGCCACAAGGCTGGGAATTTGGATGGATTCCTGCAGTTGCCGTTGATTCACAAGATCGCGTTTATGTATATAGTCGTAGTGAACATCCAATGGTAGTTTTTGATAGAGATGGTAATTTCATTACATCATGGGGCGATGATATCCTAAAGGATGCACACGGGATTTATATAGATGAGAATGATAATATCTACTGTACTGAACGTGAAACCCATGTAGTACAGAAATTTACATCAGATGGTGAATTACTTATGACTTTGGGCACGATGGATGAACCCGGTGCTGAAGGTGAACCTTTCAATTTACCTACTGATTTTGCGCTTGGACCTGATGGTGAGATGTATGTTAGTGATGGATACGGCAATTCACGGATTCATAAATATTCACCTGATGGAGAGTTGATCAAATCATGGGGAAAACCCGGTACAGGTCCTGGTGAGTTTGACTTACCTCATTGTGTACGAGTTGACCCTCGTAATCGTCTTATGGTTGCTGATCGAGAAAATAATCGCATACAGTTTTTTACTTTGGATGGCGAATATATTGAAGAGTGGGGGGACCTATTGCAGCCTGACACTATTTATATTGATGATGATGATTTAGTATATATTGCGGAACTCGGACAAAGAATCTCAATAATGACTTTGGACGGTGAAGTCGTTTCACAATGGGGAAGTGAACGTGGCAGTGAAGTTCCAGGGGAATTTATGGCTTGTCCACACGGCATTTGGTTAGATTCACATGGAGATATATATGTCGGTGAAGTACAAGCCGATGCAAGATTACAAAAATACATACGCCAAAGTTAATAACATCTGTTATACATAGCTTTGAACATCTTTTCAATGGCAATCTAACTTCATTCAGTTTCAACAATCATGTTATTACAGTTGTAAGGTGAAAACAATGTCAGAAAGTTTGTCTTTTTTTAAAAAAGTCAATCAGAATTTTGACTATGCTGCACAATTCACTGATCACCCAACCGGACTCCTGGATCAGATCAAGATATGCAACAGTTCTTGTCATTTTACCTTTCCCATCAAACGCGATAACGGAGATATTGAAACATTACACGGATGGCGTGCTGAACATAGTCACCATCAATTGCCAACAAAAGGCGGAATTCGATATAGCACGCTTGTAAATGAAGATGAAATCATGGCACTTGCCGCATTAATGACCTATAAATGTGCACTTGTTGACATACCTTTTGGCGGAGCTAAAGGCGGAATACAACTTGATAGAAATGAGTATTCAGATACTGAATTGGAACGAATCACCCGACGTTATACATACGAATTGATTCAGAAAAACTATATAGGTCCAGGGATTGATGTTCCAGCACCAGACTTCGGAACAGGTGAAGATGAAATGGCGTGGATATTTGACACCTATATCACCATGTCACCTGACAAACTGGATGCGATAGCATGTGTGACAGGAAAACCTATTAATCAAAATGGAATTGAAGGTCGAAAAGAGGCTACTGGCCGTGGCGTTGCATTTGGTTTGGAAGAGGTATGTAACTATGCTGATGATATGAAGAATATCGGTTTAGAAACAGGTATACAAGGTAAGACTGTTGCAATTCAAGGTTTTGGAAATGTAGGTTACCATGCAGCCAAATTTCTGTTTGAAAAGGATGCAATCGTCGTCGGTATATCCGAAATTGATGGTGTTGTCTATAACCCAAAAGGTATTGATATTGACAAACTCTCTGATTATAGTAAAGAAAATGCTACAATCCGCAACTTTCCGGACGCTATATATATTGAGAATCCAAACGAAGGTTTAGAATTAGAATGTGATATATTAATCCCCGCAGCCTTAGAAAATCAGATTACCGAAGAAAATGCCCCTCGTATTAAAGCACGTATCATTGGAGAAGCAGCAAATGGACCAACGACATTTAAAGCACATTCCATATTAAAAGAAAAGGGAGCATTAATTATACCAGACACCTATCTAAACGCTGGAGGTGTTACTGTGTCATATTTTGAATGGCTCAGAAATCTGTCCCATGTTCGATTTGGAAGAATCGGGAAAAGGTTTGAAGAGACTACATATAATGCAATGTTACGAGCTGTTGAAAATGCTACAGGTTATCAGTTTACCGATACAGAACGTATGATTGTACATGGCGCGGATGAAACAGATTTAGTCAATTCTGGCTTGCAAGATACAATGATTAATGCATATCAAGAAATACGAGAAATCCAGTTACAATACGGAATTCCTGAAGTTGATTGCAGAGCAGCTGCTTTTATTAACGCGATTGATAAAATTGCTCATTCCTATTTGCAGTTAGGTATTTTTCCATAGACGAATTATCAAAGGTAAACAAAGTTCGATCTATGTAGTCCATCAGTTTATTGTGATTTATAGATATACCGACATTTCGTTAGATACATTTGTGAACCCACCCCATACAGATTTAAACTCCTAATTGTGCCGTTTAAAACTCACTTTAACTCACTTATTATCACTTATGCTGATAGAATAGAAAAGAGGAAGAATGATTGCTTTAAGTGTCAATGTAAATAAAGTCGCCACATTGCGTAATTCAAGAGGTGGTGATATCCCAAATATCCTAACCGCTGTAGATACCTGTATTGGAGCAGGTGCTCAAGGTATTACAGTACATCCGCGCGAAGACCAAAGACATATTACACCAACTGATGTATATGAAATCTCACATCATCTTAAACAAATAAATGACCAGAATAAGACAAATATAGAATATAATATTGAAGGAGACCCACGTGTAGAACTGATTGATATGGTTTTGGATGTTAAGCCTACACAGTGTACCCTCGTGCCAGTTGTCAGCGGCGAAATTACAAGTCACACTGTGTGGGATATTAAGAAAGATGGTGAGATGTTAAAACCTATAATATCTTCACTAAAAGAAGCTGGAATCCGAGTCAGTCTGTTTAGTGGAACTGATCTCAATCAAATATCAAGAACATTGGACATTGGAGCGGATAGAATTGAATTGTATACCGCTCCTTATGCTGAAGCACAGACAGAAATGCATATCTCACGTGAGTTTGTCTTCTTAAGAAATGCATCCGAAAAAGCCCTAAACATTGGTCTTGGTGTAAATGCAGGACATGACCTTAATCTTGAGAATCTCCCGCGACTGCAGCAATTACCCCTTTTACAAGAGGTTTCAATCGGACATCACTTGATGGCAGATGCTCTTTACATTGGCATGGAAGCAGCTGTGAAAGCTTATCGTGTCGCTTTAGGACAGGAGATATAATGAAAAAGACATGTGCAATTTTCGATCTTGACGGAACACTGATACGGAAATCATCAGAGAAGGTCTTTCTAAACCTCTTACTAAATCGAGGAGAAATTCCAATTCCAAATCTACTTGCTTGGATTTCCCATCTCTTGAAAGTAAAATCATATACAAAAGCAAAATCCTGCAGAGTGCATCTACGAGGATTAGATGAACACCATCTTTCAAAATTAGCTCAGGAATGCTTTGTAAATTCACTACGAAGTAGTATAACACCTCACATATCATCACTCATTGATACACATCGTAATGAAGGGCGTACGGTTATTCTTATGTCTGGTTCATTGTGGTTTATAGTTGAACTCTTTCATGAATATTTTCAGACAGACATCATGGTTGCCCACAAACTTGAGGTATCAGAAGGGAAATTCACAGGCAACCGTGTTGGCTTACATCCATATGCAGAGAACAAAGCAGCACTTGCTCAAGAGCTTGCATCCGTTCATGGGTTTGACCTAACTTCCTCATACGCTTATGGTAACCATCATTCTGATGTCCATAAATTAGAATTATTCGGCAATCCTGTGGCAGTAAATCCTGATAGAGAACTTCGAAGAATTGCTACTGAAAGAAATTGGCAGATTGAGTCGTAGTTTGGTTGGTTAACGTGCGATTAGAAAAATTCATTGCGACTTCTGGAGTTGCTTCTCGACGGGCAGTCAAACGTTCAATACGTGAAGGACGAGTGACTGTCAACGGTACAACGGTATTTATTCCGGGACATCCGATACAGGTACAGACAGATACTGTTGAATTCGAAGGTAAACTGGTTGAGCCATTATCACAGCGAATCTATATCATGCTCAACAAACCTGCGGGTTATATCACCACACGCCATGATGAGCGTGGTCGTCCAACAGTTATGGACCTACTCACCGACTTACCTAAGTCAATTTACCCTGTGGGACGATTAGATTTGGATACTGAAGGTCTCTTACTATTTACGAATGATGGACAATTCGCAAATCGTATGATGCATCCAAGCCATGAAACTGAAAAAACCTATCTTGCATGGGTCAGTGGGGTTCCAAATAAACGTTCTCTCAATCATCTTCGAAATGGTGTTAAAATCCAAAAAGGTAAAACATCCCCAGCAAAAATTAAGTTATTAGATGTGAACTTACCTGCTACTAAGGCTTTATCTGACAAGAGGAATAGAAGTAGTAAGATGTCAAAATTGAGGGTGATAATACATGAAGGGAAAAAACGGCAAGTAAGGTTAATGTTTAAGGCAGTAGGTCATAAGGTGTTGCGCTTGAAAAGGATACGGATTGGCAGCTTGGCGTTAGGAAAACTTCCGCAGGGGAAGTATAGATACCTCACCCCCGCAGAAGTAAAAGATTTAACTGACTAATTATCATTGGCGGCAGCATCTGCAGCCGATTGTCTAACATTCTTCAAGTTCGTTTCAGCCTGCTTCTTCATGTTTTCATCAGATGTCTGACTAATCAACTTCTCCAGAATCTCAATTGATGTATCGTATTGACCTACAAGCGAATAAACTACACCAAGATAAAGTTGGGATATTTCATTTCGTATACTATCTGGATATTTATCTATGATAATTTGGAAGTGTGCTGCAGCAGTTTCGAAATAGCCTTGTTTAAGTTCTTCATTAACCCGTCCTATCATACGAGCATGACTTAAAGCAATGTCATAGTGCATGTCAGGAAGAATTCCAGATGTGTTTTTCGGATCTGATGCAAGTATCATATCACTAAGGATTAATGCCTCTCCAAATTGTCCTTGATTCAGATATGTTTTGACGAATTCATAATTCAATTTGACATCATCAGGCATCTTCTCTTTTATCAAAAGAGCTTTATCTATTTGATTCTTACCCAGATAGTAAATAGCAAAATCTCGGTTGAGATCGACATCATCCGGCATCTTTGCAAGTATTGGTTCCGCCTTTTCAACTTGATAACGTTGTAGATATAACTTTGCCATTTCTCGATTTAGTGGCAAGTCATCAGGCATCTTCTGAAACTTAGCCAGCTTCTCTTGAAAATCTGTTTCTAATTTTATCGCTTCTTCCATAACCGGAAGAAATTGTTCAGGTAGTGCAAAGCCTATATGATGTTTAATCAATCCACCATCTGGACTCACAAACAAGATTGCAGGGTACCCAGTCACTCCAAACTTGATGCCTGTTTCTTTATTGATCGGTTTATCCTCATGTTCAGGATTTACCTTTACTGGGATGAATTTCTCTGTAAGAGCAATGACTTTAGAATCTGTAAACGTTTCGGCATCCAGCCGCTTACAGTAACCTCACCAATCTGTATAGAAGTCCATCATAATCGGTTTACCACTTTCAACAGCTTGCAATTGTGCTTCTTCAATGGACGTTCCCCATTCCACCGTATCTCCTTCAGCATAAACTTGCATTGAAGCAACCATTAGTAAGATTATGCCGAATGCAGGTAATAAGGTGAGCTTTTTTTGTAAAACAGAATTAAACACTATTTTCTCCTTATTAATAATCAATCAGGGAATTCCCGACTGATGGTCTAACAATTTTAACCATTCAAAATATTTCCAGTATAATAAGTGGTATATTACCATATACTGACTTGAACTGTCCAACTAAACACCTAATAATACCTATAGTTAATGTGGTTTCAAGGGTTCTTTAAAACCCAACTCATTGGAATTGATTCTCAGATTTAGGATTCCACAGCATATAATATGACATAAGAATATAACTCCAAGATTAGAGAATTGTTTACGAAATCACACCAACGAATATAATATATTATATATACACACCAGCCTAATATTAGTTCCACCCTATTTCATACATAGATTCAATGGTAATCCCCAACTAAATGTTCTCAGCAACTTAATCTCTCAATAAATTTGAAACTCTACTCCTACTTTCCAACACAGAATTGTGAGAATATACGATCCAGGATGTCTTCCGTTGTCGTCTTCCCAACAATATCTCCTAAGGCATCAAGACATATACGCAAGTCAACGGAAACCAGATCCGGTGGCATATCATTCTCTAAACTTTCTATTACATTATCAATAGCTGTTTTGGCTTGACGTAATGCATCTTGATGTCGCACATTGC
The DNA here is from genome assembly GCA_022394755.1 of Candidatus Poribacteria bacterium. GTDB lineage: Bacteria > Poribacteria > WGA-4E > WGA-4E > WGA-3G > MSPOR6. Next base: position 202,012 of record JAGFCA010000005.1, read on the forward strand.
TAATTATAGACGATTCACCAAAAGTGAAGTCCTTACCGAGTAATTCTTCTTGTATGGCTGTCTTCAACTGCTCAACACCTTTTTCTTGAATAATTGATGTTTGAATTACTCGCTTATCAGGACAAAGATTAATTAAATCCGAAGGGTTAATCACCCTATTAAGATCCGTCTTATTTAAGACAAGAATAGCAGGATGAGAATTAGCTATCTGTAGGAGCTCAATATCATCCTCATTTAACGATTCAGAAGCATCAAATATTATAAGAAGAAACTCTACATTATTAGCTATCTCTCTACTTCTTTGAACACCTTCTTTTTCTACTGGATCATCCGTATATCGTATTCCTGCTGTATCCACAAGATTAATTGGTATTCCTGCTATATTAATCAATTCATCAATTGTATCACGGGTTGTTCCCGGAATATCAGTAACAATTGCACGTGCTGTGTTAATAAGAACATTAAACAGACTGGACTTACCAACGTTAGGTTTCCCAACTATTGCGACATTAATCCCTTCTTTGAGTATACGTCCTTCTGTCGAAGAATCCAGCAAATTTACCAGATCAGTATTAATTTCGCGTGAATTGGTCAATTGTATCTCAATCTTCATAAAATCCAAGTCTTCATCCGGAAAATCAATTGAGGCTTCGATTTCAGCGAGTAGTGATGCGACTCTATCACTAAGATTGTTTATACTTTCCGATAGTTTACCCTCAAGAGCTTGAATAGCAACCTTACGGCTTAAATCTGTTTTAGAACTGATAAGCTCAGCAACAGCTTCCGCTTGAGCCAAGTCTAACCTACCATTTAAGAATGCCCTCTTGGTAAATTCTCCAGGCTCAGCCGGTCTACCGCCTGCTTTTACAACAAGATCTAACACAGTAGACAATGTCACTATACCACCGTGGCAGTTAAATTCTACAATATCTTCTGTGGTATATGTATGAGGAGCACGCATTATACCGAGAAGTACTTCATCAATTATCTCATCTGATGTTGACTTATCAACGATATAACCGTGTGTCAATGAATGGGAAGGAAGTTGTTCAGTCTGAAGCTTTCGGGATGGACGAAAAACTTCGCTGGCAATAGGAAGGGCAAGTGGACCACTGACGCGCACAATACCTATGCCACCTTCACCTTTAGGTGTTGCTATGGCAGCTATTGTGTCGTCAACGTTCATATTCTAATCCTGTTCTATGGTGAACAATATGCTCTATAATCGTAACAGTATTCAGAATCAATTCTCGTTCTGTATTGTAACAACAACCCGTCGAAAATCACCTTCACCTTGACTAAAAGTGGATACAGTATCATCAGATTGTAGTGCAAGATGGACTATTCGACGATCTTTTGCAGACATGGGTGACATGACAGCATCCTTACGGGTACGTTTTACTTTGCTCGCAATTTGATGGGCAAGCTCAGATAAGGAATCCTCTCTTCGCTCTCTGTAACCTTCTGTATCAACAAATATCTTCTTTTTAACAAGTGCATTTTTATTTACAATACAATTGAGAATACGTTCAATAGAGTCAAGTGTCTGTCCATGCTTACCGATTAATAATGCGGGGAAATCAGTAATCATGTTTAGGTGTTGGCTTCCATCAATCTGTGACGATTCGATCTCACCATCAATGCCGATTCGAGTAAGGATTTCTTTCAATACAGATTCAGCAGAAGTACTGATATCTTCCTTGAGTGCAGCACGTATTTTCGCTGGTTTTGCACCAAAACTAAGTATACCTTTCGTAGGTTCATTTAGAATGATGATGTTTACATCATCCTGCGTAACTTGTAGTTCTGATAGTGCAAGATCAATTGCTTCTTCTACAGTTTCAGCTTCAGTTTCAATAAAATTTTGCATATTCATAATTCCATTCTCTTGTTGAAATTTCAGACATACAGTTTAGGAACTTTAATATGAACTATTGAAGGTCAACTCATACTCTTAATAGGCAAACTCACCTGGTATTATTTTGATGGTTTCACCTCATTTTTGGATTCACCATCATGGAAATATCTGGTTTGAATCTGCTGTTGAGCAACGGTAAGCACATTATTACATAACCAGTATAACACAAATCCAGAAGCCCAGTTATAAAAAAGAAATACAAAAATTAAAGGCATAAATTGCATAATTTTTGCTTGTGTATTACTGGTAGCAGGAGTTGCTGTCATACCACCTACGAATTTCTGCTGAAGCCATGTTGTCAGTCCATTTAATATGGGTAAGAACCGAATAGCATCTATTTCTAAGAATATTAAAGGTATTGTAAAAGGCAATCTTATGAGTACATCTGGTGCCGAAAGATCATCAATCCAAAAGAAGAAAGGAGCACCACGAAATTCTACAGCGCTTCCGAGTAGTGAGAAAAGTGCCCAAAAAATGGGAAGTTGTGGTAACCAAGGAATACACCCTCCTAAAGGATTAACTCCATTTTCTTTATAGATCCGCATTGTGGCTCTATTTAGTTTTTGAGGATCATCACGAAATTTCTCACGTAATTCAGTTAATTGCGGTTGTAATTCCTGCATTTTCTTCATAGAAACATGCGCTTTACGTGTAAGTGGAAAAGAAACAACCTTCACTAAAGCAGTTAATAATATTATTGCCACACCATAATTACCAAAGAAGGAATATAATTGTCTAACAAACCAAAGCATTCCCCATGACAAAGGACCAAAAAACCCAAAATTTATTACTTTAGATAAATTAATCGGTTTTTCTAAATCATTAGGTGCAGTAATTTGTTTCAGCAGTGTGTCATCATTAGGTCCGACATATAGACGATATATATCCGATTTATTATTATTGGCTTGAAGAAGGAAGGTAGGTATATTTAAAACAGCTGTTTGATCAGGTGCAGCAACAAGGGGATCAATTGTTTGATTTGTTATTGAGGAATCAAGTCTATAAGTTGCTTGGAGGTTAGGGTCCGGTATCATTACTGCGCTAAAGTATTGACTACTTAAGCCTGCCCAAAGGACAGTAGCTGATGCAACTTCTTGTTTTAATTCGTGAGTTGGTTTTCCTGTTCCAATATAGGTCTTAGCACCTTCTTTGGTACTGCGTCTTCCCGGTTTACCTGCTTTTTTCTCGTGTATAAGTAGATCAGCATTAATGCCTCGACCCCATCGGAGTTCATATCCATTTATAGGTGAATTTGAACCGATTTGTACTGTTTGAGAATCAGAACTAACATTCTCAAAATTCAGCACCATATCTACTATATAACCATTCGGATAAAATGTAAAAACTTTTTCAACTTTTAGTTGATTGCCAATTGTAGTCGTGAATGTAAGGGTTTCTGAACCTTCAGTGTTTTGAAGTTGTATGTTATTCTTATCTGCTTTCCATCTTGCACGCTGTAAATCATCCTGAAGATTTTGATTTCCAAAACGAATAGCAAGACAATCCAAAGCATTTTCAGGAATTAGGTTCAGAGCAAGATTCTTTGTTGTGGTTGATCTGTCAGGAAACCGTAATTCTCCACTCTCATTTTTCTCTACTAATTCCCATCTCTTTGCTATTCCAAGTTTTTCGTTAAATGTAATATCGTATGTATTTGTTAGGATATGAACAGTCGGATCATCTGGCTTTTCCTGGGTGACAAGGGAATTTTCTGTATTACTTAAACCATTTTCTTCATCTCCTGGTTGTACATCAGGTGTACCGTTTAACGGAGTCTGTTCGCTTAATTCGGATTCGTTCTGTTCAGGGTTAAACCGATTACCGAATATAAGACTCCAGGCAATCATTACTACAACCATGAGAACGAGTGCGAGAACATAACGTGATCCCATTTACTATTTGGTGCTCCTCAATTTTTATTATTCTAATATATATACTCTATGATTCATTAAACTGTATGGATTCTAATTATTTAAGTGGGTCAAAACCCCCAGGATGGTAAGGATGGCATTTTACCAAACGCTTTAATGTTAACCAGATACCCTTTAATGTCCCATATTGTTCAAAAGCTTGTTGTGCATAGTGTGAACAAGTCGGATGGAAGCGACATGTTGGAGGAAGTAATGGGGAAAGAAAACGCCGATAACCGCGGATACCGTACAGAAATAATCGCTTCATGGTAATTTAGATTGTATTCAGATGTGTGCTGGATTAGATTTAAGCAAGTCATTAAATCCGACTTACCTGTAATGTAGGGAGTTAGTTTTGACTACAAATAGTCGGTAAGTATTTTTGTAAGACATAGAACTTCTACTTAAGTAACCAAGATTTTAGCCTTACGGAAAAGTTTAGACAAACTTTCTTCTACCTGCGAGGCAGTAAGTTCACATGCTGCTGGTCTCCCAACAACAACAATATCATATTTTGGATATAGATCAGATCTTAGTAAACGAAACACCTCACGAATTAGCCTTTTAACTCTATTCCTCTGAACACTTTTACCTACTTTCTTACTAACAGTAATTCCTAACCGTGCTTGATCTAACGGGGTTGAGTATATGTATATTACAAAATAAGCATCCCAGTATTTTCTACCGGATTTATAGGCTCGTTGAAATTCCCACTGTTTTTTCAACCTATCTGGATGTGGTTGGTAAGGCATACTGTTAAGCTAATTCAGATTAATACCACCCTTTCATCTGCACGATACTTTTATCAAACTTGTCATTATAAATAGACAATAAATACAAAGGATAAATTGGGCACAATTCAGTTAATATAGAGATACTTTTTCCATGATGGATGGTAGCCACGAAAATGCCGATTAAGCTGCAAATACGTTAGAATAGAAGGAGTTTTCGGTAAGCGTCTCAATTTGAATTGTGTTTCATGAAGCATCTGATTCCCTTTTCTATTGTTGCATCGTTTACAAGCGGTCACAACATTTTCCCAGGTGGTTTTTCCATCCTTTGAAAGGGGAATAACATGGTCTAATGTTAACAAAGACCCAGGATATTCTTTGTTGCAATACTGACATATGTGTTGGTCCCTGGCAAGCACATTCTTACGAGAAAACTTTACTACACTTCGCGGAACATGTACATAGTTTACCAAACGAATTACATGCGGGACTTTAACAACAGCTGATGGGGATTGTATTTCCGCATCAGACACTTCCTCAGTTTGAGCGGTTCCTTTAAAAACCATCTTCAAGGCACGTCTGAGATTGCAAACATTAATTGCTTCATAACTGGCATTTAGCACCAGAACGGTTACTTCCACTCGCCTGTCCTCCTACAAGCAAGGCATTCAGACTTAACCATACATAATAATAACATATCCAACCACATATTGCAACTAAAATGTACAGTATAAATACCTGTTAGTTTTCAAATCAGGAACCTATAAAATAGTCCTACTGACCTTCCTATTATAGTGCAGTTTCATCTCATCTCTATTACGAAATGTTGAGAAGAAAGATACACCCTATTTTCAAGGATAACAACCATTCTGTGGATTGGTATGTTTTTATGTAAGGCAGATTAAAACTGACGAGAATGAAGAAATCTGATAGAATAGGTTAATCTACTATATAACTAAAGTCAATACTCTTAGGTTGATTTAAGAAATATGTCCTTATATAAAAGTCATCCGAATCTTATCTATGTCTTTGCAGACCAACTCCGTTATCAATCCTGTGGATATGCAGGAGATACCAATGCTGTAACACCTAATATCGATAATCTTGCTACCAAAGGTGTAAACTTTTGTAATGCTGTATCAGGCAGTCCGATGTGTGCTCCATATCGCGCATCCCTCTTCACAGGTAAATATTCCAGCAGTACAGGAATGGCAATTAATGAACTCCGTATGAACCCCAATCATGACTGTTTCGGACATGTCCTACATCGTAACGGATATCAGACAAGCTATATCGGTAAATGGCATTTATGGGCAAATCAATTGGGGAAACATCACGACACGCAAAATTCCTATATACCTCCTGGACCCCACAGACTCGGTTTTGATGGTGAATGGTCTGCGTACAATTTTCATCATACATATTTTGACACATACTACCATAAAGACAGTCCTGAGAGAATTATAATCAAAGGCTATGAACCCGATGGACAAACTGATTTAGCAATCGAATACCTTGAACGTGCTTCTAAAGAAGATGATCCCTTTGCTCTTTTCCTATCTATTGGAACACCACACGATCCATGGAATGAAAACAATGTACCTGCTGAATATTATGAAATGTTTAGCGATATTAAGTTGTCTTTACCACCCAATTATAGAGATGAAAATGATCCGTATGGGGATACATGGGCAATGATGTCCGATGTTGAACGGAATAAGATTCCTGAATGGATGCGTGTGTACTATGCGATGACTACCAATCTTGATTGGAATATCGGTAGATTATTGAAGGCAGTTGAGAATCTCGGACTTAGTAATGACACAATCTTTGTATTCACCTCTGACCATGGAGAAATGTTTGGGGCACAAGGACGCAAGGCAAAAAACATCTTTTACGAAGAAGCCGTCCGAATACCATTTCTTATCCGGTGGGATAATCAGATTTCAAATGGACATACCAGTGATGTATGTCTGAATACTCCAGATATCATGCCTACAATTCTGTCTTTGATGGATCTACCAATTCCTAAGGATGTTGAAGGTGTGGACCTGAGTCCAGCAGCATTTGATCAGTCTTTTGATGAACCCAATGCAGCGTTTATGCAAGGGATGGGATGTACTGCAAAATGGGAGGACGGTCATGAGTGGCGTGCATTACGGACAAAACAGCATACATACGCTATGCACCGTCCAGATAGATGCGAAAAACTGTTTGATAATCTAACTGATCCTTATCAGAAGAATAATCTGATTGATGAACCTTCTGCAGTTGCTATCCGCGATGAACTTCGTGAGATGTTAAAACAGAGAATGAATTCGCTCAATGATACATTTGAAGCATGCACGTGGTATCGTGATAATTGGACAGAGGATAGAAATATAATGAGAACAGCGACATTGAGTTGAGTATTTCTTTTGTAAAATCCATTTTCTAAGGATTCACTCGGTAATTGCTTCAATTCAATTACTTAATACCACATTGCTTTATCCACAACATTCTTTAATTGCTTCCCTTCGGCAAACAGACGCGCATTTTCAAAAAACACTTCAAAATGGCGTTCTGATATATTCTGAGCATCCTTAACAGCAATATGTGGGGTTATCAATACATTAGACATTTTCCATAATGGACTATCCGCTGGTAAAGGCTCAATTTCAAACACATCTAAACCACATCCAGCAATCATCCCGTTTTTAAGGGCATCAACAAGATCGTCAAGTTTCGTAGTTTTACCCCGTCCGATATTAATGAAATATGCTGTTTCTTTCATCAACCTAAACCGATCACTATTCCACATTCCCTCTGTTTCAGGTGTGTGAGGAGTCGTCACTATTACAAAGTCTGCCAAGGGGATGAGTGTGTCTAATTCCTCCGGTACATGTCTTTCTATATCAGGTATGGTATATTCCCATCTCTGATCTACTCCTAAAACTCTCATTCCAAAAGCGGTACATAATTTTGCAGTTTCATGTCCGATACCACCAACACCGACTATCAAGGCAGTTGCTTCTGCGAGATCTATATACCCACTTTTTCGGGCATTACTATCCCAAATACCAGCACGTTGTGCATCAATATAAGAAGGTAAACCGCGTGCAAGCGAAAGTACAAACATCAGAATATGTTGTGCAATATGGTCATTATATATACCACGGGGATTACATACAACCACAGGATGCTCAATCAGTTCTGGATAGTAAAAACCGACAGATGGTCCAGCAGCCGGACTTTGCAACCACTGTAATTTTTTAGCTAAGGGCAACTTTTCTGGAGATACCCAGCCATAAACTGCATCTGTAATCGGAAGATACTCATTTACCTCTTCATCTGTCTTTGGCATGAATATCATATAATCAGGTAATTCTTTCTTTATAATCTCTGCCCAAGTTTGTAATTGTGAATTCTGGGGCGGCATAATCATTAGTTTCGGCACTGTTTCAGACCTCATTCAATTATTATACAAGATAGAATAATATTATCACGCTAATACTTCAAAAGCAAGTGGTTTGAAATGGATTGTATTCCCAAGCATCCACAAGGAAACCGTAGCAACCAAGGGTTGAGAATTTAATATTGGTGATAAAATAGTTGAATTCTCTAACTTCGATTTTACGTTATACTATAAAATGTGATTCATTTTAATAACGAGATTCTTTCATAGAGACTTATGGAACAGATTACAATTGACTTTGATAAAGGCACACTTATCCTACAAAACGTCTCAAAGGAAATGCAGGCACTGTTACCAGATATCCTTTGGGACGATCGTACTCTTACATACCGTGCCCCGGCATACCGTTATCGTAAAATTGTTTCCCAGCTTCGTGCTCACAACACGCCATATACTGATTCAGCCCGTCAATTCACAATCAAAACCTTCTCAAATCATAATCCGTTAACACCCTACCCCTACCAATCCGAAGCAATTGATGCATGGCTTGCGAATAACAAATGTGGTGTCATAAGTCTTCCTACAGGAGCAGGGAAAACATTCATTGCTATTCTGTTGATTGAAGAAACGCAACGACCAACACTTGTGCATGTCCCAACAATAGACCTGATGCATCAATGGTATGATGTATTAAAAGAACATTTTGGACAGGAAGTTGGACTATATGGGGGTGGACATCATGAATTATGTGATCTAACTGTCACAACATATCAATCCGCAGTAATGCACGCACCACACTACGGGAATAGGTTTGGTTTTGCAATCTACGATGAATGTCATCATCTTCCAGGTGATCAGTATCAGTATGCAGCTATAAGTAGTCTTGCCCCTTTTCGTTTGGGTTTATCAGCAACTCCTGATCGTGTGGACGGAAAAGAGAACAGGCTCTATGAACTTGTCGGTGAATGTTGTTATGAAGCAAAGGTACAGGATCTATCAGGAGACACACTCGCCCCTTATCGTGTGGTCACTATGGCTATAGATATGGAAGACACAGAACGTATACAGTATCTTGAAGCGCGAAGGACATATTTAGACTTTCTTAGGAAGTCAAATATCAATATGGGAACATCAAGTGGATGGCGGAATTTTCTGTGGAAGTCCTCTCAATCTGATGAAGGACGGGTTGCCTTCAAAGCGTATCTGACACAGAAGCAACTTAGTTTCGCTTCAAAAGCAAAACAGGAGTGGGTATGGAAACTAATTCAAAGACATCAAGGAGATAGAATAATCATCTTTACCCAGGATAATGATACTGCTTACGACATTGGAACTCGATTCTTTCTACCTGTCCTAACACATCAGACAAAACAGAAAGAACGAGCATCCTTTCTAAGTGGATTTCGTGATGGCAGGTATTCTATCTTAGTAACTTCAAAAGCATTGAATGAAGGGGTTGATGTACCTGAAGCAAATGTTGCAATTATCGTATCTGGCAGTGGGAGTGTCCGTGAACATGTTCAACGTTTAGGACGTATCCTCCGTAAAAAGGAAGGAAAACAAGCTGTTCTGTATGAACTTATTTCAAAACAGACCGGTGAACATTCTGTCAATAAACGTCGTCGCCAACACAACGCTTATGAAAGAAAATAGACCATTCAACTTATTATGCTTACTAAAGACCTGCTACGCTATAAAACCCAAAAGGGACAAATATACCCTCAATTTGTTGATCCAACGAACTCCGAATTGTTGGAGATTGCAGAGCAATTTATCTCTGTATTTGAAAATGCGATTGACAATAGAAGATCCACATTATTAGAAGGAAGTAAGACCATAATTGATAGTTCTTCAGCATCACCCTTAATATCACGAGGATTTGAAAAGCTGCTGTTGGATCGTACTGAGTTTGATACAGCACCAAATGAAGAACTAATTGCCTTTCGGAATAAGCTTTTCACTGAGACAAGTCGAATTCTCTCACAAGAACAATTTCAGGACTATAATGCATACCATCAAAGAGTTCTGAACTTAATAGATACCGACTCAGACTTATCAGATACAGAGTTACATGATCAACTATACGCAGATTTACCGAGTTACCAACAAATTTTGTCATTTAAGAGTATTTCTCCTGAGCATCTCCTTCATCGCTACAACACAGCACAAGTGCAAGGACTATTGTTGCATTGTAATTCACTCACATTAAAACTTACCGATTCGATGACTGCTGAACTTCGTCAATTGTTTAAGTATCTTCGATTTCATCAGCTGCTATCCACCATTCGAAAAGAAAAAACCGAATCAGGAGATATATTCCAGATTACTGTCGATGGTCCTCTGAACCTATTCTACAAGACAAAACGGTACGGTATGAATTTGGCAAATTTCTTTGTCGCTGTGCTACATCAACAGAAGTGGGAACTGACTGCAGAAATTCAGTTTAGAAATAAACGTGCCTCCCAATTGTCTATTGATGATTCATGCGGAATTAAACCAATTTCACAACAGTTCCTTGCATATATACCTGAAGATATTCAACACTTTCAACAAATGCTTGCAAACAAAACTGATGCGTGGAAAATACAACCCGGTAGCCAATTCTTTCCTTTACCTGGAGACATATACTGCTTCCCAGATTATCAGTTAATCCACAACAGTGGTGTAGAAGTAGCGATTGAGTTGTTTCACCCATGGCACCAAGGACATCTGCTTACTCGGTTGAACTCACTAAAGAATGAGACAGATATACCACTCATTATTGGAGTATCCAAGGAATTAGAGAAAAACGCTACGATTGCAGAAGCATTAGAAACATCGTCCTATTTCTCTAACTATGGGTTTACTTTCCGAGACGTTCCAACTATGGGTACACTTCTACCTATTCTGAATTCCCTTCTACAAATATAAAAGCACTACTAAAGTATATCTTGAATAGAAATCCATCTTGTTTAATCCTTTTGGAATCTGCTAAAATAAGACTGTGAGTAGGCAACAAGGAGTAAAAATGAGATGTTTTGAAACCCGAGGCCCTGTAGACCCACAGAAAAACTACGTTGTTTCTCGAATTAGGGAAACAACTGATTTTATCAATCGTATTAAAGACGGCAGATATGTAGTCATCTTTGCCCCCCGTCAAACTGGGAAAACGACATTCTTTCGCCAAGCCCTTCAAAGACTTACTGAAGAAGTTGATACTTACTTTCCAATTCAGTTAGATTTTCAAATATACAGCAATGTTTCTATAAGGGATTTTTACGGTTACTTATTTGAGGATATATGCAGGGAAATTCATAACGTCTTCAAAAAGTATAATAGTGAACCCACTGAAGAACTAAAACAATACTTAGAAACAGCAAATGTAAGTGATCATATTTCAATGATGCGGTTTTTTGAACAGTTAATGTATTTGCTAAAAGATAAACAGATTGTACTTATCATTGATGAATTTGACGGTATCCCAACAGACGCGCTGAGTGACTTCTTGTATTCTCTTAGACAAACTTACATTACCCGGACCCTTGATCGATCCCCTTATAGTCTTGGTATAATTGGAGTAAAAAGTATTACTCAGTTGAATTATGACCGGTCTATATCCCCCTTTAATATCCAGGATGATTTCAACTTACCTAACTTTACACTTGAACAGGTGCATGAACTGCTATTCCAATACACTGAAGAATCGGGACAAGCATTTGAGGGTGAAGTAATTGAAATGATTCATAGACAGACAGGGGGTCAACCATTTCTTGTTAACCGGTTTGGTCAGATCCTTACCGAAGAATTGGATATTCCAAAAACTGATACAATCCTAATGGAGCACTTTTTATTAGCACACACACAGATTATACAAGAAGGTAATATAAACATTCAACATCTCATTACTAACATCCGTCGTGATCCATCCTTTAAAACTATCCTTATGCATATCTCTTCTTATGAAAACGGTCTAAACTTCAATCCTTATGATGAACAAATAAATGAACTTGTCACTTATGGAGTAATTGCTAAAGGAACTGATAATCAATGCAGGATTGTTAATCCAATATATCAACAGTGTATCTTACAGGCATTCCGACCATTATTGAATGGACTTGAGCACGAATACCACCCAGAAGAGACTGAAATTGAAGACTATATTACTTCTGATGGATATATTGATTTTGAACAACTTCTCGACAATTTCCAAGACTTTATTACTCGGGTAGGTTTTCGAATTCTCCAAGTTCCAGATTCCCCTCAAGAATTTATTGGACAAGAACTGCTTTACGCATACCTTGATCAATTCGTTAGAATAGTCCGGTGTGTTATGTTCCTTGAAGCACAAACTGGACGTGGAAGAATGGACTTAATTGTTTTTCATCAAAATCAGAAATATATCGTTGAAACAAAAATCTGGGAAGGTGAGAAACGGTATCGGACTGGAAAAAAACAACTTCTGAAATATATGAAATTAGAAAACACAAAAGAAGGATACTATATTGTTTTTGACCACCGTGAAAACCCAAACCCACTATCAGAAACAGAAACGATGGGTGATTTAAAATTACGAAGTTATGTGATTCCTATACTACAAATACCTCCTTCATCAGTAGTATCAAAATAAGATACTATATTATTGAGTTCTCGAAAAGTTTTTCTAATGAATTTTTCAAATTAATGTAATTAAAATGGAAGTGTATAATGAAATCGAAATTTATATATACAATCTTAATACTATTTCTACTTTCAACACTTTTTTGTACACATCTTCTTGCAATAGACTACTCCGAATTGAATCTGCCAAAAGGAGCTAAAGCACGCATAGGAAAGGGTGTAATCTTAGACATACAGATTTCACCTAATAACACCCGTTTAGCGGTAGCAAGTTCGATAGGTAGTTGGTTATATGATATTAGTACTGATAAACAATTTGCACCGATTATTAAATTCGAGAAACTGTCTGTTTCAAAGATTGCATTTTCACCTGATAGTACAAAGTTAGCTGTCAGTAGTCCTGACCTTCCGATTCAAATATGGAATGTAGAAAATGGTGAAGTGGTATTTACTTTCACAGAATCAAAGGGAGCATTAATTTCTTTGGAATTCACTGAGAATGGAAATACTCCTGTGAGTCTTTATCAAACTGGAGTCATTAAAGTATGGGACACCATTAATGGTATAGAAATAGATTCATTTTCAACGATAAAACCAAAGATTTCGATCAAAGGCAATCATTTTATACGTCCATTGTCATTGCATGTTGATGATAATACATTTACCGTTGCGAATGGAAATATGGACGGGTCTATTAGCATCAAAGATGGAAAGTCAGGTCGAAATATTAATAAGCTGACTTCAAAATCCGATATAGGTCTCAGTCTACCAATTTACTATCGGGAAGAGGATACCCTTGAAAAACATCCGAAATCTGATAAATATCCCTTGAAATGGGTACATGAAATAGATTTCTCTAAGGATGGCAACACCCTTTTTACATATAGTAATCTGATAAATGTAAAATGGCATTCAGTGGGTGGTACGAGTGGACCATCTGAAGTATGGGATGTGAAAACTGGTCAGCAACTCGCATCACTTAAGACTCATGTTAGTATACAAACATCAAGTAATAGTAAAACTATTGCTCTGATAGGACATAAGAGTTGTGAGATATGGGATATCAAAACAAAACGTAAAATAACGGAATTTCCAAATGTTAAGATTATCAGGTTTTCAGGGGATGGTAAGACTTACGCTATTATCGGTAAAGATTTCTATGCATTATGGGATATAGCATCCCAAAGCGAAATTATACTACACAGATCGATCCTTGAATGGGTTGAAAATCCTCCAGAAGAATACTTTTTATCTTATGACGGTACTTTACTTGCAACAGCAGATGAAAATGGAACAATAGCATTATGGGAAACAAGAAACTCTAAGCGAAAACGTTCCCTTATAACTGGGTATGCAAAACCTTTCTTTTCATTAGCATTTGCAGAGGACAGTAATAGCCTTGCTACTTTGGACTTAGCAAAAAATATCCATGTTTGGGATATAAGTAATCACAAAAAAACACAGTCAATCAAAACTGGTTACCTGAACCGAGGGAGGATAACATACTCACAAAATGACAAGACCCTTATTTGTGAAAGTGAAGGCATGATTAAGAAATGGGATATTTCTTCAGGATTACTAAATGATACTTTTACCATTCCAGACGCATCTTTGGTTCTATTTTCAGCATCATTTGATGATGGAACACATCTCAATATTCATGGTACAAGTGTTTTTTCTAAAAAAAATAACACATTACTTATTGAGACACGAAATGGGATTGAAGTATGGGATATTCATACTCAAAAGCGTCTAAATTCCTTTGAAAAAGTCAAACAGACTGTTAGCGTATCGATATTGTCTAACAATGAACATAAACTCGCAGTTAGTAGTGGATACGATGTTAGATTGTGGGATACACATACCCAAAATGAATATGCAACGCTTAAAATGCCAATGAGTTTGAAAGAGAAGATATCTCAACTACTTCGATTTAAGTTCTACCGTATATATTCTTTGGCACTTTCTCCTGACGGAAAAATCTTGGCTGTTGGAACCAATGAAAAGAGAATTCATATTTGGGATATCACCTCACGAAGCATTATAAAGACCTTACATGATCAAAAATACGTTTCAAGCCAATTAGTATTCTCGCCAGATGGTAAACTCCTTGCCAGCGGGGATACAGGAGGATTGATTCATTTATGGGAAGTGCCAAGTTATAAACATGTTGCCACCTATGACGGATACAAAAATAGTATACGTTCTCTAATATTCTCTCCTGATGGAAAATCATTAGCAAGTACAAATATTGGAGATTATAGTGGGACTATTCTCCTATGGAATATACCTTCTAAATAGTGATACAAATCTATATTGGAATTAAATTAACATCAGATTGACTGGGTGTGTAAGTTTTTTGACATTAACAAACTTTTTAAAACGACAGCATTGGTATGAGAATGATTTTTTCTAAATGAAGTTCAAGCATCTATTATCAAACTCACGCTCTTAGATACACAATCTAACAGAAGTTGTATATTTGGTTCTAAGTTAGCTTATTTTAAGAGAAATACTACCGAAAACTGATAACTGTAAACAAAAAATGTATTCCATACACACTTTAGTTAATATAAATATAACATACGTGATTCACGAAGAATTGGGGTACTAAAATTTATAAACCCTTGTAGAATAAGGGTTCGCAAAATTGCTTCGTGCAGGTTTGCGTGAAAGTGTCATCATTTCAAAACGACAAAAATTAACACTATAGCAACGTAATGTATAGAGACAAAAACTTTACATACCCTTAACATCAGATTGACTCAAACCACAGAATCAGGTATAGTATTGTTGAAGAAATGGGTATAAATCTATGAAAACACTTCTATTATTCTGTGCATTTTGTATATCTATTGGATGTGGACTGAATACTATTCCATATTCCGTTGAGACGACTTCTCAAGAACCCAATGAGGCTGCACAATCACATTATAAATGGGGTCTTACCTACGCGAAGAATGGTGATCATGTACAGGCAATTTCTGAGTTCAAATTGGCAATTCAGAATGAACCGGGATGGGCACTTCCATACTACAATCTGGGTGCTGTATATGGAAATATGGGTGAACTATATGAGGCAATCTTGGCATGGGAACGTACAACACAGTTAGATCCCAATTTTGCTAAAGCATACTATAACCTTGCCATCGGTTACTCCAGTAGAGCAGAAGATAAGTATGGTAAGGATATAGAAAAGGCAATTTTTTCTCTCCATGAAGCAATTCGGTTAGATAAGACAACCGTCGCTTCTGCAAAAATTGAACCTGCATTTGATAGACTACGAAACCTGCCTGAATTTAGAAAGTTAGTCCTAACTACTAAGGAAAAATAAAACACACATCATTACATGGCACAGTATACTACCCTAACATCAACTCAACTTGCCAACATAGTGTCACATTACGATATTGGTACATCGGTAAAACTTGAAGAGATGTCAGGAGGTTATGGAAATAGCAACTTTAAACTGACTACTTCAGAGGGTGTTTTTCTACTGAAAATATGTGATGAGAAGACTACAGATGAACTACAGTTACAAATCTCTTTATTAGCCCATCTTCAAGAACATGGTTACCCAACACCATATCCTATTCCACAGAAAAATGGTGAATCTCTTCATTTATCGCAAGATTTACGTGTGATTATATATCCTTTTTTGAATGGAGGAACCCCACAACCATCACAATGTGTGTTGAAACAAATAGGAGAAGCGTTAGCAAGACTGCATCAGATATCACCGCTAATGGAACTGCCACGTTTTCCAATGGGTTTATCTCAAATAGTTCCATTTATTGAAGAAATAAAAGAAACAGAATTTAGGAATCACCCTTTTGTATTATGGCTGAAATCAGAACTGGAATGGATGATGCCTATATTGGTAAAACCTTTACCTTCCGGTCTGTTACACGGGGATCTGTTTTTGGACAATACACTGATTGATGGTGAAAAAATGGTCACTATTATTGATTTTGAGGAGGGGTGCCATGATACACTGTTAATTGATATCGGAATGACAATTATAGGGTGTTGCTACACCAAAGAACATGAATTGGATGTCGGTCTGGTGCACAGTTTCTTGAAGGCATATAATAATACTCGTCCAATTTCTGATGAGGAATTTGAGAGATTAGATTGTTATGTTCACTATGCAGCACTTACAATTGCTTTTTGGCGATTTAGACAATTCAACATACGACGACCTGATAAGAATAGTGCCGATAAGTATCAAGAGATGATAATTCGCAGTTGTAATTGGGAAACTTTGAATACATAGAATTAATCATGAGAAAAATATTTGTTGTCCAATTAACACATTTGTAAATAGATTTTAGAGTAAAAGATAATGTCCTTAGTAGAATTTCAAAATGTAACGAAAATGTACGATCCAGAAATAATTCTGGACGATATATCAATTACGATTGCCCCTGGGGATCGCTTAGGTTTGATTGGACGGAATGGGTGCGGAAAGACAACATTATTAAAAATTATGTGTGGTCTTCTCACCGATTTCAAAGGCAAGGTCATACAAGCGAAAGGATTGCGTGTAGGTTACCTCAGCCAAGAACCGGATTTAGAAGAGGATTGTACACTCCGACAAGAAATGCTTAAGGTTTTTGCGGATAGACTTGAACTTGAAGATCAGATGCTTCTACTTGCAGAACAGATGGAATCTCAAGAAACTCCCGAGCTTTTACAGCACTATTCTCGTATACAAGATAAACATGACCGATTAGGTGGTTACGACTATGAACACCTAATTAATCGTGTCTTAGGAGGATTAGGTTTTAGTGTAAAGGATTTCAACCTACCCGTTAGTGTACTTAGTGGTGGACAGAAAAGTCGTGCGACACTTGGCAAACTGTTACTTGAAGATCCTGACCTACTACTCTTGGATGAACCGACAAATCATCTGGATATTAACGGTATTGAGTGGTTGGAAAATTATATTAATAATGAATATAAAGGAGCTGTTCTTCTTGTTTCCCACGATAGGTATTTCTTAGATAATGTTGTCAACAAAGTATGGGAATTGAATCAACATCAAATCAATATTTACAGAGGAAATTACACTAAGTATATTGAAATAAAAGGTGTAGAAAAATTGGTTGATGAAAGGACATTCAAAATACAACAAGACTATATTGCGAAGGAATCTGAATTTATTGAACGGAACATAGCGGGTCAACGAACTCGTGAAGCACAAGGTCGCTTGAAAAGATTAGATAGAATGGAAAGAGTTGAAAAACCGAGTGCCGATTCCCCGTCGTTGAACCTTAATTTCTCTGCAGAAACACGTGGTGGTGATGATATACTGCGTTGCGATAAGGTTAGCAAACAGTTTGATGAGAAAATACTATTCACAGATCTAACCTTTGAGGTATATCGCGAGGATGTGGTTGGCATTCTCGGTCCAAACGGTGTTGGAAAAACGACATTCTTCCGTATGATGTTGGGAGAAGAACATCCAACACACGGTGAACTCTGGGTAGGACCTACCCTCAAATTTGGATATTATACACAAGAATTTAAAGGACTCAATCTCAACAAAGAAATCATTGAGGAGATTTGGGAACTCTGTCCTGATTATACACAAACGCAAGTTCGTAGTTATTTAGCAAAGTTTCTATTTTCCGGTGATGATGTGTTTAAACAGATTCGAAACTTGAGTGGGGGAGAACAAAGTCGTGTTCAGTTAGCTAAGCTGCTACTGGAAAAAGCCAATGTACTTCTCCTTGATGAACCTACAAACCATTTGGATATTCCTGCTCGTGAAGCACTTGAAAATGCCCTTTCTAATTATCCTGCAACACTTTTTATCATTTCACATGATCGATATTTGCTGAATAGTTTAGCCACGAAGATGCTGATTTTTGAGAGTACTAAAGAAGGAATTACAACCCGATTCTTTGATGGAACTTATGCTGAATATGAAGCAGAACAAAAGCAGGTTTCTGAATCCGAGAATGTTGAATCAGAAAAAACTATACAGAAAAATACAGATAATAAGCGTACAAAGACCAAATCTAAATCCAAATCTAAACGAAAAATGAAGGCACAACGTTTGGTTGGTAGCAATTAAAACCCTCCCGAATTCTTACTAATTCTGTAATTAATCCCATTTTAATTTGACATAGGCTGAATTTATACCTATAATTATGTCGTATACGACGGAATTTACCTCTTATATAGGACGTAATTTAGAAATATGTCTAAAAACCGTGAATTCAGCCAAGAAATTGATGTTGTTATGCGTGTGATGCGTCATGCCCAAGCATCAACAAAATCCCGGTTTATTCAGGATTTAGTTCCGAATCGTCTAACAATAGTCCAATTTAATGCTTTACAACACTTACATTGGTATGGGCGTGAATCCGGTATGTATGTAAGTGAATTGGGTGAACATCTCGGTCTTGCACATAATACAGTTTCTGGTTTAGTTAACAGGTTAGAACGGCAAGGTTGGGTTGTCCGTCGTAAGTGCGATGAAGATCGTAGAAGAGCTCGTATTCAACTAACACCGCAATCACAGGAACTTTTTAGCGAAGGTGTGAAACAGGCAGAAGACTTTTGGGAACACACTTTTGGACAATTGTCTCCAGAAGAACAAGACAACCTTATAGAAAGTCTAAAGAGATTGAAAAAAGTGATGGCGAAACCTGTTTGGCCAAGTTATTCCCAGTTACACCCTCGTGATGCTGATCATTTACGTGAGAAGTTTGAAGCGGGACTTGACGAACTGGCTCAAGCAAAACTCAAACTCGTCGGAATGCGATTAATTCTCGCTCAAATCGCTGAAAAACGGAATGAACATGAACTCGCTGCGTACCTAAACCAAGCTGCCTCAGAAGAATTACGGCATACAAACCAATTATTTACTCTACTCGGTATCGGAGAAAACTTCAGTAGTCTTCTATCGGCATTGGTAGATGAAGATAAAATCGTGTATGAGGAGTTGTTGGCATTACTCGCTGATGCACCTTGTGCAGAAGAAGATGAAGAATTAACACTTCTTCAACAGATGGTTAAAGATAGCCGTAGATACAAAGAATGGTTTCATTGTGTACACAAAGAGACAAATCGGTGACTTCGATTCTATAACTAACGACTGAATTCAGAACCAGTCAATGACACATAACATAAGAGGAGAACATGCAGTCCCAAAGCCCCGAAAGTATTCCTCCAAGTTGTAATGATGATGCTCAACTCATAGAACAATTTCAAAGTGGGGACACCGCTGTATTTGATACGCTTTTTACACGGTATCAAAAAAGAACTTATCGGTTAGTCCTACGTTTTGTTCCTAACCATGAAGATGCCCTCGATATTACACAAGATGCATTTATACGTGCCTACCAAGGTTTGGGTAACTTCAAGAGTCAGTGCCAGTTCTATAGTTGGCTATATAAAATCACTGTCAACCTATGTATAGATTTTTTACGAAAAAAATCACGTTCGGAAGTAATGGTATATGATTCCGATGAAACCGAGGAATTACCGATGGCGAATTTTCCTGACCTACGGTTAGATTCACCTGCAAAAGCTGTAGAGAATAAGGAACTTCGGCTTCAGATACGTAAGGCAATTCGTCAGCTGCCACCGAAACAACGTAAGATTTTCATCTTACGGCACTGGGATGGTCTATCTCTCAAAGATATTGCTACAGCGGTTGGTAGATCAGATGGAACTGTCAAAGCGCACCTGTTCCATGCACATCGTAATCTACGTAAACACTTACAGTCCTACCTTAAAGATGGAGATACTCCATAGGACAAATTAGATTAAGATTGTCCTCTACATATAATTACTCACAAATCCTACAACCTAACCCAATACAATCTGGTAAGAGGTTAGGTTGTAGGATTTACCTCTGATGCATCTTCAGTAGCAAAAAGTGCATCAACAAATTCACTACCTTCAAAATCTCTTAGATCATCAAGTTTCTCTCCAATTCCAATTAGTTTTACCGGTGCCCCTAATTCAGATTTCACGCCAAGTATTATCCCACCTTTTGCAGTACCATCAAGTTTAGTTACTGCCACTCCTGTAATAGGAACAGCTTCATTGAATATCTTCGCCTGCATTAAGGCATTTTGTCCCACGGTACCATCAATTACAAGCAGAACTTCATGGGGAGCTCCTGCCTGAGCTTGTCCCATAACACGTCCAATTTTTGACAACTCGTCCATCAATGGTTTTTTCGTATGTAATCTTCCGGCTGTATCCACGATTAAGACATCCGCTTCACGATGTTTTGCTGCGTGTATAGCATCAAAGACCACAGAAGCAGGTTCGGCATTTTCTCCTCCGCGAATTAATTCTACACCTGCACGTTCACACCAGATTTCTAATTGATCTTCTGCAGCTGCACGAAAAGTATCACCCGCTGCAACCAAAACTTTATACCCATCAGAGTTAAACCTACTCGCAAGTTTCCCAATAGTTGTAGTTTTTCCAGCACCATTCACACCGAGAACAAGGATTGTATATGGTCCTTCTCCGTCAAGTTTTAATGGAGTGTCCTCACCAAGAAGATTGCGAATTTCATCTCTAATGACTGTTTCTAACTCAGAGGAGTCCCCTAATCCTTGAGATTTTACGGACTCTCGAACATTATCCATCAATTTCAACGTTGTATCAACACCTACATCTGCTTGGATTAAAATCTCTTCAATTTCTTCCATTAGATCTTCGTCAATCTTCCTTCCAACCCGAAGTAACCCTGAAAGTTGAGACATTAAATTATTTCGGGTTTTCGTCAGACTGGATTTCAGACGATTAAACCAATTATCTTTTCCATTACTATCAGACTGAACTTTTTCTGTTGTGTCCTTCGGTTTATCTATGTCCTTCGGTTTATCTGTTTTTTTATCACCACCTTTAAACAATTTTCTAAGCATCCAATTCTCCTTTATTGATATTTTAATTTGTCAAGAAATAACAAGCAGTACTTTCATTGACACGGTAGATACAACTTGTAATCACGTGGAATGCAATATGTGCATTCGGTCTTGATTTTTTGACACATTGATTCAAATGTAAAACCTTAGTTATCAAACTCACGTTAACTAACAATAACAGATGATAATACTACTATAAAATAAGTCATTTTGAAATAAAAAAATTCAATGTAATAACATTTTCACTATTTATCGTTATTAGGAAAAATAATATAGTAGATTCATCTGCTATATATTGTTGATGTGATTATTCTATATATGAAGTTAGTTCAGAAAGAATATTCTACTATAAATCAATAAATATTGTTTGTATAGGTTAGCGGATTATTATATACTAAAACATACCTAATATAAGGAGAAAAAAATGAAAACGCAAAAAAACAACTTGAGATTACTCAGCATTTTATCTCGTATTGTATTTATTGTAATGTTTTGTATTCTCTTCACTTCCTGCGTAGAAGAACAACAAATAGAAGAACTTGTCCAAGAAGTGGATAATGGAGAAAACACCCAAGAACCCCAACAAATCGATGAAACACTCGTTGCGCTACCCGGACTACCTGATTATACTGCAGGTTATGATAAGTGGCTCAAATTAAATGCAGAACCTATTCCACCTGTTCCTGGTGGTGATCCACATAACGGCACAAAAAACGTATATGTGAATCAAGAACGAGTTACAATTGCACCAGATGGTGAACAAACATTTCCATATCCTGATGGAAGTATCGTTGTAAAAGAAGCCACGAGACCTAATAAAGACTACATCGGGTTGATCGCTATCATGCGTAAAGTTGCAGGTAGCGATCCTGATCACAACGATTGGGAGTTTATTGAATACACAAGGAATGACCCTGATGATGATTTTACAATCTTAGCAAGAGATCGAGTTTGTTGGGGCTGTCATGCCAGAGTTGAAGATTTGGATTATGTCTTTACTACACTTGATTGATGTCAACTATAAATATAATGAATTCATACCTAATTCAAACGTATAAGGAGCATGCCTATGGATTTTTATTTTACAAAATACAATACAATTGATCTTAAAAGATATATAAGACAGATCAATTTCCCGATATTGTTGATATTTACATTTATTTCAATTGCACTGATTACCACACTCACTATTAATTCTGCCGAAGCCAGACCGGAATTTGCAGCCGAATTAGATAAGGATTGCACTTTCTGCCATATAGACCCTGCTGGGGGTGGACCTCGAAATCGTGTTGGTGAGATTTTTGAAGAAAACTATTTTGAGTTCCCTGAAGACTTTGATATGGAGGCTGTAACTGAAGAAACTAAGGAGTTAATCAAACAAATTACCACTTCTATCGATCTCCAAACAGCCTATATCAAAACTACACATGTTGATGAAGAGGAAGGAACAGTAGCAGGATGTACATCCTGCCACTCTTCTGTTGATAGATTTTTCCTTATGCAAGGCGAAGTCACATTCAACGCACAAGCCTCAGAACACGTTCGGTTAACAGTATCAAATAATGTTGGTACTACATTGAATGCGTTTGCAACTGTTGACGCGATTCCTAAACATCTTTATGTGAGAGTTGGACAATTTCGACTTCCGTTCGGTATTAAACAGAAAGATCATAATATACTCGTAAGAGAAGGTTATGATCTGGGTTCAAATAAACGTGATGTTGGAATTGAGGCAGGTGGTAGTTATGGGAAATTGTTCTATAATGCTGCATTTTTCAATGCAGGTAATAACACTGCCAATGGATCTCTTGGAACAATAGGTGGAAATCTCGGTCCAATTCGTGCGGGTATCTCCTGTATGTTAGAAAAACCTGATGAAGAATGGAAACGAATAATCGGTGCTTTTTTCACTACATCGTTCGGGGATCTCAGCTTGGAAGGTGAATTCAATTTTGGTAATAATGACGAAGTAGCATCCTTTGCGGATGATACTATTGATTCTAAAGGATATTACATCGGGGCAAAATACCGGCTTTTTCCACAGTTATCACTATCCGGACGTTACGGTTTATTCGATCCTGATAGAATGGTTTTAGGTGATGCAAGTAAACGGATTACATTTAATGCAAAATACAATTTTATGGAGAATGGGGCCATTTCACTATTCTACTGGGCAAACCTGCCAAACAACGACCGTCTCCCAGATGAAGATATTTCAAGTAAAAGTGAATTACGACAACTAAAAGGGACAAATCAACTGATTCTTATGTCACATTTCTGGTTTTGATCTACAAATAAACGGAACATGATTTGCATGTAAGGGAATTAAGGTTGGAATTCTTAATTCCCTTACTTACGGCTGTAAAGGCACTCCTAATACATTCATAAAAGAATAATTATTTTAGTGTGTTATTTTTTACACATGATAGAATTATCTTACAAATCTACCTATTTGTAAGATAATCATATGACAACTTCCCATTCCACCCAACAATCTTGCGGAAAGTTTACTTTGAGTGAGATTGTCCCCTTATAACAATTCATACTAAGTGTACCTACTCTAATTGTCTATTATATATTACTTCAATATGATAAATGACGATATTTCTCAAGATATACTGTATAAACAGTAAATTTATAGAATTCATAATAGTAGCATCAAGTATTGGCACGGAATTTGCTCCTTGCATCGTAAAGGATTATCTTGGAAAAAACAGAAATTACACAAATTGATGGATTATTAGACTTTTAGACAAGATGGTACATTCTGTCCTTTCACCATCATCTGGAACTCTAAAAGACACTGTGTCAGTCTTAATAAACTCAAATATTAATGCAATCTAAATCTAAATGACTTCCATAATAGGAAAAGGAATACATATCATTAATATTTATTATGTGTTCACATTGATCAGAATGTAAGACAATGTAAACATACTTATTTAGAATAATTAATAGATTCTGAGTTTTAGTTCAATTGGACGCTTAGGAGAAATTACAATGAAAACTAAACAATTATACATTGGTGTTGTTGCAATACTTTCTTTACTTGTATTGATAATAGGTTCCCTATATATTCACAGTCTATCCACAGGTTCAAAAACCCGTGTCCATGTGAAGTCTTTCACACCCAAGGGTGAAAAAGTGCTTCAATGGGTGGACTTTACATTTACTTTTTCTGAACCCGTAATAGATAATTCATTGGTTGACACCGAATTACCAAGTCAAGCAGTTCAATTTACTCCTACTGTTAAAGGAGTTGCACGTTGGGTTAAGCGTGATACAATAAGATACTATTTAGAAAGCCAATTAGCTCCCTCTGCAAGTTATACTGTCGTACTCTCGCCAAAATTACATCAAAGTTCATTGGGTTTTGTCATAACGGGGAACAGGAAATTTACCTTTTTGACTGAGCCTTTCAGTATTGAAAAGAAGAATTTGGAATTTAAATATACCAAAACACATGCAAAACTTATTGGGAAATTAGGTTTTAACTATACTGTGAATATTGCTGATTTGCGTTCAAATCTAACCCTGAAACTTCAAGATGATGTTCTATTACCCTATACGCTTCAACCAGAAAGTGGAATAGCCAAAGAGATATCTATTGAGACTGAAGAAATTCCACGACTGTTGGGTAATCAATCTTTAAAGGTGCAAATCGAAAAAGGATTTAACTGTATTGGTGGAAAAATTGGATTGAAGCAAGCAAGTGTCAAATCATTAACCTTAGCCGGAAGGGATAGACTTCGGGTTACAAATGCATATGTAAATGAATATTCTGGTAGTCCGCATATTCGGCTAAGATTCAGCTCTAATGTACCTGTAGACTCAATACAACCATACATACAAATTGATCCTGAATTAGAAACACAGATTATCCAAGGTTATAATAGGATTGATATATATGGTGATTTTATTCGACGGAACAAATATAAAGTCAGTATTCAGGAAGGTTTAACTGCTCCTGACGGGTCTATATTAAAGAAGCCATATTCTGTCACACTTTCCATACCAGATATACCTCCTCAAATTCGTTTTGCAGGAAATGGGTTTTTCTTAACCCGAAACCAAAACATGAATATTGGCTTGGCAACTATAAATATACAAAACATCAACCTTCAAATTGAAAAGGTTTTTGCTAATAACCTTATATATGCATCAAAACTGAGAAATTGGAGTACATATACAAGTGGTTTAGGTAAACCAATTCATTCCGGGAGTCTTTCAATTACATCAAAACTGAATGAAGAGGTAACAACACCTATTGATTTGGGACAATACCTTGATGATAAGTATAGAGGAATCTTTAAAGTAACCGCTACACATCCACATAACTATAGACCTCGAGCAACACAATGGGTTATGCTAACCGACCTTGGTATTATATCAAAAAGGGCTGGAGATGAACTATGGGTATGGGTCAATTCACTTAAATCTCTAAAACCTATTCCTCAAGCAACAATTAACCTTATCAGCGATAACAATCAAACATTAATGACTGGGCAGACAAATTGGCAAGGATTCGTAAAATTCACTTCTGTCAATCAAAAGACTGATGGGTTTACACCCTTTATGATAACTGCTGAAAAAGGTGATGACATATCTTTCATTCAACTTAATCGACACCAACTTTCTACAGGTGATTTCAATGTTGGTGGGACTGCTTATTTAGAATCCGGATATGATGCTTTTCTATATACAAGTAGAGGTGTATATCGTCCTGGAGAACGGGTAGATATAGCTGGAATAGTACGGGGCAAGGATAATTTGGCACCTCCTATTCTTCCAACCAATATTGAGGTGACAGCACCAGACGGAAGAACAATTAGGCAATTTCAGACAAATACAGACAAACATGGTGGATGGACTGTTGAATTGAATTTACCTCCCTATGCACAAACCGGTGGTTATATTGCTAAGATGAAAGTGGCTGATAAGGAAATTGGACGGGGTCGCTTCCAAGTCGAAGAGTTTATGCCTGACCGCATGAAGGTGATTGTCTCTACAGATAAACCTGAATATGACATAGGTGACGAAGTAGGTATGGAGGTAAATGCTGTTAATTTGTTTGGTCCACCAGCTACAAATCGCAAAGTAGCCGCATACTATATGCTTGAAGCAGTTCCTTATATACCCGCAGAAAAATGGCGTTCATTTCATTTCTCCAGTACAGCACAATTTGAAAAACAGAGAATGAATTTAAAGGAAACTAAGACTAATGATGAAGGCAAAACCATTTATCAGATCAAACTACCTGAAAAAGTCAAAGCACCTTCCTTATTAAATGGTATATTTACAGCAAGTGTTAATGAACCTGGCGGAAGAGCTGTCACTGCTTCACAAAGGGCGATTATTCATCCATATTCACATTATGTTGGTATTAAACGTTCTAATGATGGTGCAATCAACAGAAATCAAGAGGTGAAAATTGACTATATCGCAGTGGACAAGAACGGTAATTCCGTATCGGGAAGAGAGCTAATACTTACAGTTTACAAAGTTCGATGGAATACCATTCTTAGAAGAAATTCAAACGGTCAAGCTCAATACGTGTCTAATCCACAAAAAACAACCTTGGAAACTCACACCTTAATTTCTACTACGGATATAGACTCATTTACATTCACCCCTACTGAATATGGTGAGTATCGCGTTCATATAGAGGACACAAACTCGGGGGCAAAAACGGAAATCAAGATGGAAACTTCTGGATGGGGATATGTACCTATATCTATGGAAAATCCAAGTTTACTTGAGATGACATTGGACAAACCCGCATATAATCCTGGTCAGAATGCGAAACTTCATGTTAAAGCTCCATTTCCCGGTAAGTTACTGTTAACAATTGAACGAGAAAAAATTCTAAGCTATAAAGTAGTAACTCTTAAAGGCAATACGGCGAGCTTGAGTATACCTGTTCAAAACGCTTACAAACCAAACATATACCTATCTGGAACAATAATCCGATCAACTGAATCATTGAAAGAACATGGATCGGCACGTGCTTTCGGTATTATTCCATTGAAGATTGATGATACATCAAACCGTTTCACTGTTGAACTTGATGCTCCCGAAGAAATAAGACCGAATACAGATGTAACTGTAAAGTATACTGTGAAAGGCAAAAATAGCGGATTCTCCCAGGTAACAATTGCTGCAATTGATGAAGGAATTTTACAGTTAACGGATTTCAAAACACCTGATGCACATAAATACTTCTATAGACAAAGAGGATTAAAGACTGTTGCTTATGATTTATATTCAGCTGTTTTACCAGAAATCGAATCTGCACAAGTAGAATCATCTACAGGTGGGGATGGAAGTTTAGCTGGTAGTAGAGCAAAACGGCTAAATACAGCAAGTATAATGCGAGTCAAACCGGTCTCTCTATGGTCAGGTATATTGAAAACAGATAGAAATGGGAAAGGAACTGTAGACTTCCATGTTCCTCAATTTAATGGCACACTTAGATTAATGGCTGTAGCGTATGCTAATACAAACTTTGGTTCAGCTGAAAAACCAATTATTGTGCGTGAACCGGTTGTAATCACACCCACTTTTCCACGTTTCCTCTCTGGAGGAGATCGTATCCAATTTCCAATAAACGTCCATAATGGTACAGGGGCAGATGGTGAATTTAATGTGGAGATCCAAGCTGAAGGAGATGTGCAATTCATATCAGAGGCAGAACAGATTGAACCTACAACCGAAAATCGTATAATTCAAAAACAGATTTATATTGGGTCTGATGTTGAGGAACAACTCTTATTTGAGCTACTCACGCACGATTCAATTGGTAAAGCAGCCTTCAGAGTTTCTGCTTATGGGAACAACGAACGATCAGAAATGACTGTCAACCTTCCTCTCCGATCTGCCGCACCGCCTGTAACTGATACTGGTAATGGAATTGTGAATGAAGGTGAACCAGTAGATTTTATTCTCCCATCAAACTTTATACCGGAGTCCTCTGAATTTGGTCTAACTGTTTCGTCCTTCCCGGCAGTTAAATTTGCAGATGGAATTCGTTATTTACTGAGATATCCATACGGGTGTCTTGAGCAAACAACAAGTAAGGTTTTCCCTTTACTCTATTTCAGTGATGTTGCTCGTACCGTTGATCCTGAACTTGCCACAGATGAACGGGTAGATTATTATATCACACAAGGAATTAATAAACTGGAAAGTATGCTAACATCACAAAATTATTTCTCCTATTGGCCCGGTGGAGGTTATATTAATCATTGGAGTAGTGTTTATGCAACACACTTTTTGGTTGAAGCACGAAAATCCGGATATGAAGTATCTGACCGTGTTTACACAGCCATGCTTGACGGATTAAGAGTTCAAGCAAAACAGATTAAAAGCACCCAAAAATCTATTGATAATAACAATAGGTATAATGCTGAAAGGGCAGTCTATGCATGTTATGTTCTGGCTGCAGCAGGCCATCCTGAAAAAGGTGTGATGCACTACTTTAAGAATAACCTACTAAGTGGTCTAACCGGCTTTAGTCGGTTTCAATTAGCAGGTGCTTTCGGACTTAGTGGTGACCTGGAAACTGCTCTTTCTATGTTACCTATTTCTATCCCAACATCAAACGGTAGCAAAAGAGAATCTGGTAATAACTTCAACTCGGCTATACGATCCCAAGCGATTATGCTCGACGTGCTTGCTGAAGTAAATGAAAATCATCCTTCAATTCCCATGTTAGTCACGAATCTAAGTCAATCTGCTTCAGAAAAAAGACGTTGGGGAACAACTCAAGAAAATTCATTTGCATTCTTGGCATTGGGTAAGATCTTGAGGAAGCAAATGGATGGTAATTACACAGGAACAATTACTGTCAATGGTACACATTTGGCTGATTTTGATTCAGAATCACAGTCAGTTCGATTCTCAAATAATGATTGGGATGGAGCACAAGTAGAAATCACTATCGAAGGTGAAGGCAATTGTTATTACCATTGGTCGGCTTTTGGAATACGACGTGATTCCTTTATTCAAGAATATGATCGAGATTTACAGGTGAGACGCCGTTACCTAAACCAAGATGGAAATCCATACGAAAACGAATTTACGCATGGTGATATTGTAATCGCAGAAATTACTGTAAAAGCACTTAACTTCAACCTTGAAAACGTCGTCGTTGTGGATATGTTACCAGCCGGTTTTGAAATAGAGAATGCAAGATTAGCATCACGTGTCAGTATTCCATGGTTGAAAACAAATGACTTTAAACCTGATTATGTTGACATACGGGATGATCGAATGATATTTTTCGGCACATTCCCACGGCAGAGAGAACGCAAGTTCCACTATGCATTGAGAGCTGTAACACGTGGTGATTTTAATCTACCCCCGGTATCGGCTGAGGCAATGTATGACCCAGCCAATTCCTCCGTCGCAAGTAGTGGTAAGATTAGGATTATTGATTAATCGGTATCATTAATATTTTACCATGACCATATTTACAGGGCAACCGTGGAAGAGATGGAGGGTTTTACCTCTAACCATCTCTTCCATCCTAATCAGATAAAATTCGAATTCATACAATTCCTCTATCAATGGTTATTACCATGATCAGATATATAATAAAAAATAGAAAATACCGATATTTTCTTGCTATACCTGCTATTCTATTCTTGCTATTCCTGATTTTACATCTGTGCTTCCCGCTGCCAAAAGAAAAACTACACTTACCCCCATCTACAGTTGTGCTCGATAGGAATGGTAAATGGCTTCGCGTGTTTACTTCAGAAGATGATATGTGGCGAATTACAGAAACCAATCTTGAAAACGTATCACCTCAGTTCCAAACTGCAATGTTAACATACGAAGATAAATGGTTTTATCATCATCGGGGTATTAACCCAGTGTCTCTTTTTGGAGCATTCTATGACAACATAAAAACAGGGAAAGTAGTACGCGGTGGCTCCACAATTACTATGCAATTAGCAAGACTCATGGAGCCAAAGGAACGGACTATACCGAATAAAATAATAGAAATGTTCCGCGCAGTTCAATTGGAATTGACATATAAGAAATCGGAGATATTGACATATTACTTCAATATGCTCCCTTATGGTGGGAATATCGTTGGTTCTGCTGCTGCCTCACGTCTTTATTTCAATAAACCGCAAAGTGCTCTAAGTCTTGGGGAAGCCGCATTATTAGCCGCAATACCTAACTCTCCAGAACGAATACGACCAGACCGCTATCCAAAACGCGCATTACAGGCAAAGAAAAAAGTTCTACAAAGAATGAAGGATGCTGGGAAAATAACCGGAAACCAGATGGAAGAAGCCTTAAATGAGTATATACCTACAAAACGTTATACACTTCCATTTAAAGCACCGCACATTTCTCGTTTACTTGCAAAAAAACACGCTTCAAATTTGGCAGAAAATAATAAAAACTCATGGATCCATACAACTATCGACCTCCGATTTCAGGATATTGCTGAAAGAATCTTACGGGAACGTTTACGACCATTACAAGCACAAGGTGTTTCTACTGGTGCTGTAATCGTTATGGATACAAAAACTCATGAGATTTTGGCTATGGTGGGATCAAACGATTTTTTCGATGTTGAAAATTCAGGTCAAGTTAATGGAACTCTCGCATTACGATCCCCCGGTTCAACACTGAAACCCTTTATCTATGCTCTTGCTATTGATAGAGGTATTATTACTCCAGGAACATTGCTATACGATGTTCCTGTTGACTATGTTGGATATAGTCCTGTAAACTTTGATGGCAAATACACTGGATATGTTACTGCACGAGAGGCATTAGCAAATTCGCTGAATGTTCCTGCTGTAAATCTATATGCTAAAACGGGAAAGAATCAACTATATACATTTCTCAGACGTGCTGGTGTTTCTTCACTTTCAAATGAAAATAAATACGGTCTATCGCTTGTGCTTGGTGGATGCGGGGTTAGTCTGTTGGAGTTAACAAACCTATACGCAGGACTAGCAAATATGGGAATGTTCACTCCGTATAAAATCCTGCAGAAAGAGGCACATGATATACAAAAGAGTAATAAGGTTGAACTTGTCCATCAGGTTTCCACCCACACGAAAAATAATAGTTTATTAAAGCCTGAAACCTGTTGGATAGTAACAGAAATGCTAACAACACTAAAACGACCCGATTACCCTGAAGTCTTTGAATTAACTGGCACAATGCCTAAAGTTGCATGGAAAACTGGAACCTCCTATGGACATAGAGATGCGTGGAGTATAGGCTTTTCACCTGATTTTACTATAGGTGTATGGGTTGGGAATTTTAATGGTGCTGGTTCACCCATTATAAGTGGTTCTGACACAGCAGCACCTATTCTTTTCTCGCTTTTTACTACCCTTTCTGGAGAAAAGACAAGTCAATGGTTTAGCAAACCTGAAAAATTAGAAGAGCGACAGATCTGTTCATTAAGTGGGAGGCTTCCCACTCAAAATTGTCCTACACAGACAACTGATACGTATATCCCAAGTATCTCACCTGTAGAGAAATGTCACATTCATAAAAAGATACAGGTTGATATATCAACGGGTGAGAGATTATGTTCTTCATGCAGGAACGGAAGGGAATATAAAGACGAAACAATTGTTGTATGGCCTTCAGAAGTTGCTACTTGGCTGAATGCTTCAGGATATGCTGTTTCTATACTTCCTGAACACAATGCAGATTGCACTCGTCTCCTCACTGGAACGCCTCCAATTATCCTATCACCAACCCGTGAATCGGTTTATCACATCCGAGCAGGGATACCAACTGAATATCAAAAAATACGGTTGTCAGCATCAGTTTCAGGCGACACACAGGATCTCTACTGGTTCTTAAATGGAGAACTTATTACAAAAGGAGAAGCTGTAGAACCAGCATTTCTTACTCCAGTTGTTGGAAACCATCAATTGACCTGTATTGATGGTGAAGGGAGATCTACAAGCCTTCCTTTAACAATCGTTGAATAATAATGAACCTTTACACCTACACATTCATAAAATTGATTAGAGTTCACGATAAATTTACCTAATATATTCTAAAACTTCAAATGACATTCATAACGTTGATTCCTTAATTGAAATGGGCTTGGGATAAGGATGATATGAAGACATTAACGTTTTCATTTGCGAAATACAGCGATAATCAAACATGCCCATCCTGCAATAAATGCCAACCCACCAATTGGTGTCATTGCTCCAAGCCAACGAAGACCGGTCATACTCAATATGTATAAACTACCAGAAAAAACGGCAATTCCACCTATGAAACACCACCCCGCTGCTGTAGTAAATGAATTTTGCCATTGTGAAGATGCCCATGCAACTATAATTAGACCTATACCGTGATATACTTGATATCGTACAGCTACTTCAAAAATGTCTAACATCTCTTTTGATATCTTAGTCTTAAGAGTATGTGCACCGAAAGCCCCCATGAATACGCTCAACAAACAAAACGCTGAACCAACTATAAAGAAAAAACCTTTCATTTTTTCACCTATTAAATTCAATTTGTATCTACAATTATAACCTATTTGGTGAAAAATACTAAACATTTCCTACATTGTATAAAACTTTCAATCTAATTCAATTCGTTTAAGTTGCTATTTTCTATAACATATGCTAAAATTGCATATCTTAATTACGGCATAGTTTGACCTATTCCGTGTGGTTACAAAAGGAGAACTTTCTAAAAAGATGAGACAATACAGAACAGAAGAAATTCGGAATATCGGTATTATTTCTCATTCAGGGGCTGGCAAAACATCCCTAATTGAAGCTATGCTTTACAACGGTGGTGCCATAGAACGGATGGGATCTGTGGATGATGGAAACACGGTAGCAGATTATGCCTCGGATGAGATCGAACGTAAAACGTCACTAAATTGTTCAGTGTGTATCGCGGAATGGGGTGACCATAAACTGAATCTAATTGATACACCTGGTGCTGAGGATTTTTACGGTGACCTATACGGTGTACTTCGTGTTGTTGATGCGGTAATAGTGGTCGTAGACGCTACTACCGGTGTAGAGGGCGGAACGGAAAAAGTATGGGAAATCGCTGATAAATATAACCTACCCCGACTACTATTCATAAATAAAATGGATAAAGAAAATGCAAGTTTTGAAAACGCCCTTGCAAGTATATCCGAAATATTAGAAACACGCGCTGTACCAATTCAACTCCCAATAGGAAAAGAAGATCAGTTCACTGGTGTCGTGGATGTAGTTCAAAATGGCGCATTTCTTGAACCAGAAAGTAATGCCCCTATACAACAATCTGATATTCCTGATGACCTAACAGGTGCATCTGAAGAAACAAGAGAAGCACTTGTAGAAGTCGCTGCAGAAAGTGATGACGCTTTAATAGAGAAGTTTTTTGAAGGAGAACTGACTGATGAAGAAATCCAGGAAGGAATACAAACAGGTATTCTTGAAAGTCAGTTTGTTCCAGTTCTATGTGGTTCTGCTCTGAAAAACATCGGCGTACAACAATTAATGGATACTCTTGTAAACTGTTGTCCATCACCTATACAGGCAGGCGCTGTTCAGGATGCTGATGACGATTCAAAGAGTCGGGAACCCTCTGCTGATGCTCCTATGTCTGCGCTCGTTTTCAAAACAATCGCAGATCCCTTTTCTGGACAACTCAGTTTATTCCGAGTTTATTCCGGTACTCTGAATGGTGATATGCAGGCAAGTAATCCTAATCGTGGTGAGCTTGAACGAATTGGAAAACCAGCATATATGAATGGCAACCAATCAATTAACACCACTAATATCCCAGCTGGTGATATTGGAGCTTTAACAAAACTTTCTCTCACACAGACTGGAGATACTCTCTGTGATAGAGATAATGCGATAACACTCCCCGGAATTGAATTTCCGAACGCAGTCATCTCTTTTGCAATTTCACCAACTCAAGAAGGCGATGACGAAAAACTTATCACCGCACTCAATCGTATATCTGAAGAAGATCCTTCATTCAAAATTGAACGCAATGATGTTACAAAGCAATTGTTAGTTTCAGGGTTGGGAGAACTGCACATTAATGTGAATCGTCAGAGAATAGTTGAGAAATTCAGTGTCGAAACAGAATTATTCCCGCCAAAAGTGCCTTACCGTGAAACAGTACGACGCAGCGTAAAGGGAGTACAAGAACGACATAAAAAACAGTCTGGCGGAAAAGGACAATTTGGGGATGTTACTATCAATTTATCACCACTTGAACGTGGTGAGGGT
Source organism: Candidatus Poribacteria bacterium (assembly GCA_022394755.1). Classification (GTDB taxonomy): domain Bacteria; phylum Poribacteria; class WGA-4E; order WGA-4E; family WGA-3G; genus MSPOR6. Next base: position 236,714 of record JAGFCA010000005.1, read on the forward strand.
TTTGATTTTGTAAACAATATTAAAGGTGGTGTGATACCAAGTAATTACATTCCTGCTGTAGAAAAAGGAATTCGAGAGAGAATGGGAAGAGGATTAATTGCTGGTTATCCATTAGTTGACATACAGATTGACCTATACGATGGAAAATACCATCCTGTGGATTCGTCAGATATGGCTTTCCAAATTGCTGGTTCAATGGCTTTTGCTACTGCCGTACAACAAGCTGACCCCTGTTTACTTGAACCTATAATGAATGTCTCAATCTCTGTCCCGGATCAATATATGGGTAGTATCATTGGTGATCTTAATGGTCGACGCGGACAGGTTATGGGTGTTGAGCAAGTTGGAAAAAGGCAAGAAATTAACGCATTAGTTCCACATTCAGAAATGCTTCGGTATTCCATTGATTTGAAATCTATGACAAGTGCACGCGGGCAGTTCACTATGGAATTCTCAAATTATGAAATTGTTCCAGATGACGTTGCACAAAAGGTAATTGCTATTATTAAGCAAGATGACGAAGAAGAAGAGGCATAAACTCTTGTAACAAATTCTGTGGATACAATCAAGATTCACTACTAATAGGCGTGCTCTATATTTAGAGTACGCCTATTAACCTATAATATCTATGAAGATACAGTAGAAAATATGAGATTTATACTCAGGAAAACTCTAATTTTATCTATATGTGTTATCATTACTGGTATTCTGATCCCGAATATAGGCAGATCAGATTCTATAAATGTTGATAATCATAATCTTGTGACAAGTCCTCAAATAGGAATGCCTAAGATTAAGAACTTAGTGAAACCTATATATCCTGATGAAGCAAGAAAAGCAGGTAAGGAGGGAAGAGTACTTCTACAAGCAACCATTAATATAGATGGTATCGCAGAAGATATTAAAGCTCTCACAGAACTCGGTTTTGGGTTAGAGGCAGCAGCTATTGAAGCATTAAAAAACAGTGTATTCTTTCCCGCTACTTCAAATCAGAAACCGATAAGTATTGACGTCAGGATTCCGTATGAATTTAAACTCACATTTGACGATACCGATATGGTATTAATCCCCGCGGGTGAGTTCCAAATGGGGAGTAATGATGGAGATAAAGAAGAAAAACCTATCCATACTGTTTACGTTGATGCATTCTATATTGACAAATATGAAGTAACGAACGCTGAATATAAGGTCTTTGTTGACGCAAATCCTGAATGGGGAAGAGATAAAATTCCACCTGCATTTCACGATGGCTATTACCTGATTAATTGGATTGGGAACGATTATCCTGTAGGTAAGGAGAATCATCCTGTCGTATATGTAAGTTGGTATGCTGCTATGGCTTATGCGAAATGGGCAGGAAAACGGTTACCTACAGAAGCTGAATGGGAAAAAGCCGCTCGAGCAGACATAGAAGGACAGAAATACCCTTGGGGGAATACAATTGATAGAGCAAATGCGAATTATTATAAAGATTCAGAAGATAATGAAACGTTACCTGTGGGGAGTTTTCCCCCAAACACATTTGGGCTGTATGATATGGCAGGAAACGTAAGAGAGTGGTGTCTTGATGTGTTTGAAGCCACTTTCTATGTTAACTCTCCAAAAGAAAATCCTATTGCTGGATTTGATAGCATAGAAAAAGCAACATCAGATTTTTTGAAGGTAAAGAAAAATTGTATATTACGTGGTGGCTCATGGTTGAATATACCTGAAAAATTGCGAGTTTCTGAACGGGCATCAAGGCTTCCTAATGCTACAAATCCGAATGATGGATTCCGTTGTGTCAAAAACATAAAAAACTAAGAAAAGTAAACTATAGACCTAACTTCCTACCTTCTGTAGAATAGGATTGCAATCCCTAATCTTCTCACAAATGTAGGTTCGGTTTCTAGCCGGACCTAAATCAATCCGCTGCGAAAAGCTTATTTATATTCATCTCACATACATAGCAAATCTGTTAAATAAACCGCTCTTATCTACGAATTCTATGGTTCAGATAACTAAAACAGATCGTTAATTTTTACGAAAACCACTAAATTAACACCTATTAGGATTCGTAAACTCGATCTGTTTATAAAATGTTAAACAATCAATTAGATACGCTATTATATGCTACTGCTTCATTGTTTATCAGATCCATCTTCTGGATATAATACTATGATAGAGGAGATCATAATTATTGCATAATATGCAAGTAGGTTTGATACAGTAAAAAACTCCATTCTTCTTACTCCAATTTAGGCAGACATATTCATAGGATAAATATCACTATCGCTGTGTTCATACAATTGATACTTTGTTGAAAAACTGTACAAATTTTAGCAAATATCGTGCCAACGCAACAAATTTACTCATTTATCTTTACTCTTTTCATATTTCAGTGTATTACTACCACCGTCAAATATAGATATAGAGAGATTTTATAGTAAAGTATCTTAGTTAATAATATTTAGGTATTTTAATTCAGTAGAATCCTTAGAACATTACAAATCTTAGATAAAAGACATTAATTGTTTACCAACTGGCATTAATTGTCATTCATAGAATCAAATATATACCTCAAATAATTTATCAAAAATTTGGCTTTATCTCTTCAATTCCTATGCGATTGCCATTTTTTCTGTTTTCTTATGATAAATAGAGGATTCAATTTTTTCTGTAATCACTGAAGAAGCTGCAGATTTTTGTATTGAATTATCACGTTAATTAGTTCGTCTGAACTATGGATTAATTGAATATCCTGATTTCAGGATACAAGACTTTTTAATAGTGTAAGTAGTAGGAAGATTACAAACAAAAGATTGTGATACAAACGGGGCATGTCTGAGTTAGCCTTAAATTAAGTAACCAAAATCAGAATCACGGTACGAATGTAATTAAGACATTGAAGGAAAACCGTACATATTGTGGCGGGAAAGAGATATTCTCTTCCGAATTTTCCATAGTAAGTATAGCGATAAAACTGTACACACACTTGACATACCAGTAATCATCTGGTATATTTAAATCTGGATAATTTTGGATTATACGACCATCCCGCTATACACCATTAATGGAACAACACAGTAAAGGTAGTATTCCCAGTCGTACAAATGAATCAAACTGTCGCAATTAATCCAACGTCAGAGGTAAGAGGTTAAAGTATAATATGAGCTTGCTTCTCTCCAACTCCTCTCGCAACGCATGTCTTAGCACTTAATGGAGTGAAGGCCACACATGAAACTCAATTATGAAAGTACTGCTTGAATGTATGGTGAAACCAATGTATTCTGTACAGATCAGTACGTTGCTTTACGCATAGTATTAAGTGAATTCAATCTCAATCAGAAACGCATTAGCAAATATCCGAAACTTAGACACAATTTTGGGAAGTTCTCCTCTAATGCGGATGGAGATGCTTTGTATGAACAGAAAGCATTGATTGTAAAAGATGGTATGTTGCAACCATTTTAGTCACATCTCAAGAGCATTAATATGAGCTTAGAAGACAACTGAACTATAGCTAACTGTAATTTCTAAACTAAATTTCTCGGAAAAATCATAACATGAATAGAAAAACAATGTACGAAAAGATATGGGATTCACATCTCGTCCGGGCATCCGAAGACGAAGTTCCCATACTATATATTGACACACACCTTGTACACGAAGTCACATCTCCACAAGCGTTTGAAGGATTACGGATCAATAACAGAAAAGTACGAAGACCAGAGTCAACCTTCGCAACAATGGATCACAACGTGCCGACAACTGATCGAAGTCTACCCATCAAAGACCAGATTGCTGCGAAACAGATGGAGACGCTCTCGCAAAACTGTGAAGAGTTTGACATACCACTCTACGACATCAACAGTCCTGATCAAGGAATCGTCCATGTCATCGGACCTGAACTTGGCATCACACAACCCGGTATGACAATTGTTTGTGGTGATAGCCACACCTCAACGCATGGTGCATTAGGTGCACTCGCTTTCGGTATCGGTACAAGCGAAATTGAACATGTCCTCGCAACACAATGCTTGCTGCAACATAAATCCGATACATTTGAAATCCGCGTGGACGGAACACTTCCATACGGGGTAACAGCAAAAGACATCATCCTCTCTATTATCGGACATATCGGTATTGATGGTGGCAACGGGGCAGTCGTTGAATACACAGGTTCCACTATCCGATCCCTTAGCATTGAAGAACGGATGACAGTATGTAATATGTCAATTGAGGCAGGTGCAAGGGCAGGTATGATTGCTCCTGATGATGCAACCTATGAATATCTTGCAGGAAAACGTTTCGCCCCGAAAAACGAAGAATTCGATGATGCAGTCGAACGATGGAAACAACTCCCTACAGATGACGGCGCAACTTATGATAGAACACTCGTACTTGATGCTGCAGATATAGCACCACAAGTCACCTGGGGAACAAACCCCGGTATGGTCACAGATGTCACTGGACAGGTACCAGACCCCGATACAATGTCATCACAAGATGAAAAACGTGCAACTGAACACGCATTAGAATATATGGGATTAATACCCGGTACACCTATGACTGACATCCCTGTAGAAAGAGTTTTTATTGGAAGTTGTACAAACTCACGTATTAGTGATCTCCGTGCAGCAGCAGAGGTTGCAAAAGGTAGAAAGGTTGCTGATACGGTTAGTGCAATGGTTGTCCCTGGATCACAAGCCGTCAAACGACAAGCCGAAGCTGAAGGACTTCACAAGATCTTCCAATCAGCAGGTTTCGAATGGCGAGAAGCAGGATGCAGTATGTGTCTCGGAATGAATCCAGACACGTTAACACCAGGACAAAGGTGTGCCAGTACATCTAACAGAAACTTTGAAGGCAGACAAGGTAAAGGTGGACGCACACATCTCGTAAGTCCACAAATGGCAGCTGCAACTGCTGTAACAGGTCATTTTGTTGATATTCGGACATTTGGATAAACAGAAATAGATATACACAAGATGACAAGTGTATATGATAAAAATCCTATAATCAGCAATACAGGTATAAAATGGAATCTATAATCATTGAAAAAATTAGAAAACTCCCTCCCCAACTTCAAGAAGAAGTTATCAAATTTATTGATTCTCTAAATGCCGGAGAAGTTCAAAATAGAAAAAAACCAAACTTAGAATGGATTGGGGGATTAAAAGCATACCGAGACCAGTATACTTCCCTTGAACTTCAGAAAAAAGCTTCTGATTGGAGGGGTTAGTGTACCTCGCAGATACCAATATTTTTCTTGAAGCATTGTTGGAGCAAGATAAAACAGGAGAGGTCCAATCATTCTTAGAAATTATTGATTTGAAAACAATCTTTATCACTGATTTATCACTGCACTCTATAGGTATTATTTTACACCGGTTGAAGAAATTTGGTGTCTTTAACTCGTTTATAGATGATATAATTGTTGATGGTGTAGGTATCCTTTCATTACCTCCAGAAGAGATAAAAACATTAGACTTGATAGCTGATGAATTCAATCTTGACTTTGATGATGCATACCAATATGCTGTTGCCGCTAAATATGAATTGAAACTCATCAGTTTTGACACAGATTTTGATAGGACTAAGATGCAACGGTTGGAACCTATTGATGTCCTATAAGATTTCTTGAGTGTATAATATCCAATACATCAGACTATATACATTCCGAAGGAGTAATTAGAATAATGGATGCATTTAAAGAACACGTTGGATTTGTCGTGCCACTTGACCGAATTAATGTTGATACCGACCAGATAATACCAAAACAATTTCTAAAACGAATTGAACGTACAGGATTCGGTGAATTCCTATTTTTCGACTGGCGATATCTTGAGAACGGAGATCCAAATCCGGATTTTATCTTAAACCAACCCCGGTATGCTGACGCAAGTATTCTCATTGCAGGAATAAACTTCGGCTGTGGTAGTTCACGTGAACATGCACCATGGGCACTTCAGCAATACGGTTTTAAAGCAATTCTCGCACCCTCCTTTGCAGACATCTTCCGCAACAACTGCTATAAGAATGGTATCCTACCAATATCTTTACCTGCAGATGTGATTACAGAACTGAGCAAAGCAGCACAAGACACAGAAGGCTACCAATTAATGGTCGACTTGGAAGTACAATCTGTCATTTGTCCTGATGATACCACCCACACATTTGAGATCGGGGACTTTGAAAAATACTGTCTTCTAAACGGACTTGACGAAATCGGTTGGACACTTCAATATGAAGGCGACATTACAGCATTTGAAAACCAAAATCGCCTATAGTATTAATCAGACATTGGAATGTTGCAATGGTTTTAGATTGATACTTTAAACAAATTCTACATAAGCAATATTAAATAATAACTTATCAATTTTCCGATTTTTCCACAGCCACTGAACCCGTAGGGGCGGGGTTTCCCCGCCCGTCATTCACGTACAATGTGAATATTTAATATTGAAACTTGCTTAAATCCAATTTAAATATTGAAATATTACTAATTCACGGTAGGTTCGGTTTCTAACCGAACCATTTCTCACCCCTTAGCAAACTCGGTTTAAGGAGAATACCTAAATGATATTAATACCTTTGAGTCATTAATTTCTAAATTCTTAATTTAGAAGGGTGAAAAGTGTATTGGAAAACTTTCTAAACTTTAGTTAAAATTATTGCAGAAAATCAAAATGAATTTACAAGATAAAATCTAATAGAACAATGAAGTACAAAGCCATCATATTCGACCTATACGGTACTTTAGTTCCAATCTTCAGCAGGAAAGTATATGACCCCGTATTAGTTAAAATGGCAAATATCCTTAATGTCCCTTATCAAGAATTTTGGAAGATAAAGACAGAAACCATTAACGATAGATCTTTAGGGTTTCATTCTGCAGAAGACCACATCAAAGATTTAGGTCTTCGTTTAAATGTTTCAGTCAATAAAATCCAAATTGAAGAAATATTGGCAATTAGTAATAAATTTACAAGGAACTCTCTAATACCAGATCCTGAAGTATTACAAGCGTTAAATCAACTAAAATCTAAAGGGTTTTTTCTCGGTTTAATAACAAACTGTAACAAATCCGTTCCGATGGAATATCCGAATTCTCCCTTAGCAAAATACATCGACATACCAGTTTTCTCTTGTGAAGAACACATCAAGAAACCATCCACTCTAATATACGAAATAGCTTGTGATCGACTAAACATAAAACCAAAAGAATGTGTATATGTCGGTGATGGTAGTAGTAAAGAACTTACCGGTGCATACGCTGTTGGAATGCTCCCAATTTTAAAACGTACAGACTTATCAGATGCCTATGACCCACATCGATCAGATGTAGAAAATTGGTACGGTACAACAATTGATGAAATCTCACAACTATCAAACATGCTACCCGATTTTGTGGTACCTTAATTGTAACACCACTTATGTATCAACGTAATACAAGTCGTGAAAATAAAACTCTTCCTACCTACGGTATACCAAATATTCAAACTATAATCTAATTGTATGTTCCATCCACAAAACTCCAAAGTGCATCCAAAGTTGTGTATAAGTAGTCATTGTCTTCTTTCTATTAACAATGATATCCTCAGCCAAAAAGGAAGTTTATTACTATACATGGAAACTATAACAAAGAAAATAACGCTTAATCTTGACAAGGACGCAGAAGTGTCTGTAAAAGGTTTCATTGCCCCAATTGAGTACTCCTCGTATAACTTTCATATAGAGTGGAACGCTCTGGCAAATCTGCGCGCTGCTGAAGCAGAAATAAAGTATTCCGCCTCAACCTTCTGGGATTTTTTTCCTAAGGAGCCCGTCTCTGTCGGTACACCTTGGGAGATTGAGCGCGCCGGTGCTCTTGAGTTGTTGAAGCAACTCCATCCCAATCCATCTTTCGGTATGCGTGCGGAGTTACCGGACCACAAAATTGAATCTCAAGGACTTTGGGCTTGCCTTCGCGCCTATAACACTGAAATCGCTGACATTGTGTTCCGGATACATGCACAATTTGCACTAAAAGATGGTTGGTTCACGCCTTCGCAGTTTACCGGACATCTTGTGATTGATAGAATTAAAAGATCAGTTGCCTTCTTTCAGATGTCTGTTCCTAAAGGTATCATAAACTTTGGTGCTAAATGGAAGATTGATCCAAACGAAGAGGGACATATTACAGATAACGGTTTCTGCCCACAAATAGATCTCTGTGCTGGTATAGAAAACGTAGGACGAAACACTGAATTTATAGAAGCTATCACACAAGAAGCAGTGGAACACAAATTAGGTCTCTGCTTCTACAAATCGCAGCAAATTAATTGGGTATCGCTTGAAGAAGCGTTGGAGATGGCATCCGCACAACAGAAACCGATCCATGCCATCTCAATAGATGGACCGCTCTTGGACGAATCCTGCTGAGGGAGCGGGAAATATTTGAGGACAGGTGTCCTCTCTAATGATCAAATTATCGAATTTTTGAACGACAATTTCATTAACACATGGGTCCCCAATTGTGAATTAGGACGTATCCAAAGTTTACGGGAACCGATTGCCAAAAGACACAAATACGAGGGTAAAACGTTTGACACAACGCACCCGTTAGCACAAACGATTATCAAGGGATGGAAAACTGGATCTAAAAAAGGCTCACCGGTGGATTGCTTGGTTATATCGTCGACGCTTGAACTCATGGGCAGACAACCCGCTAATGAACTCAGCGAAAATATTAAGTATAGTAGACACCGACGGGTTGAGTATTACCTAACATTTTTCAAAAAAGCCTTGGAAGGAAAACAGCCCGGATTGGGGAACATTGTTCTCACACCTGAGCAGCCTTCGCAGTCGGTGTTGGATCTTTTCCGGACACCAACGGTAGGCTATCAGGATTATACCGTAGTCGTGATTGATACCACAGCGTTTGAAAACGGAGGTACACTCAGCATTGACCTTGAAATCGGTAGGGAAGAAGGGGAAGCAGCATTCTATCTGTTTGATGGTAATATAGAACTATCCACAGAAGAAGAATCACCGAAAGACGAGATTACTTCGGTGTGGGGTGAACCCGGGGACACCCATCAAATTATGTACGTTTTCGACCAAGGTCAATTTTTTAAGTTGGGTGTTACCGGACATTGGGCAAAAGATGAACCGTGTGTCAATGCTTTTCATGCCAAAATCTCGGTAGAGGAAAATCAGAGCGAATTAACAAACTAACAAAATCATTCTCAACTTAATACCAACGAAAATGTAACCCTCAATAGTCTCATTGTACCAATTGAGTATACAAAATACAACTTCCATACAATCGAATTATGTAAGAAACATTTTGACTTTTACAGTAATTTGTGGTATTTTTAATTGAATTTGTTCCACCCTCAATTATAATTATATAAAAAAGCAGTAACTGGAATAGATTTGTGTGTAATCCTACATCTTTAAATCAGTTACAGCGAGAGACCGCATTTTGTAAAATACGGTCTAATTTTATGTTAACGGAGAAATATAGGACATTATGAAGAACTATAAAATTCTTTCACTGTTTCTTATCCTAATCACCATCCTTGGTTGTAATACAAAACCAAAAGGACCAAGTCATTTATCGGTAGGAAAGAGCAAACTCATTAAAAGTGGTCTTGCATTAGAATCAATTAATCACCTCAAGGAAGCAGAGAAAATAGAAGAGGATCGGTCAGAAGCACGCGCACTATTAGTCATTGCATATTCTCATGGTCTTGCTACAGAAGCAGCAAAAAGTTTTAAACGTGAAGCAGAATTTATTGAAGAAAGAAAAAATAGAATTGCTGCCATGGATGACACAGAGATAAATAAGTTGATTGAAATAATTAGTAAACAATCACAAGTACAGAAAAGTGGATTAAATGCTTTAGCCGAAAAAGGTACAGAGGCAGCGGTTCAAATTGTTGACCATATCGTCAAAAAATCATATCCAGATGCTCAACAAATACTATTATCTCTTCTAATTCAGATCGGACCTGATGCCGTTAATCCAATTTTAGATAGAATTAATGATGCACAAATAAATTCTTCAGAAAAAATAAAACTCATCAGTGTAATCGGGGATATCGGAGATAAGACTGCTCTTGAGAAATTACAGAGTATTGACACAGAAACTATGAATTCCGCCCTTAGAATGGAAATTCTTACAACACTCTATAGACTTGGGGATGAGAAGCATAAGTCTGAGATTACAAAAGGATTAACATCAGATAATGTCGGTGTTCGGCGCGCATCAGCAAAAGCAATGAGAGATATTACTAATGTAAATGAAAACATTCTAATATCATCATTAAAAGACACTGACACTCTCGTAGTTTCTAATATTGCAAAAGCATTATCTGTACATAAAACAAAAAATGCAGTAAAGCCTTTGGCAGATATCCTAAAGAGTCAACACGGAAAGTCAACAAAGCAAGCGGTAATTAATACTCTTACTGATTATACAAAAGTTAAATCAGATCTTTCAAGAGGTTTAGCAAAACATCTCGCTGAAATGTTAATCAATCAAGAAGTAAGCAATGCTGAGGATCGTGTCCGAGTGGTACAGTTACTAAAAAACGACTCTTTGGTAAAACAACTAAAAGCCCTCAGGCTTGTTGATGATATAGACAGCAGACTCTATGATTATTCACAAAAATATGAGGATAGCTCATTCGTGAAAACCGAACTCAATAATCTATTTGAACAAATACGTAAATAGATTGAGTAAAAATGTCTTCAATATCATCCGACTGGTATTTCTTAAATTGTACTATAACAATTGTTACATAGACGAATCAACACAATTGAAAAAGTGCTTGACACAAAAGTGTGTGTGATTTACTATAGTAAGATTGGGATATACCTTAGTTTAATCATCAAGATTTCACGATAAGCAATCCCTATTTTATTGCTCTTACGCTGATGTTAGAAGGAGAAAACGAACGTAACATGAAAAAATTTTTAACGATATGCCTTATCTTTGCATGGGTTGTGTCGTTTGGCTGTAAACAAGAACAGATCATTCCTGAAATCTCACCCGGTAGAACAAAATTGTTAGGTGCTGGTCTTGCTGTAGAAGCTGTTGAACATCTCAAACGTGCAGAAATTGAAGAAGAAAACAAAGTCGAAGCCCAAACCCTCTTGCTCATTGCTTATAGTCATGCCCTCTCAAAAGAATCAGCTTTATTAAAAACACGGAATTTGGAGACTGAATATCAGAAGGAAAGAACTCGAAGACTTGCTGAACTAACAGATTCTCATATTAGAATGAACTTCCTAATATTAAAAGAAAAACATCGCGTTCAAAACGATGTAATACAGATTCTTGCTGATAAAGGTACAGATGTCATTCCTTTAATATTAAATGATTTTACTGAAAATAAATATAGACAAGCACATGGAGACTTTTTTAGTATATTAAGAAAGATCGGTAGAGAGGGTTTTGATAAAATAATACCCGCAATTGAAAACCCTGATATTCCTCTATCAGCAAAGGCAAATATAATCCAAATCATTGGAGAAAAGGGCGACACATCCCTACAACAACGTTTAGAAGATGTAAAGAAAAAAATCGCCGATGATGGCTTAAAAATGGAAATAAACGCTGCACTCTATCGTCTGGGGAATAAAGAATATAGTAAACAAATTGAAGCAGGATTGACTGATAAACATGTTGGGGTACGGCAAGCCGCGGCAAGATCAATTCAACTACTTAACAAACCGACTTCTACGAAATTGATTGGTGCTCTCAAAGATACTGATGATACCGTACGGAAACACATTGTTATTGCATTACAAAAGCATATTAACGCTAACGCAGTAGACAATCTATTTGATATACTTACAAATGATTCAAGCGATAAAACCAAACAAGCTACTGTAAACACATTAGAACACTATGCGAAGAACGGTTTAGCTTCTGGATTGGCTCATCGTTTAATTACTCTTTTGACAACAACAAAAGTTGTGGATCACAAAGACAGAATACGGATAACACAACTTCTCGGAAAACCTTCTCTTATAGAGCAAATTTCAAACGCAGATCCTTACGATAATCTACCTTCAAAAATCTATGATTACTACGATACTAAAGAAGACAATACTTTAGTAAAAGCAGAGCTTAACAAGATACTACTTATACTTGAATAGTAATCAAAGTTTTTATAGAAATTAGCAATTAACTACAACATTCAATTGGTAGAATATTGATCAATCATTATAGATTTCTATAATGAATTTGTTCGTTTCAGTATAAGAAAATTGACATGCCTAACTATCCTTCCGATATCACCATTACTAAGATTGAACACGTAACCGTTGAAATTGATCAACCAGCTATCGGTTGTAACTCTGGTGCAAAAGAGATTAAACAACCTGATCCAAATGGTAAGTGGCACGAACGGATTGCCCGAATTCACACAAATACTGGAATACTCGGGTGGGGTGCTGTCAGTTGGGGAACAACACAAGACGACGCAAAAGAGGCATTAAATAAAAATCCTTTTGATCTCCTCAATCCAGAAGATGGAGTAACTGAGCAATACCGTGGACTCGAAAACGCTTTATGGGATACGATAGGAAAAATCCTAAACAAACCCGCATATCAACTTATGGGGACAGAATCATACGGGAATGGTCTACCCGCTTATGACAGCACTATATACTTTAATGACCTTTTATATGATACAAAATCACAAGGACTTAAACGGATTGAGGATGATATCAAGAAGAGTTTAACAGATGGTTTTACCGCATGTAAAATGAAAATGGGACGTGGAAATCATCTCATGGAACGGAAGGCTGGACTACAACGCGATATTGATGTCGTACAACTCGCACGCGCAACCGCGGGAGAAGAATTCAAAATTCTTGTTGATGCAAACAACGCATACACCTATGATGAAGTAATTACTTTTTTAAATGAGACAAGTAATTGTGATGTATTCTGGATTGAAGAAATGTTTGAAGAAGACGTTGAATTATATCGAAATCTAAAAAAATATATAAATGATAAAGGATTGAATACCTTAATTGCTGATGGTGAAACCCGTACAAGAGATCCTCTCGAATTTTATGATCCATTCTTTGAGGCACGGGTAATTGATGTCATTCAACACGATATGAAAGGCTTAGGGGTTACTGGTTGGAAAAAACTTTCAAAAATGGCTTCTGATCATAATGTAAAATGTGCTCCACATAACTGGGGGTCACTCCTTGGATTCTTCCTTAGCCTACAATTTGCGAAAACAATTCCACATTTTCTCTATGGCGAAGTGGCAACCCTTACAAGTGATGTAATTGATACTTCTGCTTACGGTTTCACAGATGGTACATTTACAGTGCCTGAAATCCCTGGACTCGGTTTAGAACTCAATCAAGATGTATACCAGGCACGTTATGCTGGTAATGAGGATTGGGAAATCTCTTAATAATCGATACACCTCATGTGTCGTTATCCCAATATAAACGCATGAAAAAAGTACTCGTCGCAATGAGCGGTGGCGTAGATAGTTCTGTTACTGCTGCCATTATGGTTGATGCTGGGTATGATGTTACCGGGATTACAATGCGTCTTGGGGCACCCGATACCGTTGAAGTTGATCCCGAAAGACCAAATTGCTGTTCTCTCGAAGGGATTGAAGATGCTCGACGGGTTGCTACACAAATCGGTATCCCTTTTTACGGTGTGAATTACGAGGATATATTTAAAGAAGAAATTATCGATTACTTCGTAGAAGAATATCTCGTCGGGAGAACACCAAGTCCTTGCATGGTATGTAACCGAGAACTAAAATTTGGAAAACTACTCGATCTTGCCAAGTCATTAGAATGTGAAGCCATTGCAACTGGACATTATGCACGGATAGAACAACATCCAGAAACAGGCCGATATCTATTACGAAAATCGCTTGACCAAAGTAAAGATCAATCCTACTTCCTCGCCGCTCTCACACAAGATCAATTACGATGTGCATTAATGCCACTCGGTGAATACTCAAAAACTCATGTGAGAAACCTCGCACGGAAGTACGACCTACGAACTGCTGAAAAAATCGAAAGTCAAGAACTCTGTTTTGTTGCAGATACAAACTATAGAAGATTTCTTCAAGACAGAATACCAGAGAAAATCGAAGGTGGGGATATAATTGACACGGACGGGAATGTCCTCGGTAAACATCAAGGTGTACCTTTCTATACCGTAGGACAACGACGCGGTTTAGGGCTTTCGGTTGGAAAACCACTTTATGTAACCCAATTGAATGCAGATGAAAAAACCGTTGTTGTTGGTGAATCGGATGATCTCCTTGAGGACTCCATGCATGTTGACCGTATTAATCTCATCTCAATTGAAGAGTTAACTGAACCCATCCGCGCCCATGTCAAAATCAGATCACGCGACGATGGGGGTTCCGCAACAATCTCTCCAATCAACGAAACAGAGGCAATTGTTGAATTCGATGAACCACGACGCGCAATCACACCTGGTCAAGCCACGGTATTTTACGATGGTGAATATGTCATTGGAGGCGGTTGGATTGTAGGTACAGACACATAAACAGATGAAACCCCAACTCCTGTGTATACTCGGTCCTACAGCTGTTGGAAAAACTGAAATTGCAATTGAACTTGCCCAAAGACTCAATGCAGAAATTGTCTCAGTTGATTCCAGACAAATTTATCGACAGATGGACATCGGTACAGCAAAACCTACCTACCAAGAACAACAAGCAGCCCCTCACCACTTAATAGATTGCACAGATATCTCACAAACATTCACTGTAGCAGACTATAAAATCCTTGCAGACAACGCAATTTCAGACATACAGAATAGAAATAAACAGGTAATACTTGCAGGTGGGGCAGGTTTGTATTTTAAAGCAATCGTAGACGGTTTGTTTGAGGGACCAGGGGCAAATGTCAAATTACGAAATAAACTCCAACTTGAAGCAGAAGAATATGGCGTTGAGGAACTTCACAACCGTTTACACAATTATGACCCTATCTCTGCTAACCGAATTCACCCGAATAATCTATCCAGAGTCATACGGGCAATTGAAGTATACGAACTAACTGGCATCCCTATTTCGGAACTCCAACAACAGTGGAAACACCAAAAGCAAAGATACGCTATCATTGCCTTTGGTTTAACCATGCCTCGACCACAACTGAATGACCGTATCAATCAACGAGTAGATGTCATGCTTGCAACCGGTTTAGTAAATGAGGTAGAAACAATATTAGATGCAGGACATTCTCGCAATTCCTTTGCCCTACAGAGTTTTGGATATAAGGAGTTAGTAGCATACCTTGATGGACAATGTACTTATGTTGAGGCAGTAGAGCAGCTAAAACAGAACACACGAAAATTCGCAAAGAGACAGATGACTTGGTTCAAAAAAGATAAACGCATTGAATGGTTTGAGAGAAATACAACACCAAATAATGTTGAAAATATCGTAAACGAGATTATTAATTTAACACAAGATAACCCAAACCCGTAAAATAATACATAAAATATTCGAAGCCAGTTATACGAAATCATCATTTGAAACTTGGTTATAATACCATTTCACATACAAATGTCTCTTTAATGAACCACAAATTGTTAGTTTGTACGTACAAGATATACATTAAACAAAAACTTGTAATGCATTGGCGTATTTTGAAATGTTTGAAATTTAAAAGCTCTCGGTAAGGAATGTCTATAGAAAATATACACTTCAATTTCATTAATCCCGGGAAACACCTAGTAAATGACTTATCATACGCGTTATCAATCTATTCTAAATATAATATTAACCACCAATTGTATTAATAACTCAAAGATTGACCGTTGTCGAATCATCTTTATATTTTTATCCCATTCTGGCATTCGAGAAAGATCCCACAAAAACATAATACCATCACTTCCGATTGATGACAAAATCCTTCCATCAGGAGAACACACAATTGATTCTACTCGATCTGTATGTCCTTCTAAAGTATGTTTATGCTGACCTGTCTTGGCATCCCACAGATATATATTCCTGTTAATTGAAGTTACGATTGTATCTCCATCTGGAGAATAGTCTATAGAAAGCACCACACCACGAAACCCTTTCAAATGTCCTCTAATTTTACCTGTATTTACATTCCACAGTCGTACCGTTTCACCATACCATGTACCCGATACAAGTGTTTTACCATCTGGAGAAAAAGCAACTGAGCATACCATCGCTGTATGACCTAACAACGTAGATTTATGTTCTCCTGTATTTAAATCCCACAACCGTACTGACTTATCTTTGCTACCGCTGGCGATTGTGTTACCATCTGGAGAGATTGCAAGTGAATAGATTATGTCAGAATGTCCCTCAAATTTTCTTATGAGTTTCCCACTCAACGCATTCCACAATCGGATTTCGTTTTCATTTATTGAACTTGCTATCGTTTTTCCATCAGGTGAAAACACTACAGATGTAACGTAATCCGTTCTATAGATATATCCAGAATTATCTGCTGAAGATGGCTGAGAATCATTCTTTCTTTCAAGTTCACTATGTATCCGAGAATCAATACTCCAAGAATGTGTTCTACCATCCCAACTTCCACCAGCAATCTTTGTCCCATCGGGTGAAAACGCTACACCATGTATTGAGTCAGTATGTCCTTCATAGGATTGTATAAATTCACCCGATGTAACATCCCATAAACGTACGCCATCATGAGAACCAGTAGCTATCCTGGCTCCATCTGGTGAAAGGGTTATGCAATGTGCAAATCTGTGATGTCCAGACAAGAGAGGTGTTTTATTAAATAGCAATACAGGATTATGGTTAGATTCAGCGATACTGCTTTCACATTGGTAGACAGATCCATTATAACCTCCAATTGCAATTGTATTACCATCTGCTGAATATGTAAATGAATTACACTTGGTTATTTTACCTTTTATGGAAAAGGTAGTAGAATTACGATCTCTACCCCAGAAGAAGATCCCATCCCAACCTTTGCTCACTATTGTTTTTCCATTGGGTGAATATTTTACTGTATTAACATAATGTTTATGGCCTTTGAGGGTTTGTTTATGCTCTCCTGTCGCAGCACTCCATAAGCGTATGGTATCGTCTAAACTTGTTGATGCAATAGTTAAACCATCTGGAGAAAAGGTGACCGATGTTACCCATTCTTCATGCCCGGTCAGAACCATAATCGATTGTCCTGTATGAATATCCCATATTCGTATCGTTTTATCTTCACTTGCTGTTGCGATAATAGTATTATCTGGTGAAAATGCAATTGATGAAACAATAGACGTATGTCCTATGTATTGTCCAATCAATTGTCTTGTTGTAACATTCCATAAATCAACGGATCCATTATTGCTTCCAGTAGCAATTGTGGTTCCATCAGGTGAAATAGCCAGTGAACGTACAGCATTCACCTTTATGCTTGCTTTAAGATAACCTGTGGCAGCATCCCATAGACGAACTTCATCCCAACTACTACTAAAAATTGTCTTACTATCTGTTGAAAACACAATGTGTTTTACTGCTGTCGCATCTCCTGTTAACAGATTCAGTTCTTCTCCAGTCTGTGAATCATAAACCCATACACCAATAGGAGTGGCAATAGCAAGGAAATTGCCATCAGGGGAATACTTCATCTGTGTGATTCTTCCCTTACCGAAACGTCTAATGGCATCTTCAGGTAAATTCGATTGTGATGCATCGTGTGCCAATGCGTACTTAGTTAAGAGAAATGACATTGTCACACAAAAAATGAGGAAACAATGAAATTTATTTTTCATATAAACTACTCCATCGTATATCGACTTCATAAGCATATTACTGTATTGCTGTAATTTCTCCCCAATCCCAAAGAAGGATCGTACCATCCCAACTGCCACTCACTAACGTATTCCCATCTTCTAAGAACAGCATTGTGGTAATCGGATCGGTATGTCCTATATGTGTAGACAAAAGATTACCTGTATGTGTATCCCATAATCTTAATGATCCATCAAAGCCACCACATATAAGCTTTTTTCCATCCGGTGAAAATAACATACTTTTTACATTTTTCTCTATAGGACATGTTCTGAGTTGTTTACCTGTTGTGACATCCCACAAAATAATTTCCTTATCAGATACGCTGGCAAGTGTTGTTCCATCCAGTGAGAATACTAACACACTGATTCTTTGGCTATGTCCAGCCAGTGCAAAATGCTTACTACCTGTCTCAACATTAAGTAGGTATATTGTTTCCGCTTTACCCCTGCTAACGTAACCCAGTAATTTTCCATTTGGTGAGACCGTCAATACTAACGCTCCTCCTGTGATGTTCTTATATGTATGAATTGGACGTATTGAATTGAAATTAATGAAAAGTCTGCTCAAGAATGATCCTGAATCATTTGAAGTATTCCATATATGAATTACCTCTTTTTCATTTCTTGTACTTGTTTTTCTTGAATTTGTACTTGTGGCTAACATCTTACTATCTGAAGAGAATACGAACGTAGGAAATAACGCTAAATGTATATTCTCAAGTCCCTTTAAGGTGGTTTGAATTCCTTTTTTGGAAATATTCCACAATTTATACTTGCCTTTCCCTCTCCAATCCTTGATTACAAATGTCTTTGCATCGGGTGAAATTGTTAAAATGGATTTATTTTTAAAATTAAATCCTGATAAAGGATATCCTCCATCTACATTCCAATGCTGTGCCAGTCGACTATCCAAATCATGCGTACTGATTATATTTTTCCCTTTTTCAGATACGGCTAACTGTGATATTCTACTTGTATGTCCTATACATACGAACTTTTGGCGACCCAATGTTGTTTCCCAAGCTTTGATTGTCCCATCACTGCTACCTGAGAGCAGCACTTTCCCATCCTGTGAATAAATTAAATTAGTTATTTTACCTTTATGAGCTTTTATTGTTAAAGAGGGTAAGAATTGGTTGACAAAACTCAGCCATCCTTCTTGTTTGGCTTCTGTATTCCATATGCGGATTTTTCCATCACTACCCCCACTGGCAAGTAATTTACCGTTTGAGGAAAAGGAAAGAGTGGTGAAAGTTGTTGATGCTTTGAAGGATGCCTGAGATGTTCCAGTAATCATATCCCACACTCTGATGGTTTTGTCTCTATCACAACTTGATAATGTCTTACCGTCTGGTGAAAAAGCCAAAGATAATATCCATCGCGTGTGTCCTGTCAGAGTTGATAAATGTTCCCCAGTAATTGCATTCCATATCTGAATTGGATAAACTTAATTGTATTCATTTTTGGCGGTTGCAAGAAGACGCTTATCTGGTGAAAGTGCAATAGCTGTAAGTATCCCTTTTTTTGAATTATGTTCTATGTCTTTGACAATCGGTGAAGTTGCCTTTTCGTTGATGTCCCATATCTGTATTTCAGGATATGGTCTACCTACACGAATGAGTTTTGTACTATCTTCAGAGAAAATTGCTGATCCTAAAGGTTTTGCTTTTTCATTTTTGATAATAGAGTGTAGTTCTCCATCCAACACGTTCCATCGCAGTATCCCACCTGATGAATTCACACCTGTGAGCATACTTCCATCCGATGGAAACGCTATTCCTTTCACGTCTTGTCTATCCCCCTTTAACAAAGAGATTTCTTCGCCAGTTTGTACGTCATACACCCAAACTCCGATAGAGGTGCTTACTGCAAACCGTTTTCCGTCAGGTGAAAACTTGATATCGTTTATGCTACCTTTACCGAGACGAGTTTTAGCACCCTTAGGTAATTGCCATTGAGTATATTCTACATTAGATGACAGTGGCGTCACTTCTAATGCGTTCCTATTTGATATCCATCGTACAATGACTACAAGAGCAACGATGACAAAGGCAGTTGACAGTATAATAGTAAAGAGACGTGAACTTTTCATTCGTATAGTTTCTATTTGTTAAGGAGGCTTTAGATATAATTATTTCCTAAGGAATCGGAACTATTTCATCCCAATCCCAAAATAATACTGAACCGGAACCTTCTACACTCATGAGTGTCTTACCATCTCCCGAGAATTTAAGTGTATCGGTCGAACCTAAATGTAGGTTTGAAATTTGATCTGAACGCGTATCGTACAAATTAATTCCGTCTGAACCACCCATAATTATGGTATTACCATCTGGAGAATATATCAATGTATCTATGCTAAGCCTTCTTTCCCCGTGAATTCTATTGAGTTCTTTACCCGTTTCAACATCCCACAAATATAACTTACCACTACCACTTGCCAAGGTTTTTCCATCTGGTGAGAATGCCAAAGAATCCACTCGAGATTCATGTCCAGTAAGTGTGAAACGAAGATTACCATCTGACACATTCCATAAGTGTATGACTTTGTCCTTACCACCTGTTGCTAAGGTCTGCCCATCTGGTGAAAATGCTAATGTCCAAGTATAATCTGAATGACCGTTTACTTTGAACATAAGCTGTATCTTTTTGAAGCCGGAGGATAATCTGCCTATAAAGGATTGGTTATTAACATTAATCTTCCAGACATGAACACTCCCATCTTCACCACCTGCAGCCAGCATTGTACTATCCTTTGAGAAAGTCAATCTGACATTCACACCTGATCTTGGATATCCTTCTAATGAAAATCTGGAGATAAGATCTAACGAATCTGTTTCCATATTTCGTAAAACACATTTACCACCAACATCATGCATTACAACCATTTTGTTATCCAAAGAGTTAGCTATGCCTGAGAGGTAACCTGGTTTCAAGATTTCGGTTGATAACAACTCACCAGCCTCGATATCCCATCTCCGTATTTGAAATTCACCAGGGGGATTATATGGATGATTAAGTGTTGTGAGAGTATCGCCTGTTTTAGATAATACCAGACTATTAATCCCTTCAATATGTTCTATACATACAAAACGTTCTTCTCCAGTAGTAGTATCCCATGCACGTATTGTACCATCTTTACTTGCAGAAAGAAGTGAATTTTCGTCAGGAGAAAACGCAAACTTATAGACATAATCTTTATGATTTGTTATTTGTTGATATTGACAATAATCTCCGATTATAGCATCATCTTTTTCGGTCTTATTACTTTTTCTCCACAATTTTATACCATCACGATGTCCACTTGCCAAATACTCACCATTCCGAGAAAAAGCAAGCGAAAAAGTAGAAGATCCTCTTTGCCAATGCAGTTCTGATACTGATTTTCCTGTTTCCGTATTCCATAATCGGATCGTCTCATATTCATCACCACTAATTAAAAACTTACTATCAGGTGAAAAAGCAATGGATTTTATGCGCCTTGTATGCCAAGTAAATGAATGTATTAATTCACCATTAACCGCATCATAGAGATTAATTGGAAAATACTTATGTTTCCAATCTGGTTTAGTTATAGCCAACAAACGCATATCAGGAGAAAGTTCTGCTAATTGTTGCTGATCCCAACTTTCTATCTGTTCTAATCGAACTTGCCTAACGACTTCAGGTTTCAGTATATTACTTATATCCCATATTTCAATACCTCCAAAACTACCTGTTGAAGCAAGTTTCGTTCCATCTTCTGAAAAAAATAGATTAGATATTCCTTGTTCTACTTCTATTGCTGTAAGGAGTTTTTGCGTAGTTACATCCCAAAACTGAATTTCTCCTTTGGACCTGCTGCTTGACGCAGCAGCGATAATTTTACTATCTGGTGAAAGCGCTATCGCCCTAATTTCATGAACAGGATTTTGTAAAAGAGACAATTCTTTCCCTGTCTTAGCATCATATATCCAAATACCTATAGAGGTTGCAACAGCAAACTGAGATCCATCATCGGTAAATTCAATATCGTTTGTCTTACCCTTTCCAAGTCGTAATTTTGAATACTCTGGTAATCCCCAATGACTGTAACTGTTTTGGCTATCGTTATTCATTTTTGCTCCTTTTCCATTTCTATCTACTATACTACTATTTCTAATTTTTGGGTTAATTTGTTGTTTAGTAGCAACTCCCTTGGCAATAACGTTCTGAACAATTGAAGTTTCAATAATTTCAACTGCTATTTCAGAATTGGATTCTAAGCTATAAGGTTCTTGGACAGATGCAGAGTATTGTTTACTAATTCCTAACATCAACACAATAACCAATGCAGCAGATGTGCCTAATACCCACGGTATAAAAGGCTTGCTGCCAGAGGGAGTGGGCAATGTTAGATCAGCTACATTTCTCAAAATATTTTCTGTCAGCATAGGGTAATCTGATGATTGCTGATTGCTTTTCGAATCATTGGTTCATCTTCTTTTAATCGATTTCGTGCCCTATGAAGACGACTCTTAATCGTATTGACGGATACACCCAAGAATTTCCCTATCTCCTTTGCTGTCATTTCACCCATATAATAAAGTGTAACAACTGTCCGTTCGCTTTCAGGCAACTTTTCTAATAGCTTCTTAACGATATTTTGGTAATTCGTTCTATTTTCCCTCTCTCAATTTTCAGATTGGTACTGCACATAAGATGATTCTTCCATTTCTTCTACCGGTATGTCCTCTATAGACTGACTTTCCGACTTGTATCTATGAATCCAATTGATACATAGACGGTTTGTAATCACATAGAGCCAACCATCAAACTGATTAGGATTTCTAAGAGTAGAAAGTTTCTTATATACTTGTAGGAAGGTATCTTGTGTTATTTCTTCAGCAATCTGATAGTCTCCGGTTTTACGCCATGCGAGAGCGTGAACACGTTTCTGATACCTTTGTACCAAACAGCCAAAAGCATCCTCATCCCCATCCAGTATTTTGTTTATCAGTTGTGTACAATTCTGCACCATAATGCTACCCCTAATAGCTTATTCTATAATGTTTTAATGCCACTCATTTATTACTTGAATCTCGTTGAAATAGATCCTTTATAATTAATGACACAAAGATCTTGAAAAAGGGTGCATACCTATAATTTTTTTATTCCTATAAGGCAAATAGACCTGTCAATAAGACAGTTTTTCCGATTTCGCCTTTTCCTCATTTACAAATGCCAGAAGAATAAAGCCAACTATAAAGAATACCATTAAGGATATAATCGCCAACCGAGCTGTTCCCGTTATCTGACGGATTATTCCAAAGGTAAAGGGTCCCCAGATAGCAGAAAATTTACTAAAAACTGAATAAAATCCATAGAACTCCGCACTCGCATTCTCAGGTATCATCGCACCATAAAAAGAACGACTAAGTGCTTGTGTGCCCCCAAGAACAAACCCAACAGTTATTCCTAAGATAAAGAATTCTGTAGCAGTATGTATAAAATACCCATATATTACCACTGCACTCCAAAGAACTAAAGAAACCATGACAGAACGTCTTGCCCCGATTTTATTAGCAATTCTGCCGAATATCAATGCTCCTATAAATGCGACAAGTTGAATGAGTAGGAGCGTTACCATCAAGTGTGTATTTGTCAACCCCAATTCCTCTTTCCCATATATTGTCCCCATACTGGTAACTGTATGAATTCCATCGTTATATATCATATAGGCAATCAAGAATAGGGTCAGGTTTCTAAAATTACCAATCTTTCTTGCTGTTGTGAGTATACGGTTGAAACCTAATGAAATATAACCTACGGTTTTGGGTAGATGTCGATATTGTTCTGGTAACTCATGCTGAGTTTCTTGTTCTTTCAGGTATTTAATCGTGACTAAAGTCCAACCTGCCCACCATAATCCGGACATTCCCATGGCAATACGGACTGCTAACGTTTGATCCTGAATTCCAAAGGTCTTATGCATTGAGACAAGGACAAGTGCTATGCCAAATTGTATGGATCCGCCGATATACCCGTAGGCAAATCCTTTTGCTGATACGGAATCAAGTTTATTCTCAGAAGTCAATTCTGGCAAGAAAGCATCGTAAAAAACATTAGCACCGATAAAACATATTTGCGTACAGATATATAACACAATAGCTAACCAAACATCTCCTGGACCAGCAGCACTCCGTGGACTACAAAAAACAAGAAGGATAGCAAAAAGGCTTCCAGAGTAAGCAAAAAATATAAGAAACCGTTTCTTGGCTGATGAAAAATCCGCAATTGAACCAAGCATCGGTGCAAATAGAAAAACCGTCAGTGCGGCAAAACCAAGCATGAAACCCCATAAGGCTGTCGCACTGAATGTCTGTCCAAGAATCTCCACTCCATCTTCACCGACAATACCTTCAGCAAAATAGATAGGTAATAAAGCAACACCAACTGTTGTAATATATGCTGAATTTGCCCAATCATACATACACCATCCGAAAATTGATCTTTTATCGTCTTTCATATTCATCCTAACATCCAGATTCTATACCTATTTTCACACATAACATAAGGATAATCAATTACATTATGACCAAATACATTAAACTTACATTATATTTCTTCCTCTCAGTTGGAAAACAGCGAAGTTTAATGTATAATTTCATCAGATTCGGTATAATGAAATTACATTGAATCTGTCCACCGATCCATAGGAGTTAACCATGAAAATTGTTGATGTAAAAACATACATGGTGGATGTGCCACCACCACACTGGGGTGGAAGACATTGGATATTTGTTAAACTTATTACCGATGAAGGAATAGAAGGTTTTGGAGAGTGTACATATCATACAAGACTGAACCATGTTGTCATTGAATTAATCAAAGATTGGGGTGAACGTTACCTTATTGGAAATGACCCATTCCGTATAGAAAAAATATGGTCTACGCTCTATGAAGGTCCCTGTGTAAGACATCCTGGACCTCTTGCAACACCAGCAATGAGCGCAATTGAGATGGCGTGTTGGGATATCGTTGGAAAAGCTCTCAACCAACCGATCTATAATCTATTAGGTGGTATGTTCCATGAGAAATTGAGAGCATATTCATATCTATTGCACTGGCGACATGGGGATTCCCCAGAAAAAACTGGCGAAGTAGCACTCTCTTATGTAGAAAAAGGATTTACCGCTGTCAAATTCGATCCGGTCAGTCCAAGTACTGCAGATAGATTGGAAACACTTGACTATGCTGAAAGTGTCATCCGTGGGATACGCGATGCAGTCGGTGATAAATGTGACATCCTCATTGGTACACATGGACAATTCAACACGAATAGTGCTATCCGCTTCGCAAAACGTGTCGAACAGTATGATCCATTATGGTTTGAGGAACCTATACCCCCTGAGAATATTAAGGAGATGGCACGTGTGGCACAGGCTACAAGCATTCCGATAGCAACAGGTGAACGACTATTAACAAAGTATGAGTTTGCTGATCTATTAGAACAACAAGCAGCATCTATACTACAGATGGATCTAACAATTAGTGGTGGTATCCTTGAATCGAAGAAAATTGCATCTATGGGTGAAGCACATTATGCACAGATCGCGCCACACATGTATGGTGGTCCCATTGGTGGTGCAGCGAATATACAGTTGGATGTTTGTAGTCCTAATTTTCTCATTCAAGAGGGAATTCACATGTGGGATGGCTTCCATGCGGATTTACTCAAAGAACCAATCCAATGGGAAAATGGGTACATCATACCACCAACTAAACCGGGACTTGGTATTGAAATTAACGAAGAGGTCTTAGATAAACATTCAATTCCTGTATAGACCATTGGACGTAATTACTTTCTTGGTAGGTTCGATTTTCACCTATATTATTGTGTCAATTCAAACAGCGGGTTCTTGAGTAGGTGGGGGTCCGAACCCTATATCCACCCATAATACTCTGATCTACCAGGTTATCTTATGTGCGGGTTGTGGAGACAGGATTGAAGAAACTAATACCTAATTTTTTTATAGAACCGACGTAAATATGGTAAGTGTACCATATAAACTACAGTTAAGGAATACATGTCAACAGCAGAAACACCAACGGGCGCGCTTGACACGCTGCCCAAGTCAATAGAAGACACACTAAATACGCTGGAAATCGAATTTAATGAGATACGGTTTGCTGTCCGCAGTGATGTCATATCATCAGGTACATTTGGGGAAGAATGGTTCATCCTAACAGATGTTGCTATCATTACTGTCACTGGATCCGGGGAAGTACTTCACTATATACCCTATAAAAGCGTTTTAGCCATCCGTGCTGAAATCGTCGTAGATGCAGGTCTTCTCGTATTGGAAACCGAGGAAGGAACTGTAGACCTAATTCGATACTCCAATAGTTGTGCACCAAAATTTGGGTTTGTCGCAAGATACATCGGAGATGAAATAGATTACCTAAAAGGCAATCGGGATGAACCACCGATATGGGATTACAAGATTGAGGAACACCACTGTAAATCTTGTGGATTGCTATTGGCTGATGAGTATTCTCCATGTCCCGCATGTACCAAAAAACATAAGATAATGTTGCGGATTATAAATTATGTCAAACCCTATCGTGGAAGAGCATTACTTTTTATGGGATTAATCATTAGCGGTACATTGATTAATCTCATTCCACCATATTTTACAAAGATTCTAATTGACGACATCTTACAATTTAACATAACTACACCTGTACCTGATGAACAAACAACTTGGTTAGGAAATATATTTCGAGGATTCCAACCTGTATTACTTGCTTTAAGTATCGCAGTTGGCGTGTTGTTGACAGTTCAGTTGATTTCAGTCGTACTCAATATTTTTCAGTCCAGGGTCTCTGCATGGCTATCGTTCCGTATTTCAGCAAGTATACGCGCACATGTTTATGAACACCTACACAACTTATCAATACGCTTTTTCGACAAAAGAACAACTGGCACTGTTATCTCACATATTACCGAAGATAGTGAGCGATTACAACATTTCCTATTAGATGGTATGTCGTTCCTCAGTACACAAGTCTTTATGTTATTTGGAATTGGTACTGTCCTGTTTCTGATGAATTGGCAATTGGCTTTTTTAATTCTCATCCCCATTCCATTAATAATTTTGGGCGGAGGTTGGTTCTATCGAACAGTTCGTAGTCTTTTTCATCGCGCATGGCGACGAAGGTCGAAACTGTTTGATGTGGTGAACGATTCTGTATCCGGTATCCGTGTAGTTCGCGCATTTGGACAACAGACGAGTGAAGTTAATCGATTTGACGACGCAAATACTGATGCACGCGATTATGAAACACATGCCGAGTTAATCTGGGCAACATATTACCCGCCACTCATGTTCGCTGTTAGCTTAGGGTCTCTTATTGTATGGTATTATGGTGGGTTTAATGTTATTGGTGGAGGAATGACACTTGGAACACTCATGACATTTCTTATCTATCTTAACATGTTCTATTCCCCGTTACGATATATAAGTCCACTCATAAATTGGGCATCACGGTCTATGACTGCTGCAGAAAGACTATTTGAAGTAATTGATTCTCAACCTGAGCAATCTGATAATGGCAACCTAAAAGCAATACCAAATATCTCAGGAGAGGTAAGATTTCACAACATGACATTCGGATATGATTCACACAAACCCGTCCTTCGAGACATCAATCTACATGTACAACCCGGTGAAATGATAGGTCTGGTTGGACATTCAGGGGCTGGAAAATCAACACTGATCAACCTAATTTGTCGTTTTTATACACCCGATTCAGGACAGTTACAAATTGATGGTGAAGACATTAATCAGATCGACCTGAAGGATCTACGAAGGCAGATTGGTGTCGTTCTTCAAGACCCATATTTGTTTACTGGGACTATAGCAGAGAACATAGCGTATGCACATCCTGACGCTACAATGGAAGATATCATTACTGCAGCAAAAGCTGCGAATGCACACGATTTCATCGTGAAATTCCCTGATGGGTATGACACAGAAGTAGGAGAACGAGGCGGTAGTTTATCAGGCGGTGAAAGACAACGGATCTCGATTGCACGCGCAATATTACATAATCCCCGTATCCTTATTCTTGATGAAGCCACATCTTCTGTCGATGTAGAAACAGAGAAAGAGATACAACAAGCAATTGACAGATTGGTTCAAAATCGAACTACATTTGCTATTGCACATCGGTTATCAACACTACGAAATGCTGATCGCTTATTTGTTATTGAGAAAGGTAAAGGGGTTGAATGTGGTTCACACGAAGAACTCATGGATAAAAAAGGAATTTACTTCAAACTTGTTGAGACTCAACGCGAAGCTGCTAATATTCGCGCGGAGACCCAGGTCGTGGAAAGATAGATATGCAAAACAAAGATAATACAGATGCACAGATACCAGAAGAGCAAACTATAGAATCAAAAACATCTGAGACCGATAATTCCAAACAACGATTCTTGAACGCTTCTGACCTAACATTTACACGCTCTCCTGCAGGAACAGCACGACTTATGATTAAGGATGAAGTGTGTCATCTTCGAGTAGTTGTGCGAAGACTCATGCCACTTAGTAATCCTGAACAATATATCTCACTTGCAGCTGATGAGGATACTGAAATTGGTGTTTTGGTAAACCCATCTGAATTGACAAAGGATAGTTTAAAAATACTCAATGAGGAATTGGATAAAAGATATTTCACTCCAACTATTCAGAAGATATATCAGGTTAAGGAACAGTTCGGAGTTCATGAATGGAACGTAAAGACAGAACGAGGCCGTGTAACATTTATGGTACGCGGATTAAATCAGAATATAAAGCAAGCACCCCCTGCACGTTTGTTTGTTAGCGATGTACGCGGAAATCGATACGATATCCCCGATTATCGTAAATTGGATGCAAAAAGTTTTCATCAGATAAAACGACACTTATAATATATCATGAAAAACAAACGATTAAACGCTGTAATCGCATCTATCCTAATACATCTTATCATTGCAATAATTATCGGTCTGTTCATTTCTGATCATTACTGGACATTTGATGGTGATGGAATTGATATACGGTTCGTCAAACCCGCTCATACAAGAGATACGGTTAGACGCACACATAGAAGGCTAAACCCATCAGATTCACAGAATCCTGTAAACCCATTACAAGTACACATGCCTGCAAATACACAGATTGCAAAGAGTGATACTTCACTCAACATTACATCAACAACACCCATATTGAATACAGACATTTTGGATTCATCCGATCCATCCACACCAACTTTACGCACAGAAGTAAAACGTCCAGATAGAACTTCTCAAAAAACACCAATTAGAGGCTCTGCCACACCATCCATCCCTACCCGAATAAAAACAAGATACACTACATCAATACGTCCAGAAATAAATACATCCACTGATGGGGCTTTTGCTGAATTCGTAGATGGTCCATTGACTCAAGGTGGTTTACGGGGAGATTTCGATTCTGCGATTATGCAAAATCCTATTTTGTTACCACAAGGAGAATTAGGAGCAATTTTACAAGGTACAGCAGAGAATCTACAAGGACATATTCGGATTATACGGCTTAAACATTCTCTCTCGGATTGGTGGCAAGACCCAACTGCACTCCCTGCTCTAATGAAATGGATGGAAAAAAACACTGCCATCCGGACTGATATGAACTATCAGGGAGGATCTTTACCCCTAACAGATCCAAGAATATTAAAGGCTCCACTTATTGTCATGACAGGACATGACAGAGATATTACAGTTGGCAGAAACTTAGTAAGAGATGGCCCATTACAAACAGGCTTTTCAGAGTCTGAACGTGCTGCTCTACGGAAATATATTGTTGATGAAGGCGGTATGCTCTTTTTTGATGACTGCGGATTTCACGGACTTTTTGCACACATTGTTGCTGAAGAATTAGAACGGATATTCCCGGACTATCCACTCGAAATACTCCCACATGAGCATGAAATTTACACCATATATTATCATCTAAATAAACCACCAGATGGAGGTGATGTGTTCTGGGGAAACGAGAATAATGCCAAACCTACACAGTTTCGTCATCAGAAAGGCATTATTGTTGATGGCAGGTTAGCAGTTGTTTTCAATCGAAAAGATTATATGTGTGCTATGGAAACTACAGAAATCGAAAGCAGAACTATGTTACGACTTCGACGCTCCACAGATGTGTATCGGTTTATGACAAACCTGATAATCTATACACTGAAGTATGGTGGGAACACTGACAGAACGGGTTATGGAGATTAACGTTAGTTTGGACAGTTTTTATTATTTAAAGGCAAAAGCAGAAAAGAGGGTGTCCTTTCACTAGAGCGACGGCACTGTTTTTGAAATTATCTAACGGGGTATTACAAACCATCTTGTAGGGAATAGATAATGGACATAGCACTCCAAAATCAAGGAATCAACGGTATGAATGACATTTAGTCATTCCCCGGGTATGAATGCATTATGGCATTCCCCGGGAGTGCGTATTACTTCAATACGTTTTTCTATATACATATCACGCCTCTGGCGTGAGGAGAGGGCACCGAAACGGATTATAAACCTATACCCACAAAGCATCAAAAAGGGCATCTGAAAAATCTATCTCTTTGCTCCAGCGGAGCAATATGTGTAAGACATGTGTAAAATTTAGTATGTATATAGCACTCCTCTGGAGTGCGTCTTACTTCAATACGATTTTTCTACAGACATATCACGCCTCTGGCGTAAGAATGTGGAATCTACGCGTAGGTTTAAACATGGGGGCATAAGGGATCAAAAGTGACTCTGAAAATCCTTCTTCTTGCTCCAGCGGAGCAATATGTCTATAGAATGTGGATTCACAACCCGATGCACTCCAGCGGAGTGCTATGTATAAATAAATCCATACTTTAGTAATATTTATATTGACGTATGTGATTCACGGAAAATGGGTACACTTAAAATTATAAACCCTTATAGAATAAGGGTTGGCAAAATTTCTCCGTGAATGTTTCCGTGAAAGTGCTATCATTTTAGTACAATAAATATTAACACTTTTTCCATTAAGTCTTAATTAAAATAAAAAACCGTCACACCAAATATCCAAGAATGTAACGGCTAAATATAAATTATACTTTTAGAACCGATCACCTTTTACAGATGCCCATTGTGTAGTCAATTTTTCTTTTGCATCAACAGGAAACGGTACATCTCGTGATAAATCATCTTCAGGTTCACCTTCAAAATAACGGAAATTATCAAGCCAGAAATCCACATCAGACTGAGCAATCGATAAACCTACCCACATATCGTTGACGATCGTTTCCTTAGCTGTGAAGGTTACAAAATACTCCTGCCACTCTGGTCCCAAAAGATCAATATCACCACCCTGGAAAAATGTCCATGGATCGTGTTGTAACTGTAGATTAAGAGACACCTGACGAGGCTTTTCAGAACGTGCCCAGAAGATAACTGTATATTCTTCGCCTTGTTCCATAGAAGCATTTAGTTGCTTTATCTTTGCATGCCAATTTGTTCCAGTTGCTTTAACACCAATGATTTTTAGGCACTTATCACCGTGCTGTGGATTTTTCTTGTCTATTTCCATTTTGTATTCTCCACCACGGTCACAACACTGTCCATCTTCCAAATCCCATCCTGCTAAGTCATCTTCAAAACTATGGTTTTCAAGTAATAATTCGCCTTTTTCCCAATCCCCTAACTTCTGTACTGTACCAGCAAAAACACTATAGCCTACCAAGAAGGTAGCGAATAGTACAGTAAATGTAATAATTCTATACACCGTGTTCCTCCTATAAAGTATAATCAATCAAACCTTTTATTATCCTCGCATAATAGTCTCTATTTCCGGCAGTATTTCCACGACAGCAGTCTGGTCTACCTTATCAGCAATACTTGCATAACCTGCTGTATGTATCATCTCAGCAAGATTCTTACCCAGTTGTTCTATTGTCCAAGCAACTGAATCTGGCACACTCTCTTTATCAAGGTTACGATGATCGTTTTTACCCGAAGGATCATAATGATAATGTGGATTCTTACGGAAACAATCAAAACGGAGTAGTTGGATATTTTCACCATCTACTTTACCATAAACACGTACAGATGGTCCACCATCATCACTGATATCACGATTCTCCACATGAAATTCGACACCACCTGCATCAATAACTTTCTCTTCCATGTTCTTCTCCATATTGTTGTTTAAAGCATATTTTAAACAACAGACCTATCCCTGTCAACTGAAAACTAACAGAACAATGGCAAACATCTTCAGATTTTCATGTATTAATCCAAACATACCACATTACAATTTGTCGAGGGAGACCTTCCATAACAACCTGAACTCCTTAAAACACACCTTAAGTAACAGGTAATCATTAAAAATCTTTTTTAAAGTATTTACTTTAGAAAAGACTTGCAAACAGGCTAAGAGTATGCTATACTTAAAGAAATTTACATCCGTTGATTGAACGATGAAACAGCAACTACTCGACAGTTTTGGACGTATCCATACCAACCTCAGAATCTCCGTTACAGATGTATGTAACTTCCGTTGTATCTACTGTATGCCAGAAGACATGGTTTTCATGCCAGATACATCGTTGATGACCTATGACGAGATTCTTCATTTTACACGTATATTTGTTGGGTTAGGCGTCAATAAACTTCGAATAACTGGTGGTGAACCACTCGTTCGTCCAGGTGTTCCACAACTCATTGAACAATTAGGGCAATTAGACGAGTTGAAGGACATTAGCTTAACCACAAATGGCATCGGACTAATTACACAAGCACAAGCACTATATGATGCTGGGTTACGTCGAATAAATGTCAGTTTGGATACACTCAATGAAGAGAAATTTGAGCAGATGACCCGACGAAAAGTGCTTTCACGAGTCCTAAAAGGACTGAAAACGGCACACGAATGCGGTTTTGATCCAATTAAAGTCAACGCTGTTGCAATGCGTGGGTTCACAGATGATGAAATTGTTGACTTAGCCACTTTCGCACGGGAAAACCATTATCAACTTCGGTTCATTGAATTCATGCCATTAGATGCTGATGATATTTGGGGACGAAACATGTTCATTCCAGGGAAAGAAATTATTGAAAGAATAAACAACGTATATCCTGTTGAACAGATGGACCTTAATGGAGATGCTAAAAGTGATACAGCACAACGATTCCGTTTCGCTGATAACGGAAATGAAGTAGGTGTCATACCTTCCGTTAGCGAACCCTTTTGTGACAACTGTAACCGAATACGTCTTACAGCAGATGGAAAATTCCGTACCTGTCTCTTTTCAATAACAGAAACAGACTTACTTACGCCATTACGTGAAGGTGCATCCGACGAAACAATTGAAGAACTAATAATTGAAGCAGTTTATAAGAAAGAAGCCGGACATAAAATAAATGCAGTAGACTTTATTAAACCTGATCGGAATATGTCAAGAATCGGCGGATAAACACCTTTGCCCTTGGTAGGCGAGGTCTCCCCAACCCTACCTATTCGAGTATCCAAGCAACTCTAATATACCATAAACAGATAAAATAAATTGCAAAACACTAAAATTTATATTCTTACTATAAACAAGGAGTCAGAAATTAAGAAATGAGCAATGACCTAACAATTAAAGACCTACATATTAGTGTTGATGGAAATCCCATAATTAAAGGGTTAAATCTGTCCGTTAAACAAGGTGAAGTCCATG
The DNA here is from genome assembly GCA_022394755.1 of Candidatus Poribacteria bacterium. Lineage (GTDB taxonomy): Bacteria > Poribacteria > WGA-4E > WGA-4E > WGA-3G > MSPOR6. The sequence goes on from JAGFCA010000005.1 coordinate 270,246, forward strand.
CACTTATGGGACCCAACGGATCAGGTAAAAGTACACTTGCGAAAGGATTAATGGGACACCCTTCATACGATATTGATTCCGGCGAAGTTATTTTCAACGGTGTTGATATATTGGAAATGGAAGCCAATGAAAGAGCTAAATTGGGACTATTTCTCGCATTCCAATATCCAACTGCAATCCCAGGAGTGAGTTTAGCGAATTTCCTACGGATCGCTGTGAGTGCTGTCCGTTCTAACGGAACAAACGGATCTGAAGACAATGAAATGATTCCGATGCGTGAATTCCGCAAAGAACTACGAGAAAAAATGGCACAACTCGGCGTTGACGACTCCTTTGCAAGACGATACCTCAATGATGGGTTTTCTGGTGGTGAAATGAAACGCGCAGAAATTCTACAACTCGCCATGCTTGAACCCAAAATCGCTATACTTGATGAAACAGATTCCGGACTTGATATTGATGCTGTAAGAATTGTTGGTGAAAGTGTTAGCCATTTGGTCGGTCCAGAACTTGGCGTTCTTATCATCACACACTATCCACGGTTATTAGATTACATACGTCCACAATACGTACACATTCTACTTGATGGTAAGATTGTTGAATCTGGTGGTTGGGAACTTACACAAACATTAGAAGAAGAAGGTTACGATCCAATTCGTGAAAAACACGGTATTACTGAAATCGGTCAGAACACAGAAACAGTTCAGTAAATATTATTAAGATTAAGGAGGAATAAAATGGCAAACCCTGAAACAAAACAAATTGATGAAATCGGAATTAGCAAAGACTATCAGTACGGGTTCCATGATGATGTTAAACCTACGTTCAAATCACGCAAAGGATTGGACGAGGAAGTCATTAATCAGATGTGCGATATTAAAGAAGAACCTGATTGGATGCGCGAATATAGACTCAAAGCTTACCAGATCTTTAAACAGAAGCCGATGACAAATTGGGGTGGGGATCTTTCACAGCTTGATTTTAACGATATCTACTATTATGTCAAAGCATCTGATCGAAGTGAACGTAGTTGGGACGATGTACCCGATGACATCAAGAATACATTTGACAGGCTCGGTATCCCAGAAGCTGAACGAAAATTCCTTGCAGGTGTCGGTGCACAATACGATTCCGAAGTTGTTTACCATAATATCGTTGAAGAATTAGATAAAATTGGTGTCATTTTCCTTGATACCGATACTGCTCTTAAAGAATATCCTGACCTTTTTAAAAAATACTTTGGAACAATCATTCCATCAGCAGACAACCAGTTTGCAGCACTCAACAGCGCAGTTTGGAGTGGTGGTAGTTTTGTCTATGTTCCTCCCGGTGTAAAGGTTGAATATCCACTGCAAGCCTATTTCAGAATCAACACCGAAAACATGGGACAGTTCGAAAGAACACTTATCATTGCCGATGAAGGTTCACAGGTGCATTATGTTGAAGGGTGTACTGCCCCAACTTATAGCAGTGAATCGTTACATAGTGCGGTTGTTGAAATCGTTTGTATGAAAGGCTCACGAGTTCGCTACACAACTATTCAAAATTGGGCGAGTAACGTGTATAATCTCGTCACCAAAAGAGCGATGGCATACCAAGATGCTCAGATGGAATGGGTTGATGGAAATCTCGGTAGTAAACTGACAATGAAGTATCCAAGTGTCTACATGATGGAACCCGGTGCACGCGGTGAGATTCTTTCTATCGCATTCGCAAGTAAGGGACAGCATCAAGATGCGGGGGCAAAGGTTTATCATTGTGCCCCACACACAACATCGCAGATAACATCCAAGTCTATCAGCAAAGATGGCGGACGTTCCAGTTATCGTGGGTGGGTTGATGTAGCAAAAGGTGCAAAAGGGTGCAAATCTCATGTCGTTTGTGATGCACTTATACTTGATAAAGAATCGCGCTCGGATACCTATCCAGTTATAGAAATCGCTGAGAACGACACAAAAATTGAACACGAAGCACATGTTAGTAAAATCGGTGAAGAGCAGCTGTTCTACCTGATGAGTCGTGGTCTTTCTGAAGAGGAAGCATCTACCATGATTGTCAACGGTTTCATTGAACCACTGGTTAAAGAACTACCGATGGAATATGCGGTAGAAATGAACCGTCTCATACAACTTCAAATGGAAGGCTCAGTCGGTTAACCCGAAGGATAGAGTATTGCAAAGTAATTTAACAAAAGATTTTCTACAAAAAATAACCGAAACTGAACCGAAATGGATGCAGGAAAGACGGTTAGAGGCTTTGGATCTATACGAATCTCTACCGATGCCGCATACAACCGATGATGATGTATGGCGGCGTACTGTGGATATGCGGACACAGGACTATTGGCGTCGTACTCGAAGACATCTTCGAGGCTTTGATATAGACAGTTATCAAGCAACTGTAGAATCAAACGGTAATTTATCTGGTGAAACACCGAGTATTGAAGATGCTGCGGCTGTATTTTCTCAGATTGATGGACAACATCAACATACGACGATATCATCTGAGATCGAAGAAAAAGATGTCTATTTTGCTGACCTACATACCGCTGTACACGAACGGGAAGAACTGCTACGTGATTATTTCATGACGCGGGCTGTTACATTAGAGACTACACTGAAAAGTGGCAACCTTGCAACCACGAATAAGTTGGACGCACTGCACTGTGCATTTTGGCAAGGGGGTTATCTACTTCATGTACCAAAAGGTGTGAAAGTTGATGTTCCTTTACGAGCTTATATCAAACTCTCAAAAGAGCAACAAATTGATCTATCCCATATACTCGTTATCGCTGAGGAAAATAGTGAAGTCGCAATTTTGGAAGACAACTCCTCTTCAAGTCCAGATACAAGCGGTCTACACTGTGGGGCAGTAGAGATTTTTGCGGGGCAAAACTCCCATGTTACCTATGTCCAGGTTCAAAACTGGAATAGGCAGGTATGGAATTTCGCATCACATAGAGCAATCGTTAGTAAAGACGCACAACTCAATTGGGTAACCGCTACTTTTGGTGGTAGATTAAATAAACTGAACCAAGCTATTGTCTTAGAAGGTGCAGGTGGGAATGCACAGATGTTAGGTTTAGCATTCACAGATTCACGACAACATCTGGATGTAAGTACAGCACAAGAACATGCTTCTCCCCACACCTCCAGTGATCTGCTATACCGGGCAGTACTTAAGGATAGATCACAGACTGCATGGGGTGGAAATATCTACGTCTATCCTGAAGCAAACTATACGGATGCATATCAAAAAAATGATAACCTATTACTCAGTGATCGAGCCCATGCAGATACATTACCCGGATTAGAAATCCAAGCACATGAAGTTCGATGCACACACGGGGCAACTGCGGGTAAAATTGATGCCGATCAAGTATTCTACTTGATGAGTAGAGGGATACCTTATTCCCAAGCAGAAAAACTTATTGTTGACGGTTTCTTTGAACCCGTCATGGATAGAATACCTTTAGAATCAGTTAAACAAGAATTACAAGGATTTGTTTCACGAAAACTGTCTACATAGTAAACACAAACTATGTGTTATAAACCTAACAGTGCACGTCATAAGACGTTGTATTAATAAAAGGAGTCACCTACAATGAGTCAACCAACTATTACCGCTTATATGAAACCTGTCTGTGGCTGGAGCAACGGTGTCCGTGCCATTTTTGATAAATATAATTTAGAATACGAAGACAAAGATATCATCAATAACGAAGACAACTACCGGGAAATGGTTCAGAAAACACGTCAACCTTACCAACCTTGTGTCCAAATTGATGACATAATTCTTGCCGATGTCAGCGGTGATGAAGTGGAAGCATATCTGCTTGAGGAAGGTATCGTAACACCTAACGATGCCGAAACCGATGTCCCCACTGACCAGGCCTGTGAAGACCACGGTCCATCTCCAGTCAATATCGGCTTCCCAAGCCGGTAAGAATACAATTATATAGATGATTACGAAGTAGCGCGCTTCATTACCGCGCTACTTCCTATTATGAATTAATATACTTATATTTACGCGTTTTAAGGAAAGGTATTAGCATAGATCCAGAGGTATATAGTACATAAGTGACACTTAAAGAACATATTGATGACATTCAAAAACGTTTAGAACAAAAAGATTTTAGTAGCGAAGCGGCAGTTCGTCAAGGAATTATTGATAGATTACTCAACGCCTTGGAATGGCCAACGTTTGATATTAAGGTTGTTTTCCCAGAATATGGAGTTGATAAAGGAAACGTAGACTATGCCTTATGTCATCCGATATCTACACCGCGTGTATTCATTGAAGTAAAACGTGTTGGTAACATTGATAAGGGCACCGAACAACTCTTTGATTATGCTTACCGTATAGGAGTAACCATACTTATTCTTACTGATGGTGAAAAATGGCGATTTTACCATCCTGCTGGTGAAGGATCTTACGAAGACCGGATGGTGGTCGAAGTGAATTTTATTGTAGGAAACAGCGAGGAAAGTGCCAAGTACCTTGATAGATACCTTAACTATGAATCTGTAAAATCTGGTATGGCTGCGAAAGCAATTGCTGAGGATTATCGCAACATTGTCAGTCTAAGACAGATTGAAGAAAGGCTGCCGGAGGTATGGAGCGAATTGCTTCAGGAAGAAAATGAATATCTGCTTGTAGCAATGATGGAAAAAGCAAAAGATAAGGTCGGACAAGTACCGACAGAAGAACAAATCCTGAATTTTCTGAAAACTTTATCTTCTCCTCCAGTAAAGAAAAAAACGATTAAGGTACCAGTAGATAGAAAATCCCATGAAAGAAAAAATAAACCTCCCAAACGACTCCGCGTTAAAATGAAAAATGGAGAAATTATCGAGCTTGAAGATGGTATAGAGACTTTTGTTGAAGTAATTGATAAGATAGGAATAGAAAGAGTAAAAGAACTGAACATAACTCGAAATTCTATTCCTTTAATATCTACCTCAAAGGATGATGAGCGTGAACAACACAAACGCGGTGAATATTATATAGTGTCTGGACTATCTTCAAAAAATAAAGAAAGGACGCTTAATCTAATTGCTGAAGAATTAAAAATTGACTTAACGGTAGAACTCGTTGACAAAGAGTGAAAGAGAAAATTGATAGAAATCAATGATATTTCGTAGAGTTTGTTAGGGATACGACTTCTATATCTTAATGTTCAATTCACTATCCTCCAAAATGATAATATAATACAAACTAAATGTGTTGAGTATCCCAGGAAACGTTACTATATACCATAAAATGTTAAATTTCTAACAAACTTATTTTCAGGGAAGACAAGGATATATAACATACATGCAAACATCCGACTACCGTCCTCTTGATGTCAAATCAATCCGACAAGATTTTCCCATCTTTGCGGAGGATCCACCTTTAGCCTTCCTTGATAGTGCAGCATCAACTCAGACACCGAGGCCTGTCGTTGAAGCAATGGATGCTTATTATGATACGTACAGATCTAACATACACCGTGGCATCTATCGGATATCGGAAGAGGCAACAGAGCAATACGAAATCGCACGACAAAAAGTCGCTAAACTAATAAATTCTCCACGCACAAGTCAAATTGTCTTCACACGTAATACTACAGAATCTATCAACCTTGTTGCTTATAGTTGGGGAAGTGTTAATATAAAACAAGGTGATGAAATCGTCCTAACAGTACTCGAACACCATAGCAATCTTGTTCCTTGGCAACTCCTTGCACAACGTACTGGGGCAACACTGAAATTCCTTGAGATAACCGATAAAGGACTTCTCGACTTCACGCAGCTCCAAAACGTACTGTCTGAAAAGACAAAATTAGTTGCGATTACACATGTCTCTAATGTTCTCGGCACAATCAATCCCATACAATCCATTATTGACGCTGCACATGCTGTAAATGCTACTGTCCTCGTAGATGCAGCACAATCCGTCCCGCACTTCCATGTAGATGTGCGACAGTTGGATTGCGATTTTCTTGCATTTTCTGGACATAAGATGTGTGGACCAACTGGTGTTGGTGTATTATACGGAAAAATGGAACTCCTTGAGGAAATGCCACCCTTTCTCGGTGGCGGATCAATGATTCGTTCTGTTGAACGCGATATTTCAACATACGCAGATGTACCAGCAAAATTTGAGGCAGGTACACCAAGTATCGCAGAAGCCATCGGACTTGGAAGAGCGGTGGATTATATTACACAAGCAGGATTAGCCTCTATACATGTACACGAACAAGAACTCGTAAAATATGCACATCAACGATTAGAAGAAATAGAAGGAATTACCATATACGGACCGGAACCACATCAAAAAGCTGGTGTGATCTCCTTTAATTTGGAGGGTATCCATCCACATGACGTCGCTGGTATTTTAGATACATATAATATTGCTATCCGTGCTGGACATCACTGTGCACAACCTCTAATGAAGAAGTTTGATGTGATTGCAACAGCACGCGCCAGTTTTTACCTCTACAATACGATTGACGACGTAGAGCGTTTATGTGATGCTCTTCAGAAAGCTCAAACCCTTATGACTCGGAGAAATAAATGAACATTTATCAGGAAGAACTATTAGATCACTATGAGAATCCCAGCAACTATGGGACTCTTCCGAATCCTGATATATCACACGAAGAGGATAATCCTCTATGTGGAGACAAAATTCGGATGGATCTAATGGTTGACGATGGAACAATAAAAGAGGTACGCTTCAGTGGACACGGTTGCACTATCAGCCAAGCCGCTGCTTCTATGCTTACCGAAAAAATTGAAGGAAAATCTCTTGAAGAAATTAAAAATCTTTCAAGAGATGATATTATGGATATGATAGGTATTCCGTTGGGACCGGTTCGTGTAAAATGTGCCTTACTGGCTCTCAAAGTTCTCAAAGCAGGCGCATACGGTATTAAAGGTTGGCCTGGTGAAGAAGAGTAATATTGGAGGCAATACAATGAGCGACAATGTAACATCACAGGAAACGGAAGTCACACTAAGTGTTCAGCAATTGGAAAGCCTTATCCGTAAAGTTGTACGAGAAGAATTAATGGAATTCATGGCACAAGAACTTGAGCTTTTTCATATTGATAAGGAATCTCCCCTTTATGAAGATATGGAGGATATTCTTGAACGTAAAAGGAATGGTAAATTAAGGTTTCATACACACGAAGAAATTTGGAATGAATGATTATCAAACATTTTATGAAGATCAATTTATACGGAATCTTAGACGCTTCTCAAGTCTAAGACAACGTATCCAACGAAAAGTTGAACAGATACTTGTAAAGCCTTATGATCGCACAGAACAACTTGGACGAGTATCAGGTGGATTAGACTTACGGGGTTGCCGTAGTTCGCGGATAGATAGGAATTTTCGGATCATATTTGTTATATGTGAAGAGTGTCGACCTATACCTGAATGCCAGTACTGTTTCTGTGATGAAAGACCAGACATGACTGTAGTTTTCTTGACCGTAGGACCACATGATCGAGCTTATATGATGAACTAAGACTGAATGCTAATCCATTAAGATCGATAGCGAGTCTGTGAAAGTAGAATAAGAAAGGATAATAATGGCAGAATTTTACAAAGCCGCGAATGTTAATGAAGTACCACCAGGTACAAAAAAACTTATTGAAGTAGATTTCGTCCCTGTGCTACTCTTTAACGTAGATGGTGAATTTTTCGCTATGGAAGATGTATGTACACATGATGGCGGTCCTTTAGGTGAAGGATTTTTGAATGGGGAAGAGATTGAATGTCCTCGACATGGCGCACGATTTTGTATCAAAACTGGTAAAGCACTATGTATGCCTGCTGTTGAAGATATTGAATGTTTTCCCGTCAAAATAGAAGATGACGAGATATATGTCAGTATAGATTAACACACCTTTTATAACTTACAACCAATATGCTCTTTAGTAATATACCAAAGGAGGAATTGCAAATGGTAACTGAAGAATCTGTCTTAGAAAGTATAAAGGAAATAATTGATCCAGAATTAGGCATTAACATTGTTGACATGGGATTAATCTACGAAGTTGACATTGACGATACAACGGTCGACATAACAATGACCTTAACCAGTCCCGGTTGTCCAGCAGGCGGACAGATTGTTAACGGCGCACAACAGGTCACACAACAAATGGACGGTGTTGAAGAGGTTAACGTCAATGTTGTTTGGAATCCACGATGGACAATGGAAATGATGACTGAAGATGCCAAAGACGAACTCGGCATCTTTTAATGGTTGTAGACACACTGAGGTACCGTAGGTGTTATGAACACGATTGCCAAACAACCAAAAACGCTCAAAAAACATGATAAAGCCTTTCAGGTTGAATGGAAAGATGGACACGACAGTTGGTATCCGTATCGGTATCTCAGACAGATGTGTCCGTGTGCAGAATGTGCAATCATACGTCATGAAGGAAAGGATGTCCATTCACTCTTTTCACCACAAGGTGATGGTGATGTTTCTCTAATTGATGTGTCAGAAGATATACAACCGATTGATGTCCAGTTAGTTGGACGTTACGCAGTTCAATTTAGTTGGAATGATGGACATAACACCGGAATCTACCCTTTTGAAGTTCTACGTGAAACATGTCCCTGTCCAGAATGCATGCCACTACAACCTGATGAATTAGAGGATACTCATTAATGCAGAATTCAGATATTCCTGAAATAACACCGTCAGAACTAAAGCAAAAATTAGATGAAGACACGTCTCTGTTCCTATTAGATGTTAGAGAGCAAGATGAATATGACCTTGTTCATCTCAACGATGCACACCTAATCCCGTTAAACACACTGCCATACAATATAGACGATCTGCCATCTGATCAAGAAATTGTGGTATATTGTCATCATGGACAACGTAGTCTTTATGCAACTGTCTTCCTTCACAAAAAAGGGTTTACAGAGGCTAAAAATCTGTCAGGCGGTATAGACCAGTGGGCTGCAGAAATAGATACAACGCTAAGGAGATATTAAATCATGATTGTCGAATTTGAAAATCGTTCTGGCGATATGGAACAAGCAGATATGGAAATTGACGAACCTTGTCCAACCTGCTGTGGAATGCTACTTCCAGTCGTAGAATCCGATCCTAAGAGTGGATATCGGTGTAGCAGCTGTGGACTCGTCTTTAAACCTGTAGAGGAAGAGCCAACTTCTGTTAAAACTGAATAAGATATTTAGTAGATATAGTTATTCTATTTCTCGAAAATTTGGAACTTCAACGGGTTCTCCACCATTTGCAATTGATTGCTCCGATACCAAACCGGGTCCAGTGTAATCCATTGCTGTATACACATCAATCGGGGGTTGTGTATCGTTTAGAATACTATCAACAAAATCCCGTACCTTAAAATACTCACCAAGATTTCCCTCGTTTTGTGCTTCTTCAGGTGGATTCTTCCATCTATCTGGTAAAAAATTAGATTCCAATTCAGAAAGCGGTTTCCACTGTTCTCCAGATTCAAACTCACTTAACCAAATCTTACCTTGGGCACCAAAGCCGCGTGAACTCTCATAACATCCTTTTGTTCCTTGTAGACTAAAATAAGAATTTGCAGGTCGATTCGAGAGCATATCAATACGTATCTTAATTAGACCGCCACCTTCTGTTTTACAAAGCATCATTACTGTGTCTTCCATTGCATGTTCAGGATCGGTAATTACACCTGTTCCCAAACAACAAACGCTCACAACCCGTTCTCCGAACCATTGAAGGACAGGACCAAGACTGTGTGTAGCATAATTACATCGATTGATTCCGACCTGCCAATAGTAACGCCAGGTTGGATTTCCACTTGCATCGTGATGAAGAGATTTGATGTTGTGAAGATACTCACCCTCACCGAAATACACATCACCAAACAGACCATTTTCTACGAGACTACGGATCAATACATTTGGTTGAGAATAGCATGTATTTTCTGCCATGGTATATTTAGCTGAAGACTTCCGAACGGCACGAACAAGATCATAACACTCTTCTAATTTCACAGCAGCTGTTACTTCACTAATTACATGCTTATCTGCTTCTAACGCTTCAATCGATTGAGGAACATGCAAATTTTCAGGTGTAGCAAGAACAACAAGGTCTACAGCATCCAACATCTCCGTATAATTAGTAAACTTTTGTGCTACATTGTAGCGTTCCGCAACGTTTTGAAGTGTTTCTTCATTGATATCACATACAGCAACAACCTCGGTTTCTGTAATCGTAGCAAACGGTTGAAAATATGAACTTCCTCTGTGTGCGCCAACAATTCCGACTCTTATTTTATCTGCCATTCCTATCTCCTTTAATGTCGAAAGTTACAATCCTCATTCCTTAGAATACCTATGGATAGCATAGCATATAGAGAGGAATTAGTCAGTAAAGTAATATGAGAGGGGTGTGTAAAGTTTTTGTCACTATATGTGTTTTTGTGTCAGAATCGCGGATTACGCTGATTACACAGATTCAGCGGATAAGAGTGCTTTTTCTAAATTAACGTGAGTTTGAAAAATCAGATTATTTTTAGACTCGGTGAAACAGAATCAGAATCAGAATCAGAATCAACGGTATGAATGCCATTTAGGCATTCCCCGGGTATGAATGACATTTAGGCATTCCCCGGGTATGAATGACATTTAGGTGTACCTCGGGTATGAACGCCGTTAAGCATTCCCCCGGTATGAATGACATTTAGGCATTCATACCGGGCTTATTCAATTTATATCATCTTTTCTACACACCTGTCACCTCTCCGAGGCTACGGAAATACAAAGAGTCGGGATTCGGAGATCCCTCCTACAAAGAGTAGAATCCTTAAATTGACGCCTATAGTGCGGTGAATCAGGAATCAGAAACAGAATCAACGGTATGAATGCCATTTAGGCATTCCCCGGGTATGAATGACAATTAGGCATACCCCGGGTATGAACACCGTTAGGCATTCCCCGGTATGAATGACATTTAGGCATACCCTGTCTTTATCAAGAGGACTTTAGGAGAAACTGCGTAAGTCCCGGCATTTCTAAGTGATGTTTAGTCATTAATGATAGAAAAATTCAGATATCAATGGACTACTCACATCACCCAAAAGAGGAAAGAAAACCCAAGTTGTTATATGTTCCAAAATGTTACGAAATCGTAACATTTTTCTGTAACCCCAATTTTAGGAAATCCTTCTAATCCCAGCATCCGTATGGGTTTATAGGCGATAAATAAAATGTTACGATTTTTGTAAAAAGTTTAATACCAAATTCCTACTTGGTTGGTCTTCTATAAGTTTGGTTTGATTATCCTGACTGTTTTATGTAGAATCATCCTTATTGTTTTTGGTAGCAGCATCCCAATCTTTCATTCGTTTCTCAAAATCCTCACATTCATCCTTATATTCTTGTGAATTCATATACTCATCTATTTCTTCTTGGGTTGGTTTAGTATCATATTTGATTGGAGCCTCCACCTTTTCTTTGATAGATTCGACCTTATTATTTTTTGAATCCTCAGAGTCTTCGGTAGACTCATCCTCATAGTCTTCGATAGACTCATCTTCATGGTCTTCGATAGACTCATCTTCATGGTCTCCGGTAGAAATATCTTCAGATTCTTCGGTGGAATCATCCTTATGGTTTTGTGAATCCTCAATACTTTCCATTTGTTGTATTGCAGCATCTTGTTGCTCGTTATATTGTGCTGCGAGAGCGGATGATGTAGCAGCGGTCTTCAGTATTTGGTGTGTTAAAGCTATATACTTTGCGTCACCTTCTTCAAATGCTCTGCTTTTTGCTAATCCATATAGTGTACCTAATTCATCGGATAGTATGTCCAATTGATGAAGATTGTTGCACTTATATTTTGCGATATATAGGTCGCGCGTCTTATTAAACAAATCCGTATATTTGTTTGGAAATTGTCGATGGTTAATATTAAATCTGCGTAACCTTGCGGATATATGTTTACTTGCCTTTTTCTGCATTTTTCGAACAGTTTCAGCATAGGCACTGGGTGCATGATCTTCTGCATCTTGTATACCTAAATCCAATCCATCATTATAATACACAATACTTTGTTCAGCAACGAATCGCTCAAAAAATTGTTCTTCAGTTTCAAGATTAATATCACAGATTTGCATAATTTCATCATCAAATTTATCCATAAAGGATGCTACAATTTCAGAAAGTTTCATGAATTGAGCAAACCCTTTTACAGCAAATATTTTGTGTTTTTCTTCAAGTCTCATTTTTTATCTCCTTCTATAATGGCTTGGGTAAAAATATAAATCACATAAAATGCGTTTCTTCAGTAAAATAAACATTTACGGACGATATAAGCAATATCGTAATATATATAGACATATTAATAAATAACATTCAAATTACTTGTGAACAATTTCATCCTGTTTAGATATAAATATTAATTATGTAATGAATGCTGCTCTGTATTCTATTATTTGATGTGTGTATAGTATATTTTCTTCATAATTTTTATTTTATGTGGGTATATAGTTCACAGTTGTCAGAATAGTGGTTTTCAGTTTACAGTAAGAGATACAAGAGTTGGGAATCGGAGTTCCCTCCTACAGATGAGTAATTATATGTGAACGAATGCTTCTTATTAAATAGATACATTGTTATAAAGTGACAAAATCTTTACATACCCATATGAGAGTTATCAATAACCAGACTGTATTGTTATCCGACACAAAATTGATTTATATGGTCATTACATGTATAATTATAATGTATTCCTATTTGGATATCTGATTTTTACAATGTAATTACCTGTTTCCTAAATCTCCACTATATGAGCAAGAAAACTTTTGACCATCTATTAATACTGTTTACTATTCTATGTGACCTATGTTTCATCGGTACAGGCATTGTCATTGCTTACTGGGTACGGTTTGAGGCGGGTTGGTTAGATGAAATAGCAGTACATAGAGGAGGAACACCTCCGTTTGAAGATTACTTGCGATTAATCCCTGTAACGGTTGTGATCTGGATAATGATCCTGCAGGGATTTAAACTATACCTTCCAGAAAACAGTGCTACTTTTAAAACATTTTGGAAGTTATTTAAAGCATCTATATTTGCACTTATTGCTACATTAGCTACACTATTTTTTATATATCATAATGAAGCGTATTCACGTTGGGTAATGCTACTGGCAACAGGGTTTAATATCGTGTCGTTATATCTTGTAAGGGTTGTCATACTCAGATTTCGCCAAGCAATACAATCACAAGGCCTTGGAGTAAATCGCATAGCACTCGTGGGATATGATGAACGCGGAAAACAATTAATAGATATTATAAAGACTAAGTCTGATACAGCATATAATTTAGTGGGTATTGTTGGAGATACAGAGATTGTAGAGTTGTGCCAGAATGGTGATACATCAATACAACATCTTGGAAAGATTGATGAGATACTCGACATTGTACAACACCATCGTATTGATACCCTGTTTATTGCTTCTCCAACAGTGTCGAATAACATAATCCTGAATATTCTACACACCTGTGAAGGCATTCCTGTGCAAATCAATCTTCTCCCAGAACTTTCTGATTTCATTAAAGGAGGGTCTTCAGTCACATTTTTTGATAGTATTCCTGTATTACAACTATCTGAAGTACCAATGCAGGGTGTAAGCGGAATTATAAAACGTATAATAGATATTGTTTTCAGTATGTTTGCTTTAATAGTATTAAGTCCTTTGATGCTATTTCTTGCTATTACCATACGGATTGATTCTCCGGGTAAAGCAATTTTTCGACAGGAACGCGTTAGCAAAGCAGGGAAACGGTTCAATATCTATAAATTCCGTTCTATGCACGCTGATGCTGAATACAATATTGGCCATGTCTGGGCAAAAACCGATGACCCTCGTCAAACAGCACTCGGCAGATTTTTGAGACGTTGGAGTTTGGACGAATTACCTCAATTTTTTAACGTCCTGAAAGGGGATATGAGCCTTGTCGGTCCCCGTCCTGAAATGTCTGGATTAATTGATACATTTCAGGAATCAATACCACATTATCTTGCACGTCATCGTGTAAAATCAGGAATGACAGGTTGGGCACAAGTCAACGGTTTAAGAGGAAATACCTCTCTTGAAGATAGGGTCAACTATGACCGATTCTATATTGAAAACTGGTCACTTGCATTAGATATGAAGATTATATTCAGGACATTGTGGGCAATTAAAAAAGGGTAGCCATTGGAAATCGCTATTTCCCAAAAAACCTTCTTACAAATGGCCATGCCCCTGCTTTGTAATATCGATGTCCACCATCACCAATGAACAATTCACACCTATCTTCAACCCCTGCAACAGAGTAAATCTCATTTAATCGTTCATAGGCAAACTTGACATGGTTTATCGGGAAAATACTATCGCTTTCTCCAGCAATTGCACAAAATGGACGAGGGGCGATTAGACCTGCAACATCATACATCTCTCCCAAACGCATGACACCCGGTACATAGTTACAATCACAATGTCGAATTGTTCCTATACTTCCTTCAAAAGTGCAAAAGTAGCAACTGGGTATTGCAACAGCAATACGTGTTTCGCAAGCTGCTGCAAAAAGTGATACCGTACCACCACCAGAATTTCCTGTTATTGCAATACGTTCACTATCTATCGGAAGACTATCTATAGCCCAATCTATGAGGCGCGACATATCCCATACCCTTTCACCAATCGGAGTTCTACCGACAAGTATGCTATGTACTAACTGATGACGACATGAATGTGTACTGTTGTTTTGTTTGTCTGCCTCTGTCCGCGTTTCACCAAATGCACGTGTCGTAGGAGCTATAGCAATATATCCCTCCTCCACAACTGCTTGCCGAGCAATATCACGTTCTCCTTCTATCATTTCTTGTTCCTCTTTCTCGGTATGTGCAATACCAGCATAGATATGTGGATGATTATGTCCATGTGGCGCAAGGATCAATGGCACTTTACCTTTAACCGTTTTTGGACGCAGTAAATAGAATGGTAACGGTACTGTCGGTTCTACCCACAGATACCAACCTTCTCGGTAATGGCTATCCATATCTAATACTTCAAGTTGCTCCGCTTTTGGTGTATATCCTGACAGATCAGATTCCATATTATCTAATCCAAGGATTTGCTTTAACTCAGGTCGAAATTTGGCTTGCCACGATGTTACACCTTCAGAGGTAGTTGCATTAAACTCATACTTTCGGGGGACAGTAGCATATAAGTTCTCAAAGTGTTTGTCAGCGTTATACATTGTGTTCTCCTATTACAATTCAGTTCTGTTGACAAAATCTGTAGTAGTGCTATATGATATAACAATAATAGACAACACCTTAACACCTGTCAACCGAATTCAACCTATTCTACATTTTAAGATTAATATGAAGGGAAATAAATGAAAGTACTAATAACCGGGGCGAGTGGTAGACTCGGGGAATATGTGATCAGAGAATTAGGAGCGGAACACTCTCTTGTACTTATGTCGCGAAGAACACCCCCTGATGAATTCTCACATCTACCCTTTATTCAAGGGGACTTAAACAACTTTGAGGATTGTCAACGCGCAGTTGAAGGCGTTGATGCAATTCAACACCTTGGCGCACAACCTGGTCCTGTTGACCATCCTGATTTCCGAGCGGGAGCAGAAGAAAACGGTATATCTTTTGATGCAACATTCAAAACTAATATGCTTGGTACATACTACCTGATGCAAGCAGCAATTGAAGCGGATGTTAAAACAGTTGTGATGTCCGGTAGTAATTGTGCATTAGGACACGGATTCAGAATTAGCAAAACACATATACCGATTGACTACTTACCGTTAGATGAGGAGCATCCTTGTTATCCAGAAGATTCTTATAGTTTCTCAAAAAGATGTGGTGAAGACTTATTAGCAAGTTATACCCGTGCATACGGTATACGAACCTATATAACACGTCCAGCAGGTATAACACCTGAAGAACGTAGAAAACAGATGGGGCAAAATATAAAACCTGTAGCTGGTTGGAGTCCATGGCTTTGGTGTTGGGTTGGAAGTGAAGATGTTGCTAATGCACATCGCTTGATTATGGAAAAAGCTGATACATTGCCTACCCACGATGTGTATTTCCTGAATGCGGATGATACCGCAGCTTCAGAACCCTCTCTTGAATTGGTGGAACGTTTCAAACCAGAATTTCTACCGAAAGTAAAAGAACTTCAAGGATTTCAATCATTTATCAACTGTGATAAACTCAAAAAGGCTGTTGACTGGCAGCACAAAACCTCGTGGCGGTAAAAAACTCATCATTTATTTACTGGGTTTTTATGACGTATAGGGTTCAAACCACTATGTCAATGTTTATGTGACTTACACAGCAAACAGTAATTTAAAACACTATCTATAGGAGATAACCCATGTTCCCTCGATTCTTTATAATGTATTGTATTTTGTCATTGATAATTATTGGCACGACTGTGCATGCTGCTCAGATTGCTATTGTTGATTTTGCTGACGAATGGACAAAGGTGGATGCATTACGTCAGACATTGGATGAGTTTAAAGTTGAGTACGATGATCTGACAAATGATCTTGAAAATGGCACACTTCCCTTCAAAGCAGATAATAAGATATTTTTAATCGGTAGTATGGTAACAAACAATCCTGTATTACACCAAAACCTTGACAAGAATGCAAATGCAATACAGGATTTTGTTAAAAAAGGTGGTATTGTTTGGGAACCGACACAGGCTGATCAGAATGAAGCAAATGTGGATTGGTTGCCACCTGAATTAACCTGTGTTCGAAGTGATGCTGATCAAGCGGCTGTTGAGATACTCAAGCCACAACATCAACTTTTTAATGAACCCAATAAAATGACTGAGAAAACATTTGAGGGATGGAAACACCAAAATTGGCCAACTGTTTGGGAAGTGATTACTACCCAAAAAGGGTTTGACGTGTTGATGGAAAGTTTGGGTAAACCTGCCATTATGGAAGCGGAATATGGGAAAGGTAAGTTCCTAATGATGGCACTTGCCCCTGATAAATACTATATCGTTGGGAATGATGACCATACGAAGGATATGGCAAAACTCTTCATGGAAAATTTGTTGTTCCATGTAGAAGAATTTGCAGATGTCAAATCAGAAGGGAAGCTTGCAACAAGATGGGGAAGTTTGAAAGTGTGGTGATGTTTATTGAATTGCTGAAGACCTGTGTATTTTCCAGCAATTCAATCCAAATCGTCAAACACCACTTAAAAAGTATATTAATTTGGAGACAAGAACGTGCCAACAGATGATAAAGTACGTATTGGAGTTGTAGGTGTGGGCAGTATAGCCGTAAGGGGTATTCTTCCTCATCTCACACAGGATGATGTACAAGACAGATTACAAGTTACCGCAGTCTGTGACCCAGTACAGGGTCGAGCAGAAGCTGCATCAGAAAAATTCAACGTGCCTAATGCTTATAATACGTTTGAAGAGATGTTATCAGAAGGACATGTCGATGCTGTAAGTATAGCATCTCCGATTGGTCTTCATTACGAGCAAGGGAAGCTTGCTATAGAGCATGGTGTCCACGCACATTTCAACAAAACAATGACTACTACTGTTGACGAAGCAGATGATTTGATTGATTCGGCATCAGAGAAAGGTGTTAAATTAGTCGCATCTCCAGGACAGATGCTTCGTCCAATTCATCAAGAAATAAAACGACTCATTGATGACGGTGCTATTGGAACGCTCACCTGGGCAGCAACCGGTTCAGCTTTCGGCAGATACCATGAAAGTGAATCTGTTCGGCAGGGAGATGATGTACTATCTAATATAAATCCTGCATGG
Source organism: Candidatus Poribacteria bacterium (assembly GCA_022394755.1). Classification (GTDB taxonomy): domain Bacteria; phylum Poribacteria; class WGA-4E; order WGA-4E; family WGA-3G; genus MSPOR6. Next base: position 288,091 of record JAGFCA010000005.1, read on the forward strand.
TATTTTCGTAAACCTGGTGGTGGACCTCTATACGATATGACCGTTTATGGATTACATACAATGACTGGCATTCTTGGACCTGTTAAACGTGTGACTGCATTTTCAGGTGTACGCGTAAAAGAACGTGAATTTAGAGGTGAAATGCTACCTTGTGATATGGATGATAATACCTTTATTTTAATGGACTTTGGGGAAGCATTTTTTGGTTTTATCTATGGAGCAGCAGCAGGACACGGTATAAAGGGAGGATTGGCAATTCACGGAACTACTGGTGCGATAGAAGGAAGTACGATAAACGGTGAACAGATTGATGCACCAAAAAGAGAGTTACCCCATGTCGTTGGACCGCATCGGAATATACAAGAAGCTCATGTATATGAAGATATCATGCAACTCGTAGATTGGATCCGTGAAGATAAACCTACAATCGTTACAGCAGAACATGCACGCCATGTTATAGAGATATTTGATGCCGGATATAAATCTGCGGAAACAGGAGAAGCACAAACACTCCGTACAACATTTTGACTATATAAGGAATCATAGGAATGGTTGGATTTGTATCGTAAATCAAATTCTCGGATTACGCGTAGTGTGTTGTCAGAATCGCGGATTGGATTAGTTTTTCAGTTTGAATTTTCGTGAATGAGTTATTTTTCTGAACCGTGGCTTAGTGTTTTGTGTCAACGTTTTTTTACACACCTTTCGCTCCTCTGGAGCTTCCATATTGGGTAGTCTGGTGTTTCTACACACCTTTCGCTCCTCTGGAGCTTGCGGAAATACAAGGAGTCAGGATTCGGAGATCCCTCCTACAATACGCAGAATTCATAAATTGAAGCCTATGAATCAAGAAAGTGTTGTAGATATATTCTGATACACTGTTGTAAGGTGACAAAAAGTTTACACACCCATTCCCAGGAAACCGTGCCTACCGGGTTGGAAAAATTACTGAAATCTGATAACTGATAGCTAATAAAAAAGGAAACAGGGTCTCGTAAGTTAATTACGAGACCCTGTTTCTTTATAGATCCTTGGGATTGTGAGGTATTCTACAATAAGAGGGCTATTATCTATTAGGATTTCAGCTGACTCTTATTGTAGAATATTTTAGATAGATTCCTCAATCGGGACTCTGCAGTGTCCTATCGTTGAGGAGGATGGCTAAATTATCCCTGAAATTTAACCCTATTGTACCTCTTTTATATCGCCCCACGTTGTTGCGGCTTTACCTATTGCTGAGATAAGACCTTTCAACTTGGTGGTTTGGAGCGTTTGACGCTCACCAGCGAAGGATACGTCTTCAATTTGATAGTAGTAAACTACACTGGGTTTAGCAGAAGCATCAACCCATTTGTAAGTACTACGTTCACCTGTTGTACCATTACCTTGGATCATTTCACTGTTTACCTGCTTGTACTCACCGTTCAGTGTATCACTACGAAGGATATTAAATCCAGCGTTGTTGAGTTCGGATTCGGTGTTCCAACGGATAACGACTTGCCCGTTCTCAAAAGTTGGACGGAAGTGAGATAAACTTACTGGTAGTGGTGTACCAGCTGTATGTCCGGGTGTACCGTAATCATCTTTGCTACCGTACCAAGTATCTTGTGCGTTAGCAAAAGCGGTATCAACAGCGTGTACCCATGCATATTCTGCGGGTCGTGTTGCTTGTCCCATAGGAACGACACCACCCTGTGAATCTGTGGCATTACCATCTTCATCACGTGATGGGACAGCAACGCGTGGAACACCTTCATCGCGTAAACGAATCAAGGACGTCCGTGAATCATCTTCTGCTAAGTCTGTGGGCCAGTCAAAACCAACTGGATCGTCAAGACCAATACCCTCACGCG
>JAGFCA010000220.1 GCA_022394755.1 Candidatus Poribacteria bacterium
TAGATTAGGTTGAATTTGCGAAATCCAACAGGAACAAAAGATGTCGGGTTTCACTTCGTTCTACCCGACCTACAGACATTATTCACGAGTGTGAACATTGTGTCTAAAATTATCGAAAACTAAATAGCCCTGTCATCGAACAACTTGACGTATACTAATTTTTATACTATACTATAGTTTGCTAATATATTGCATTTTGAACGGGATTTGTAAATGTCATATTTACAAATCCGATATTTATTAAAACTCTATGATTGATAGGAACACAAATGAAAAAGATTACATTAACATGTGCTTTGCTAATTATCATTGGCTTGGCAGCACAACCAGTACTATCTCAAGACCTGAAAAAGGGTATCGTAGCGTATTGGGATTTCAACAATGATGGTGGGGAAACTACCAGTGACTCATCTGGCAATGGACACGATGGAACATTGATAGGTGATACAAAATGGACAAAAGATGGCTACTTCGGTGGAGGACTTGTATTTGATGGTGCAGGTGATGAAGTAAATGTGCCATATCATGCAGACCTGAATCAAGAAGTCTTCACAATCACTGCTTGGGCAAACGTGGCAGATGGAGGGGCTGGACACCGTGCTGTCGTTTCATCTCGGGCAGACTTTCCACAACGTGGATATATCTTCTATTGTACCCCAGGAAATGTGTGGCAGTTTTGGATTGGGGCTGGTGCAAATCATTGGAAATCTGCTGAAGGTCCTGCAGTAAATTTAGATAAATGGGATCACCTTGTAGGGACTTATGAAGATGGAAACCATAGATTTTATGTAAACGGAGAATTTGTAGCAGAACAAGAATTCGAGATTGAGGTTAACCCGGAAGAGGAATTTCTCATTGGCGCTGGAGCAAATGAAACCGCTAATCATAACTACTTTTTCAATGGTATAATTGATGAAGTACGACTTTATGACCGAGTGTTGGATGACGATGAGATTGCCGCTGTCATGGAGAGTGAATCCTTGGATGTTGAACCATCTGGTAAGGTTGCTCTTACATGGGGTCAACTCAAGACTCAATAGCATTAATACTGTATCCGTTGTTATCAGTTAAAGAGAAAGGAGACGAGTTTTAACCCGTCTCCTTTGCTTTTTAATATTACTTCAGATTAACTACAGATTACACGACATTCACTTTAAAGAAAATAATACTTATCCCGTTCTGTTTCTGGCATACGATCTGGACGGGTTCTATACCACCGAAAGTGTTCATAATGGTTAGTATAATGTTCGCCATCACGACTATCATTATAGCTAAGAAACAACATTTTCCGTTCATGATTAGATGTATTGGTAGCAGCCGCATGAGGTGTAAAGCAACTAAAAATGGCAATGTCACCAGGATCTAAACAGGCGTAAAAATGTTCCTCATTCTCAAGTTTCTCACGCTCAATCGTACCTTTATCAAGTGAACCCGGTTCATGCATAAAACCGTGATGATGTCCTGTCCACAATTCTGTACAACCATTTTCCTTTGTGCTTGTATCCAGAGCTATAGATACAGTCAGTAGACTGTGAGGGAAGCCTTGCCACCAGTTGTAATCTTGATGTATACCGTTACCATGGCTATTCGGTGGTTTATAAATGAGTTTGTCTTTAAACAAGACTGCTTCAAAACCATCATATAGCAATGCTAATCGGTCCATAATACGCCTATCACGAGCAAGAGCTGAAAAGAGAGGAGAAATACTGATAAACGGATCTATCTTCCACGGTTGACCATCATCCAATAACTCAAAACGGAGATTATATTTCGGGTCAAACTGAAATCCAGAACATAATAAAAGGGCACGATCAATTAACTCATTTGCTTCTTTTTGATATATTTCAATTTCGTCGTCTTGAAATACATTTCGAATAATCAGAAATCCTCTTCTTTGAAATTCGTCAATTTCTTTTCCTTCAAGTGTATAATTGAGTTTTTGCTTCACGGGACCAACCCAATTTGGAAAACCTATTTTTGAAGGACGTTCAACACTAATCATTTTTCCTCCTGACTACGTCATATCCAAATAGTAATCTCATTGGTAAGTTCAAATATTTTGGGTAGTTTTAATGATACGAATTTTATATCCTATCTCTACATATATGTCAATTATTCTTACCTAATCATTTCTTAATTTTTGACACACCCATTACCATCTATGCTATAATTAGGCATTCAAAGATAGAAATCAGGGGCACAACCCCTCCTATACAGAAGGAGCCAATATAAAATGGCAGATATTATTCAAGGTGCTGTTCTCGGTTATGGTGCAGCATTTAATATGGGAAAAGCACATGCAAACATGATGAATAACACTGATGGCATTACCTGCATGGCTGTGTGTGATATTGATCCTGAACGGACTAAAGCGGCAGAAGTAGATTTCCCCGGTGTCCGTACCTACAACTCAGTTGAAGATCTGGTTGCTGATGAGGATATCGATCTTATCGCAAACGTACTACCACACAGTTTTCATTGTGGACCGACAGTCGCAGCACATAATGCTGGAAAACATGTTGTCGTTGAAAAACCTATGTGTATTACGGTAGCAGAAGCTACTGAAATGATTACTGCTGCAAAAGAGAATGATGTGATGCTATCCGTGCATCATAACCGACGTTGGGATGCAGATTTCTGGACTCTGCGAGAACTTGTTCAATCAGGTATTATCGGTAAAGTCTTTAGTGTTGAAATGTGGGGTGGAGGTTACGGAAGACCAAATCCAGATTGGTGGCGAAGTGTAAAAGCAATTTCTGGTGGACATTTCTATGATTGGGGTGCACATTTCCTTGATTGGTTACTTAACGTTTTAGAAGCACCGATGATAAATGTCACGGGTTTCATGCAGCCGAATCTTGTTTGGGACGATATTACCAACGAAGACCATGTGCAGGCTGTAATTCGTTTTGCCGGGGCTAAATATGTCGCTGATGGTGCATCTGCCAACATACAGATGTCGAGTATTGCAAAGGTGGGTGGAGACAAATGGAAACTCCTCGGTTCACATGGTGCAATCGTATCTGAAGGTGCGGAATATAAGGTCATATCAGAAGTGGAAGGGCATCCAAAAGAGCAGAAAGTCGGATTTCATGGTAGACCCGGACCAAGTTATTATCAAAACATCGTGGCTCACTTAAACGATGGAACCCCATTGCTTGTTACCCCTGAATCTGCTCGACGTGTTATCGCAATTATGGATTTAGCTGAAAAATCCGCTAAGACACATCAGTCTGAAACCATACCGTATGAGTTTGAATAAGCTAAATTTGTAGATATGCAAAATATAAGGCGGTGTTAACACCGCCTTATATTTTAACTAAACGATAATTTACCATCCAATTTCCCTATGAAAGCTATTGTTTTTCAGAATACACACAAGTTAATTATTCAAGACATACCTGTTCCCAAACTGAATTCTGGGGATGTACTTATTCAAATGGAATTATGTGGAATATGTGCCTCAGACATTGCTGCACTTAAAGGCGATGTTACTGACTATACACCTCCAGTTGTTATGGGACATGAACTTGCGGGGATAGTTATAGAAAGTCGCAACGCTGATGTAAAAGTAGGACAACGTGTCACGGTGAATCCTATGCTTTCATGTGGGGTATGTGTAAATTGTCTGAATGACCAAGACAAATATTGTAATAAAATTGAAGGCATTGGACACGATATTGATGGTGGTTATGCAGAGTATATCCGAATGCCAAAACATGGGGTCGATACTGGTAAACTAATACAGGTTCCTAACGATATCCCTCCAGAAGAACTACTTTTTCTTGAACCATTAGGCTGTTGTATAAACGCAATGTCAGATACTATCTTCAAAAACAGTGTCGCAATCCTTGGAGCAGGTCCAATAGGACTATTATTGACCCAATTAACTAAAAGAGCTGGATTAGCAACTTATGTGGTAGATCCACTAATACATCGGAGGCAAATTGCTGAATCTGTTGGTGCCGAGAAAACCTTTGATATTTCAACTGACAGTATTCAGAGTCTCAAAGAAATTACCCAAGGCGGTGTTGACACAGTTATTTCTGCTACTACGAATAATATAGCTGCTATAACTCTCGCTACGGATCTCGTGCAAAATGGTGGTTGTATAAATTATTTTGGCCTTTCCCCCGATGGTGAAAAGATCAGTATCAACTTAGAAGAGTTCCATTATACAGGACATAAGTTGATGGCATCATGGGCATTTTCGAGATCAAGTCTTGAAGAATCCCGTCAACTCTTGATTGATAAATCACTAAACCTCAAACCTTTAATAACTGATCATTATCCTATTGTACAAGGCTTAGAGGCATTTGAGAATGCAATCGTACATCGCGGTGTAAAAACTGTATTACATCCATGAGAAATCTCTTACCAATATAAATATTACCTTCCAGATTAAGAATACAGTAGATCTTATCCAATTTTTTATCAAATAATCTCATCAATTATTTTTTGCAGGTTTTAACTGTTTTTATGTAGCAGTGCGTTCAGTTAGAAACCTGTTAATCCGTACATAATTAACTAACTAATTTTCACGTAATGATATTTAAAAAGATCCGGATTCTGTAACTTTTTTCAAGAATTATAGTTTTGTATTTAGTAATACATTAATGGTTCAATTCAAGTGAAATCACTTGAAAAAAATAACAAAATAAGTCAAAGTTCACAAGAGTTTAAGCTGATTGACTCTCCACTATTCTAAATGTATAGTAAAAAACACAGTGAAAGTAAACAAATTTTATCTAAGGAGATTCCTAAGCCACGGATAGATATAAATATTCGAAACTTAGAACTACATTATGTTCCTCGGTGCTCATGTTTCCACTGCAGGTGGAATTCAGAACTCTATAAAGAATGGTGTTGATCTCAAATGTGACACAATTCAAATATTTCTTGCGAATCCAAATCGTTGGGAATCAAAACCACCAACACCTGATATTATAGATGAATTTCGTAAGGCATGGGAAGACTCTTCTATTGAACATATAGTTGTTCACGATATTCATCTAACAAATCTGGCTTCACCTAAGAAAGATGTATTAGAAAAATCACTAATACAATTCAAAAACCAGATGGAACTTTGTCAACAATCCGGTATATCACTTTTTAATACACATCTCGGAGCACACCTTGGCGAAGGGGAAGAATTTGGGTTGAAGCAACTAACTAAAAGTTTGGATTCAATGATTGAAACTGCTGATGCATCTGATGTAAATATCTTACTTGAAACAACAGCAGGACAAGGAACAAACTTAGGGTACTGTTTCGAGCATCTTCGTGATGTAATAGAAATGTCAAAATATCCTAACAGATTTGGGGTTTGTTTAGATACTTGTCATGTTTTTGCAGCAGGATATGATTTACGGACAGTAGAAGATTGTGATTCTACATTTGACAAATTTGATGAGATCATCGGTTTAGAAAGACTTAATGCCTTTCATATCAATGATGCAAAATCTGAATATGATAGTCGCGTTGATAGACATGAACATATTGGAGAAGGGAATATTGGGGCTACTGCCTTTGAATATATCTTGAACGATCAACGTTTTTCACAAATACCTCTCATCATCGAAACACCTAAAATGAATACAATGCACGGTAAAAATTTAAAAACTTTACGCGGTTTAGTGAAATAGCATAGATACCAAGAAATATTACCTAACAACCTTTCATTATAGATATATTATCAGTAATCATATCTGAAGACTCGGAGTAATAGCCCAGACGTTTTTCCTGTATGAGTTAATAAAGGAGATTATACATAATGCAAAAAATAAGAATTGAAATTCAAGGCATGTCTTGTGAACATTGTGTGAAAACTGTTACGGATGCATTGACAAAACTTGATGGTGTATATAAAGCAAAAGTGAACTTAAAAAAGAAGCAAGCAATAGTAAATTATGATGAATCATGTGTCAATCTTAAAGATTTAAATGAATCTATAAGAGTAGCAGGTTTTGAAGTTATCAATAAATCAATGAAAAATGTTCTTCTATTATTAGCAACATCAATAAGTATCGTAATTGGAATAACAGGATGTTCTGATGTTCCCTACAGTGGACCAATTTTATCTGTTGATAATGTTGACACCTATCTTGATAATTCCGGTGCGGATACAGTCTGCCTACAGGACGGTTTTGATACCGTTTGTTTAAGGGTAGAAGAAACTGTTGAGGATGATACAGCAAGTATTCCTATTATTGATATATATCCTGAAAGTATTGTTTATCAGTTCTATTATGATAATAATCCCATATTAGAAGCTGAACGAACAATGGATACTGCAGAGCTAGTTCAGGAACTTATTGATTCTGGTAAGCTTAATCTACCACCTGGAAGTACTGCTCCTGCAGTTGGAAACATCGCTAAAGTTTCTGATGGATGGACTATCAAGATATATTATCCAGAATCGTTCCCGGAAGCAAATCGTGGTATTACCCTTGAGACAAGTGGTCTTGATATTAGAGTAGCTACAGGTTTTCAACCTACTATCAAAAAGGGGCAAGGACTTGGTTTAAACTATTTTAGGCAACGTGATAAACAGGATGGAAGTCGTATTGCTGAATTCTCTGTTATAACTGAGGAAAAGAGAATTACCGTTCAAGTAGATGGATTAGTTGAAGGATTTATTATAAGGTTCTATATTGATATTGACGGTGTAGCTACGGATGAAGGGAATACATTCCAATTAGAGCCTAAATAGTTTGATGAATGCGGAGAAAGATTATGCGAAAGTTAAAAAATAAGATCAGAGAATTTTTACGGCATCTCATTATTCAGAATACTCTTGCAGTAATTACGACGACTTTATTGTCTATAACAATATTACTGAGTGGTTCTTTCTTTGTTGTTCTACTTATCACCGGTTGCTCTGACACACCTTATGTAGGTTCAATGTTAACACCTGACGACTTAGATAAATATTTCTATGAACCAGATACAACAACTCTCTGTCTTACCAATGGGTTTGATGAAAGATGTGTTACCCTTGTACCGAAAGGAAGAGATCCAAGACTACCAATTATTCACATCTATCCGAAAAAAGTTACCTATATTTTCTATCATGATGGTATACCAATTATACGTGCCGAAAGACCGAGGGATGATGTTGGCACGGAACAAGGAGGCGGTAACATTGGTGGAACAAGGGATGATGACAACGGTGGGAACAACAACGGTGGCATAAACACCGACAACGGCAATAACGATAACGGCAATAACGGCAACAACGGCAACGGCAATAACGATAACGGCAATGGTGAAGATACTAACACACCACAGATTCCACCAGAGAATAATCCTAATCCCAGTGGTCACAATCCTCCTGACAATTCTTTATCTCACTTTATCAATAATACTAATGGTGACGGATTTGGATGGTTAGTGTCAATCTATTATCCACACAACTATGTTAAGGATGATGATAATGATGGTGTAGAAGATAATCCACGTAATTCTTATATACATCCGGACGGATTTGGATTCACACTAAGTGTTACTGGTGGTACAAGAGAGACTTTTTCACAAGCCGTCGGAAGCTGTTTTGACGAGGATAACAACAATCGGGATGACTATTTGGATGTTCCTTGTGACGCAAACGGTACTAATTATTCCGCGCAGTTTTTCGTTTCATCTACTGCTGAGAAAATTACCATTTCTATTACATGGACGGCTGGAATGTACTCTGGTCAAACCCAAACATTCAATATCATGAAAGAAGTCAATATGGCGAATTGGGATTCGGAAGAATTCGACCCAGGACATACTCATCAAGATGGATGGTAAGAAGATTGGGGATTTCCAATCACTGAAAACCTATTGTTGGTAAGATTACAGAATAAATACACCCCTTTATATCCTAATTCTCAAGTTTTAGGTTTAAACAAAGGGGTGTGCTTTTTTAAATTTCTTACGATAATTATATTCCTCTCCATTATTCCATCAAATGGCAGTCCAATATTATTATAATTCTAATATGCTTATTGGATTAATCATTAGAGAACAATTTCATTAAATACAGAAGATGCGGATTGTAACCAAGATACACACTTAATTACATTCAAGTCCTTGATTTTTGAATTGTTAATTTGATACTTCCCAGTCATAACATCTCTTTGTCCCACAAACTTTTAGTCCCTATATTCTACTTCCTTCAGCAAAACCAATTAGAATTACAACCATCCTAATTCCTGTAATTTGTGGTTCAGAAAATTCAAACAGACCAAATTGTAAAATAACAAAATTGATACCTACGGCTTCTATGTAAATCTCACCTTGTTATGAATGTCAATCCCACCACAACACTACGTATATTGCTTTAATATTTGTATTTACACAAAAAGTGGTATATAATACTATTTTGTAATATTTGTATATTAAATGTGAGTTGATAATATGAATATGTAATTCATATTATCAATATTATGACTAAGAGACCCGGTAGGAGCGATTTCCTAACTACACGGTTCAAAAATGATAGCTATCAAACTCACGTTATTCATGTTAAATAATAATGTGAATTACATCATCCATATCATAACAAATAAATCCTACTTTAGTTAAGTATATTCATCATATCCAGACAAAGGTATTAGTATAATATGCCGTTTGGCGGATGGTTCCACTAGTGCTTTAAATGTATCGTTGGTAGGATCGAATTATAACCAAGAGTATCGTCAATATTGACATTAGAAGGAAAACTGTATAGGGGTTATCCATTGGTCTGTATTCTAATTTTGAAATGTAAACTGAATTGATAGAACATAGTTATACTATTCAAGATGAAGAAACTAACAGAACAACCGTCGTTTCAAATTATATTAACACTTATATACTGATTAATTGCCAGAACTAATAAACATGATTGAAAATACTCGCATAAATTTAACTTCTGTCTCATAATAAAAAGGATAGATGTCATGAATGGGATTTTACAAAATGGAAAAAAGAAAACACAATGTAAAAATCCATCTCAAGTTTATGAGATGGAGATTGAATCATTATCATCAATACATTAGGATAGGAAGAAAAAAAAAGAATCAGAAGTCCTTTACTTTATGTTATATTATCCAACCTCTGATGATATTTTCAGTTCTTATAGGATGTACAGAAACACCGTATTCAGGTCCAATTTTATCTGTTAATGATGTAGATCGATATCTTCAGGATACAGGTGTGGATACAATCTGTCTACAGGATGGTTTTGATTCTGTTTGTATAAGACTTGTTGGTCATAAAGAAGATCATGAAACTGATAGTGGATCAATAACGGTAATTCATCCAACAGATATTACCTATCAGTTTCATTATGAAGGTGATCTAATATTGCTTGTTCGAAGAAATATAGAAGATCGTATTAGTGATAACGTGGGGTGGTTGATCCAAATTTACTATCCTAATACTATTCAAAATGCAAGTGGTCTTGATATTAGAATTGCTGAAGGATTCAAACCAACAATCAATAAGAATCAAAGTCTTGAGATTGGAAATGTTATAGAAGAGGAGAAAATGGGCGGTCCACGCATAGGACAGTTCTTCGTTAAAACAGTTGCTAAAGAAATCACAATTAGGGTTGATGGATTAGTACCAGATTACATTGCTATATTCTATATCACTACAGATGGAATAGGATCTGATAAGGATACTAATACTTTCCAATTACAACCAAAGTAACATGTTAGGAAGAGATGCCTTATGGAAAAAAGAAATTTGCGAATACATTTTTCAATATCTAACTGGTTACTTAATGATATAATTGAACAGTTAACTGTAAAGAAAAATGACAATCGTTCTATACTTAAGAAAAGGGCTGAAGGTAGAAAAATCTCATTTCTATTTTTATCCATCATATTTAGTAGTGTAATGTTAATTGTTTTCCTCTTAGCTGGATGTTCAGATAATCGTTATATCGGTTCTATGTTGTCTACAGAAGATTTAGACAGATATATTCTTACTCCGGATGCAGATACCTTCTGTTTATCTAATGGTGTTGATTCCAAATGTGTAACACTTATACCTAAGACAACGAATTCAGGATTACCTGTGATTCATATCTACCCAACAAGGATCACATACGTATTTTATCACGATGGGGTTCCAATTATGCGGGCAGACAATCTAATTGATACAACTGGTAGTGGTACCTCAAGTCGTGGTGATGGTGGTGATGGCACTCCTCCTGGTGGAAGAACCCCTGGTGAAGGTGATGGTGGTGGCACTCCTCCTGGTGGAGGAACCCCTGGTGATGGTGGCGGAGGCACTCCTGGTGATGGTGGCGGTGGCACTCCTGGTGATGGTGGTGGAGGTACCCCTGATGATGGTGGTGGAGGAACCCCTGGTGATGGTGATGATGATGGTGGTGGTAATGGTACTCCTCCCGGTGATGGTGATGATGGCGGTGGTGGCACTCCCCCCGGTAGTGGTGACGATACACCAGGTTCTACTTTACCAAACACAATCAGGACTCACTTATTATATAATAGAAGTAACCCAATGGATGATGGATGGATAATATGGATTTACTATCCTGAAGACTATAATGTTCCACGAGACCCCCTATCTGATAAAGGATTTACTGTTCACGTAAACGGTGAAGAATATGAAGATGGAGTTGTTCAACTTTCAGGTCCATGTGACGTGAATGATGACCCAGAAAACAAATATTATATCGATGGTTACCAAACTGATATTTATGGTTTCCCTTGCCAAGACGATGGAAAACGGTATGCTGCTCAATTATTTGTAAATTATGAACAACCGGATTTTAACCTTATTTTAACTTGGACTGAAGAACCATACGAGGGTCAAACTCATAGTTTTACAATCAGTGAATATGTTAACAAGGCAGACTATACTGATCCACTTTCCGACCATAAACATACAAGTCAAGATGAATCGAATTAGCAGAATACTAAGAAATGTTTATTCTTTGAACGTTTAGTTATATGGATACAGCAAGAATTCAGATTAAAGCAGGTAACGGTGGAAACGGGTGTATTAGTTTCCGTCGAGAAAAATTCGTGCCTCGAGGGGGACCTGATGGTGGGGACGGAGGACATGGAGGAAACGTCATCCTTGTTGCCACACTCGGGATGAGTACGTTAATTGATTTACACCATAATCCTCGTCAATCTGCTGAAAATGGAGGACACGGAACTGGTAAGAAACGAGATGGTGCAGACGGACTTGATCGAATTATTAAAGTACCTGTTGGTACAATCATAAGAGACTTCAATACTGAAGAAATGCTTGCGGATCTCACACAACCTGAACAATCTGTTATCGTTGCACGGGGTGGTATCGGTGGAAAAGGGAATTCGCGATTTAAAAGCAGTACTTTTCAAACACCTCGTGTGGCTGAAAAAGGAGAGCCAGGTATTGAAAGAGAAATCAGTCTTGAAGTAAAAATTATTGCAGATGTTGGTTTAGTCGGGTATCCAAATGCTGGAAAATCTACTTTACTTTCACGAACATCTGCAGCAAATCCAAAAATTGCTTCTTACCCTTTCACTACTTTAATACCAAACTTAGGTGTAGTTCGGATTGACCAAGAACAGAATTTTGTTCTTGCTGATATACCGGGTCTTATTGATGGGGCACATAAAGGTGGGGGTTTAGGACACCAATTTTTACGGCATATTGAACGTACAAAGATGTTTATACATGTTATTGACCTAAGTGCAACAGATGGACGTGATCCTATCAAAGATTATGAACAATTGAATCTTGAGCTTGGACACTATAATTCTCTATTAACTGAACTTCCTCAAATTATCGCTTTAAATAAAATTGATATGCCTGAATCAAATTCAAATATTGAACGAGTCAAGACATATTTTGGAAAAAGAAAAGTATTTCCAATCTCTGCTATTACCGGTGAAGGTGTAAATGCACTCATGCAACAAGCATACAGATCATTACAATATCTTGAATCTAAGGCGAGGGAAGCAGCAGAATCTACCATAACTTTTGAACATGAAATTACTCCCGAACCTCGCCAACGTTTTGAACTGGAAAAATCCGATGACGGTTTTATTATTACTGGGGATGAACCGAAACGGGCAGTTGTTATGACAGATATGGATAACGAACAAGCCTTAATGTTGTTGTTTCGAAAATTAAAAAAGATGGGGGTTATAAACGCTCTCACAAGGTCTGGCGTCAAAGAGGGTGATACAATTACAATTGATGATTTTGAATTCACCTACAGTCCTAAAATTATTAAATCGTATGACAAAACAATGACAAACGAATAGTTCATCTTATTCAATAATCACCAACCAATAATTTACAAACCTATGCAACATACACCAAATAATGATAGAAAGGTATTATCAGGTGTTAAAAGGATTGTAGTAAAGGTTGGGAGTAGTACAATCTCTGACAATCTGGTTATCAATCAAGCTGCTCTTGATGGACTTGTTCATGATATTGCCACAATTAAGCAGCAAGGTATCGAAGTTATTCTTGTCACATCAGGTGCAATTGCTGCAGGTTGGCCCCACCTCGGTTTTTCGACTCGTCCTCATACACTACCTGAATTACAAGCTGCCGCATCTGTTGGACAGACGCGTCTCATGTCTGAATATGCTGATCGGTTCTCACATTACAAACAATGTGTAGCACAAGTACTTCTTACTCAGGATGACTTTTCGGATCGAAGACGTTATACCAGAATGAATGATACTTTGCAAACACTGCTTCAACTCAATGCTATTCCAATTATTAATGAAAATGACAGTGTTTCAGTCGAGGAAATTAGGGTCGGAGACAACGACACACTCTCAGCTTATGTGACAAACCTTACACAAGCTGACTTACTGATTATCTTATCAGATCAACAAGGATTTTTCACCGAAGATCCACGTTTGAATCCTGATTCTGAATTAATACATACCATTACTGATATTTCAGATGAAACTTGGAAAGCAGCAGGTGATGCAGGGACAAATAGCGGTACAGGTGGCATGCTGACGAAATTACATGCAGCTGAAATCGTAACTGGTTCTGGAGAAATGATGATTATCGCTCTGGGACGAGAACCCCTTGTCCTCACACGGATTCTTAAAGGTGAATTACTCGGTACACTTTTCCTACCCAATACTCGTATTTCTGGCCGTAAAAGATGGATTGCTTATTCCCGACCGCCAAAAGGATATCTGGTGGTAGATAACGGTGCACGGAATGCTCTTGAGCAGAATGGAAAAAGTTTACTCCCGGCTGGAATTCAGCGAGTTGTAGGACACTTTAATTATCAAGACACAGTGTCATGTATTTCTGAAAACGGTGCAGAATTCGCAAGAGGATTAACAAACTATAATTCTACAGAAACAACAAAACTTGCTGGAAAGCAAACACAGGATATAGAAAACATCCTCGGTTACCACGATTACGATGAAGTGATTCATCGGGATAATCTTGTGCTACTCAGCTAATTTTCCTACAGAAAAACTTATTGATATTCAGTAGGTCGGAATTCCGAATCCAAATTTTCTCAGATATAGATGGGAACTCCGATTCTTGACTGTTATAATCTTACTGTCTTCTGTAATTCAAAAAAATACATCCTTTTACACAAACTAGCATTTAGCGATGTTCCTCCTTATCCATTCTAAACACTCTCATCCCGATAAATCCATGCATCCACGATTCATAGGAGAAAACTATCCACACGCCAATCAGCTCGTATCCATCAGATCCTTATAATCCGTTATTCAGGCACTCACCGGATTCTATTTAAAAATAATACGACATCAACATTTCTATCCGGACTTTCCAATTGAATAAAACCTAAGTAAACCAGAAAACACATTATGCGTTACAATTAGTTATAATACGATACTAAAAAGTAGGAGACTAAATTCGTAGTCGGCATTTGATGCCTTAACGGATTTTCGCGGCTATTTATGATTAGATTTTTCCTTCTGTTATTCGGAGTCTTAATAATTTTTCAGAACAATGTATATGCAGGACCAGGACGAACAGGTGCACAAATATTAAATTTAGGTGGAGGAGCACGTGCCAGAGCATTAGGAGATGCATTTTCCGCTATGTCAGGAGACGTTACTACATCTCTATGGAATCCAAGCGGATTGGCAGTTTTGCAGGAAAGTAAAATACAATCTGGACGTAAAGGTGCTCAAGCTTCAATGTTTTATACCGATTATAGTGGTCCATTTGGGGAAGCTGGCGAAGGACTCTATTATACATTCGTTTCAGGGGCAATGCCAATAGGTGAATTCGGTACAGTTGGAGCAACACTACAACTGCAAGGACAAGGTACGATCGCAGTTACAAGTGATTCCCCTGATATATTACGCGAGGAAAGCCTTGGTACAAACATGGCACTAACATTTTCCTATGCTGATAGTATTACCCAGTCTTTGACAGGTGGTATAAATGGAAAAATGATCCGTATGGTATTAGGAAGAGAGAGCGGTAGTTCCTATGCTGTAGATCTCGGAATTCAGTATAGACTGCCTTTTATAGAGATCATCCCTACAACAATCGGTGCAGTCATACAAAATGTTGGCCCCGGTATTTCTTTTATTGATGAAAACCAAGCTGATCCATTACCACGTTTGTTTCGATTAGGAACTTCGACAAGTCTATATCAAGATAGATATAACCATTTACGTATAGTATCTGGTATTACTGCTTATGTTGATAAATTGCGAGAGGATGAAATCGAATTAGAAGCAGACTTGGAAAGACTGAATGCCGAAAGATCCGAAAAACTTACAAAAAGTCAACTTTTATCAGATAGAGGTGTGGGATTTAGAGCCTTTGAATGGCGGCATCTTCAAAAGAATATTGGATTGGAGTATTGGCTTGGAAACATACTTGCATTAAGAACAGGATATAAGTCTGAACCTGGTATATCTCTACCGAATTGGTTTGATCATGTTACCTATGGAATCGGTGTGAAATGGTTTATGTTCAATGTTGACATTACTTACGGACCTCGTTTCGGTCCAAGCCAAGAAAGGTTGATTGAATTTACGGGTTTAGTATTATTTTAATCGGATTGAGGTAAATTATAATTGTGAAGTTTAAGAATAAATTAATTTTATGTATTTCTCTTATTGTCATACTCCCATCACTTGTTTATGCATCTCAACTTTCACCAAGTATTTTCAATGAATTCCATATTAAATCGTCAATCGGAACGAGAATACTTAAGGATGAAGTTCCCTCTACTTTAGGAATCTCTACTGACAATCAATCCACACTGAAGTCTCCAAACGAAGCATTTCTGTATTCCTTAATTATTCCTGGTTTAGGCCAGATTAATAATGGAGCAAAACATGGATACATCTATACTGTCGCTGAAGTAGGATTATTGACCACCTATTTTATTTTACGAAACAGTGCCGCGAACACACGTGAAAATTACCGTGATATAGTAAGAGACCATGTTATCTTTATAGGTCCCGGGAATTTCGAGAACTGGGATCCAATTGAAGATTTTGAACATGCCACTCAATATGAAAACTGGAATCATGTATATGATTCAGATGCAACAAGAGATCGTACCGGGAAATGGTATTGGAAAGATCTTGATCCTACATTAAAAGATGAAAAAGATACTACAATTGAGTTCGATTCCAAATATAGATTAGAAGCATTTGAGTTAAGAGAAGAAGCAAATAATACTTTTCAAACCGCACGGACTGTATTAGGGGTTGTAATTCTAAACCATATCGTTAGTGCAGTAGAAGCACGGATTAGTACAAAACTAAACAATAATCAACAATTACAGAACAGTAGTATTGAAATCGAAACTAACACTGATATTTCATCAGGATCTTTTAGGGGTGTTTTGGCTTTAAAGAAAAGGTTTTAAAAGGAGAAATCAATGTCCTTAGGGTTAACGCAATTATTGGATGCTCTATATTCTGTAACTACCATTCCGATTATTCCATTTAATGATGGTAAGATTGATTATGCTGGTCATTCAAAGAATATTGACTATTTAATGACAAATAATTATCTGGATGAAGACCGCAAACGTGTTATTGCAATAGCAGGAACAAGCCTTATACACCATATATCCGAATCTAATCAGTTGAGATTAATGGACAAAACAGGTGAACTGATGGAAAATGATGGCGTTCTGATGTCCGGTGTTGTACCAAACCCTATCAAACAAGCAGGCCAACTCATAGAAGCTCAATCTGAACTGAATAGACCCCCAGATGTATATTTGTTGATGCCGTTAACTGGGGTTTCTAATCCAGACGGTATATATGAAGAGTATATGCAATTTGCTGAAAACTATGGAACTAAATGTGATGCAAGGTTTATTTACTATTTCCGTCAAAAACGCGATTTAGAGGTAATTATCCGTCTATTGAATGATTCCCCTCATTTTATAGGTGTAAAAATCGGTACAGATGTGGATGATGTTCAACCGATTGTTGAAGGTGTTGGGGATAATGGAATTGTTATGTGGGGGATTGGAGATAGATGTACACAACCCGCTCAACTTGGAACGAAAGGTCATACATCCGGTATCGCAGTTGCTTATGTTCGTGCTTCTGATGAGATTAATAATGCACAACGGAAAGGCGATTTTGACACTTCTGCACGGATTGAAGCAGATATTAGTTCACTCGAAGACATACGGTTCATGAATGATAGAGTATATAACTATTCTGCAGTTGTTGAAACTATGATTTTAGGCGGTTTTGATGATATTGAAGCTGGAACAGGGGGACCATTTAACCCACGGGTACCACCTGAAATTAGAAAACAACTCAAATCAATTACACAAGAGTTAATACCATACCATTAGTCTATCTACAGCTTATATATGACAACTAAATATCAAGATTATTATTGCCTTGAGTGTAAGTTCCAACGTCACCTGCCTTTGGTCTTGAATCCTCTACATACTTATCTTACCAATGTATAAAAATACTGACCGAGTCTGCAATGAGAAAATCACCCAATGTCATTCGATAGCCTAATTCTTAGAAATATTACACACGAATATCAGGAAACACTCTTGGGTGGAACAATACGACATATCCAGCAAGTTAACCCTACCGACTTTACATTCAAAATTGCCAAGGGGACACAAAATTATTGGATTATTGTCTCAGCACATTCTAACCATGCACGAACACATTTAATTCAGAAAACCCCCAAAGGTCAAAAGCAATCTTATTTAGCAGACTATCTTTCAACCCACTTAAAACATGGTACCATTATTGATATTTCACAGGTTGGATTAGATAGGATTTTAAAAATTACTATTCAACCTGTATCTGATGACCCAATACAACCTGGGAAGAAAACTCTTATCTTGGAATTCATGGGGAAACATAGTAATATCATACTAATTGATAATACCGATGACAGAATTCTGGAATGTTTAAAACATATTGACGAAACTATGAGTCGCTTCCGAGAAGTTCTTCCCGGAGAAACCTATACTTTACCACCTCAACAGGACAAGTTAGATCCATTTTCTTTTGAGGAGAGCACATATATAAAGAACTTTCAAGAGTCTGAAGTTAGTTGGAAGTCTCTGTTTAACAATATTGATGGATTGAGTCCTACACTTGCTAAGGAAATAGTTAAAAGGTCAGAGAATACTACCTTATGGGATGCATATCAGCAAGTTATCAAGTATTTCCATATTGAAAATACTGTTCCTCAAGTAATTATGGAAAGAGAAAAACCTATAGTCGTATCACCCCTACCTTTATTTCAATTTACACACACTGAGTCTTTACCTTTTAATACTATGAGTGAAGCACTCACTACATATTATGATAGAGTATCTGAAAACGAAAAAAGAATTGCTGATAAAAATAAACTCCTACAGGCAATCAAAAAACAGGAGAGTTTGCTCAAACGGAAAGAGAAGGGGTTAACACAGGATTTAGCAAGAGCCGAGAACGCAGATGCTTATCGGATACAGGGGGAATTAATATTAGCAAATATTAACAAAATTACTCGGGGACAGAAAAGTACTGAATTGCAGAATTACTATAGTCCAGATCTTGAAACTTTAAAGATAACTCTTAATCCTGAATTAACTCCATCTGATAATGCACAAACATATTTCAAAAAGTATACGAAAGCGAAACGCGGTTATTCTGAGATTCAACAGAGACTTGCAGACCTTGAAGCAGAATATGAAGTATTAAAGTCAAATCAATCTAAAGTCGATTCAGCTGAAACACTTGAAGATTTGGAACAGATTCTAACTGAATTTATACAGATTGGTTATATCAAAACTCAAAAACATGGGAAACAACAAGAAACAGGAGAAGGTCCATTTCGAAGATATACTTCATCTAACGGTTTCCAAATTTATGTTGGACGTAATAGCCAATCCAATGATCTGTTACTACGTCAGATTGCTAAACCTCGAGATATGTGGCTCCATGCTAAACAAATCCACGGCTCACATGTAATTATTCGCAACCCCGAAAACCGTCCAGATATACCTATGCCAACTTTACTACAAGCTGCACAACTTGCAGCTTTTTATAGCAAAGCACATCACTCCAGTTATGTTCCTGTTGATTACACTTGGTCCCGTTATGTCGTCAAACGTAAAGGAAATGTGGCAGGCTTTGTACACTACACACAGGAAAAAACTCTATATGTTGAACCTGCGGTCCCTTCCAAAGTGAAAGACTGAGACTATTTCTTTTCATCATCAGGTTACGCTTTCGTAAATTTACTCCTTGGGTAAAAACTGACGAAGATGATTACCACCGATTGCAAAACCTTCTAAACCAGGTGCACCACGATCCTCATTTTCAACGCACAGTACATAATCATATCCAGATTCAAGCAAGGCACCAATAATTGTTCCCCAATTCAACTGTCCTCTGCCGGGAACTCGGTATTGCCACCACCAATTCCCAATGATTCCTTGACGAAATAACATTCGTGGACTAACCTCACAATCCTTAACATCTGCATAATACCACTTCCCGTCAAACATTCGAATTGCATCTTCTGCAGGTAAAATTCCCATCCACAACCAATGTGAAGGATCACAAGAGAGACCTAATGCATCTGATGGCACAGCCTGAAGAATTCGTTCCCACATTTCTGGATTACAAGCGATATTTCCCATACGAACTGCACAATCCAAGGCAAGTTTTACACCTTTTTTCTCGGCGTATTCGACCACAGGTGTCCACATCTCTTTAAAACGTTCAACAAGTTCTACAGAACGATCGCCAGGATTCCCTGGGTCGGAGGAAAATTGTCCATAAAAGTGCCAACTCACAGGACTACCAGCATAAGTTACAATCACGGGAATTTCAAGAATATGTGCGGCATGGATCGATTGCATTAGAGTGTCACGTGCATTGTTACGGGTATCTAAGTCATCATCCAGTAGATTACAATGTGATGTTAAGGCAGCAACATAAATACTGACTTCAGATAATAATTTCTTGACTTCGTCTCCTTTAGATTCTATAATCTTAGTTGGTTCAAATAATCCAGTAGCATTCGGTCTGATTGCATCAAATTTGTTTGCATCTGACCAATCTGCACATTCCTGAAGACTCCATGCACCACCACCGATACTCGTGCTAAAACAAATATCCATTTTATCTCCTCAATAATAGAATTGGAATCATAGTATAACAGTTATGCAAATAATTTGTGAAGGTAATATAAACACGTTACTACTTGACCTATATCATCAACTCCAATCAGAACACGGAAAATTAAGATGGTGGCCTGCGGATACCCCTTTTGAAGTGGCTCTTGGCGCAATTCTTACACAAGCCACCGCATGGCGGAATGTGGAAAAAGCATTGGATAACCTAAAGGCTGCCGATAAGTTTACCCCTGAAAAAATCTATGAGGTGAGTCAAGACGATTTGGAAGAGCTTATAAGACCATCCGGATATTTTCGAGTAAAAGCAAAGAAGGTACGCGCATTTGTTGAACATTTGATAGAAAGACCCATGTCTGTTATGTTCAAACAAGATGTTCCTGAGTTAAGAGAAGAACTCCTGTCTATTTTCGGTGTTGGACCAGAAACTGCAGATTCAATCATTCTGTATGCCGCAGAAAAGCCAAGTTTCGTTGTTGATACATACACATACAGATTGGTGAGTAGGTTAGGATGGGTTGAAGGTAATTTTCACTATGAACGGCTTCGATTACTCTTTATGGACAATCTTCCCCATGAGGTAGAATTATTCAACGAATACCACGCTCTCGTTGTACGGCATGGTGCACGGATATGCAAAAAAACTCCAGAGTGCATTGCGTGTTGTCTTCAAGAAGATTGTGATTTCTATTCCAGTCAAATGTAGTTTCCACTTCGCTAATATAGGAAAATTTATATGTCTCAAACCGGTAGGAGCGATTTCCTAACTGCTCCGGATTATATCTCGTTGAATCACTCACCATTACTGATAAACACTAAATTGGTGCCTTTGAGATAGGGATTATCCCTGACACTTCATCTTTTCTTTTGAGGCTATTACCTATCTTCCTGAATACTAATAAATTGATTAGAGTTAACATTTTTCAAAGTCTGAACATGTCCACAGATCCATCTTACAGTCAGCAAATCAATCTTCTCAACATTCCCTAATCCAAAATGTAACCGCATATCATTCTGACTGAGATATCCGGATCCACTCTTAACCTCCCGAATTTGTGTTATGTCATCTATCATAACTGACACACGTGCTCCAATTGCATCTTTGGCACAATGCTTCCCAACAAGCTTTACAGTAATCCAATTCTGAGAGTTTCCATTTTCATTAAGTATAACAGTCGGTGAATTTTTGAGGTTTGTTACAACAATATCCATATCTCCATCGTTATCTATATCTCCAATTGCTGTCCCTCTACTTACTTTGGGTGGTAAAGACATATCTATTGCTTCAAAATTAATCCCTTCTAAACTCATGAATAGTTGATTAGGTTGAGCGTATGTACCCACTGGATCATAGTCTTCAATATTATCATCTAAATGTCCGTTAGCAACAAAGATGTCAAGCCAACCATCGTTATTAAAATCAGCGAAATCTACACCCCATGCCAAATAAGGGAGGCTCTTTGCTCCTATTCCAATAGTGTAACTCACATCTTTGAAATACTTCTCATGCTCATTATGATAAATATTATTTACCTGATCCTGAAAATTCGTAATGATTATATCCAGAAAACCGTCATTGTCATAATCCCCAAGATTTGCTCCCATACCACTGTAAGGACGCCCTTCTTCACTTAACGCAACACCACTAAATAAGCCATCTTCAGTAAATGTTCCGTCTCCATTGTTATAGTAGAGCATATCAGGTGTTGTGTCATTCGCTATAAAAATATCTACATCCCCATCATTATCCAAATCTCCACATACCACTCCCAAACCTTTTCCCGGCGGGGCAATAATGCCTGATTCAATCGTTACATCAGTAAACGTTCCATCTCCATTGTTACGATAGAGTATATCTGCTTCGGCATTGAGTGCTTCTGGCGTACAATACACAAGAATACCTTGATGGGTACATTTAGGATTAGAATTTGTATCGAATTGAACATAATTAACAACATACAGGTCAAGGTGTCCATCTGCATCATAATCCAGAAAAGCACAACCGCTACTAAACTCACTACCCCCTACACCTGCTTTGTCAGTTATATCTGTAAATGTCCCATCACCATTATTTTTATATAGTATATTCTTACCATAATTTGTTACATACAAATCGTTGAAACCATCGTTGTTATAATCTCCCACACAACAACCATTCCCATATCTTATATCACCAACAGAGGCATCATCTGTCACCTCTATATATTTACCGTTGTCGTTACGATATAACTCGTTTGTTACACCATTTTCAGATGCCACCGGCAAGTCAGAACCGTTAACCAAGTACAAATCTAAATCATCATCGTTGTCAAAATCAAATAAAGCCACACCTCTCCCAAGAGGCTCAATAAAAAATTTCTTACCACTCTCTCCATTAACATCTATAAAGTGAATTCCGAGTTCCTTTGTAATATCACTGAAAGTAGGTTTAATAGATAAAGTAGAAGCGTCTTGAGTAAGAGTTTCTTCTATAGGAACAAGTGATAGGAGAATAGATATTATCCAAATGTAATATACAATGTACTTCATAAATCCAATTGTTGAGAGAAATAAATGTCTATTCGTAGGGACGGGTCAGTGTGTCCGTTATATAAAAATAATACTTGGCAATATCGAAGGTTACTCCGAGATATTATCTAATAATGGCTCAATATTTTTATATTGCTTAGTGAACATATTATGATATAATCAGATTAAATTGTTCTTCTTACAACGCTAATATTTAATCAAATACTATAATTGGACAATTAGGGATGGGTTTACACCAGTCTTCAAGCATTCTTGTTTTTTCAATGTTTCCTGTACAAACAAAACTTGAGGAAAATATACTCAAATATCATAAAACACGGTCACCAGAGTGTGAAGTGGGTATTTCTAAGGTTGTCCAAATTTTAGTAATCAATTATTCATGTAATATATTATAGATGTTCTACTTGTTATTATTCAATTAAGTTTTTGAACACAGGAGAGAATTAATGGCAAATTTACGTTTTGGTGTTGTCGGTTTAGGTATGGGAATGAACCGCTCAGGTATTATTCATGGCACAGAAGGTGCTGAACTTGTCGCTGTTGCTGATCTTGATGAAAATCGACGCAAGGCAGCAGAGGAGAAGTTTGGGTGTGAAAGTCATGACGATGCTTTGGAAATGTTTGATCGTGACGACATTGATGTTGGAATGATTATGACACCAAGTGGTCTCCACGGGAAGTTTGCTGAAGAAGCGGCACGCCGTGGAAAACATGTCATCACTACAAAACCCATGGATGTGAGTGTCGAAAATTGTAATTCGCTCATCAAGACTTGTGAAGATAATAACGTTAAACTGCTCGTTGATTTTGGGGAAAGATACGGAGGTAATAATCGAAAAATAAAAACAGCTATAGATCAAGGAGCGCTCGGAAGACCATTATTATGTGAACTACGTATGAAATGGAAAAGACCCGATAGCTACTACGTCGGTTGGCATGGCACATGGGAACTTGATGGAGGTGGTTCAATCATGAACCAAGGAGTACACTATATTGATTTAATGCTATGGTTTATGGGACCTGTCAAACGTATCATCGGTGCTCATTTTGATGTATACGATCATGAAAATTGCGAAACTGAAGATATGACCTCCGCCATTTTAGAATTTGAAAGTGGTGCCCTTGGACATGTCTTAACCACTACAACATTTCCAGGCAGTAGTGTTTCAATGGTTCACATACACGGAGAAAAAGGAATCGTCGGTATTGGACCAGAAATGTGGCAATTCCCTGAGGGTGAAGAGCCTGAAATAGAACTTCCACCCTATCCTGGCAATGTAATTCAAGATGCTATCCGAGTCATCAATGATGGTGCAGCCCCTGCAGTTGATGGTTATGAAGGCAGACGTTCCGTTGAACTCAACATGGCTATATATGAATGTGCACGAACTGGCAAAGCCATCACAATGTAAAATAGGAATTATACTATGTATTCGGTACGGTTTCCGGACAGTTTTCGTACCGAATACATAAATCTGAATTGCCAAACTCACGTCACGTTGAAAAACTAACTTACAGAATTCAAGACGTTCTAACAAGAATAATCCTTCTCCGTAGTAAGGATATCTCCGTTCATTTATATATCCTTCCAAATTATTCTCTCATTGTAAAACCAATTTCCAGTACAGAATCGTCCTCACCGATAAAAACCCGTCAAGTGCAAAATACTTTCAGTTAGAAGTTCTTTGTTTACGATGCAACCCATTAAACCAATTACGGCATAGAACAATTTGGCTCCCACCTTTCTATAAAACTCCATATAACACACATAAAACCATTTTAAAAATGATTATCCATTACCAGATGTATCGTATGTCCGAAATACTAAACAAACTTGAAGCTTATGCTACTGCTACATTAAAGATAGAAAACAAAAGAAAGATTAATTATTAGAAATAGTATTATTTAGACCCAATCTCATAAATCAAATATTTGGAAGATTCTTGGATCTTACCATGCATTATATATTGATACAACGGGTTGTGAAACCCGCCCCACGAAAGAGGAATTAAATAAAAACGCACGATCCGTATTTATGAGTTACGCTGTAAGTAATGTCTCATTAAAAGAGTCGTGATTCGGAGATCTGGAATCAACGGTATGAATGCCATAAGGCATTCCCCGTCTACAGAAGATAGATTCGAATAATATTCAATTCCATAAAAATGTTGTAATGACATATTATTTATTTGAAATGGTATAATATCGTTTGCATGCATTATAGGCGATCCGATGTAACCATGCTCCGAAACTCTCGATATTCCTGAGATGAACTATATTTTGCCATACAGCTATCCAGATATCAGTGTGTATTTCTTCTGCGTCAAGTCTTTGTCTGGAATTCGAGTTGACTACCCCTTTTATCCTCGGTGTCCATCGCGAGATGAGTTCCGAAAATGCATCCTGATCTCTATTCTGGACAAATCGAATTAATTCTTCATCTGTGAGTTTACATATTGTAGTGATTTTCTTCGGCATAACAACGATCCTGAATTGGTTTTAATTTATAGCGTATAATATGTTGGAAAAAGGTATAAAAAAATAGTTTGTAGAAGGAAATCAGGATTTTTCGTTTGTTTGTTCTATTGATGTGTCATTGCAATTTTCAGAGTAAACTCTTATGAGTGATATTAAACAATTGGTATAAAGTTAG
>JAGFCA010000012.1 GCA_022394755.1 Candidatus Poribacteria bacterium
GAACCAGATACTTACCGAAAACTCGCTCTTAGTTATGACAAACTCAAAGAAACCCGTTTAGGTTTTCGTACTTTAGCATATTCAATGATAAACTTTCGGGTTGCTTTCAACGAAACTTAGATGCTACTCGCTATGAGTTCTTAAATTAATTGTGATTCAGTTCCAATTCTGAAGGGAATTCAGTGATCGGAATCGTTTCATTTGATTTGATGTGAAACGTATCTTCTAATCTAACACCTCCTGTACCCGGTACTGATAAAACAGGATGTCCTACTGTCATAACCATATTCTCACAAAGTGTAATACCTGAATCTCCAGGATGTATTGTGGGTGCAGGTGTTTCTTCGAAACTTAATCCAATGCTATGCCCTATCCCTGCGACATAGAATTCTTCATAACCATTTTCTGTATAGACACTTTTTGCAACAGCATCAATCTCACGAATTTTTTTACCCGGTCTCAATACATTTATCGCAGCGGATTGTGCCTCTTTATATGTTTCATACATATCAATATGTTTGTTATTAGGTTTTCCAATTACAAAAGTTCTACATAAATTCGCACAATATCCTTTATAACGTGGAACTAAATCCAACACAACAAGATCACCATGTTCAATGATCTTATCTGATGCTGTACCGTGTAGCCATCCTGACCGAATTCCCGAATTTACATACACAGGTGTTGCTACACCATGACCTCCAGCCTTTCTCATTGCATATTCGACTTCTGCAGCAACATCATTTTCTGTAATTCCAGCTTTTAGCGTTTTAACTGCAGTTTTCATGCCTATAACAGCAATATCCGCAGCATGTTGTATCAATTTTATTTCATTTTCATCCTTGACCATTCTAAGGTCATCCATCACTGATGCAATATCAACTACATCAACAATTGGATTCGCCTTTTGAAACATATTTAGCAGAAATGCAGGTGTACCAAACCACATTTGTACACCAATTTTCAGTTTATCCTTATCTCCTACCATACCTCTCATAATTTGAACAACATCCTTAATTTGTTGTCCAACTGAACCAAATATCCGTACATCTTCAACACCTAATGATTTTCTTACTTCTTCCTCTTCACCTGAAAAAGTAACTATTATTGGCATCCCTTGTGCGGGGATAACCGCACGTGGTTGGTATCTATCCTCACCAAAGAAATAGATATAATCATCATGTGTTAATATTAGATAGGCATCAATTCCTTGCTGTTTCATTCTATCTTGAGCTTTCTTTATTCTACTTTTGTTAATCATTTTCTGCTCCAAAAATTTATTATGTTGTAAATCAATATGTTTATAAATATACTTAACGTGAGTTGATAAGTCTATATATGCATTTGGGGCAGTTGGAAACCGTACTTACCGAGTCTATCAGTAGGAAAATTTTGTAAAATCGAAGGCATATATCTATTATCAAACACACGTAATACTTAGTAAGATGGCAATTAGGCTTAAAAGGTTACAATTACATTTTTATAGAAATGTAATTAGTATATTTTCAGATATCTTCAACTTACAAATATCTATACATGCAGTATGATATAGAAAATGATTCTAATAGTTTTTATAAAATAATTTAGTATTCTTAGTAGTATATGCATATAATGACTACAAATTGTCCGAAACAAACTTCTTATAAAAAGGATTAAATTATGAAAATTGGATTTATTGGTGTTGGTGGTATAGCTGGAAATTATAGAGGTAGTCTGAAAAAACTGAATAAACCTATTACAGCAGTCTGTGATATAAATGCAGATAGAGCTAATTCTATTGCATCTGATGAAAAAGCAAATCCGTATACTGATCACCAAGAAATGTTAGATAAAGAGAAACCGGATGTTGTATTTATCTGTATTCCGCCTGGAGCACATTCTACCCAGGTTGCAGATTCCGCAAAATCAGGTGCTGCAGTCTTTGTTGCCAAACCGATAGCCCCCAATCATGATGTTGGAAGAGTAACAAGGGATGCAATCGCTGAATCAGGTGTAATTAATCAGGTCGGCTATATGGCAAGGTATAGCGATATTACTGATAAAGCAAAGGAGTTGGTAGGAGATACACCACTTACTATGGGTATAGGTCGTTTTCTCTGTAGAATGGGTGCAGGACATCCTTGGTGGGGTAAATTTGAAATCTCTCTTGGTCAAATGGTAGAACAGACTACCCATGTATTTGACCTAATTCGTTATTTTCTTGGAGACGTTGAAAGTGTACAGGCTTTCGGCATCAAAGATGTTTCTGGAGATATTGCTGACTTTGAGGAATGTACAGTATGTAACCTAAAATTCACAAGTGGTGCAGTTGGGAGTATAACAAGTACATGTGCTGCCCGTGCACATGACCATTTTGCTACTGAATTAGTAGGAGATGACCTATATCTAAAACTGACCCATGATTTAGGTCTACGTGGACAAATTAGAGGAGATGGAGTTGACTACAATGGAGAGGAAGCAGGTTATTATCGCCAAGTAGAGCAATTCATCAAAGCTGTTGAAGCAAACGATCAGAATATGGTTAGATCTTCCTATGCTGATGCATATAAAACACTCGCAGTCACACTTGCAGCAAATAAATCATTGGAAACTGGAAGTGTTGAAAAAGTATTAGATTAACCATATAGTAAATATGGCTATGAGAAAAATGTCAGATACGGTTTGCCTTGAATCTCACGTAACAACAGAACTGCCAGTTCACGTCCATGATAGTCTCCCCACATAGAGGCTTCACCACATGGTATTTTTCTGCCTTCAGGTACATAATCCCACCCATTTGGTCTGTGATATACTGAATGGAGAAGTAAACCTTGATGTTTATCTGATGTAGATAAATAGGGTTCATCAAAGAGGGTATTTGCAACTGTTAATCCAGCTTGATAGTATTTTGAAGCAGAATCATCACCATGTTTTTCAAGGAAGTTTCCATATCTAATTAAACCTTGTGCAGCAATTGCAGCTGCTGAACTGTCAACAGGTTCGTGTTCATTATATGGATCTGATGGTTTTGATAGATAATCGCCTAATTCAACCAGACCGGGAGCACCTGTATCCCAATAGGGTATACCATCTTGTGCTGTGTTATCAATGAAGAAATCTGCGGTTGCTTCAACCGCTTTTCTCATATGGGAGGTTACTTGATCTTTCCCACCATAACTTTCAAGTTCATCATCTGATAGTGTGTCAAAGAATTCAAGTTGTTCTGCATAACCTGTAATTATCCATGCTAATCCTCGTGTCCAAGTAGAAAATGGGGAATATCCTTGCTGTGTACTTGGACATCTGTAATTTCCGTCATTAGTATTAAAGATAGATTCATGAACCACTCGACCTCGTATATCGAATGAATCACGATCTTCACCATAGTATACATTGTAGTTTGCAGTTGTTTGAGAATGTTGGATTAGGCGTTCCAATAAGTTAATGGCTACATCACCTTCACCCATAAGAACTGCACCGAGTGTATGCCCAACTGCTAATACTCTTAATGAACGAATGGTATCAGAAAACAGAGAATGAGGACCGTTAAATGAGGCAATATAACCTGTACCATTCTTAATCTGGGTCCAACGGCTTGCTTGGACGGCAGCAGAAGATTTCAATGCAATTTCGTAAAAGTGCATCTCATTCTCGTTGTTTGGAATAATTCCTTCACGCATCAATCGACGAAGATTGCCATAAGTGGAGACATTGTTAAATCCGTGATCATGTACACCAATATGCGTAACATGTGGATGCATTTTTTCGATAGTGTTCTGTCTACCTATTTCTAAGAATTGTTCATCACCAGTTGCATCATATTGAAGAATGGCAGAACCGAATTGAAAACCTTGTGTCCATTCTGTCCATCCCCTTGTTGTATATGTGCCATCAACAGTAAAAACAGGTGTTCCATTTTCAGGTAACCATGTATCTTCAATAGATAATATCTTTTCCCCTGAATACTTTAGAAACTTGTCAATCTGTACTTTCAAATCCTGTATCTTTAAAGAATTGTTAATCTTCATGAGTCCTCTATTTTACAAATATATTTCTAATATATAAAATCAAGATGAATTATACTGTTTACAAATTACTTCAATCAAGTTAGTTGTAGATTTGCCAGGTACATTTATACCCACAACAACTCTACCCCCATTTTCTTCCACAACATCTCTTTCGACAAGTTGTTCTAATTTATAGTCTCCGCCTTTAACA
Organism: Candidatus Poribacteria bacterium; assembly: GCA_022394755.1. GTDB lineage: Bacteria > Poribacteria > WGA-4E > WGA-4E > WGA-3G > MSPOR6. The sequence continues at coordinate 4,198 of JAGFCA010000012.1, forward strand.
TGGATATTTGGTTTTAGTTTTGAAAGTAATTTAATAGGAGTTAATTCTGGAAAAATAACTACATAATCAACACACTCTAAACCTGCTAACATCTCTGCACGTTCATCTTGAGGAACAAGCGGACGATTTTGTCCCTTGAGTTGTCTAACTGATTCATCACTGTTAACTGCGACTACAAGAATGTCTCCTAATTTCTTTGCCGCTTGTAGATAACGCAAATGACCTAAGTGTAATACATCAAAACAACCATTCGTAGTTACAACAACATTACCTTGCTTTTTAATATCATCTAAGTGTGTAGTTAGTTCTTTAAGCTGATAAATCTTAGGAATTTCAATTGTCATATCTAACTATATATCTAAAGAATAATTTCAAAATTGTTTCTATCAAAGTTTTATACATTATTGCATATTCACTGTTCTTTTGCTATAATAAAGATACAATAAGAACTTTAAACGCCCTCCTAAATCAGATCCTGTAGGAATATTAATGAATAAGAAAAACACCTCCTCTCATCAATCATTACCTATATGTATGCTTGGTGCTGAAGGACATGGAAAATCAACATTAACTTCTGCCATTGAACGCGTTGTAGAAAAAATAGGTACAATTCATTCTGAATCCAATACTGAATTTATTAATCAGTTGCCAAATCATCACCAAATTTGTGATGGTGTTGGGTTTACGTTTCGATCTATTGACTATGAAACAAGCGGAAAGCACTATACTCAAATTGATTGTGAAACACATCAGGACATAGTAAAATTATTAATTAGTAGTGCATTGGATATTCAAGGAGTATTATGGGTAGTCGATGCAGAAGCAGGTGTAACACATGAGTCTGTAGATCAGGTTAGTATTGCCAATAGTGTAAAAGTATCAAATATTGTTTCATTTTTGAATGTACATAATACTGAAGATGAGGAGTTGGTGAATATCTGTCAACAAGAAATGAGGGAAATACTCACTGAATGTGGATTGAGTGAAAAAAATACACCTATCTTAGTCGGTGATGTACAAAATGCCGTAAATTACAAAACCGTGAATTTAGGTTCTGATCATTGGAAACCGATCGTTGATACTATTTCTGCATTAAATAGTATAATGCCTGAACCAATTCATAAATCAGATCTTCATCTCGTGTTACCTATACAGGAAATTGTTGAAGAAAAGAAAGAGTCAGTAACGTTTTTAGGTGAAATATTACAAGGACACCTATCTGTTGGACAATCCATTGATATTGTAGGTAAAGGAGAGAGGATCAAGACTAAATGCTTAAATATTAAGGAACAGGAAATTACAGTAGAATCTGAACCAGATTGGTTATCTGTTGGTCAGGTGGTATGTTCACCAAAAACAGTAAAAGCACATACAGAATTTAATTCAATTGTTTACCTACTTAATCAAGAAGAGAGTGGAACACATATCCCTATAGTTGAAAATGATAAACTTGAAATTCATCTATGGGGAGTAGATGTACCTGCACGAATACAACTTCCACCAGACATATCAATCATTTCTCCATCATCAAATTCTGAGATTTCAATTACCCTTGACATACCACTTGTTATGGAAGTTGGGACTACCTTTGAAATAAAAAAGATGGATATTAGAATTGGATTAGGAATAGTTATAGAAGTTGTATAAATTGCTTAATCCCAAAATTTAGTTGACAATTTTTATCGCATCGCTGAGGTTGAGATCCCCTGTGTATAATGCACGACCTATGATTGCACCTGAAGCTCCAATGTTCTTCAAGGCTTCTAAATCTGAGAAAGATGAAACCCCTCCTGAGGCAATCACATTAGCAGAAACAGCATCAACTATTTCTTTCGTAGCATTAACATTAGGACCTTTCAACATACCATCACTTTTGATGTCCGTATATATCAAAGTCTGAACAACCGAGAGTTCTTCAGCAAAATGAACTGCAGATTTTTCAGACACTTCCAACCAACCGTCAGTCGCAACCATTCCATCACTCGCGTCAATTCCGACAGCAATTCTTTCACCAAATAATTCACAGGATTGTTCGACAAGATCAGGTTGTTTTAATGCTGCAGTTCCCAAAATTACTCGATCCACGCCTAATTCCAATACAATCTTAATCTGTTCCATGCTTCTAATGCCACCACCAAGTTGTGTTGGAATTGTAAGTTCAGAAACTATCTTATCAACAATCTTCAAATTAGATGAAATGCCTTGAAATGCCCCATCAAGATCAACAAGATGTAGGTATTCTGCTCCTTCATTTTCCCATCTCATAGCCATGTCTACAGGATTATCAGAAAATACTGTTTCTTGTTCAGCAATACCTTGGATTAAATTAACACACTTTCCACCACGTAAATCTATTGCAGGTAAAATCTTCACTTAACTTCCTTTCTATTCCTCACGAAAAATACCGAGTAATTTTAATTGTGCGATTGATATGATAGCAATTAATATAAAGAGCACCCAACCAATTGTCGCAGCATATCCCAATCGCATAAATTGAAAACCGTTCTTATATAAATACATTACTATTGTGGAACCTGCATCCGCAGGTTCACCACCATTTGTTAAAATAAAAGGGAGATCAAACAGTTGGAATGATCCAATCATTGATACAACTACTACAAAGGCAATTACAGGACGTAATGATGGTAGAGTCACATGAATAAAGGCTTGCCACCAATTTGCCCCATCAACTGCAGCTGCTTCGTACAAATCTTGTCTTATACCTTGTAATCCTGCGATAAAGTAAATCATGTTAAATCCTGCCCATTGCCAGACACCCGTCAATATAACCGCAGGCATTACATATTTAGTATCATTTAACCATCCAATCTCATTTCCAAGGAATACAAACTCATTATTGATAATTCCTGAACGCTGATCATATATTAGATTAAAGATGATTGCAACAAATACTCCAGCGACAAGAACAGGTGTAAAAAATGCTAATCTTAAGAAATTCTTTCCTTTTACATGTTTTGAATTTAAAATCAAAGCAAGTATTAAAGCAATAGGTAATTGGAGGGTTAATGTACCTATTGCAAAATATGTTGTATTCCATGCTGATTTCCAAAAGATAGGATCATTAAAAAGGTCAATAAAATTACTAAATCCTACATATATTCTACTTTGAAAACCACGCATCTCATAAAAACTCATAATCAGAGATGAGAGTAAGGGATACCCCATAAAAACAATAAATAATATATAGAATGGAGCAATAAACAGATAAGGAGCGATTTTCTGTTGTTGATTCCAAAATTTCTTAGTAAGGGTGTGATAATTCGACATAATAAAGTTGATTCAAATTTGAAGGTATTTGTTCATGGATTCTTTTCTTTTATGCTCCATCTCATTTGATCTTTTGATATTATTATTCTAACTGTAGCAGCAAGATCTATTAATGCAGTTCTTGAGGACTTATTTTCAGTTACCACCTCAAAGATAGTATTATTCAACAAATCTGAAGCTTCCGACCAATATGGATTTTGATATCGTGGTGGTATATCTGGTACGAGATCTATAAACAATTTTCCAATTCTCTGTCCACCTAAATACTCATCGGGTTCATGAAAAATTGGTAAGTCCAATGCAGATTTTATCGGTGGTATTATCATTGTTGTTTCAAATCTATTTGCTAAACCTTCTTTATTGAAATAGGTAAATTCAATTAATTTCCAAGCAAGATCAGGATTTTCGCACTGTTTTGTAATACCAATCATTGTCCCACCCCGTGTTGTTGTGCGTCTTCCTCCTTCTTCCCACGAAGGCATTGGAATTGCTTTCCATTTTCCTGCCATCTGTGGTACTTGACTCTTTAATATCCCAACATACCAATCAGGGGCTAAAATGGAAAGGATCTTACCATCTTGCATTGCAGCAAAATTGCTTGGATGACCATGCCATGTTCCATAAACTGGAGTCGCAATCTTATGTTCATTAAACAGCGAACTATAAAACTCTAAGGTATCAATGGCAATATCGCTATCTATAACCACATTACCGTTTTCATCAAAAAACCCACCACCTCTTTGCAAAAGAAAATTGAAGTAATCACTCTCTGTTTTGTTATCAAGAACAATTGCAAATTGGTCAATATTTCCATCCCCATCCGTATCACGTGTTACTTCTTTTCCAACATTTATAAACTCATCCCAAGTATTAATTTTTGTCAGATCAAATCCAGCAGTCTTAAAAATATCATCTCTATAAAGGAGAACAACCGGATGTAAATCGTGGGGAATACCGTATATTCTACCATTATAGGACCAAGGAGTAAAACGATTTGGAATTAGATCATGCATCCATCCTTCATTCTCCAATAATGGACGAAGATCCATAAATCCTATTTCCTCGATCGCTCCTTTCAAGAATCGACCAATTGATGTAATTTCCACTTCAACAATATCTGGTGCACCAAAATTGGAGAGTAATGCAGTTAAGAGCTTATCATGCATTGTACCACCAAAGTTGATCAACTCAACATTCACATCAGGATAGAGTTGATTAAATAGTGGGAGTCGTGCTTGATATTCGTCATAATGTGTATTTGCAAAAATCCAGAACTCTAAACTGTTATCTTTCTTTTTATTTGATATCAAAAGCAGTATCGAAGATATCATGAATAGAATTAACATTGCGATGGGTGCTTTGCCAATTGGAAAGCTGTCTCTATCAAATGGATTTAGCATGGATAATCCTAAGCTTTTTATGTAAGTTCTATATTGGAATTGAATTAAAATGCAACTAAACTTATAAACAATTACAAACTTTCAACTACTTCATAAGTCAATTTTCACTTGACATTTACGAATCGACTAACTAAAATTTATCAAAACAATCCCTTTTTATCAATGAATAAATGGAGTAAGGTTAATATGCCTACATATGACTATAGATGTCTTGAATGTGAAACAGAATTTGAGAAGTTTCAAGGCATCACAGAAGATCCAATAGAAGAATGTCCCGAATGTAATGGAAAAGTAAAAAGACTTATTGGTGCAGGTGCAGGTCTAATCTTCAAAGGTTCAGGTTTCTATATCACAGATTATCGAAGCGATGGATATAAAGAATCCGCTAAGAAAGATAAGAATACACCATCCAATAAATCTGAGAAAAAGGATAAGAATGATAAAAAGTCTGATAATAGTAGTGATTCGAAAAAAGAGTCAAGTGCTTCAGACTAATGTAAGACTAATAATCTAAGAAGTTTCATATATATTGTTTATACTTCAGGATACAAATTGCATAATCATAATGACCACAATCACTCTCATCACCATAAAGACCATACTCACCAACATCATCTTCAAAAAAAGTTCAAGATAGCAATCATTGTTACATTTTGTGTTTTTTTAGGAGAACTGATTGGAGGAATTTGGACTGGAAGTCTTGCTTTATTGAGTGATGCTGCCCATGTGTTGTCTGATGCAATATCTCTTCTAATTAGTTGGTTCGCAATATATCTATCTACACGACCAGCGACTTCATTTAGAACCTACGGTTATCATAGAACAGAGGTATTTGCAGCATTCTTAAATGGGGTCACGCTCATTGTAATAGCAATCTGGATTTTCTATGAAGCATATCATAGATATTTATCTCCTAATGAGATCAAAGTAACCGGAATGTTCATTGTTGCTTGTATTGGATTTGTTGCTAATTTAATTATTCTATGGCAATTACATGGAGAAAGTCATGGGAACCTAAATGTTCGTAGTGCTGTACTTCATGTTATTGGAGATACATTGTCCTCTGTTGCTGTTGTAGTCGGTGGAATAGTAATTCTCTATACTGGATGGATGGCAATTGATGCAATATTGAGTGTACTTATTGGAATCATAATATTGATAAGTGCGATCAATGTAACGAAGGAAGCAGTATATATTCTTCTTGAGAATTCTCCACGCAACGCTGATGCAGACACAGTTGCCGAACACCTATGTAATTTGGATACAGTTAAGGAAGTGCATGATATGCACGTATGGTCATTGTGTTCGAATTATAGTGCATTGAGTGCACATATAGTTATTCATGAACAAACATTACTACCCTATGATCAAATTCTCAAACAGATCAACTCCGAACTTATTCAGCGTTTTGGTATACACCACACTACTCTTCAACTTGAGAATGTTGCATGTTCACAAGAAACGAACCTATTGTGTAATGCACAACACACATAAGTATCTTTCCAATTAAATATGTTCCTCTTTCAACCTATGTGCTTTTCGTATTAAAGCAGTATCTTTTGAAAACTGCTGGGTTGCTTTGACTAAACCATCAACATGAGCAACCATATCCTTTTCAATTTGGACTATCCGGGATAATAAGTAAGGTTGATTGCTTTCACGAATTGCTTGTCTGATAATTGACAATAAGTACATATATATAGTATCTGCTTCACCGCCTTCAATGGCAATTGCAATTTCAAAAGCCTCATCTAAGGATATTCTACCACCATCTACCTTCGTTTCATGTTTCTGTAATGCATTTGTAATTTCTTGAATAGAAACATCAGGAAATGGAGGTAAGTCAGATGTATGGTTTTTTTCATCCTGAGATATAGGATGATTAATACCGAAGGTATCAATACATAATGCGCGTCCAAAATCTACGAGGATATAATGTTGCCATTCCTCTGTACTCATTCTTTCCCAAAAACGGGCAATACGTTCATCAACATCCCCTAATAATAGAGATAATGACGCATATAATTTTGCTTGTCGTAATTCAAGGTCTTTAGTAATTTCAAACAGGTCTTCTAATGTCAATTTATTTCCTCAGCATATTCAATTCAATTGTATTCTACATTGCTTATCTACATGTCCAACGGTAATGTAATAGTATTTCCAGAATTCATGCTACGGGTAACTGCTTCTGTAAATTCCATGTATTTAACCCCAGTTTCAAAATCAGTATGGGTTATTACTTCCTTTCCACGGATTGCGTTAACAAATTCCTCTTCGACTCTCCATTCACCTTCATCTTCTTTTGGTATATCAATCACTCTCAATTGATCATCATTCTTTTGTCCACCAAACAGTTTGTTTTCTGAGAATCTTAATGTTCCATCACTTCCGAATATAATTGCCTCAGGTTGTCCAACTAATCCTGTAACAGAAGATATTTGCATGTGTAATTGTGCACCACATGTAAGATCACCGATTACATCAATATGTTCAGGAATTCTTACGGATTTCATGATTCCTTCAGATGTTGGTCGAATTTTTACATAAGTCTTACCCATTGCCACAATCTTTGTAGCTTCCCCGACCCATCGCATAATGGCTTCATACCATATTCCCATACTCATGATATTCATTCCACTCAGATCTATATCCTGTCGCCATTGAATTTCAGAATCTGTGTCAAGAAAATTACCACCTGCACGTACTTCAATTGCAAGGATGTCGCCAACATATCCTTCAGCTATGAGTCTTTTTATAGTTTTGTCAACACGAAGAGTCATGGGTGATGGTACAATCTGAGCAATAATTTCTGGTTTACGTCGTGATAGTATACGCATGGCATGTGCTTCACGTGCATTCATTGCCATACGTGCTTCACACATAACATGTTTATTCGCCATTAATGCAGCAACAGTTGTTCGACAATGCATATAAGGCCAGGTCCCAATGACAATAGCATTAGTATCATTGTCATTAATTACATCTTTCCAACTATCATATATCTTTGATATACCAAACTGATCCGCAACAACTTGTGAGGATTCTCTGCTTCTATTACAAACACCAACTATCTCCACACCATCAATTGCTTTTAAACCTGGAATATGTCGGGATTTGGTGTTTCTTCCTGCCCCTATAATACCAATTTGAATAGGTTGTGATGCCACTCATGAACTCCTTTAAATAGGAAACTAATAATTTCTAATCATACCAGATTATGAGCAACCTGTCAAGGATTAGATTGACTTGAGGTATGAATAGTTTTTGTTACTATAAGTGTAATTTAAGGATTGACGTTTGTTATTCTGATACTTTTTCACAATCATAAGGTCTGAGCAGCAGGAACTTAATACACTGTAAACTATATCAGTTTCTCAGCATTGATTCTGACGATGATCAACAAGGTAATTAAGAAAATTACTTGAGCCTAACTCATAAATCAAATAATTGGAAGATTCTTGGATCTTACCATGCAACATATATTGATACAACGGGTGAGGGAACCCACCCCTACGAAAGAGGAATTAACTAAAAACTCACGATTCGTATTTATGAGATATGCTGCAGATGAAATATACCACCCAAATTGTCATCTCTGTGAACAACATATTTACATAACCACATAATCAAAGATATTTGATTAACACATTATTTTGTGGTAAAATTATTCAAAAGGTTAACTTTGAGGTAAAAAGAAATGAATGAGAGTTATCGTGTTGCGATTGTCGGAGCAACAGGGGCAGTTGGCAACACTATGTTGGAACTACTCGAAGAACGTTCCTTCCCAATTAGTAGTTTAAAACTATTGGCATCCCATCGATCAGCGGGTGAAGTCCTTACATTTAAAGGTACACATATCACCATAGAAGAATTAACACACGATTCCTTTGATGATGTTGATGTTGTGTTTTCTTCTGCTGGGGGATCTGTGAGTCTTGAATTTATTCCAACAGCAGTTGAAAAGGGTGCTTTGGTCATTGATAATACCAGTGCATTTCGTATGGATGAAAATACGCCATTGGTTGTACCTGAAGTCAATATGGATGCTGCCAAAAAACACAATGGTCTTATTGCCAATCCGAATTGTTCTACCATCCAGATGATGGTCGCATTAAAACCTATCTATGATGCAGTTGGAATAAAAAGGATCGTTGTCTCCACATATCAGAGTGTTTCAGGGAAGAGTGGACGTGCAGTGACTGAATTGGTTCAGCAGACAACTGAAGCATTGGAAGGGAAACCAATTACACTTGATAGATTTCCTCATCAGATGGCTTTCAATGTAGCATTTGATTGGCCCTTTACAGATAGTGGTGATAATGAAGAGGAACTAAAAATGGTTAACGAAACACATAAGATTCTCTCTGATGATTCAATTGGAGTTTCCGCGACGACAGTTAGAGTTCCAGTTTTCTTTGCTCATTCTGAATCAATAAATGTTGAGACACATAAAAAACTCACACAAGCAGAAGCACGTGAAATCTTATCAGATGCACCAGGATTAGAATTACTTGATGATCCTGAGAATTACCAGTTTCCACTTGCAATTGATGTTGCTGGTAAAGATGATGTCTATGTTGGTCGTATCAGAGAAGATCACTCAATTGATAATGGGTTAAATTTGTGGGTCGTTGCAGATAATTTACGTAAAGGTGCAGCATTGAATGCAATTCAAATTGCTGAACAACTCCTGTAGCAACTCATCTCAATAATCAATACCAACATTGATTATATTTCTCATTTGATCTGTTATTGATGTAAGTCTTTTGATATACAGTGGTTTTGTTGCACAAGAGAAGATAATATCTGATGGAATTAAGAAGAGAAAACATCTCCCAATATCTTCGAGAACACTTGTCAGATATCGACCTTTTTGATAAAGACACCCAGATAGATGCAATAGAAATTGGAGATGGTAATCTGAATTATGTTTACCGGGTTTTTGATACTTCAAACCCGGTACGTTCTATTGTATTGAAGCAAGCACCACCTTATATCAAGATTTTAGGTCCTGATTATCCATTACCACCTGAACGTCTTACTTTTGAATACCAAGCATTAAAAACCTTTACTGAATTCACAAGTGATACTATACCAATCTTATATTATTTCGACAATGAGTCTGCAATTCTGGCGATGGAAGATCTACAAGAATACAGACTATTACGAGATGAACTGATTGAAGGTCATGTAAATCCATCAATTCCAATGAAAATTGGACGGTTTATGGGTATTGTACATAGTCATACCTATTTTAGAAACCTTGATAATAAAACAGTCCAGGAATATAAAAACAAATTTGATAATAGCATAATGCAGGAAATTACTGCAGATTATGTTTTCACTCTCCCTTTTACTCAACATGAAACCAATTTTTATACTGAGGGGTTAAAAACAGTAGTTGAACAACTCAAATCTGATGAATTATTCCTACAACAGACGTATGAATTAAAGAGTAAGTTCCAGAATGAACAACAAGGGTTAACCCACGGAGATCTTCATACCGGCAGTATTATGGTATGTGGAGAATCTGCGAAAGTAATTGATTCAGAATTTGCTTTTTATGGACCAGTGGGGTTTGATGTTGGATTATTTTGGGCAAATTACCTTTTATCCTATTACTCGCATACCGATAATAGTGATGTTCAATCTCAGATAAAAGCTTCAATCATAGATTCTTGGCAGACATATACTGAAGAATTTAGGACTACCAACTCTATAAATGAACAAATATTACAAGATATTTTTCATGAATCAGTTGGATTCGCTGGAATGGAGATGTTACGACGTATCGTTGGTGCAGCACATGTAAAAGATATTGAGAATATCGAAAATGAAGAACGTAAAATAATAATAGAAACTGCTATACTAAAGTTTGCCAAAACGATTGTATTAGAACATCAGAATATAACCACTATTCATGAACTGATTGATATTTTATAGACTAATTTCAATGCTACATATACTTACAAAAAGGTATTATCCTGTTAAATTATGAGAGACTACTACGAAATTCTCGGTGTGAATCGAAACGCTTCTGCAGATGAAATTAAAAAGGCTTACCGTAAATTAGCGGTTAAATATCATCCTGATAAAAATCCTGATGATAAGACAGCTGAAGAAAGATTTAAAGAAGCATCTAATGCATATTCGGTTTTATCCGATCCAGAAAAGCGTCGTGTATATGATACCCGTGGGCATGCAGGTGTACATGGTATGGGGTTTGAAGGCTATACCAATGTTAACGACATCTTTTCAAATATCAATCTAAACGACCTATTTGGTCGAAATGTATATGGTGGTGGCGGTGGATTTGATGAGGTATTCGGTGATATTTTTGGTCCACAACACAGAACCACACGTACATATCGGGGACGCGATCATAAGGTAAATCTAACAATACCTTTTGAAGATTCAGTACTTGGTGCTACTAAAGAGGTAACAATACAAGGGAAAAATATTAATATCAAAATACCAGCAGGTATTAAAGATGGACAGACACTTCGTATCCGTGGACAAGGTGAATCTCTGGGTGCTGGACCATCAGGTAATCTCTTGGTAAAAATATCGGTCAATCCGCATCCAACAATAACACGTGATGGACTGGATTTAGTAACTGAGGTAAAAGTTCCAATGACCACCGCTGCATTAGGTGGAACAGTTCGTGTTAACACATTATCTGGTGATGTGGATTTAAAGATTCCACCTGGATCACAACCTGGAAATCAATTAAGAATACGAGGTCAAGGGGTTATTGATTCATCCGCTCGGACAGGGGATTTACGTGTTAAACTCATTGTGGAAATACCTGAGTCTTTATCAAAAAAACAGAAGGACTTATTAAAGAAACTTCAAGAGACTCTATAGGAATTTTACTATATTTGAATTGAGTTTAGATTTTTCATTATACTAAGGAATTCAATGGAATGGATTTCATTACTTAATGAGAGCTTAAATAACGACTTGTTCCAGCTAACTAATTGTTATTTTATATTCGCGTAGATCCGATCTTATGTTATACCATTTTTATAAGTAATGTCTCATTAAAAGAGTCGGGAACCGGAGATCCCTCCTACCAAAAAACAGAGCACGAAATAAAGTCAGAATGTAAATAAATCAATTGAAAATGGTATTATAAACATTCCGTCCCTACAGGACTCAAGAACATCAAAATTAATGAATGATATACATACCAATTTTTTTCATGTGTAATATTGGTTACTAAAAGTTGTTTAGCATAACTCGTTTAAATATTCATAATCAACCTAATACTCATAAGGAGAATTAATGATTTCACTTTCAGAACGGAGCAAAAACGTAACCCCCTCTTCAACTTTAGCAATAACAGCAAAAATCAATGCCATGATCGCTGATGGAGTTGATGTTGTAAAATTCGGTGCTGGTGAACCAGATTTTGATACACCAGAATATATTAAAGCTGCTGCTATCACTGCACTTGAGGATGGTTTTACAAAATATACCCCTGTTCCCGGAACACCAGAACTAAGAGAAGCTATTGTTGAAAAATATCAGAGAGATAACGGTTTAAGTTATTCTACATCAGAAGTCATAGTTTCCTGTGGGGCTAAACATACTCTGTATAATATCATGCAAGCGATTTGTGATCCGGGTGATGAAGTCATCTTCGCTGCTCCTTACTGGGTAAGCTACCCACAACAGATTAAGTTAGCAGGAGCAGTGCCACATATAATTGAAACGACTGCAGAACAGAATTTCTGTATGCAGGCAGATGAAATTGAAGCAGCAATAAATTCCAATACAAAAGCAATTCTTATCAACAGTCCAAGTAATCCTACGGGTACGACTTATGATGTGGAAAACCTCAAACAGATAGCGGAAATTGCTGTAAAAAATGAGGTATATCTCATTTCTGATGAAATCTATGAAGCATTATTATATGACGGAGCTACTCATCAAAGTCCTGCTTCTTTCAACGAAGAAACAAAAGCAATTACATTTGTCGTAAATGGTGTTTCAAAAGCCTATTCAATGACAGGTTGGCGTATAGGGTATACCGCTGGACCAGAAGATGCAATCTCCGCTATGTCTCGTATACAATCACATAGCACATCAAATCCTACCTCTATTGCTCAAAAGGGTGCAGTCGCTGCTTTAAATCAGCCACAGGATGCTGTTGAAGAGATGCGAAAAGCGTTTGAAGAACGCCGGAACATTATATGTGAACGGTTTGATGATATTGAAGGTGTAAGTTACGTCAGACCTCAAGGTGCATTCTATATTTTCCCTGATTTCTCTGACCATTATGGGAGAACACTTGATGGCAAAAAAATTGAAGGTTCAATGGATATTACGGATTATTTGTTAGCTTCTGCTGGTGTTGGGGTTGTTCCTGGTGATGGGTTCGGTGCTGACAAGAATCTACGTCTATCATTTGCTACATCACTAACCGAAATTAATCGTGGATTAGATCGTATCCATGACGCATTGAAATAAAAATCCATTATCAATTCAAAGGGAGATATTATCGTGACAAAACCTAATCTGGTCTTTGTTATCACAGATGATCAAGGGTATGGAGATTTGGGATGTACAGGAAACCCTGTTATCAACACACCGAATCTTGACTCACTTTCAGAAGAGAGTGTCCAACTACGAAATCTACATGTCGGACCTACATGTTCACCTACACGAGCAGGGATCATGACAGGACGTTATTGTAATTCCACAGGAGTGTGGCATACGATTGGTGGCAGATCTCTTCTCCGTAGTGATGAAGTCACGATGGCAGATATCTTTAGGAATAATGGGTATAAGACAGGTATGTTTGGAAAATGGCACCTTGGAGATAACTATCCTTTCCGTCCACATGATAGAGGTTTTGAAGAAGCACTTTATCATGGGGGTGGTGGAATTAGTCAAACACCAGATTATTGGGGTAATGATTATTTCGACGATACATATTTTGATAACGGTTCAGAACAACCCTTTAAAGGATATTGCACGGATGTGTGGTTTCAGCAAGGAATGAATTTCATTGAAAGAAACCAAGATCGTCCATTCTTCTGTTATATCCCTACTAATGCTCCTCATGGACCATTCCGCGTTCCTGATTCATATAGTGAAGTATATAAGAAAAAAGGGGAACCAAATGATCGTGCATGTTTTTATGGAATGATAACGAACATAGATGACAATATGGCACGACTACGGCATCATCTGAGAGTTCTTGGACTTGAAGAAAATACAATTCTTATCTTTATGACTGACAATGGGTCTGCTGCAGGATGTAATCTTGATGATAAGCAGTTTGTTAAAAATGGCTATAATGCTGGAATGCGTGGTAAGAAGGGTTCACCGTATGAAGGTGGTCATCGGGTTCCATTGTTCTTACATTGGCCTGATGGCGGTTTTTCAGAAAAGAAAGAAGTAAACGAACTTACTGCAAATATTGATCTACTACCGTCTCTCATAGATCTTTGTGATTTAGATGTATCTGACAATTCTCGATTTCACGGTAAAAGTATTGCACCATTGATGACAGATAATACCACTGAATGGGAAGATCGCGTGATTGTTACTGATTCACAACGAGTAGAAAACCCAATCAAGTGGAAAGATAGTGCTACTATGTCCCAACGATGGAGACTCATAAATGGAACTGAACTTTATGATATTCAAGCCGACCCAGAACAACGTGAGAATATTGCTAATGAGAATCCTGATGTTGTAGAGGAACTACGTACACATTATGAAAAATGGTGGGATTTAGTTTCTGTTCGATTCGATGAAGAATGTCCAATTGTTGTTGGAACACAACACGAACAGGTGGCATGTATCACGACGCACGATTGGCATGGGAAAGCACATGCATGGAATCAGGGATCAATCCGTCGTGGAATGGAATGTAACGGTTATTGGGCAATTGAGATACCAGAAGATGGTGAATATAGTTTCGAATTGAGAAGGTGGCCACGGGAAGAAGACAGAGCAATTATTGAAGGTATACCTGGGGATAATATTGATTTATACCACGGAGGAAAAGCGTTAAATTTAAAAACGGCACAAATTCGCATTGATGAACAGACTGCTACAAAAGCAATCTCTAACGATGCAAAGAGTGTCAACTTCACATTTAATTTAAAAGCTGGACAAGCCACCCTTCAAACTCATTTCTCAGATGAAACTGGTGAATTGACACTCGGTGCATATTACGTTTATGTAAAACGTGTAATTTAATTGATACGGTTTAAGTAGACCGAATTAACTATTAATCTAATCAACATTCAAGTACAGGGAATAGAAACATCTGATTGATTCCACCTATACTTAACTCCATCAAGGAATTACAGGAACTAAGACCTATCTATCTGACTTTAAATCACCCCATAACAGGGATAATTTTCCTTCAGGTTCAACGGAATAAGCAGTGTGAAAAATACCGTCATCCATGATGTTTTGTATTTCCTGTTCTGAGAGAGCTACATTAAACAATCCAACTTCATCCTTTATACATGCAGATTGAAAACCCTGTCCTGCATCAGTCGCAAGCCAAGCTGTTTGGTCTTGGTCTGCAAGTTGGAATTTTGGAACACTCTGTGAGACCTTCTCTTCACCGTCAACATAAATCTTGGCAGTCGTACCATCATAAGTATTTGCTACATGGTACCATGTTCCATCTTTTATCGTTACACCACTGCTTATGTTCCAATTGTTTGTCCAACTTCTGAGAAGATTCCCACCATCTTTATAAGGGACGTAACGATTGTTACTCTGATCCCATATTGAAAAATAGTTCTGTTGTCCAGCGGTATCAGTGAACTGAAGCCAGAGAACATAACTCATCTGATCTTTAATTGTTCCCTTACCAATTGGAATAGTGACAGTACCACCCTTTTTAATACTAAGTGCACCACCCACCTTTCCTTTAACCCAATCACCTTGATTTAGCGTTCCTTTCAAATCATTTCCTGATGAATCTTCAGCCACATCACCTTTATCCTCATCAAGTAACCATATAGCTACGATCTTCTCAGGATCAATTTTTGCATCTGCTAATCCAATTAATATTCCTGTTGAAAATATCAAGAATAAGAATGTAATAACTTTCATTTTCATGATTTAAACCCCATTTTTTGATAATATTATGATTACAATTATATTGTGTGTTTACTGTAAATGCAACAAATAGGACTACTTTCAACTACTCTAAAAGGATATAGATTGCCATTATAACTTATTGTGAATATAATAGAATAGATGAATTAGTGTGAAATAAACTCAATATTTACTATCGACATATATTAGGAGTGATAAATGTATAAGTGTGCAATTCTCGGATGTCGTGGACGCGCTCGTGCACATGCACGTGCCTATGACAATGTTCAAGGTGGAAAACTGGTTGCTATCTGTGATATGAAAGAGGATTTACTCAACGATTTTGGTGACGAATTTAACATTGATTCACGGTATACTGATTTTGATGAAATGTTGACGAAAGAAAAACCTGATTTATTACATATTGTTACTGCACCAGTACTAAGGGGTAGTAATGAACGGATTCGTTACCCTTTACTGAATCAGGCATCTGAACATAATGTGCCATCGGTAATAATAGAAAAACCAATTGCAGTTGAAAGTGAAGATTGGAGACAAATTCATGAGTTGTCACAACGGACCAAAACCAAGATTGCTATAAACACACAACTTAATTACCATCCGAAAAACCTTGAACTGAAAAACGATGTTGCTGAAGGTAAAATCGGTGCAATCAAATTTATTGAAGCAAGCGCAAGAAACCCACCCGTCGACCAAGCACCCCATGTACTTCAGTTAGTTTCATCTTATATAGATAACTCTCAACCTGTCAAAGTGATGGGACAAATTGCAGGGGCAGGTAATTTAGATGGTGCACAACCTTCACCTGCTAATGCTACAGGGATAGTTACCTATGCAAATGGTGTACAGGCATCTGTGGCTTTTGGTCCTGAAATGGCACCACGAGTATTACCTGATACAGGAAACAATAGACATAAACGGGTTTGTGTTTTTGGTGAAACAGGCTTTGTACATTGGCGTTTTGAAAGTTGGGAACGTTGTACACCTGAAGGTGGATATGAAGGTGGAGATCTGAGTTATGGTGACCAAAATGCGGTTGCACAAACAAACCTTACTGAGGCAATGTTTGATTGGCTTGAAGATGAGAAGAAAATACACCCTACACACTTGGAACAATCACTGGCAGAATTTAACCTACTCCTTGCTATCTATTATAGTGGTCTTACCAACACCGTAATTGAATTACCATTTGACCCACCAGATGGCTTGATGGATATGTTTAAGACTCAACTAAAATAATTATTTGTAACGCTATATATACAGATAAGACTTAATCTAATGAATGAAATAATTTATTTGGATAATCATGCCACAACCCCAATAGCAAGAGAAGTGTTGGATGAAATGTTACCATTCTATACGACACATTTCGGTAATGCAGCAAGTTCACACATTCTTGGTATTACAGCCAAGGAGGCTGTAGAAAAAGCAAGACAACAGGTTGCGGATTTGCTTGGATGTGAGACTAGAGAGGTTATATTTACCAGTGGAGCAACTGAATCCAACAATCTTGCTATTAAAGGCGTTGCTAATGCTTACAAAGAAAAAGGTAATCATATAATTACCAGTGTAGTAGAACATCATGCAGTTCTTGATACATGTCATGCATTAGAGTCCGAAGGTTTTGAGATAACCTACTTACCAGTAGATAAATACGGTATGGTAAATCCTGACGATGTCAATTCATCTATAACTCCAAAGACAATTCTAATTAGTATAATTTATGCTAATAATGAAGTCGGAACAATTAATCCATTATCAGACATTGCTAAAATAGCCTCCAAACATAACATAGTATTCCATTCTGATGCAGTTCAGGGTATCGGTAAGATTGAATCGAGTGTGGACGTATTAGGTCTTGACTTAGCATCAATGACTGCACATAAGATTTACGGTCCAAAAGGAGTAGGTGCACTTTATGTAAGAAATGGAGTCAATCTCAGCCCACTATTTTTTGGTGGTGGACAAGAACAAGGTATACGTTCTGGGACATTAAACGTTGGCGGGATAGTTGGACTTGGTGCTGCTTGTGAAAGTTGTAGACTTGCAATGGATCAGAAAATCGAAGAAACTGTTGTTTGTGAATTACGGGATACACTATATAAGAAATTACATACTCAAATACAAGATATTCATCTCAATGGACATCCTGAAAAAAGACTTGCTGGGAATCTACATATTTCAATTGAGGGTGTACATAACCAAGCATTGATGACGGGTTTAAATCGTATTGCAGTTTCAGCAGGTTCAGCCTGTGATTCAGAATCTGTTACACCATCCCATGTTTTATCGGCTATGGGTATACCAAATGAACTTGCGATGACGGCAGTCCGTTTTGGTATAGGAAGGTATAATTCGATAAAAGAAATTAATATTGTAGCAAATGAAGTTGAAAAGACTGTCAATAGATTACGAACTTTAACACCAGAATAGGAAGTAATTATCGCTAAATTATTATCTAAATGGGAATTTTCATCGGTATTTTGAAAACTGGTTCTGTTGAATATCAATCATAAATATGATATATTAAAAATGTGATTAAGAAAATGACTTATCGATTAGATACATCAATATTTTTAGCAGAATTAATTGTACTATAGGAAATCCTCATGTCATCAATTGCAGTGCATACACTATTAACGCCAGAGGAATACATTTCTGCTGAACGGAAAGCCACACTCAAAAGAGAATATCTAAGTGGTGAGAGGGTGGCTATCTCTGGTGCCAGCCTGGAACAAAATTTAATTACTATGAATACGGCTACAAGCCTGTACAATCAATTAATTAATCAAAGATGTATGGTATTTACGAGTGATATGCGTGTGGGAATTGATTCTGGAGATGCCTATTTATATCCAGATGTTTCAGTAGTTTGTGATAGACCTCGTTTTGAGGATGATGTGCTTGATACACTTCTAAATCCAATTATTGTTATAGAAGTGCTCTCACCGTCAACCGAGACGTACGACAGAGGAGAGAAGGCTGAACGGTATAAGAAGTTAGACTCACTTAAAGAATACGTACTTATTTCTCAGGATCGACATAATGTTGAGCATTATACAGTTGAGGAAGGAATATGTTCGGTAAAAGAACTGAATGACCTGAGTGATACTCTAATGCTTACTTCAGTAGAAGCAGAACTCTCACTACAGCAACTCTATAGATTTATAGATTTTGAAACCTAAATCATTGTTTATTCAGACATTTTCATAATTGCGATTCCTTGTTCCCCAGCCACAGAATACAACAGCCACGTATCTCCATTCTCACTATAGATATCCGGATCTCTAAGTTGATGTACTCGTTCTCTATCCAATCCATTTGTAGAGGGTACAATCGGTATATCAACACCTTCAAAATCATATTTTGGTGCGATAACCTCTATCGGTGGAGATGGAGTCCATTCATTCCAATCATCAGTAAGTTCAACAGTGCTTTTTAGGATCCGTTCTGGTGTATCTCCATATAAAGAATAATATACAGTAAGAATATCACCATCAATAAAGTTTGCTGTATGCCGTGGGGTTCCATCCCTTCCTTTACCAACAAATAATGGTTTTTCACGTCTTTCAAAACTTGTCGTCCATTCTGCTGTTTTCCCACGGTTTAACAGATTGTGATTGGTTGCATATATAGAATCCTTCCACCAAAATACCTTGAAATATGGACCTTGTTGTTTTTCCAAATCTTCAGATGCTGTGAAATCCAAACCATTGGATGATGTTGCCCAACAAGTTGCTTGTCCACCACGATAATTCCCGTGAAAGTACATAATGAATTGTTTTCTATCCTCATCAATATGTACATCTGGTGAAGCGATATGATCACAACCTTTAAAAACAGTCGTATCTCTATGTAATGCGCCACCAGGATGTATAGTATATGGTCCCAAGATATTATCGGCATAAGCTAAACGAATATATGAACCGCGATGGTGTGCAAAATATAGATAGTAGTTCCCTAATGGGTTTTCTACCCAGTCAGGTAAACGTACAAGGGATGGTCCATTTATATTTGAAAATCCATGTTCATTTTCTATATTAGACATATCTGGATGAATGAGAAGTGTGCGTTCCATATAATACCTCTAATTCTATAATTTCTAATCGTGAGCTTGGAAACGGTAAACAGATTGTGTTTCTTCAGACATTGATGACCAAATTTCATCTGGTATTCGTGCATTAAAAATACCGGGGGCATTCGGTGAATGATGAAATCTTCTGAAATAAACTAATGCCAACATATGTCTTGGAGAATCTGTTGTATTCGGCATAGCTCTGTGCCAACACCGCATATCCCTGACAACTACCGATCCAGCAGGCATACTTAACTGAAACGAAGGATGTTGTGCAGCACGTGCTTCATCACATACATGATATGGAGTATTTCTAACGTCATCATCATCAATAATGAGATGTGATCCTGGCCAAACTTCCGATGCTCCATTTTCTACAGTAAAATCTGTTAACGGAATATTCACGACGATTGTTGTTACTGGTAAAGCGAATGATAATTCTGGAAAGAGTTGGCCAGAATCTCGATGTATCCACTGTATCTCGTTACCAGGTGCAGTTGAATTGCAACCGTATGGTAGATAAGCAAAAAATTGTTCCCCCATTGCAGCCTTCATGATTGCCATTGAAAAGGGGTTGCTAATGATACGAGGATCCATAAACGGCATCTTAAGCATCGGGTTATCACCATTCTCACTATCATTCTCCCCATCCATAACGGCTTGCATGGCAGTGTTAACTTCATCTATCCAGTCTCGTGGGAGTACACTTTCAATAACAACTAATCCTGCTTCTCGCAATAGACGAACACCAGCATCAATTGAATCTTGTGATAAGTAATTTCCTGTTCTTTCTTGGTCTGATATTTCAAGTTTTGGAATGTTTATAGTTGTCCCTTTACACATAGCTATTCCTATTCCTGTTATGGGGTAAGTGGTAGGTTAAGACTTTGCAGTATTGCATGTCGGACAATGTCGCATGTTGATACTGCAATTTCTACATTTTCTCCAGTAGCTGACTTTCCCGGATATCGAAAGTCAAGTGCGTGATTTGATAGTTTTGAAAGATCTGATTTCCAGGTATTCCATTTAGGTATATAGGGAGTTATTAGATCCAATAGGTCTTCTAACTTGTGTGTTCTTGGAATTGGGATATTCTTTTCTTGGAGCCATACTTTTAAGTACTTCTCTATACATTGCTGTGCGTGGAAACATATAATATTCTTACTTGAACCTGCATTCTGATACAATAACTTAACTGTTGTGTAATCTTCTTCTGCTTTTTCAACCCATTCTATTGTCAAAGGATTCATTTCAGCATCTACTTTTTTGATATTTCCTTTTATAGTGTTGATATCCCCGTAAAGGACCTTTCCTCTTTCAGTGATTTCACGTAAGAACCAATCGTTATGTGTAATTCTATAAGAGACCTCGTCTTTGGATCTTACCAATAAATCCATACTGAACCGTCTTGGAATTCTCTTGCTTATTTCAGAAGTTTGACGTCTCGTTTCAGATGATGGAATATCCATTACAACCAACATATCGACATCAGAATCTTCAGTCGGCATACCATAAGCGTAAGATCCAAATAGAATTACATGTAATGGAGCAAATTCCCTTACAATGTCATCACAAGTGGCTTGAATATCCTCTTGACTAACCATACCTATTGACTCCTTACGGAAAGTATATCATTAAGAAATATCGGTGTCAACAATCACAATTCTATTGGGTTTGTAAAGTTTTTGACATAAATATCGTATTTTCCATGTGTATATTTTATAGATTACAGTTATTGGTTTTCAGTATACAGTTTACAGTATTATTAAATCTAAGCTATTACATTTTTAAGACGATTTTATCGTTTTTCCAACTTAGTACATTGTATTAGATATGTGAGAAAATGTTACACTTTTCCTACAAAGTGTAGGATTGTATCTTGTTATTTCATTGCCTTTCCTATTAGTCCCTGTCTGGGTTTGTAAGGAATTAATTCTTTAATTCTAAAATTTGAAAAAAGTAACAATTTTGTAGTTTTCCTTAATGAGCGAGTATTCTGTTTTTACTATTATTATTCTCATAACATAATATTTATCGGTAGATTCACTCCTGAAAAAGCAGATTATTGGATTAGATTATATACTTTATTTTACTGCTATGTAGTATTATATGTCTCTATATGTTATTGTAACGTATTTATATGATATTAGTTGCTTTGTCATTTATTTTCTTCAATTTATTTTTATGTATTATGCATGTTGTCTGAAACGTTGATAGTCGACTGCTTTTGCTGCTTATGTCAGAATCTCGGATTACACGGGGAAGAATGCTTTGGGTAGTGATGGTTTTCTTTTTTGAATCGCGGATGATACAGGATTACGCGGATAAGTGGGTTTGCTACATTGCACACCCAATTCTTTTCAATTATAATTTTTATTAACACCATGGATTCAACAACAGTTTAGAAGTGAAAAGGTATATAATTACAGGTTGAGTTTAAATGATATTGATTTTTTTATTAATTACTGTATATTTATGTTGTAATAACATATTGATTTATGTAGAATTTACAATTATTTGTGTTAAGGAGAGAATGAATGACACCTGAACTTGCAATTGAAAAACGGGAACAGATGCTTCGTGATGGGTTCTGTGTGGTTGAAGACGTTCTTACAGATGAGTTCTTACAAGAACTACACGATGAATCTGAAAGATTAATTGCATCACATACAGAACCAGCGGAGATGGTATATCAAGGTCAACATGTGAATGTCCATGCAGCTGATAACATGTACATTAAAAGATTATTAGAATGGCAACCTTCTCGTGATGCCCTTGAACAACTCGGTTTTGGTGATTTCGCTGCATCCGGCGGGATTATAATATTAACTAAGGAGGCAGGTGGACCTCCACTCTATTGGCATCAAGATTGGATGCGTTGGAATGATCCACTGTCTTGTACTCCATGGCCACAAACCATATTTCTTAATTATTATTTATCAGACACATCTCGAGATAATGGATGTTTAAAGGTTATCCCTGGCACACATTTAAAACGGATAGATCTACATAACCAACTTGTCCCAGCGCATGAACAGGGTGCTCGGTTTATTGAAGAAGATCATCCTATTATGTTCTGTAATCATCCTGATCAAGTCGATATTTGTGCTAAAGCAGGTTCTTTAGTAATGGCAGATGCACGTTTATTACATGCCGCACATAATAATCTTACGGATACACGAAGAACTTTAATATTAGCTTGGCATAGTAGACCAAACACAATACCTGAATATTGGGATAAAGAGATACCTGAAATTATAGCAAATAGAGATGAAAATGGTAGCTATCCTGGTTCGCGTATTCCAGGTGAACTATTACAACCATAAACCTATGATAGGAATGTGAGTTAGTCATGAATAAACATACCATTCAGTATAAAGTGTTGAATGATCATAATCCGAATGAAACTGGCACAGATTGGAATGTTGAAGTTCATGCATCTCTTGAGGAACTACAATCATTTAGTGAAACAGGTTATCTGATTCGTGAAAGGCTATTTCAAGATGGGTCGCTTGAAAAACTCAGAAATGCTTTGGATAGATTAGAAAGTAGAGAATCAGAAAACCGTAAGAGTGCTATGAGATCTAAAGATGGTTGGGGGTTTATACCGCGACATTTGATGGATAAAGATGAAGTATTCTTAGATCTGCTAAAATTCCAACCGATTCTATCGATCGCTCGTGCAATGATGGGACCCCTTATCAGACTACGCGGATTAAGTGCACGTATTACATATCCAGGAGAAAACAGACAACACCAAACACCGTGGCATCAACATATGAGGGTTGTCCCTAACCCAATTCCACTTTGGTTTTCAAGACCACATTGTATTGACTGTTTAATTTATCTTGACGATATCAACGAAGAAACTGGAACTGTTGGAGTTGTACCGGGTTCACATAATTGGTTAGATCAAGCTACTCCTAATACTTATGAACCAATAGATGGTGAAGTACAATTAAACCTTAAAGCAGGTGGAGCAGTGTTGATTCATGGAAATCTTTGGCATCGAGCATTACCAACCTTGAAGACAAAACGTAGAATGTTGATTCTGGGTTATACACCAACATGGTTACGAAAATCTCCACATGGAGGTAAGCCACCAGAAGATGGATTGACCCGAGAATTTATTGAAAATGGTGATATGGAAGAACGGATGTTATTAGGCATTGGGGGATATTCATAAAGTTTGATATAGATTATTACTGAGTCTTACTAACATTGGAGGCTAACAATGAAAGCTAATATTATCAATAATATATACGTGTTTACAATCTTGTTGATATTAATAACGTCACCAATCTATGGATCAAATGTTGATAAAGCAGAATTGGTATTCTATTATAGTTTTGATGCCGATACTATTACAAATGAAGATGTAATAGACCAATCAGAAAATGGAAATGACGGGTTCATTCATGGGAGTAATCTAAACAATATAGAAGGTAAAGTTAATGATGGTATGGAGTTTCCAGGTGTAGGAACAGAATATATCTCAGTTAGGAAAGTTCATTATACTGAAGGTATCCCGGAACTAACAATTGCAGTCTGGATTAAAACAGCACAAAGGGGAATGATAGCATCATGGGATAGGAGTGAATACTTTCGTTTTGCAGCAGGAGATGCAGTACTTGATAACACAACATTCGTTGCATTTGATATCTGTTGCCCAATTGCTGACTGGCACGGGAAAATAAAAGTAACAGACGATGAATGGCACCATGTAGCAGTAACATTTAATGCAGAGATGAGACGAATATATGTTGATGGAAAATTGGATGTTGAGGCACCAACAGAAACAACAAATAAAATGATTGGTCCAAAGGCAAAAAGATTCGGTTTTATAGGTGTTGGGTCAGAAGCAGATGTTTTTAATGGAAATGCAGCACCCACAGGATGGGCATTTAAAGGTCTAATGGATGAATTTCTATATTTTCATAGATCACTCTCTGAAGATGAAATAAAACATCTTGCCAATGCCCCTGAAGAACCATTTGATGTTGATCCAAAGTATAAATTGAGTTCTATATGGGCAAATATTAAGACATATTATTAAAGGAGATTTGAGATGAGAATATCCTTAATCTGTATCAAAGTTCTCATATTTTTTATATTGTTAGGTTTATCATTTTATGCTAAAGGTAAGAATCTTGAAATGGATGATTTGGTTGTATATTATAGTTTTGATGCCGATACTCTAACCGATACCGATTACTTGGATTTATCTGGTAACGAAAATCACGGTTTAATCCAAGGCAATAACATTATTAGTGTAGATGGACAAGTCAAAGAAGCCGTAGAATTTCCCGGTTTAGGTGGACAATATATAGCCGTTCGAAATGTTGAATATGTAGCAGGTATTCCTGAATTGAGTATATCAGTCTGGATTAAAACAGGCCAGAAAGGGTTAATATCATCTTGGGATCGAAGTGAATTTTTTCGTTTCGGTGTAGGAGATGACCAATTAGGAAATGAAACCTTAGTTGCATTTGATGTTTGTTGTCCGATAACTGATTGGCACGGAGAAACAGAAGTTACAGATGATAAATGGCACCATATAGTCGTAACTTTTGATGGTGAGAAAAAACGTATTTTTGTCGACGGTAAATTGGATGCCGAAGAAGCTGCACATGGTGAATTTATTGGTCCAAAAGCAGTCCGATTTGGTTTTATTGGTGTTGGTTCAGAAGCACCAAATTTTAATGGTCCTCGGGGTCCAACAAATTTTCCATTCAAAGGCTTGATGGATGAATATATTATGCTTCATAGGGCATTGACTGAAAAAGAGGTACAGAAAATTGCTGATTTAAATGGAAATCCGTTTGATGTTGAATCAGTAGATAAGCTAACTACTGTATGGGGGGACATTAAGAAATCAAGATAGAATAATACCAGTAAATGCTATTCTTACCTTATTATACTATAGTTTGGAGAGGTTTACGTAATACACAATTCCCACTAATCAGAATTAACGGTATGTATACCTTATGACATACCCGAGTATGAACGTCTTGAATCAACGGTGTGAATGCCTTACGGCATTCACTGGATGTTCCTCGGGAAACTGTTCTTACTTGGTTTAAAAATAGGGTTTTTGAAAAATGGAACTCATAGAACTAATTTCAAACTTACGTTATTATTTATTCTTTTTAATTTAATATATCGTAAACCTATAATTTGTTCAGTATTTTATGACAAATTACTATAGAATTGGTATTTCTAAATTAGTTTACTCAGTATTGGAATCTAATACTTCTTGAATTCCAGGATATTCTCGCCATATATCAGTATAACAATCATAACCATTTTCATCACAGTTTACATGTCGAAGACGAAAAATAACGGCATATCTAATGTCTGCGGAGGCATTTTGTGCAGCTGAATGGACGACTTGATGGTGTGTTAATACTACATCACCTGCGTTTCCAATAATCTGCTTGGGACCTTCTGGAAGTTCGGGATGCGGCATCCCATTGGCTAATACCTCATGTCCTTCCTTCTCGAAATAATCAGCAAAGAAAGAATGTGATTTCGGCCAAACAGTAAAGTTACCGCTATTTGTTTCAGGTACATCAGCCAGATATACAACAGCTAAAGCAGAAAACCCTCGTTTATATACTCCTTTTGGCATACCATTTGAGCCACTACCTAATCCATCCAAGTGTCCATTGGGAGCATTTGGATCACGATCCAACGGCATTGGGAATCTAAGAGCAATTTGTGCTGAACCTGGTGTTTGAACATTTCCTTCACCTAACAATGACTCAGCGATATTAAGCACGGGTGTCTTGCGATATATATCTACAATTTCAGGTGCATTTTGTATTTCATTACAATAGGATTGTGCTCTGAACCTTTCTAAATCACCTTCATGCATACCAACTGCACCTATTGAGTGATTAATTAACTTACGAGCAGAATCAACCATTAACTTAGGTACGGCACCAGAAACTGTAATATAACCTTTTTCATGAAATTCTAACTTCTGTTTCTTTGTTAACATCATTCTCTCCAAAATGTGTTATATGTAAATTTATTATGTGTGATTAGACAATCTATTATCAAAATTAGTTTATCTGAATCTATTTTGAGGTAATGGTTCATGTATGATTGCTTATATAGAAAAGACTACATTTAAAATTAGCATAGTCAGATTTTCCATGAATTTTGGATTTATTCTTTTCATACAAAATACAAC
This sequence comes from Candidatus Poribacteria bacterium, assembly GCA_022394755.1. Lineage (GTDB taxonomy): Bacteria > Poribacteria > WGA-4E > WGA-4E > WGA-3G > MSPOR6. The sequence goes on from JAGFCA010000012.1 coordinate 31,256, forward strand.
TCATTTTAACCAATAATGAAAAACAACCTTCTCACCGATTGGTTCAATGACCCTCAAGAGAAATCTACCATCCGCCAAGAAATCAATAGACATAAAACCGGAGTGTTGATGTGCAAAGAGTGTGTTATCTCCATGAGAAACAGGTGAAGCTTTCTCACTGGACCCAAGTCCACTAATCAGTAAATAATCTGTTGTATTTCCTTCAAGTACTTGTAGGGAATGATCGTGACCAGAGGCATATAACAACAATGGTGTCTGTTTGGCACTAGCAAAAGCATGATTTAATTGTTTGACCAACTCTTTATATCCTTTTCCATTTATATCTTGTGGATAGTCCACGATATACCTACGGGTTAGTGGTAAAACCGATCCTAAAATTGGCATAGGAATCCATATCCATTTCTTATACATTCTACCGGGAAAAAGATGGTCTTTCCAATCGAAAAAGCCACCATGTTGTCCATAACTCTCAATAGGATGATGTCCTACGACTATAATAGGTAAGTCTGTCTTCAATAATTCTTTAAGCTTTATAATGACTGAATTCTGAGATTCACTTGAATGAAGATTTTCCTGTAGCCACCATTGAGTATCCAATACTATTAAACGAAATACAGGTGAGTCTGTAGGAAGATCAACTGACACTGGACCTGGTGATCCGTTTTTTGGGAGGAACTTAGGCTCTTTTGATAATTTGTCATCTATGTATATCTGTTGTGCTAAGATTGCTTGATAACCTTCTTTTTTACCATTTGTCCAATCGTGATTACCAGGAATAAATATACCATGTGCATCTGCTAATGTAATGACATCTAATTGTGGTACTAATTTCTCTTCGACTTCAACCTGTCTATCTTCTGTCATTCCATCAGGGTACATATTATCACCTAAGAATACCACCGTGGTTTTATCAGGATCTTTTTCACACCACTTCTTAAGTGAATCCAATACAGGTTCATTGGGTTTAGGTTGTCCAGCATCTCCAATAAGAACTATACGATATAAAAGAACGGAATTCTGAGAAACATCAGACTCATTCTCTAATGATAATTCAGGATGATAATATGGTGTTGTGTGGCTACATCCCACAAAAGTTAGGTATATAATCTGAAGGATGAAACCTATTGAAATACAACCCCATATAATATGAGAACGTCTGTTTAAAATCATAGTTTTTGATATAATGTCAATATTAATTCAATTATGTGGATTACATTTTATCTTTACCATCATGAATTAACATTTTAATATGGTCTACTAAATCACTTAAAGGAACATCATTCTGTTCTCTACTTGCCAGTTCCCTAACTCCGGCTTTCCCAGCTTCTAATTCATCGGATCCTAATATGACAGCGAAAGGAATACCTTTTGAATCAGCATATTTCATCTGTGTACTGATTTTTCCTGGACGGAAATAAACTTCTGTACGGATACCACCATCTCGTAATTTTGTTGCTAATTTAAGAGATTCATTCATCAATTCATCATCAAAAACTGTCATTAAAACTTGTGTAACTGTTTTTCCGACAGATGATGGGAACATATCGAATTCTTCCATAACATCAATTATTCGTTCAATACCGAAACTTGTCCCAGTGGCTGGATAGTTTTGTTTACTAAAACTACCAATCAATTCATCATATCTACCACCACCAGTAATGCTGCCGATCTTCGGTTCTTCCACGACTGTTTCATAAATTGGTCCTGTATAGTATTCCAAACCACGAACCATTGCTACATTCACACGATAAAATTCCTCTGGAACTCCGAGTAATGTAATATATTCTATTAACTTCTGTAAATTTGAAATACCTTCACGTGCTGTTTCATAATCATTGAGTTGATGATTCAATTGAGATAGAATCGTCTCTGCATCACCTTCAATCTGTAAGAGTGTAAGCAGTTTTTCTATTACATCTTCAGGGATATTATTCTCTTTTAATTCCGATGATACCCCCTCTACCCCAATCTTATCAATTTTATCAATAGAACGGTAGAGTCCACCTAATTGCTGTGTTGGAACACCAGCGAATTGTCCGATTCCTGTTATAATCTTCCTCTCATTGATATTTATCTCAAATTGTTTAAAACCGAGTCGAGAAAGTATTTGATAAACAAGATTCACATTTTCTGCATCGGCTAACATGCTCTCACTACCAACGGTATCAGCATCGCATTGAAAAAATTGGCGATAGCGTCCCTTTTGTGGGCGTTCAGCACGCCATACTGGATCAATTTGATACCTTTTAAAGGGTTTAGGGAGTTGAGGGTACATTGCTATTACGCGGCATAATGGTATGGTTAAATCATACCTAAGCGATATATCTTCCTTACCACCAGTATGTCCTGCTTGATAGATTAACTTCTCTGCATCAGGACCGTATTTACCTGTAAGTACTTCAGACAATTCCATTGCTGGGGTCTGTAAATGTTCAAATCCGAATTCCTCGAATACATCTTGAATCACATCAATGACATATTGTCTTCGAATCATCTGTTCAGGTAAAATATCGCGCATTCCTCTGGGAACACGTGGTTTTATGAGTTGTGACATTGTCCATACTCCTTATATGTGTCCTGTAAGACCTTGGCTTCTTCGTCTACGAACACCCTTCTCGAGAGTTTGTTTTAATTCTTCAATCTTGTCCCGTTTCCACGGATCAGTAAGGGATTTTGGATTTGCAATTAATGATGATTCCGATTCGCGTAAGACTTCAACAATTTTTAGATTGTTTGCTTTTAACGTACGTGCAGAACTACAATTATCTATAATTGCATCTGCCTCTTCGGGGGGTTTTCCTTCTGTTGCTCCAAATGACAACATCAACATGATCGGTGATTGATATGTTCCAAGAGTGTTAAGACGTTTCCAAGGTGTCAATATAGCAGGAGCAATTTTGTTATCTGTTTGTTCAAGGATGTATTTCTCTGAAATGTTTAGATACTCAGTTGATATTCTGATATTTCTATCAGCAAGATTGACTAAATCCTTAAAGGAGTTGATATCCTCTCTTTCTTCCCGAACTGCCAAAACAATGCTGACAAAACCATAATCCAATGGTAAGACTTCTTCTACATTTGCATCTGTTTCTTCTACCCAATCCTGTCCAGTAATACCTAAGTCATAAAAATCATCCATACCCACATATACAGGTATTTCTTGTGGACGAGAGACTTTGATTTTAATATCTTTATCATTTGAAAATGTAGCACGGTAGGATCGATCAGTAGACTTATAACCATTAATTTCATATCCAGCACGTTGAAACATCTCAAGTGTTGGTGACTGGATTGTCCCTTTTGGTAGCAGTAAATTCAGATTTCTCTCAGTTTGCATAACGATGGTCTTCCTTCTAATTGAAGATATAATTAAATGAAAAATAAAACATACTCAGGCAATTAACTAAAAAGTCGGTTGCTTGCTTATTATCTTAGTTAATCTTACAAATAAGTTGCCATATCTAAATGTAATTCAACATCAACTGTTTAGGTTAGAGTTCTTCTATAGTAAGAGTCTCAACGGATTTAGTTTTTAAATTTGTACGTTTGATTGATCCGTCAGTATTAATTTGGAGGATATAATCGAATTGTGCTTTAGTTGCATAATCTTGTTGTTCCTCAAAGTCACGTCCCATTAAATCAACCTCAACAGTTTTTCCAGTGTTCCTTAATAATTCAGCTTTTTCAATTGCTTCATCTAAACCTTCATTTGATGTTGTAGCGATATAATAATCCTTCCTGGACTTACTATCATTACTATCAGTAGCTAAAAATGAATCTACAAGAAGATCGAATTGGAATGCGAAACCTGCTCCAGGTAGTGATGGACCACCGAAACTTTCAATAAGTCTATCGTACCTACCACCACCACATATCGGTAAATTTCTTGTAGAATCATCAATTTGAAATACAGTACCTGTATAGAAATCAAATCCACGTGTGATTCCCAGATTAATCTTAAACTCAGTAATTCCATTTTTTTCTAAATAATTACAAAGAGCATTTAATTCCTTATAGGATTGCGAAGAAATGTCATCTAATTCCTTACCGTATTCGGTTAGAATATAATTCTGATCACCATTAATTTTTGAGATGTTAATACATTTTTGAGCCATCTCAAGTGAGATATCGTAATAACGATTCCACCTTGAACTATAAGTTTCCTCAGCGATTAATGGTAGATTAGATCTCCATTCACCAGAATTTCTCTCGGACATTCCTTGTACAATTTCACTATCAATTTTGTAATCACCTTGATAATTCGATCCTTGAGAACGTCGTAGAGTATTTAATTCATCACGTAGATTCTCAATATCCATATTATTTTTTTCAAGCCGTATTCTTGAAAGATGGTCTATATCTAAAATAATCTCGCTCTGGTCTTTTGGATCAACATTCAATTTCTCTAATAAATGTCTTAGTATACCGGTATTACCAATTGCTAATTGTGTATTGTTTATATTTAGCTTCTCAAGGATTCTCACTGGTATTGTAATAACCTCAGTATCAGCTAATGTTGAATCTGAACCAATTAGTTCGATACCTGCCTGTCGAAATTCCCTTCGAATGTCTTCATTATTCGTCTTTGGCTCTTGTCGAACACATTGTCCAATATAATAAAGTTTATATGGAAATGGATAGTCTTGTAAATCACCATTTGCAATAATCCGGCATACGGGTGCTGTTAGTTCTGGTCTTAATGCATAATCTACACGATCAGGACCAACGAAAGTAAACATCTTATGTCGTATTTCTTCTCCAGCTTGTGCAGATAATAGTGAGAATGATTCGTATAATGGAGTTTGTATCTGTGAAAACCCATAACTTTCAAAGGTCTCACGTATTATTTTCTCTACATAATTACGCTGAACCATCTGTTCAGGTAAAAAATCGTTAGTTCCAGTCGGTTTTATAAATGTATCCATAGTCAATGCTCCTCAAAATAGAAATGTTATCTGCGATATTATTCGAATAAATGAAAATTCCATTTCTAATTAATCTCTATACTTAATGAAGATGTCCCTTTAAACAAAAAACCCGGTAAACAAGATGCTCATTTTCCTCTACTGATGCATAAAATGCACGTAGGAGAGCGGTTAGTTTACCAGGGGAATTGACTGCAAGTTATTCTTGCAATATGTCCACTATGATGTATGTATGATCACTTCATCACTCTAATCCGCCCAACTCAGGAATGGACAGAATGATGATGTATGTAAATTCTTCTTTTCATAGGTATATATTTTACAATACTTTATGTTATACCATCAATTATACTTTAATAAATTATATATGTCAAAATAATATTATAAAAGGGGTGTGTAAAGAATTTTTCGCTATATATATTTTTGTGTCTGAATCTCGGATTACGCGGAAAAGAGTGTTTTGGGTATGGATAGTTTTCTTTTTTGAATAAAGGATTATACAGAGTTACGTAGAGAAGGCATCTTGCTACATTTATACTTTGATACAGGATCTGAATAGGACTTTACACATTTCTCCCGCGAATCTGAATCAGGAATCAGAAACAGGAATCAACGGCATGAATGTCATTTAAACATTCCCCGGTTATGAATGTCATCTAAACATTCCCGTAGTTAGAAAACCGAACCTATCGGGTATATAGGAGTGAAATTCTTGGAAAAATGAAGAATAATTGCTATAATCAAACTCCCATAAGTGTGTATCCTTTTATATTTCACAGAATGAACAGTTGAAAAGTAATAGAAGGTTTACATACTCTGTCGTTAATATAGTATTATCATAAAGGAGTTTATGATGGGATTTCCAGTATATGATTATCGTAAAGATATCAAGAATGTACTCGTTACATCACAAATTCGTTCACGGTTTTTAAAGATGGAACCTGGTCAATCTGCCCAACTCCATAGCCATGATCTTGGCCATGAGATATTCTTAATTTTGGAAGGACGAGTGGAGTTTGAAATTGATGGTGAAACAGAAGAATTGGGTCCAGGTCAAATGTGTATTGCCTTAGCAGATCAACCACATAGGGTAAGTGTACTTGGAGATGAACCGATGACTATGTATCTATCAGTCACACCACATATTTATCCAACACACACACCAAGAAATGATGAAGGTGAAAGGCTGCCACATAATTATGCCCCACCAAGTGCGTATGATGTTGAACCTGATATGCAGGTAAGCGTTTCTGAATTACTAACCCGACAAATACATGCTGTTAAGCTTCTTTCCGAACTTGTAGAAGCCTGTGTTGAGCTACATGAGAAGATTGGAGAACAACTAATATCTGGTACGAATGAAAAAGTTCAACTGGATGGAATTGACACCAGACAATATATATGGGAATCTCTTTATCCAGTATTTAAATGTGTCTCAGAGTTAGGAGAAACTTGGAATCAACTTGCACCACGACTATCCGATTCAGAGAATAATTAACTTGCGTAGAAACAATTATATATGTTATAATTGTAGCAAAAGTTTAACCGAATTTCAGATGATTCTTCATTTGAAAACTAAATTGACTTGACAACGTTTATTCTTATAGATAAACTTGTTAGTAATGCATTTTACAAGTGAAAATTATTTGCTAATATATCTTAAGTACGATTTTCTGTCTTGCATATCAACAGATATAAGCAATGACTATTTAGAATCGTGAATTTAGTCCCTCAGATTTAACTCCCCTCAAGTAGAATAGAGACTTTGACCTGTAAATTTTAGTATACGTATAATTGACTACAAAGTTAATGAATTTTAAGGAGTATTTTATGAATATTCAGCTTAACAATAGGAAAATACTTTTTTCCCTATTGGCTGTTATAATGTCTTTTGGAATTATAGGATATAGTTACGGTGCAGCTACCGTATCTATTGATCCTGCCACACAAGAATCCCCTGCTGTTGATGGTGAACTTATCATAAGTATTAAAGTCACTGGTGGTGAAAACATTGCTGGTGGGCAAGTAACTGTTAACTATGATAATACAGCCCTTGAATATGTCTCCGCTGCAAAAGGTGATTATATTCCAGGAGATCCATTGGCAGGAACGTTCTTCCCCGTTATCAAACCTGGTGATTCAAATGTCACCGTAGGTGGAACTTCAATCGGTGGAGCAACTGGAAGTGGTGATGGTACACTTGCTTCTGTGACTTTTAAGGTACTTGAAGTAAAAGCATCTTCTATTACATTGTCAGATGTAACTCTTTCAGATGCTGAAGCAAACGAATTGGAAGGTGTAACAACAACAGATGGAGAAATAACAGTACCCGTCGCTGATGACACTACAGAAGGTGATACCACAACTGAAGCTGATGACACAACTGAAGCTGATGACACAACTGAAGCTGATGACACAACTGAAGCTGATGA
>JAGFCA010000179.1 GCA_022394755.1 Candidatus Poribacteria bacterium
TAGTAAAGAAAAAGTTTGATTTTTTTTTGCATGTGTTATACTTATTTGATTGATTTGGATCATTGACAGATTTGATTAGACTGATCCATACACCATTATTTAGTTAACACTCTCAAAGAGTTCTGCTATTCTAAAGATCTGGATAGATCCTGCGAAAGGATATCGACCAACTCGTACTCTGAAAACCCAAAAGACAATGCTACAAGCAATGCTCTTGGGACCTGATGGAAAACGTAATCTCTTAGAACCTGAGGAAGCAATTAGTAGAATTCATAGTAAGTTCAATATTGAAAAGTTCACGCCAGATATTTGGTTTCCAAAGTCAGCAACATATGCAGTAGGTTATGATCCTGAAACCAAGATGTCTGGTAAGTTCTTCCAAATGCAAGTAATTGAAACGGAATTTAATGAACACATAGCTGATGAACATCTAAGCTTTTCAGATTAGGTTTATCTAAGTCTGTATGAACTTTATATTGTATCCATTACAATCATTACAACTAATTATTTGAAAATATCTATAAATATGCAACTTTTTGCCTCCCTATTTGTATATTTAGTAAAAAAGTGCAACCTTTTTACTGATTTATGTCTCTTTAATTACAGAGACACAAAAAGTCTGAAAGAATTGATTGAAACTCGCAACTAATTAAACTATATATTACGAACACAATTGTTTTGAAAATGTCTAACAAGTAAGAATGAGAAAACAAAAAGGTAACTCCCAGTGATGACTGGATAATCAAAGGACAAAAGGGAGGATATGATGCTAAAAGATTTTTCAATAGAAAATTGGATTCTTGGAGGAACAGCATTTATTATGATTTTCACAATCAGTTGCTTTGTGTGGTTTCAGTTCCAGATGTCTACAATAGAGATATATGACAGCAAGAATGACGCGGACACACAACACATTGATGAAACTTCAGAAATACAGAATAGTGAAATCCAATATATAGAAATAAATGATACTGAGGATAAGGAAACAACTGGACAGAATAGTACTGATAGTGTTGACTTTGGTGATGAGTTGTCTGATGCTTCACAACACAAACTCAGACTAAGAAGCAACGCCAGAGTTTGAATATACTACAAACTCACAGAAGGTAAATAAATGAGATGATTCAACAATGACTTAGTAAAATGGATAAAATCGTAAACTATAGTTTAGTCCACTATACTACTTTAGGCACGTATCTAATACGTGCCTTTTTTCTTGACTACAAGAATTATTTGAAAACACTCTTATTCTCTAATGGTTTTAATGTGATGATTTGGAGAATGTACGATAATGTGATATATTGATATTACAGTAAGTCCTTCAACATATTTACATAACGGTCTTGTATATGAAAAAAAGAATTTATTTTACCAAGAAGTGCAACCTCTCATACACAAATAGCATCTATATGTTTAAAGAACAGTCAGACTGTGAGGTTTAACATGAAACAAAACGACTCTGAATTGGTCAAACGAACTCTTGAAGGTGATCAGCAAGCTTATGCATCCCTTGTGGAAAAATATCAAGAACAGATACATGCCCTTGCATGGCAGAAGATCGGTGATTTCCACATAGCTCAAGAAATTACTCAAGATGCATTCATGACTGCATATCAGAAACTAAATAGCCTCAAAAGCCCACAACGATTTTCAGGTTGGTTATATGTGATTACGACCAATATCTGTAACATGTGGCACCGAAAAAGAAAAGCACAACTACAATCATTAGAACAGACCGATCCTATGGAGTTGGAAGAGGCGTATTATACTGAATATAAGACTAAAGAACGCGAAGAAGATAGAAAGGAGAATCAAAGGTCTCTTGTAAGAAAACTGCTTAGTCGACTGAAAGAGAGTGATCGCACGGTGGTAACGTTGCATTATCTTGCAGGATTATCGTGCGAAGAAATCGGTGAATTCCTCGGTGTATCAACAAATACTGTCAAGAGTCGTCTTCACCGCGCCCGAAATCGACTAAGAGGTGAGGAAGCACTTATTCAGGAAAACTTAAGTAGTTTACAAGTTCCGAAACAGTTAACTGA
>JAGFCA010000033.1 GCA_022394755.1 Candidatus Poribacteria bacterium
ATGGCAAAACAGAAGAAATGAAAAACAGACCAAAACAAGTTGGAGGTTTACTACAGATGATGCACGTATAAAACTAAAACGACTATACCCATCGATTATCACTTGACTAAGCACTAGAACAATTATTGAGAACTCAACGTTGGGTACTCATATAGGAGGAGTAGTCACAGCAACTGATATAGATGGTGATGGACTACTTTATTCACTTGGTGGAATTGATTCTGACTCATTTAGAATTGACAGCTCAACAGGGCAGCTAATTTCCAATTCTTCATTGGATTATGAACAAAAATCAATATACTCTGTATTAGTGACTGTATTTGATGATAAAGGTGGAAGCGATTCTATATCTGTGACTATTTTAGTGACTGATATATTTGAAAATCATGTCCCATCATTCTTAGAAGGATTATCGACCAGTAGGACGATTGCTGAGAATAGTATTCCGGGGATAAAAATAGGTAATCCTGTATCTGCTGAAGATCCAGATAATGACTTACTCACTTATATTCTTAGAGGAGTTGATGTAGATTCCTTTGACATTAATTCATCAACTGGACAATTACTTACTAAGTCACAATTAGATTTTGAGAGTAAATCCATCTATTCTGTAACAATTACAGTAGCAGATGGTAGGCAGGCAACAGATATTATAACTGTATCTATAATAGTAACTGATATCAATGAATCGGTAACCAATAAAGCACCAGTGTTCAATGAAGGTGAAACGACAGAACGTAGTATTCCTGAGAATTCTGTTCAAAACACACCTATTGGAAATCCTGTGTCTGCTTCAGATGATGAAGACGATGTTTTAACTTACTCACTTGGTGGTATAGATGCATCTTCATTTACAATAGATTTTCAATCGGGTCAATTGAGAACACAGGCAAATCTTGACTTTGAAGATAAATCAGTTTACATGGTAGTCATATCAGTAACTGATAATTATCAGAGTGATAGTATCACCGTAACAATTACAGTATCCAATACTAACGATCCACCAACATTTTTAGATACTATAGCTACTACCCGTGAGATACCTGAGAATACTGTTTCTGGAGTAAATATAGGTCCTCCGGTTTCAGCTATTGATCGTGAAAATAACACATTAACATATAGTCTTGATGTTTCTTCTAAAGAATTCTTTGAAGTAATTAGTACAACTGGACAATTACGTACTAAGAAGTCTTTCGATTATGAATCTGATAAAACTCAATACACAGTATTGTTATCTGTTACAGATGGTGTAGGAGGAAATGCATCAATAGAACTTATAATCAAAGTAACCAATGTTAATGATTCTCCTGTGATTACAGTAGTAGAACCAATAACTTATAGGATTGAAGAGAATTCTTCTGCCAATTTAAACATTGGTAATCCTATAAGTGCTATTGATCAGGACAATATAACTCTTGAATACACTTTGGATACAGGTGATGGTTCGTCGTTTATAATTGATGATTCTGGTCAATTAAAAACGAAATCCCCACTTGATTATGAGACTAAATCATTATATTCTGTTATTGTAACTGTATCAGATAGTATAGGTGCATCTGATTCAGTATTAGTTAGTATTGAGGTGATTGATGTATTAGAAATACCTGTGAATTCTCCTCCTGTTTTCACAGATGGTTCTGCTACAACCCGATCTATCGAAGAGAATTCAGTCTCTAATACTGATATTGGTAATCCTATAGCAGCAACAGATGTCAACGCTGATACGTTAATTTATGAATTGAGTGGACCAGATGTGTTATCATTCGATTTTGACACTTCCAACGGTCAGATTATAACCAAAACCCCACTTGATTATGAAGATAAAGATAGTTATACATTGATTGTAACAGTAAATGATAACAATGGCGGAACTGATTCAATTGATGTATTAATATCCATAACTGATGTGAATGAGGCACCCGTTATTGAATTTACTGATCCGATTGCTCATAGTGTTCCTGAGAACACTATCTCAAATACCAACATTGGAGATCCAATTACAGTTACGGATCAAGACGATGATCCAATATCATACAGTCTCAGTGGAACAGATAATACATCATTTATAATAGATAGTCAGGGACAATTAAAAACAAGTAGTCCACTTGATTTTGAAACGAAGGATACGTATGCATTTACAATAGATGTATCTGATAATCAAGGTGGCACTGATTCAATTGATGCTGTAATTACTATTACAGATATAAATGATGCTCCGATATTTAATGTGACTACTCCAATTACTTACTCCATTCCAGAAAATACTGCTGCTAATATAGCAATTGGTGCCCCAGTTACTGCAACGGATCAAGACGATGATAACCTGAGTTATTTATTGGATTCAGGGGATGGACTAACATTCTCAATTGATCATGTCGGACAATTGAAGACAAGTGAACCACTTGACTATGAGACAAAATCAACATATATAGTTACGATAACTGTTGATGATGGTGAAGGAGGGACGTCAAGAATTAATGTATCAATCAATATCGATAATGTTGAACCAGAAGCAACACTATTGAGTAATAGGACTCAACAAGTCATAGATGCTATAGTTGATGCCATTCCTGATATCACAGATTCTGCAGATGTTACAGAAACTCATCTTTCAAGCATAACTACTCTTGATATATCATCAGAATATATTACTTCTTTAGATGCAAGTGATTTTGACGGATTAACATCCTTAGAGACATTGAATCTACACAGTAATTCTTTAGAAACACTTCCAATTGGACTGTTTTCTGGTTTAACGTCATTAACCACATTAGATCTTTGTTCAAATAAAATTTCATCATTACAAGCTGAGACCTTAAATGGTTTATCTACTCTAACATCATTAAATTTATCTGGGAATGAATTCGATTCACTCCCTAACGGGGTATTTGATGGTCTAACTTCATTGAGAAGTTTGGATATAAGTGGAAATGACGTAGAATCACTACCTTCCGATATATTTGATGAATTATCTATGTTGAAAACTTTGAATCTTTGTAATATGGGTTTAACATCATTACCAGCAGACATATTTGATGAATTGGCATCATTAGAGAAGCTATATTTGTGCTCGAATGAACTATCTTCTCTCCCGTTAGGACTATTTGATGAATTAACATCTCTTGAATTACTCGATTTGAATACAAATAGTTTATCGTCGTTTTCATCAACTCTATTTGATCAATTATCATCATTGACAACCCTTGATTTTGGTAAAAATAGTTTCACATCATTTCCTGCTGCAGTAGCAGGACTAACATCGGTTATATCTCTGAATTTATCTGGCAATCAGTTAGGATCATTGACAACTGGCATGTTCAATGGTTTAACCTCCTTAACAATTCTAGGATTAGCAGATAATGGTCTCAGTTCCTTACCTAATAACTTTTTTAATGGATTAAGTGGACTAACATCTCTTGATTTATCATCAAACGAGTTTGTTTCATTTGGGGATGAACCATTCTCAGATTTATCTGCCTTAACTCATCTTAATCTATCTAATAATCAGATTTCTTCGTTATCTGACGGATTTTTTGTAGGATTAAGTTCATTAACATCCTTTACTATCGCTGGTAACAATCCACCTATACATGAGAATTTTACAATACCTTTTTTCATACTTTTACCTGAAATTGTAAAAGTAGAAGAAGGGAAGTTTAAGGCATTTATTAGAACAGGAACACCCTATACAATGAATGTCTCAATAGATGTCGTTGGTGGTGTCACAAGTGATTTTGTATATACTGTGGTAATTCCTGCGGGGAGTAAAGAAAGTAATATCCATACGGTAGTTAGATCAAATAACACTGCTACTAATGCGGTTGGTGTTAATATAGACTATTTAATTGGAGGGCCAATCACTCATATAGGATATGCAATATTCTATACACAAACACCTGTAGAAGTTTTATCTGCAGCTAATGCCCCAAAAAATATTGATATTACTCCAACTGCTATTCCACCAAATACTGCATTGTTAGCAAACTATCCAAATCCATTCAATCCAGAGACGTGGATCCCCTTTCAATTGAACAACTCTGCAAACGTATCCTTTACAATATACAATCTGAGTGGTGAATTAATCCGTCATTTAAAATTAGGAGTTTTAGATCCCGGGTATTACCTTAACAGAGAAAAGGCTGCATATTGGGATGGAAGAAATCAGAATGGTGAGAAGGTCGCAACAGGAATTTATTTTTGTAAGTTCAAAACTAACGATTATTCAAGTATAATCAGATTAATAATCCACAAATAACTATTAACAACTAACATACCTTTATTGATAATAGGAATTACCATTTTGAATATATGGTAATTCCTATTTTGTTTTATCGAAAATCGAAGATTGTTTTCACAGAGGCTGATGTACCAGTATTTAGTGATGTTTGTATTGCCTGTTTGTAATTTTTTAGTGAAAAAGAGAAACCAACTATAGGAAGGAGTTGTTCTCCAGAATCCTGTAGGAACTTTAACCCAAGATCAAATGTATGGATTTCTTCACCTTCATAGGTTTCTATACCGTAAGTGTATGCACCTTTAACATTCAATTGTTTATACCAGATAGAAACCCAATCAATATTCTTTGGAATCCCAGGCATACCGAGAAGAATCACATCTCCACCGGATCGTGTGAATCGAAGTGCGTCATCAATAGTAGAACTTGATCCAATACAATCGAAGGTTACATCCACACCCCCTATTAAAACTTGCTCTCCAAGTTCTGGTTGATAGGATTCCGCATTGGTTAATTCGGAGAAAGTTAAATACCTATTCTTATCAGGTGAAATTACCACGTCTGCTCCCAGATCTTGTGCTATTTTTTTCTGATGAGGATATTTTGCTACAACAATAATTCTATTCTTATATCCCAGTAATCTGAGTGCAGAGACAGTTAACAATCCTATCGTACCACTACCAATAACACAAATATCTTTTTGATTTTTAATATCTATCTGAAGAACACCGTGTAAACTACATGCGAAGGGTTCAAGGATAACTGCTAACTCATCAGATATGTCATCAGGGAGGATTCGTAATTGTGAACGATGTGCAAGTACATATTCACTCCAACCACCACCTGTATCTCGGCAATATCCTGTTTGGACACCTTCAGAAATACTCCCTCTTGTAATATTCTCACAATTAGAAAAACGTGAATTTTCACATTGAATACATGGTGGGTTTATCTCGCGGACAATACATGAAAGAGCTGGTTCGATAACGACTCTATCTCCGATCGATAGACCGTTTACGTCTTTTCCAATTTCAGCAATTTCACCTACGATTTCATGTCCAAGAATAAAAGGGGTGGATGTAAATGGTGAGAAATATGTGCTACCTTTTGCAGTAATTGTAGCTAAATCTGAACCACAAATCCCACTTAGCCGTGTCTTTACTTTTACCCACTGTTGTGTGGGAAGTTGTGGTTCAGGTATGTCAATAAGTTGTATACTTGACAGTGGAGATGTATACAGTCTTCCCCACTTTTTTCCAATATAACGCATTAGAAGAAAGCGTGGAATACTTTTTTTATATTGAATAGCTAACACTGGTTAGATTAATTAACTTCAGTTTGGTAAAATTCCATCAGAATCTCAGCCACTTCAGGTCTTGCAATTTCAGGTGGAAGATGTTCCCCAGCCGCAAGGATTTCTCTCTGTTTTGTGCCTGAAATTGTAAAGTAATCATCATTGTCATGTGGACAATCCCTCATCATGACTATCTCATTACACTTATGACACCATACAGTCCAATCACCACGAAAGATCTCAATTTCGAGTGCATCTGATGGAATATCATCAAATATTATCTGTGCATCAAATGGTCCATAAAACTCTCCTGCTCCAGCGTGATCACGTCCGACGATGAAATGAGATGCACCACAATTCTGTCTGAAAACAGCATGAAGTAATGCTTCCCTTGGTCCAGCATATAACATATCAAATCCATAACCTGTAATAGAGACTGTGTTATCTGGGAAGTAATGTTTTACCATTGCCCGAATAGAAGCATCCCTAACGGCAGCCGGAATATCTCCCGGTTTCAGTTTTCCAAGTAGCATGTGTATTAATACACCATCAGCATTAACCTCTTTTTGAGCGATCTTACAGAGTTCTTCATGTGCCCTATGCATTGGGTTTCGTGTTTGAAATGCTACAACAGTTTCCCATCCTCTGGCTTCAATGTCTTCTCGTATTTCAACTGCAGTCCGAAATGTTTCAGGAAAATCTTGTGTGAAGTATGAGTAATTTAGTACTTCAATTGACCCAGATAAAACATGATTACCAACATCTGCAAATGCCGGAACACCTGGATGTTCAGGATCAGATGTACCGAAAGTCTTTTCAATTATAAGGTTTTTTTGTATTTCTGTTAGTTCCTCAATTGCAGAAACTTCCATAATTGCTATAGGTGGATTCCCTTCTACATTTGGATCAAGTAATGCTATTTTATCAGCATTTTTAACATCATCAGTAAGTTGTTGCTGTTGAATTAAATTCAAAATTGGAACAGGCCAAAATAACCCGTTTGACAATTTCATATCAGAAGCAACACTGATTGCTTCAGCAATATTCATGTATCCAGTGAGTGGTGTAAAATATCCTGATGCGAGCATAACGGCTGATGCAGCAGCACCAGAAGTGATAAGGACAGATGGAATATCCGTTGCCATCTGCTCCAATTCTGATCTTCTTACATCATCCGTTACATAAAGTGGTGTTAGGGAATCGGCTCCATGGGGGTTTATCATTATAATCTCCTCTTTAAACTCAATTTATAGATATACTCTATGCATGTAATACTTATTCATTAATCTTTTCAATTATACATCCATTCCAAATCCAATGATTGTGTCTGGTAAGTTTCTTAATTCTAATTTTGGATGTATATATAACAAATACAATAGATCCATTAGTTACTTCAACAGTATGTATCTTGTCAATTCTTTTGTTACCTATTGGAATGATTAGTTTCTTTATAAATGTCTTACCATTTACTAACATATTTATTTCATGTTCTGCTCCTGCTTCTTCCTGAAAGATTGCCGTAATCTGGTATGTTCCATTAGGTAAGTCGACTCTAAATGCTGCATCTTCTATACCAAATACGCCATCTTTTGTTAGAGGTGGGTTTTTAGGGTTTCCTACAGAAGCTTGTCGAGGATGGATTCTCCAATTGGTAGTTTTAATCGGATCTCTCGGATTCCATTCTGTATCCCATCCATATTTTCCTGAAAGGTACATAGTTTTTGGTCCAACGATATGATAACCTTGTTCTATCTCACCATTGTCAGGTTGCATATCAAAACTAATTTTAATATTTCCATTTTCTGATTCACTCCACAAGGTAAGATCAGGTGTCTCAGATGTTTTTCTCTTAAATAGTTTTAGATGTTTTGTTTTATGAATTATCTGATAATCAGGAGTAAGTGTAGGAATTGGTTCGTTATCAGGATAATACCATGCAACAACATAATCAGCTCGAACATAATCAAGTGCAACACTATCTTTATTATTTCTATTCACCGGGAAATAATCGTAATTAGCTTCATAGTTTGCAAGATGTACGACATCATCTGCATATACACCATAAAATGCTTTTATATGTGAGTATGGCGTAACATATTCAACTCTACCTAATGCTTCGGATTTATGCCCGTCAGCACTCATAACATTAAATGTTGTGTGTGGTTCAATTAGGTGTGTACCTGAGACAAGTTCAGCCATTTCAGGTGAGATGCGTGCGTGATCGTAAGCAGTCCTTCCAAAATGTAGCAAAGCAAAGATTATCAAACATGTTGAAATTCCATATCTAAGATATTTATGTATATCAAATATTAACCAGGGGGCTAATATTAGTAAAATATAAAGATGAATTCTGTCATTAATCCATCCTCCAGGACCGTAACCCCATGGTGCTCGTATAAACATGTAAGTATAAATTAGTGCAATTAACAGAAACACATCCGTAGATTTCATCTGTTGACGACGATAGAATCGATAATAAATTGTTACTATTACAGAAAATCCTAAGACTGCAAGAAGGAAGTAATTTACTGGAATGTGCCAATTTGTAAAGTATACAATGGATTTTACACCAATAAAATACTCCCATATCCACTGCATTCCTTTGTGACCACCTTCCTGATGCTGTTTTAGACTCTTGAGATAATACTGCATCAGAACAAAGTAAATTGGGATCATATAGAGTAAAAACTGAAAGAGTGGTTTAATCGTGAGCAATAGTTGTGTTATAACATCTTTAAATTGTCGATTTTTAATTCTCCAGGTTTCAACAAGTGATTCTGAACCCCATATACATGCTGCAGAAACGGATATACCCAATACCACAAGCCCAAATGAAACGATATGGGATAGATATGTCAGAAGTAAAAGTATATATAAGATACAAAGTTGTTTAATCTGTATAATGTCTTTGTATTTCCACCAATACCCAAAACTTAGAAAGAAAAAAGAAATACTTAATGTAAAATTGTAAAATCCCATGTATAGCAGATAGTTATATGCAAATGGAAATCCAAGCCATACATAGAGATAATTTTCACTTCTACCACTATGAACAGCGTTTAAAAAATAGTAGAAAGCAATAGGAATTAGCCCTATGGCAAAAGTTAGAAATATCTTCTCAGCATAGAGTGGTGGGAAAACGTAAAGAAGAGCTAATAGTATGATATGGGATAGCCAATTTGGGAAGATTGTGATATTTAACTTCCATAAATCCCGCATTTTATAATTGGCATGATCTGAATATTCCTTTAATACTAATGCATTATAGACATGACTTGGACCATCTTGGGAAGGAAAATAGGTAAAAATCCATAATGGCAAAATATGTAGAATGAGTAAAACTACAAAAATGTGTTTCCAAGTAACTTTTTTGAGAGAATCCATTATTTCTGTCTGAATTGATCAGTCCCTTAAGATTGTATGTTTTCCTTATACTAACGAGAATATTTTTATAACAGGACAAGCTTAAAACGAATAGTAACAGTATTGGTAAATTACAGAATTCTACCTGTTATACACAGATTCGTGACAAAATAGGTTTATGAATAGTGTCCTACATGAATTTTACTGCAGCTAAACCTTCTGAAAAGCGTTCGGCATACCGAAAAATAGGTTCAATAACCCACTCACCAGCTTTGCCAATATATCCATACTTCTCATCAATTTTGACAGCCGCAAGACCTTCAGAAAAAAGCATGGCACCATCAAATCGTGGTTCAATCACAAGTTCACCAGATTTGTCGGCAAACCCGTATTTACCATTGACTTTGACAGAAACTAAGCCTTCAAAGAAATAAGAGTGAGACATTTCAAATTTTAATTCAAGAACTTCTTGACCGGTTTTGTCAATAAATACATCTCTACCATCCTTTGTCTCAACACAGGCATACCCTTCGGAAAATTCATATGCATGTTCAAATTGTGGTTTGATGACAATTTCACCAGTCATATCAATATATCCAGCATAGTGTTCTTCCTTTTCATCCCAGACATCAATTCTGCAAAAACCTTCTGACAAAAACGGATATAAATGTGTTCCATCTTTTTCCGTGAACACCCACTCACCCTCAGTATTGATATAACCTTTGGTTGTTTCGGTCCGGACATAGGCAAGACCATCAATAAATTCCGAAGTCTCACAAAAGGAAGGCGGAATGGTTATCTTTCCGGTCTTATCAATATAACCGCACTTACCATCTTTAAAACATATTGAAGATAACCCTTCAGTAAAAATGGATGCCCCTCCATATTGAAGCGGAATGATAAATTTTCCTTGTTTGTCAATGAACCCACCTACCTCATCAATCTCAACACCTGCCAATCCTTCAGAAAAACCAAAGGCATAATCAAACTGTGGTGAAATAACAGTGCTGCCACTTTTGTCAATATAACCGAATTTTTTCATTATAATATAGACAGTATTCAGTTAATGGACACTGATCACATAATGGTTTACGTGCATTACAGATTTGTCGACCAAAATATATTAGGTTCATATGGAAAGGGTATGATTTACCTTCAGGAATAATAAGGGGAAGTTCATGATGTGCTTTTTCAGCACTACAATTAGGTTGAATTAGACCGAGTCGTAATGCGATTCTATGTATATGTGTGTCTACTGGAAAAACATCTCTACCACATGCAAATGAAAGAGTTACTGATGCAGTTTTTATGCCAATACCTTTATGTTGACAGAGTAATTGTATTGCCTCGTCAGTATCCATCTCATGGATAAATTCCAAACTCAACTCTCCATACTCATTATTTAACCATGTTAGAAAATTTTTTATTGTTTCAGCTTTCTGTTTACCTAACCCTACAATTCTAATTTGTTCTTCAATTGATTTATTTCTTGCACGTAACACTTGCTCCCATGTAGGGTACTTCTTCCGAAGTTGTGCATACCCTTTATCACGACTAACATCAGTAGTATTTTGAGATAAGATTGTTAAAATAAGACATTCAAGGACATCTTCAGCCCCGTCCCACTTTGGAACACCGATGAATTGTTCAAGTATATTAGAAATGATATGTGCTTTCTGCCGTAATTCCAATTTCTCAACCGGTAAATGGTTTTAGATATTATATCATACTTAGTAAAAATAGCAATGTATATTAGGAATCTAACAGGATTATTTAGTTCTCGGTTTTCTGTGTGTTTTTTATTACAGTATTAATATGCCCTTGAATCTTTTAATCGTACCAATCTGGAATAGAAACAAATCATTAGGAGATATGATTATGATGAATAACTTCACTTTTAATCGTACCAATCTGGAATAGAAACATGTCTCATTACCCCACAGACGATACTCACCCAGTCCCTTTTAATAGTACCAATTTGGAATATGAACGAGGATAGTCATTAGGTTTCAGCAATCTGTACGCAGAACCTACTCTAACTCGAATATATCAATTTTAGAAAATTCACAAAAAGAAAGCACCTCCTATTGGAGATGCTTATGTTATTCTTATCTAAGATTGGATAGGATTATCTACTAATTCTTACACTTCCAGCCTGCATAGCCATTTCAGCTTCTGCTTCAGTTGCCCAGTTGAAATCTCCAGGGAATGTATGTGCTAATGCAGAATAACCCCCAGCAAAATCAACCGCATCTTGAGGGGATTTGCCATTTAATAGACTAAAAATCAATCCAGAAGAGAAACTATCTCCTCCACCAACCCTATCAACAAGTTCTAAGTTCTCATAGATACGCGATAGATAGAATTCCTCACCATCAAAAAGGAGTGTACGCCAATCATTCAGCCAACCCGTCTTAGCATCGCGTAGTGTTGTACCAATCATTTCGATATTTGGAAACGCAGCTTTAACTCTTGATGCTACCTCTTTATAGCTCTCTGGTTCAAGTTTACTATAAGATTCAGTTGCACCTTCAGCAGCAAAACCTAATGACTTTTCAAAGTCTTCCTCATTTCCTATCAAAACAGAAACGTGTTCCATCATAGGGCTATTGGCTGCTTGTGCTTCTTCAGAACTCCATAGTTTAGATCGAAAATTCAGGTCGTAGCTTGTTCTGACACCTGCTGCACGTGCTGCTTTCAATGCTTCTGCCGATACTGTAGCTGCAGATTCTGATAAGGCTGGAGTAATACCACTCAAATGAAACCAACGAGCATTACTGAAGATGGTATTCCAATCAATTTCATCCGGTTGTACGTTGGAGATTGCAGAATGACCACGATCATAAGTAACACTACTCGCCCGGGGACCTGCTCCCATTTCCAGATGGTAGAAACCGTTACGTTCATAGCCAATACCATCAAAATCTATCCAAACAATGTTAGACATATCTACACCGAGTTCCTGACCTTTATTTCGAATGTATCGACCAGACCAATTATCAACAAGGCGTGATACCCATGCGGTGTTTAATCCGAGTTGTGCTCCATTAACAGCAACATTCATCTCTGCACCACCAGCAGTCATATCAAGTGTATTGGACTGTTCAAGTCGCATGAAATCTGGTGATGTTAGCCGAATCATTGCTTCACCAAATGTAACTAAATCGTACATATATCTTATTCTCCTGATTCAATAGTGAGTTTTTTCTTATGATCTTGGTATAAATTCTCTATGCAATATCCACAAAAAGCGTATAATCTCCTATAATCTCCGATTTCTTGTTCAGTTAATTCAGAAATCGGAAATTCCTTATCACATATAGCACATTCTTTGTTAATTTCTGTGGGTTGCGTTTCTGTGTCGTCTTTTTGTCTGGTAGATAGGAGTAGCAAAACCAGTACAACAATAGGAATAATAAAAATACAGAACACAAAAAACATAGAATTATCCTTGCAATATCTGAGCCATTAGCTTAGATTTAATATAGACGAAATTTACCAGCATGTCAACTGAAATCAGTCGTATACCAGTGCTATTTAGTGTTGCAATTTGTTATTAATTTCACAATTCTATACCTGTCTACTGTAGATTGTTGATGAAAGAAGTCATCAATGTCAATTTCAGGATAAAATTGTCATATCTTAGGTAAGATTGATGTTTATCCGTTGGATGATATTAACATATAAATGAATCCAATTACGAATTGTTGGAATATATACAATCTCAAACATGCCACCTTTTTAGCATACACATTTCACCCCTCTGGGGCTTAGTGTTAGGTATAAGATGCTTTTCTACACACATTTCCCCCCTCTAAGTTCTCAGTTTTTACTTGTAAATTTCTATGATTAATAATCGTGTATAGGAATTAAATACTCAAATATCCTAAATTCTTGGTAAAAGGGTTAAAAAATAGATAAATTAAAACACTGAGGAATATAGACCATGGTTATTTAGTTTTATGAATTTTCATTCTATTAGGTTAGCTACGAGTTTAGGTTTTGATGCGTAATACCTCATTGCATCCGCGATACGCGTTGCTCCTGAAAATCTCAATACAGATAATGC
>JAGFCA010000167.1 GCA_022394755.1 Candidatus Poribacteria bacterium
GCCAACCTCAAACGCGACCTCCCCCACATCCCCTTCGCCGAGGACTTCCGAGGATTCGCAGACGCAGGCGCGCACCTCGCAAATCTCCACGTCACCTACGAATCGCAACCCGAATACGAACTGCAGTTTATCCAAAATCCTGACGCTCAACTCGATTGGCGTGTCGAGAAGATGAAACTCTCAAAAGACAAAACCCAAATCGTCTACAACAAATTCCTGACACTCGACGGCATCCCCCCAAAAGCCTTCGACTACCGACTCGGCACCCGCTCCGCACTGGAGTGGATAATAGACCAATATCGCATCAAAACCGACACACGCAGCGGCATCCGCAACGACCCAAACCGTCCCGACGACCCGCAGTACATCGTCAAGTTAATCGGAAAAGTCATCACCGTCAGTTTAGAGACGGTGGATATTATTAGCAACTTACCGACACTATAAGTCCCGTAAGACCGCTTCCTCATCTGCATTAAATTGTTAATCTTCATAAAGTCTGCCCTGCGAATTTGTTAAGACATTTGGCACGAAACGATACAGTTTCCAACATTGCTTATACCAAACTCACGTTAAAATATATCTTGGCAGCAGCCCATTGAGGCGATATATATTAACGTGAAACCTACCACGTCAAAGCCCCAGCGGGGCGAAAGGTGAAATAATTAGACACATTCACACCACGGTAGAGGCAATTTCCCGACGGATGCCATACGCGCATTCGGCGTTAATTTCTCGTCCGGAGTAGAGGTATAATTAATTCTAAAATCTACCATAATTTAGGAGAATATAAATGTATAAAGAACTTAAGGCATTTCCACCCCCGCACGAGGAAGCAATTTTATGGCGATATATGACTCTTGAGCAATTTATTGATATGCTGGCGAGAAAATCTCTGTTTTTTACAAAAGCGTCTCAATTTAGAGATGATGTACATGAAGGTTTTATCCCAGAGGAAATGGAGGGAGTTTTTAGAGAGTTAATTCAAGAGCATTTTCCCGATGATTTTACAATAGAACAGATAAATGAAATCGACAATGAAAATAAAAAGTATCGCCGGAATGTTATGTGTAACTGTTGGCATCAAAATCAGGAAGAGTCAATGGCAATGTGGGAAAAATATCGCTATCGCGATAGTGGAATTGCCATTAAAACTACCACGCGAAACCTTAAAAAGAGTTTATCCGATTCAAGGGATGTCTATATCGGTAAGATCAAGTATCTTCCTTTAGAAGATTATAAGGAGTGCTATCGTCGTAATTTTGAAGAAATCCAATTACGAGCCGATTGGAAGTGTATATATTTCCCTTTTTTTCATAAAAGAAAAGCATTTGAATATGAGCATGAAGTTCGTATTGTCATTGATAACGAGCTGCATTGGGGTGAGAATGGTAGAATTTGGAGAGCACGCTTGGACGTGATCCCTGATAGACCACCGATGAGTTTACCCGAAATCCGATCTAACATTGGTGTGCATGTTTCTGTTGATGTTGGCACGTTAATTGATGAAGTTATCATCTCACCTTACACGGAGAACTGGATTCCAATACTCATCAAAGACATAGTTTGTAAATACGGGTTTGAGTTTGACGTGAGACGTTCCCCATACGTCACGAGATAGTTATTACTGACAGATTTCAAATCTGCTTTACTGATCCCATGTCTCTTGATAATCAGAGGGTTTTGCTAAACTATAACCCAAGTTACTACTAACGGGTTTGCCTGTTTGAAGACCCCTTTTCAGCACCTTTCTTCACCCCCGCAGAATGCCACACGGAGACCTTCATACCGTTGATTCATGCGGTCTGCATTTCTAACCGCACCGGTTTTCGGTATCTCATTAATTCTAAAGTCCACTATAAAAATCCTTGCAAGTAAAATTGCGGAAGATAATGGTGTCTTTTAGCAGGCATAATATTACCCTTTATACGCGCGAAATCATCTCTCGCGACGAATTGAAATCTATAACTATGGTAAACCAGAAAAATAAATAGACATTTTATCCCAGTCCCGGTAGGTGCAGTTTCCTAACCACACTGGGAAACCTAACCAAAAATAGTAAGTCCTTTTAATGAGGAATCGTCAACCAGAATTGATATAACTACCATAATAACCGCCTAATGAGACAATAATTTATAGAAATGGTATAATGCTTTTTTTAAACTGGCGTTTATAGTAAAGCCCGAAAATATCTGGGCATGCCTCGGCAGAACGTGCGATGAATCGCACTACTACGAACCCGTGTTGTTTAAGGAGGCGGTGTCCACTTAATTGTCAGCTTTACTATAATAGGTGTCGCGGCTTTTATTGTAAACAGAACATGAAACTGCTATAATATCTCCAATCGTTTACACGGACGGGAAATAGTAAAAACTAATTTAACTGATCCAAAACGACTTGTAAGTAAGGAGTATAGAAGTGGAACTTGCTTGTGCCGTAGAGAGTAATTATGTTGGGAGGATGACAGGGAAAATTAGTTGTAAATCAAATTCTAATCAACTAATCATTTCTATTACTACCCCTTTTAACGGAGAGATTTCCGTAAGGTGTGACGATAAGATTTATTACGCTTATTACAATACTATTTCCTTGATAGAACCCCAATCTGAACACATTGAAGAATGTAATAAATGTTATTATCATACAGAAGAAGAAGATTTTTACATCACTCAACGCGTAGATGAAAGAATAGTTCGGAAGAAAATCCACCCAACACTGATTATAGAGCACGCAAAGGATTGTCAAAAGTTACAATCACATTTTGGGTCTCTCCGTCAACTACATAAAGGACAAGCCTGTAGTTTTTCTGGTTATGCGATAGATAGAAATAACAGACCTATGCATCCTACTACTGTGGAATCATCATTTCACAAATATACATGGTTCTATAATCCATTCACTTTTGATATTGAACCATTAGACGAAAACACCATAGACGATTTTGTTAAAGGAACACCCATCTCAAAGGAAATGACTAACAAGATGGTTCTTTACCACCAAAAGGAAGATAAAATCAAACTACGAAGAAAAAAGATGATAAAAAGAAAAAATGCAAAAGAGAAACGAGAGGTATTGTTCGGTAATATTAACAACCACTTTGAAAAATACGAGAAATTTTACAAATATGGAGTTATCGGTGGGGTTTTATGGCTAATTAATGTTATTTTGCAGTTAGTTATCTAATCAAAATTTTCAAGCCTAAAACGGCTTATTATGATTTTCAAAGGTGAAAGATGGGAAAATTTTGTAAAAGCGTACTGACATCGGAAATTTAGACCACTCTCTAAACCAAGATTGTGATGTAATACAATCTCACTGAAAGGAGCAGCTGATGGCGAAACACAGAAAATTCACCTTTACATCACCGAGGCGAGAGATCGCATCGGGCATTTTATCACACAGGTGTATCACCAGAAACGTCCACACTCGGCGTTAGGGTATTTGACACCTATGGAATTTCAACAGCAAACCTTATCTTAACTTTGCGAAAAAGTGGCCCAAATAAGCGTATGCACTTCAATACATTGCAAGTCCCTTCCTCTTAAAGTCCCCCTACCCCCTTGATCAGATTGCACAAAAACCTTAAAACTAAATAGCCCTCCTCTTGTCTTGATTTTATGGTTTCCGAAATGTTATCATATATAAATGACCACTTTTCACTGAAAACGGTGTTTATGCGTCTAAAATCAGATATGTAGCCAGTTAGGCTAAAAATTGTCAATTATGTAAAATCCTCAGTTTAAAATATCCAACGTTCTCGTAAAAAAAATAGGAGAAAAAATGACAACGCAAAGTCGCCAGCAAAATGGCATTTCGATGATTTTGGAACCCAGTGGACAGATGAAAGAATATGAAAATGAGATGCCAAGAACACGCAGTGAGATTGACCAGCATTTTAATCCAACTCTGCTCAAACACTTTCGGAAGCAGAAATATAGAACCCAAAAGGATTTTGCAGCGGTTCTCGGGGTTTCCCTTACAACTATTACCAACTGGGAAACTGGTAAGAGAAAACCGACCCACAAACTCTTAATGAAGATCACGGAGGTCTTAGAAATAGAAACTTCCGATTTACTCTGCGAAACAGGCAAAATGATTTTTCGACTCTGGGAAGAACATCTTTTAGATTACTTGCATTCTCCGCCCGACCGTCT
>JAGFCA010000132.1 GCA_022394755.1 Candidatus Poribacteria bacterium
ATTTTACTTTCCTGTTTTCAATTCTCATGCACATCACTTTTTGATGAAAGTGTTCTGTATAACATCCTTAGGAAATTTGAATTCCGTGTAACAAGAATTAGCGCTCAATATCCTTCTAAATTGCAGAATTATGATCTACTATTCTTGCAAGAACTTTCTGAAACACTGTCAGATGAGGAAATACAAAGAATTCATGCTTTTGTAAACGATGGTGGCACCCTAATGGTCAATGGGGGCAGTCATAAAACAATGGCAGGTCTTGTTACTTCTTACGGTTTAAAATTACAGAACTTACCGAATAGAATGAAATACGCAAATAGATACAGTGAACAACCTTATTTTCCAAATAACCCAGTCGGTAGAATATTTCCTCAAGCATATTTTGCAGTCCAATCTGATCAAAGAGATATGGTGAATCTATACGGTTTAGAAAATCAAGCAGTTCTTGCGACAATTCAAGATGGTCTGGGAAGAGTATATTTCTCCACATCTGAAAATCTATTCAATGAAAACGGTTTAAGACACGCAGGTAATGCAACTCTATTCTATAATATAATGTCAACCTTACCAAAAAAGGGACATATAGGACTCGCAGAAGAATACTATTATTCCCAAGGTGACACATCCCCAAATTCAATGCTCTACATGATATTTAAGACTTCATGGGGTTTAGCAGCAGTATATATATGCATAATTTCATTCGTTTTCATAACACTTAGAGGTAGAAGATTTGGGAAACCACTGGATGAACGAGCACAAAACAGAAGACTGAGCACTGAATATGTCTATGCGATGACTACTCTTTATCAAAAGGGCAATACCACAAGATTTGTATTAGCGCATATAAGAGACAAATTCAAAGCTGATTTAGGCAACAGATGGCATGTAAATCCAAATTTAGATGCCGACTCTTTTTTAAATGAAATGATTAATCATGGTCTCAATGATGAAGAAGCAATACTTTCAAACATTATTCATGATTTAAACCAAAATGACAATATAACAGAGAAAGAGCTGGTAGATTTAGCAAAAAGAGTTGATACATATCATGCAACAACGAAACTTCGAAGAAAATAGTGTGTTCAACATCTGAAAATTTCTGAGAGGTTAAGTTAGCATTCTACGCATATCCCTTTAGCATGTCTAATCTCCTCTCTCACAATAGAACAAATAGTAGGTACGCAATAACTCATGGAAAACTTAGTCCAAACCGTTTTCAATAAGATAAAGCACGAAGCACAAAAAGTTATAGTTGGGCAGAACGATATTTTTGATCTCGTTGTCATCAGTCTATTTTCTGGTGGACATGTACTCTTAGAAGGTGTCCCGGGTACAGCGAAAACACTAATTGCAAAAACATTAGCACTAATTGTTTCAGGACAGTTCAGCCGTGTACAGTTTACACCTGACCTTATGCCATCTGACATTATCGGTACAAGTGTATATGATTTGACAACAAACCAGTTCAACTTGAAGCACGGTCCAGTCTTCACGAATGTTCTACTTGCCGATGAAATCAA
>JAGFCA010000202.1 GCA_022394755.1 Candidatus Poribacteria bacterium
ATCACTTAGTTCCATTAATACTGTCTCTCAATAATAATCGGATTAAGATACAGTCTAACAGGAATTAGATAGGATTAAAAGACAATTTGATAAGATTATGATTTATGAGATACACTGTACGTAATTTGCGGAAGGTAGTGAATGTGAAACTTACGCCAATGAAATGCGTGTAAGTACACCCAGTACTTCTTCCTATTTCTATCCTGATATTGTTGATGTTTGTGATGAACCACGATTTGAAGATGATGTCTTTGATATACTTCTCAATCCAATAATTCTCGTTGAGGTTCTGTCACCTTCCACTGAGGCTTTTGATCGTGGAGAAAGGTTTAGTCATTACCGAAATTTGCAATCTTTACAGGAATACATACTTGTTGCACAAGACAGGTTTTGTGTTGAAATCTTCCGCCGTCAAAATAAGGATTGGATTCTTACCTATTTTCAAAACCTTGAAGAACACCTACCCCTACTTTCAATTCAAACTAAACTCCCTTTACGTGAGATATATGATCGCGTAACATTTCCTGAATAATACAATCAGATAATTGATCTAACAGTGATGTGTTGTTATAATGCTATTTAAAGAATATGATGCAGCATTGTCAGTATATGGGATATAAAAACAACGCCAGATACTTTAAGTCTGTGTCTTAAATAATTGTAATAGACATCCAGTAATACCTCTTGAAATTAAATTCTTTTTATAATGAAGAGAGTTTGGAATAAAATTCAGTTTAATAGAATTTAATTAGGATTATATCTAACTCTACTTTCATATTTTTAGTGAAGATGGCATCCCCAGAGGAACGAAAAATGTGTAGAAAACATATACCCCTTAACATAAACCCTATAGATACTAAAGGTGTATAAACTACTTGGATTCTCATCCATTCACTAATACACTGATAATGAATAAAATCCATCTTCATTTAGATTCCATCTTCTCTGTGTAATCTGTGATTCAGACAATATAAAACAGACATAGAAATCTACAATCTCAATCCTGTTTTCTTGACTTTTTCTTAGTAGTGCTATATAATTTCATAGAAAGAACATCCATATTTTATTAATAGTATCGTGTAAAGATATTGCTCGGTAATAGTAAGAATAAAGAACTACAGTATCAACTATTAAATTAGTTCGAATGAGGAGAATGTAATGACCCAACCGAAGTATGTGTACTTCTTTGGAGGTGATGAGAGTGAAGGGGATGCAACCATGCGAACCTTACTCGGTGGAAAAGGGGCGAATCTTGCTGAGATGTCAAATCTTGGAGTACCTGTCCCACCTGGCTTCACTATCTCCACTGAAGTATGTAAAATTTATTATGAGAATAACCAAAGGTATCCAACAGGACTTGATGAACAGATTACAGAAAATCTTACCAAATTGGAAAATGCATTAGGAGCGAAATTTGGAGATACGGAAAATCCTCTACTCCTTTCTGTTCGTTCAGGGGCTGCAGTTTCAATGCCGGGTATGATGGATACCATATTAAATCTCGGGCTAAATGATGATGCTGTGAAGGGACTGATTGCTAAATCAGAAAATGAACGGTTTTCCTATGATGCATATCGGCGTTTTGTTCAAATGTTTGGAAATGTTGTTATGAATGTTGATCATGATGAATTTGAACATTTACTCGAAGAAAAGAAGAAAGCTAAAGGTGTTACTTTAGATACAGAACTTGAGGCATCAGATTTAGCCGAGCTTGTTAATGAATATAAGAGTATTATTAAAAAGAGAACTGGTGATGATTTCCCTGACAACCCCAGAATGCAATTAGACATGTCAAGGGATGCTGTATTTCAATCATCTGGTAACCCAAGAGCAATTACCTACCGTCGACTAAACGATATTTCTGAAGAACTTGGTAGGACTGCTGTTAATGTTCAATCTATGGTTTTTGGAAATATGGGTGGAAGTTCTGGCACAGGAGTTGCCTTCACAAGAAATCCTTCTACTGGAGCCAATCAGTTTTATGGTGAATTCCTAATGAATGCACAAGGTGAAGATGTAGTTGCTGGTATTCGAACACCGCTACCAATCTCCGAATTGCAGAATATTTCACCTAAGGCATATAATGAATTAGTCGAGATTGGACTACGACTTGAGAAGCATTATACTGATATGCAAGATGTAGAGTTTACTATTCAGGATGGTATACTCTATATGCTTCAAACAAGAAATGGTAAACGTACCGGTCAAGCTGCTGTCAGAATTGCCGTTGAAATGGTAGAAGAGGGTCTAATAGATAAACCTACAGCACTTACACGTGTCCCAGCAAACGATCTTGATCAATTGCTACATCCAAGTGTTGATCCAGATGCCCAGGTAGAAATAATAGCACAAGGTTTACCTGCATCTCCCGGAGCAGCGTTAGGAAAAGTTGTCTTTACTGCCCTTCGTGCTGAAGAAATGGCGGCTGAAGGAGAAAAGGTTATACTTGTCCGAACAGAAACATCCCCAGAGGATATTGGGGGTATGGATGCTGCTGAAGGAATCCTAACAGCTCGCGGCGGTATGACAAGTCACGCTGCAGTAGTAGCCAGAGGTATGGGAAAATGTTGTGTAGCAGGTTGTTCGGATCTCTTCATTAATGAAGAGGCTTTAGAATTCTATGCAAGTGGAAAGCGTTATGCCGAAGGTGATTATATCACATTGAATGGTTCAACGGGAGATGTCCTTAGTGGACAAGTTTCCCTAATACAACCTGAATTAAGCGGACAATTCGGTATTTTAATGGAATGGGCAGACGAAGTAAGGTCGCTTGAAATAAGAACAAATGCTGATACACCAGAAGATGCTAAAAACGCAAGACAATTTGGGGCAGAAGGAATTGGTCTCTGCAGAACTGAACACATGTTCTTTGGAACTGGCATTGATGCGGTTCGAGAAATGATTCTTGCCGATAATACAGAAGAGCGTAAACAAGCATTATCAAAATTGTTATCGCACCAACGTACCGATTTCATTGGTATTTTTGAGGCAATGGCAGGATATCCTGTTACAATCCGTACTCTTGATCCACCTTTACACGAATTCCTACCTAAGAACGAGTCTGAGATAGAAGAACTCGCGACACGACTTAATGTCGAACCCCGAAAACTTAGTGAAAGGGTTGAAGAATTACATGAATTCAATCCAATGCTTGGACATCGAGGTTGTAGACTCGGTATTGTATATCCAGAAATTACTGAAATGCAAGCCCGTGCTATATTTGAGGCGGCAGTTGATGTGAGTAAACGAGGGATCAAAGTACTACCAGAAATAATGATTCCACTTGTTGGACATATTAACGAATTCACTCTACAAAAGAAGGTTGTTGTAGATACTGCAGATGAGGTTTTTGCCGAAACCAATTCACGTGTAGATTATTTAGTAGGTACGATGATTGAATTACCTCGTGCGGCATTAACTGCTGATAAAATTGCAGCTGAAGCAGAATTTTTCTCTTATGGTACAAATGATCTAACCCAGACGACTTTCGGAATGAGTCGTGATGATGCTGCCAAGTTCCTTGATGATTATGTAAAAAATGGAGTGCTTGAATACGATCCATTCCAAATACTTGATCAAGAAGGTGTTGGAAGTCTCTTAGAGATAGGCACTGAAAAAGGACGAACAGCAAGATCTGATTTAAAGGTAGGTATATGTGGTGAACATGGTGGTGAACCGCATTCTGTCAAATTCTGCTATGGATTAGATTTTAATTATGTTTCCTGCTCACCGTTCCGTGTACCAATTGCTCGTCTTGCAGCAGCACAAGCAGTAATTGAAGATAAAGCATAAGAACTAGTATTGTGTATTTTGGTATTGTTATTGTCACTGTTACCAAGTATTATGTTGAACGTCTTTTAGATTAACACAAGAATAAGAAGGGTGAACATTCTCACATATAATGTCAGTGTTAACGTTACTTATGGCTATGGCGACAGCAATTAGAAAAACTGTATAAATAGACACTGATGTGTATTTCTCGACATCACTAACTCACACGGGTCATGTGAAGCAGGTTCTCTTGACATCTGTTCCACATGACCTACTCAACACAAGGGAGGAAATAGTATGTATCAGCAACACCCTACCGTAGAGAAGATGTTAAAACAGCAATTTCGGGATTTTATAGCAGCGATAATGATTGCTTCCTTTGTGTTTGTTTTTGTTATATTCAGTATCTATTATCCCGATGGAAACATCACTGAATGTTTCAAAAGTATCATGTATGTGATGCTATGGATAATTTGTATCGGGATTAGTTATTCTATTACTAAGAAGTTAAGAACCCGCGCTGCAAAGAAAAAGGAATACTCTCATTAAATAGATTGATACTGTAACAACATCTGACAGAGAAAAAATTTCCCATTCAAGCACATCGGTACCGTAGTTATCCTTTTAGGTTTGCTATTTATCATTTTTTGGATCCGTATCCAAGGCGTAGAACGGATTCCATACAGACAGTTTACTGGCACCGATACATATTTTTTTTACAAGCAGAAATGATATCGGAACAGTGGCTTTACCTGCCCGCGATATGAACTGTTGGCTTCCCCTCGGTAGAGATAACGAACAGTTACTCTCTCTTTATGTCTACACTCTTGCATATACACAAAAAGTCTTCCCATGGTTCTCTGTCTATGACATTCAACTCTACTTGTCAGTTGTCTGTTTCACCCTGACGATTGGTGTGCTTTTAGCAACTCTCCCAGTAGCATCAGTCGGAGTACCGTCGGTTACGGTGACCGCGACACATGGTGCTATCTGATGGATATACTCGTCGCCCCCAGTTTCTTATGGTAAGAACAGATGCTACCGGGACGACGGAGATGGCTTACCATCGTGCTCGCGGGTTTACCTGTTTCTTAGGTGGGTTGAGTTGGGAAGGGTTCGGCGTTTTTGTCCAGATGATTGTTGCTCTCGAACTCTATAAGTTCTACACCACGTACACCGAACAGCATCTCAAAGAATATCTGCTATGGCTTGTCATGTTCGTTCCGTGGCTCTATTTCATCAGTCCCACCTATAGAAGTGGTACGGGTTCTCAACACATGTCACCGACCTGATGCTCTGTCCACCGCTGATGGTCTGCGCGCTGCGTGGTATAAGATGTAGAATATAGGTGTGTGTGCTGTTGAGTATACACGCCTATACTTTTGCAACTATGTAATTGAAAAGCAGTTGAATTCTATAGGCAGACTGTGGTAAATTGTCAATAGTAGGTAGAAAGAATAAATGACCACAGGAGAAACAAAATGGATGGACATGAAACTCTCGCATCCCAACAGACAAACCTACCTGAAGTGACAAAGATGACCATAGAAGAATTCCTCAATAGTGACATAGAAGGATATGAATATATAAAAGGTGAATTAATTCCAATGGCACCTACATCAGTAGAACATGGTTATATCAGTACTAACTTAAGTTCCATATTACATTTATATGTTCGTGAGAATAAATTAGGACGCGTTATGATATCAGATACCGGTTACCACGTTGGTGAGCGTGTGCTTATACCAGATATTGCCTTTGTTTCAACTGACCGTCTTCCTGCTGATAAAAGCAAAGCCTCTCCTGTTCCACCGGATCTTCCAGTTGAGATAGTTTCTCCTACAGATACATTACATAGAATAGAAGATAAAGTATTTACATACCTTAAGGCTGGTACACAATTGGTGTGGGTAATAAGTCCAGGATCAAAAACAGTAACAGTTTATCGTTCTGAAACAGATATCACTCTCCTCACACGCATTGACACGCTCAGCGGAGAAGATGTCGTAGATGGATTCACTTGTCAAGTAGCGGAACTATTTGAATAAGAAAATTTAAATAAACTTTGAAAGGATTTTAATAATGTTAATTGCAGATGTAAATGAAATGGATGGTCGAACATATCCCGCTCGTAGACGAACAAGAAATCTTGTTGGCGGTGCTTCCCCAATTCAGATTGATGAATTCTCTATGGGTTTTGTTGTATTAGAACCAAATGGAGGACAAGTTCCATGGCACAACCATGTCCAGGAAGAGATTTACTTCATTGTTGAAGGTGAAGGTGAAATGTGTCTTGGAGAAGAACGAGAAACCGTCTCTACGGGACAAACAGTATTCATTCCTTCGAATGTATTTCATCAGCTTACGAATACAAGTGATCATCCTATGAAGATGGTCTATGCCTATGGACCAGCTGGAGATGTTGATCATTGGAAACAAGAACTTGCTGGTACTTTACCAAAAGCAGGAATTGATGTTCCACCCCTTCCAGATGGTGCAGCACCACAATGTACTGATCCACCCAAAGAATAATGTTAATCTAAAATTGGTTATAGAATTAATTCGACATTCAATAGCTAATCAGCGGTATTTCGTACATATTATCATCTCTCTTGATTAAAAACCACACATACCGTTGTAACAAAGTTTTTAAATTTACTATATTCATTATCGTACTAAGTAAATGAATACAGTTATTATTAAGATTGAAGGATTTTAAATGCCAAGTCAAACAGCAAAAGAACATCGTGTTGGTATTATTATGAATGGTGTTACAGGACGAATGGGAACGAATCAACACCTAATTAGATCTTTATTAGCTATCACTGAAGATGGTGGTATCCCAATTGGAGAGGATGAAGTTATAATTCCCGATCCATACTTGGTTGGGAGAAATCCATCAAAATTGGAAAAACTGTCCGAATCTACAGGGGTTGAGAAGTGGACAACAAACCTTGATGAAGCCCTCGCTGATTCCAACTATCCAGTTTATTTTGATGCTCAACTAACCTCCTTAAGAGTGAATGCAGTAGATCAAGCTATTTCGGCAGGTAAACACATTTACTGTGAAAAACCGACAGCAACTTCAGCAACAGACGCATATAATCTATACGAAAAAGCAGCAAAAGCAGGGTTAAAAAATGGTGTTGTTCAGGATAAACTCTGGTTACCCGGAATACAAAAACTCAAGAGATTGATAGATGCTGACTTCTTCGGTAAAATAATTGCTGTTCGCGGAGAATTTGGATATTGGGTTTTTCAGGGTGATGCTATCCCAACACAACGTCCATCATGGAACTATCGGGAAGAGGATGGAGGTGGAATCATTCTTGATATGTTCAGCCACTGGAGATATGTGTTAGATAATCTATTTGGAAATGTAAAAGCAGTTTCATGTATTGCATCTACTCATCTACCAACACGTTGGGATGAAACTAATCAAAAATATGAATGCACTGCAGAGGATGCTGCGTATGCAACTTTTGAATTAGATGGTGGGATTATTGCTCATTTTAATTCTTCTTGGGCAGTTCGAGTACGGCGAGACGACTTGTTAACACTTCAGATTGATGGTCTAAATGGCTCTGCAGTTGTTGGATTAAGAGATTGCTGGATACAACCACTTTCTGGGACACCTCGACCTGTATGGAATCCGGATATCGAACAACCAATTAAGTTCTATGATGGATGGTTAAAGATGCCTGAACAAGAAACCTACGAAAATGCCTTTAGGGCACAATGGGAATTATACCTACGACATGTAGTAAATGATGAACCATTTCCATGGAATCTCTTAGAGGGTGCCAAAGGTGTCCAGTTAGCTGATAAAGGTATGGAAGCTTGGAAATCTCGTCAATGGGTAGATATACCTGAACTCCAAGTTATTTCAACCTGAATAATTACCGAGTGAGGTAACCAATGGCAACAAATATTACTCTCCAAAAAGTTGATAAATACCGTTGGCGTATTCCAAAGAATTCCATGAAAGGAATGCGGGTAGATGGTCTTATTTACGCGAACGAAAAACTCCTTAATCAAGCGAAAAGTGATGAGGCAATTCAACAGGTTGCTAATGTTGCACATCTCCCCGGTATCGTTAAACATTCCTTGGCAATGCCAGATTTACATTGGGGATATGGGTTTGTCATCGGTGGAGTGGCAGCAACTGATCCAAAAGCGGATGGGGTTGTTTCTCCAGGAGGTATTGGCTATGATATAAATTGTGGTGTTCGACTTGTAAGGACGAATCTTGATATTTCACAACTTAAAGGAAAGACTAAGAATCTTGTAGCCAAGTTATTTGAGAATGTGCCATGTGGTGTTGGGTCAAAAGGTAAAATACAACTATCTGTCCAAGAAGAGAAGCAGATGTTGGAAAAAGGTGCACAGTGGTCAATTGAACGTGAATATGGTCACCCACATGATCTTCAATATACTGAGGCATCAGGTTATCTTCATAATGCTAACGCTGCAGCTGCAAGCAAAAGAGCATTAGAACGTGGTAAAAACCAATTGGGAACGCTCGGTTCAGGTAACCATTTTCTTGAAGTACAGGTAGTAGATAAGATTTTCTATCGTGAAGCAGCTGATGCCATGGGTTTGAATGTAGGCAATATCTGTGTGATGATTCATACCGGATCACGTGGTTTTGGTTATCAGATATGTGATGAGCACGTAAAAAGCTGGATTAATGTATCTGAAAGGTATGGGATTAATCTTCCTGATAAACAACTGGCTTCTGCCCCCTTAAATTCACCTGAGGGACGAGATTATGTAACCGCAATGGCATGTAGTGCAAATTATGCATGGAACAACAGGCAGTGTATTATGCATCTTGTTCGCCAAACCTTCACCAACTTTTTCGATACATCTGAAGGTGAACTCGGATTGGAACTGGTATATGATGTCGCTCATAACATTGGAAAATTTGAGAAACATAAAGTTGATGGAAAGGAACGTGAACTCTTTATCCATCGTAAAGGTGCCACTCGAGCTTTTCCCGCAGGACATCCTGAAATACCACATAAATATCAAAAAGTTGGTCAACCTGTGTTAATACCCGGTGATATGGGAACAGCGTCTTATGTACTGGTTGGAAATCCAGGTGCTATGGAAGAGACATGGGGAACAACATGTCATGGTGCTGGTAGAGTACTATCACGTAGGAAAGCTGTAGAACTAACAAAGGGTCGTTCAATCAAAGAAGACCTTGAAAAACAGGGAATATATGTTCGGGCAGAAGGTCGGAGAACACTTCAGGAAGAGGTTCCAGAGGCATATAAAGATGTTGATGAAGTTGTTCGTGTTGTAGATGAGGCAGGGCTTTCTCGTCGTGTGGCAAGGTTACGTCCGATTGGTGTTGTTAAAGGGTGATTAATACCATTATAGCTACTATTTATGGTTTGATTTGTACATTTTTTCTACAAATTGATGAAAAAATAAGCAAATCTATACAAAATTTCCTACAATTACAACAAATATCGTTGGCATAAAAATTGCTCTATATTACACAAGCCTCCTTAGGGTAGTCGGAACCACATTCCAATACGCACTTCATCCCCCTGAAATGTATGCGTAGGTTAGTATTCCTCAAAACCATCTGAATGTGGTTCCCGACACATCTACTCTTATTTTCCAAAAGTCTTTCTTAGAGTATTAACTAGCGATCCCTCAGATATCCATTTCGCTGCAATCCGCCATGTGCTTGTCGAATAGGTTGGATACACATGCATCATCCCTGATAACTTTCTCAAAGGAATACCTTGATGCATCGCCAGAACATACTCGTGGATTACCTCACCGGCACTTGTACCAACAATATGTACACCTAATATCTTCCCTAACCATTTGCTTGTAATTACCTTAGTAAATCCTTTAGTTTCACCATCAGCAACTGCCCTGTCAACATCCGTTTGAGGTAAGATAAAAACATCTACATCCCCATGTTTTTCACGCGCCTCTTCTTCGGTTAACCCACACCTTGCTACTTCAGGATCAGAAAATGTTGTCCACGGAACAACAGAATAATCAATCTTTTGTGACCATGGTAAAAGAAAATTTCTAACAAGCAATTGTGCTTGATATGCTGCCACATGTGTAAATAAATACTCCCCTATTACATCTCCTGCTGCGTAAATGTTTTTTACGTGGGTCTGAAGTTTCTGATTAACGACAATCCCCTTTTTATTTACTTGTACACCGATCTCTTCAAGTTTCAACCCTTCTATATTCGGTTTTCGACCTGCAGCTATCAATACCTGATCAAAAGCATGTATCCCATCATTAGTATCATTTGAGGATTGACTATCTTTTATCGACACACAGTATTCAGATTCTTGTCTTCTTATTTCCGATATTGTAGAATTTAGTTTGAATTCAATTCCTTCGGATTCAAGGTATTCCAACATCTTCTCAGAAACATCAGAGTCCTCTTTTTTTAGAATGCTATTTCCTCTTTGTAAAATTGTAACTTGTGAACCTAACCTATGAAATGCTTGACCCAACTCAATACCAATTGGACCCGCACCAACAACCAACAATCTCTTCGGTAATTCTTCCACTTCCCAGACATTTTCACTATCAAGATAATCACAAGAATCAATTCCTGATATATCAGGAGTTAAAGGTCGAGAACCAGTTGTAATGACAAATTTTTTACTTTGAATCTCTCTTGTATTTCCACTTTCAGTATCTTCAACGATGAAAGTCTGCGAATTTTGAAAAGACCCGTTTCCAAATACAACTTCTATACCCATCTCACGAAAACGTTCAGGATTATCATGTTCTTCTTCAATTGTATGTTGTGCATCTTGGATGTATTTCTTTACTTTTTGCCATTCATGTGAATGTTCAACACAATCTATACCGTAATGGTTAGAATGTTTAATATAGGTTGCAACCTTAGCAACCTTCAAAAGTGCTTTAGACGGTACACAACCAGTCCATAGACAATCACCACCAATACGATGTTTTTCAATTAGTATTGTCCGCTTACCAAGTTTTACTCCAGCTATTGCGAGTACAAGTCCAGCACTTCCACCTCCGATGACAGCGATATCATAATTTTCCAATTGTAACTCCAATGGACTTTCAATCTGATTCTAATGCCGAAGTACTTTACCAGGAAGTTGATTATTTACATCACCATTTTCAACGACTGGAACACCGTTGACCAATACCCAGTCAACTCCAATTGCTGGTTGTACAGGATCAAACCAAGTTGAACGATCAGAAACAGTTTCAGAATTGAAAATTACGATGTCTGCTGCTAAACCTTCTGAGATAATTCCACGATCAGATAAACGAAATCTCTCAGCAGGAAAACCACTCATCTTATATACTGCTTCCTTTAAAGACACTAACTGTCGTTCACGAACAAACTTTCCGAGATATTGAACAAAACAACCATAACTACGAGGATGAGGGTGTGGGATATTATACACACCATCACTGGCAATCATCATTCTTGGATGTGTAGCTGTCTGGTTTAGGATAATCTCATTTTCCTCAGGTGTTGTTGCCCACGGCATTACAAATGTCTCAATTGCTAATTCATCCTGAATAAAATCATAAGCGAATTCTTCAATTGACTTATTCTCTATTTCTGCTGAATCAATTAGTGTTTTCCCAATATACCTTCCAGAACGATTGTAACCAACAATTTGATTACCCTTACCTAATTTCTCTCTAAGGTAAGGTAGAGATTTATCTCTTACAGTCTGATTGTCAAGATTGGCTAACATTGCATCTGGTGTTCCCGTTTGGTATTCCATAGGTAACATCATAGCAAGATGCGTCATACCAGCAGGATATAGGTAAGATTCGAAAGTCAAATCAATATCTTCACTATCAATTCTTTCAAGAACTTCTGCAGATTCATCATCAACTCTCTCGTGTGAAATATGAACAGGAATATTGGCTTGTTTAGCAATCTCAATAGTCTCTTCCCACGCTGCCTTTCTACCTATGAGTTGATAACGGATATGTGCAGCATAGATTGCACCATAACTTGCAGCAATCTTCGATAGATATACTAACTCATTCAAATCAGCATTGGCAGAAGGTTGATAATCAAGCCCTAAACATAAGCAACATGCCCCTGATTCAAGCCACTCGCGTGTAAGTCGTTCCATTGCTTTTAGTTCATCAGTAGTAGCAGGACGCGGCTCCCATCCCATTACTGCTAATCTAACAGCACAATGTGGAACTTGAGGATATAGATTTGCTGGAATCCGATCCGTAAACATTGCAAGATATTCATCTGGAGAATTCCAATTTAGTGGCACTTCGTCATCCCCATAAGCAAATTGTGTGTAATGCCACAGTTCTTCAGCAAGATTCTTTGGCAATGGTGCCCATCCAAAACCATCAGGTGCAGCTAAATGGGTGGTAACACCCTGTCTAACAGCAGCGTATTGATCGCGACCCCCCAATAAGGAAATTTCAGAATGTATATGTACATCAACGAATCCTGGACATACTACGAGACCATCAGCAGCTATGGTATTTTTGGATGTTGCTGATTTTAAATCACCTATTGATGTTATTGAATCTCCCATTATACCAATATCTGCAATATAAGGATCATTCTTACCACCACCATCAATTATGTTTCCACCAACTATAATTACATCATATTCCACAAATTTATCCTTTTCCGGTTTAAATACAGTTTATTGTTATAGAAACTATCAAGCTATATGAATGGCATTATACCATATAGAGTATATCCCATCAATTTGTATCCTCAACCGTGTGTGTATCCTTTTTGGCATTAATATCCAGGTTTATAGGGTTCTATCTTGTCCTAAATTCTATTGAACCGAGCGTAATTCTTGTGAAAATTCATTAGTGATATGCCCTTTTTATAATAAGAAATTCTTCCGATAAACAGGATTCTTATTAATGGGGTTGCCATAGTAAATTGAAAAGCTACACTTATTGTTACATTATGTAATATTGCTGTGAACCCTGTATTAAACTGGTTTTATAGATATATTCCTGAAATTTAATAATTTTCATTTCTTATGTTATATGTACTTTTATAACGTGAGTTTGATAAATCATATATTGTTTTCTTAATGGCTTGAGTGACTTCCCTAATCAGTAGGTCGGTTTGATGAAGATTAATTTATTAATTCAGCAATCTTGAAAATAGATCCGATGGGGCGAAATGTGTAAATTCCTATTCTGATTCGAGGATAAAACAATAAATGTCGCAAGACCGCTTCTCCACGTAATCCTGTATCATTCGAGTTTCAAAAAAGAAAACCACCACTACCCAAAGCCTTCTTCTCCTTTAAATCCGTGATTCTGACATAAGGAGCTATAGCAGTCGACTATCAGCTTTTCAGACAACATGCATAATACATAAAAATAAATTGAAGAAAATAAATGACAAAGCAACTAATATCATATAGGCAAATATACATTGACATAAAAAACTCACGTTACAATAACATTTAGAGATATATTATAATACATAATAGTAAAATAAAGTATATTATAATCTAATCCAACAATCTGATTTTTCAGGAGTGAAGCTGCCGATAAATATTATGTTATGAGAATTTTAATAGTAAAAACAGAATCATCGCTAATCAATGAAAACTACAAAATTGTAACTTTTTTCAAATTTTAGAAATAGAGGTTTAATTCGCTACAAACCCAGACAGGGACTAATAGGAAAGGCAGTGTAGTAACAAAAGACAATCCTACACTTTGTAGGAAAAGTGTAACATTTTCTCACACATCTAATAAAATGTACTAAGTTGGAAAAACGATAAAATCATCTTAATAATCTAAGAACTTAGATTTAATACTACTGTAAATTGTATACTGAAAACCAATAAATGTAATCTATAAAATATACATGGAAATACTATATTTATGCCAAAACTTTACACACCCTATTCTCAAGCAGTTTGCATTCTCAATACTGTTATGATATAATCTTATCAGAATTACACATACCTTTACTTACAGCCATATTTAATAATTTAGAGACACGACCCTTATAGATTTAATCATGAGAGAAAGTTAGAATTTTGAACGATTATAAATCTACCATTTTGGAGAGTTAGTATGAAATCGTATCGACAAATTGTTGAGGAAGCAAAAACAGAGATACCAGAAGTTTCAATTGACGATGTAAAAGACGAACAGGAAGAAGACAACGACTTTGTTTTACTCGATGTAAGAGATGAAGATGAATATCGAGCAGGATATATACCTAATGCAGTACATGTCACCAGAGGCATGTTAGAATTTTCTGTTGAAAACTATATACCTGACCGAAACCAGAAGGTTGTCGTATACTGTGCAGCAGGACTACGTTCATTATTAGCTGCGAAGTCGCTTCGAGAAATGGGTTATACGGACACTGTTTCTATGGCAGGGGGATATCGTGATTGGTCTTCGGCAGGTTATCCAACAGAACAAGATAAGCCTATGTCTCATGAACAACTTGATAGGTATAGTCGTCATTTCATGTTGACCGAAGTTGGTGAACAGGGACAAGCTAAATTACTCGATGCCAAAGTTTTAATGGTAGGAGCTGGAGGGTTAGGTTCCCCCGCTGGAGTATATCTCGGTGCTGCTGGCATTGGACAAATGGGTATAATTGATTCTGATGTAGTGGAATTAAGCAATTTACAGCGACAAATATTACATAGGACAGAAGCAGTTGGGACACCGAAAGTGCAATCTGCTACAACTACGATAAAATCTCTAAATCCTGATGTAGAGATCACACCATATAACACCCGATTAACTGCTGACAATGTAGAAGAGATCTTCTCAGAATACGATTTAATCGTTGATGGATGCGATAACTTTGCCACTCGTTTCCTTGTCAATGATGCTGCATATTTTATGAAGAAACCTGTTGTACACGGTAGTATTTTCCAGTTTGAGGGTCAAGTAACCCTCTTAGATCCAAATTCAGGTCCCTGTTACCGTTGTATGTATCCTACTCCACCGCCTCCTGGTTTAGTCCCAAGCTGAAGTGAAGCTGGAGTCCTGGGCGTGCTCCCAGGAATAATTGGTGTGATGATGGCAACAGAAGCAATTAAGTATATTCTTGGAATCGGTGAACCTTTAATTGGTAGGCTTATACTTTATGAAGCACTCGGAATGACCTATAGAGAAATGAAAACTGTCAAAGACAAAGAATGTCCACTCTGTAGTGATAATCCTGTAATTACACAACTAATCGATGATTACGATGCTGCAGCAGAGAATCCAGAAACTTATGAACCTGCAGCCGATTAAGTATCTATCAAACGAATGTTCTATCCACATTCAAATGACAGGTAGATGGGTTCGTAGGGGTTACTCTGTCCGTACTATCAATATAAGGTATGTGATAATATCGAAGAATCGTCGAACTATAGATTATTAAGGTAA
Organism: Candidatus Poribacteria bacterium; assembly: GCA_022394755.1. Classification (GTDB taxonomy): domain Bacteria; phylum Poribacteria; class WGA-4E; order WGA-4E; family WGA-3G; genus MSPOR6. The sequence goes on from JAGFCA010000202.1 coordinate 15,178, forward strand.
GTTCTTATGGTCAGTTCATGCCAATTTTCTATGTAGTCATTTTCAATAGAAGTAGTCATACAATAACTATTACCTCATATCAGTAGGTGCGGATTCTAACCGCACCGTAATTTTATTCGTTAACTGTTGTTACTATGACCACAATATTATGATGGACTATCAACTAATTTCATTTCATCAGTCTTACTATAGATATTCTCGATGCGTTCTAAATCCCGCATAATTTTCCTTCTCTCCCCAGTAATTTGCTGGCTGCTCTTATTCTTTCTACTTCCCTTAACCTATGTAATCATTTATAGTTTCTTAAAACGTGATCCCTATGGTGGGATCCAGTGGACCCTTACACTTGAAAACTATTTACGGTCATTTGATGGATTATACCTTCAAGTACTATGGCGATCAATCACCACCGGATTCGTGTGTACGATCTTTTGTCTAACGATCGGTTATCCGTTTGCATATTATCTTGCTGTTTTCAAACCAAAATATAGAAACATCCTACTTCTTTTAGTTGTAATTCCATTTTGGATAAACTTCCTAATACGCACCTTTGCGTGGATTCTCATACTTAGAAAAGAAGGTATATTAAACAGTTTTCTCACAGTTCTTATACCTGGAATTCAACCACTTGAGCTACTCAATACTCCTATAGCAGTTCAAATTGGTTTGGTCTATACCTATCTTCCATTTATGATTCTTCCACTATATGCCTCATTAGAACAGATCGATTTTTCACTAATAGATGCAGCAAAAGACTTGGGTGCTTCACCAAGAAAGGCATTTATACATATAACATTTCCATTATCTTTACCCGGAATCCTTGCAGGATCAATGTTAGTGTTTATCCCGACGGTAGGTGCATTTTTAACGCCAGATTTACTTGGAGGTGGTAAAGTTAGTTATATTGGTAATATAATTGAACGACAATTCAAATCTGCCCTTGATTATCCATTTGGCTCAGCTTTATCTATTGTATTGATGGGTTTTGTCCTGATAGGTATTATAATCTATTTTCGAACGTTAAAAGATAGTGGTAATTTAGGTTATTAACGTGATTTTGATAAATCAGATTTTGTATTCGGTTAGGTGAATCAGAATCAGGAATCAGAAACAAAGATATGAATGCCGTAGGGCATTCCCTGGGTATGAACCCTGTTTAGGGGTTCCACGTGTATAAATGACATTAGGTCATTCCACCGGAAACTGAACCTATCGGTTCTATAAGTGTAGAATTTATTGAGAAGTGAAGCTCACTACAGTATTATCAAACTCAAGTTAGGTTATTAGGTTTGTTATACAACCGAATCATAATATATAGTATTCTAACACTTCTTCAGAAGTCAATTAACGATGAAACGTTTATTTCAATTTAATACAATCATAGTATTCCTATTCCTTTATTTGCCGATATTGGTAGTTGTAATCTTCTCATTCAACAGAGGGGATCAGATAACTATTTGGGAAGGTCTATCAATGAGATGGTATTCTTCACTATTGAAGAACAGTGATGTCTGGCGTGCCTGCAAAAATAGTTTAATGATTGCCGGTACAGCAACGATAATCTCAACAATTATTGGTACTGCAGCAGCACTTGCGATTGAAAAATATAAATTTCGATTTAAAACTTCAATTAGTAACTCTTTATATCTCCCAATAATTATACCAGATATAGTCTTAGCAATTGCTTTATTGACTTTCTTTTCACAATTAAATATTCAATTAAATTTGCTTACAGTAATAATCGCACATGTTGTTTTCAATATTGCTTATGTAACAATTATTGTTAGAGCACATTTACAAGGATATGACCAGACAATTGAAGAAGCTGCCCTTGATCTGGGTGCCAACCATTGGCAAACATTTTATTTCATCACACTTCCCATTATCGCACCTGGAGTAATTGGAGGTGCATTATTGGCTTTTACTTTATCAATAGACGATTTTGTCATTACATTCTTCACTGCTGGGGTAGGTTATACAACTCTCTCTGTTTATATTTATAATTCACTCAAATTTGGTATTACACCAGAAATAAATGCTATTTCTACTATGTTGTTATTCAATTCAATCATTTTCATTCTCTTGTTCTTATGGTTTCGAACAAGATACCTGTATAACAACAATGAAGAAACTTCAAGAACTATAGTTGGATGATTGGAAAATAGTTGCTATCCAATACATTCATAATTGAGAAAACCAAGCTACTGATTAAGTATAATGTTATTTTTAATTCCTTCAAATAGAATTCAGATAAATTTTCTGTTATTTTATGTTATAATTTCCGTAATAGTAATAATATCTGCTTGTGATACAGAAAACCTACTCAATCCTGATATAGAAATGCTTGAAGTTGAAGTTGAGACAGAATCACAAGAGTTAATTATAGGCGATACTACAACTCTCAATGCAACCGTTGATTATACTGGAGACCCTTCAGCATTAATATATAAATGGAATGCCGAATCAGGGAGAATTCTCGGTAATGGTAAAAGTATTGTATATGTTGCCCCACAGTTACCAGGTCGTTATCAAATATCTCTTGAAGTTACTGATGGGGAAATAAAAAAGACTTACTCTCTACATATTGATGTGGAGATTGGAAGTTCAATCATTCTTATTCCTAACCGCTATTGGAAAGGAAATACATTCACACAAGATCTAACTTATAAATTGGCTGTAAAAGAAATTAATAGAGAAGACGTTACATTAAGATATGAAATTCTACAAGAAGCAGCACAAGTTGGGGCATTTCTTAGTATAACAATTAATAATACAAACATATTACAAGATAACCTAATTGGAACTATACAACCAAACGAACCGTTATTAGTAGCAGATGATGTGGATGTTTCTCATATCATCACGGATACAGGAATCTATGAAGTAAAATTGACACTAGATGTCATAGATGTTATGGAAAAAGCATGGTTGTTAAAAAAATTAATGTTCATTGGTTTGGAAGGAACACTTTCCGAATCACAATAAAGAACAGGAATAGAAGTGGAATCTAAAATACAATCACATGTTGAGATTGACTTGTTAAAAATACAGGATAATGCAAAGTCAATTAAAGAATATTGTAATAGAAAATTAATTGCTGTAGTAAAAGCAGATGCCTATGGACATGGTGCTGTGCAGGTTGCAAATGTACTACATAATATTGCAGACATGTTTGCAGTTGCAACTGTTGAGGAAGGAATAGAACTAAGACAGGCTGGAATACGCAATCCGATTCTTATTTTATTTAGTACTCTAACCGATACTGTAGATGAAATAATCTCATATGAATTAACTCCAACTATTGATAATTGGAATTCAGCATCAAGATTGAATGATGCTGTCATAGGTAGAAATTCATTATTAAAATTTGTACCAATTGAAAAAGCAAATATACATCTTGATATAAATACTGGAATGAATAGAAGTGGAATACCCCATTCTGAAGCAAAGGAATTTATAAATAGATTACAATCTCTCAATCGACTACAACTTGAAGGAATCACTACACATCTGGCTACAGCAGAGGAGAAGGATCAATCATTTGTCAATATACAATTACAGCGATTTGCGTCCTCTATTAATGATGTAAAGAAGTCAGACACAGGAACGCCATTTTTTCATGCTGCAAATAGTGCAGCAACACTATCCATTCCTGATTCACATTTTGATGCCGTGAGACCGGGATTAGCTTTATACGGCATTTATCCACCAAATTCATATTATGTTGATTTACAACCAGTATTATGTTGGAAAACTCATATTAATTGGATCAATATGATTGAGAGTGGTGAAGGAATTAGTTATGGCTTAACCCATAAAGCAAAACAACAAACACGTATTGCCGGTATACAAGTCGGGTATGGAGATGGATATCCTCGCTCACTATCTAATGTTGGTGAGGTATTAATCGGTGGAATTCGACGACCAATTCTTGGTAACATTTGTATGGATTTAACTGTTGTTGGATTAGAAACAAGTGATAAAGTTGAAATCGGGGATGAAGTGATATTGATTGGTAAACAGGGAGATGAGGAGATAACTGTGGATGAAATCGCTGAAAAAGCAAATACCATACCTTACGAGATATTAACTCGAATAGGTAATCGAGTAAAAAAAATATATACCTAATTTCATAGTTTCAAGTGGATACCCTATTCCTACCTATAATATTGTTCTGAATGATTAACCACACTATTATATTTTATCAATTGATATATATACATCCACCTGAGTCTGATCATTGATAGTTGAACTTCACTTTTTAAAAATATAACTCAAGTATACCCGGTAGGCATGTTTTGTTGCCGCTCCGATGTACCAGATCTCATCATTCAACATCACCTTATGAATTGTTTGACTGAGTTCCAATGAATACTTAATGAGGTTTAAGATTATATAGATGATATTTGTTTAGAAAAACGATTATACTTAGCAGATTCAACCTTGAATCAATTACAATATAAAGAGTATTTCTTAGAAATGTCTAACCCCTATACATAATCAAATTGTAATTGTCCAAACCAACATGTATAATTAGGAAACAGAGAATATTGTAGTTTTCATCTATAATATTTACAATCTTTTATAAATGCCTTAACATGCTGAGAGTGATATTATCTACTCATTAGATTTATAGATATCCAAAAGGAGAACATTAATGTTGAAAATTATAAGATCCATAATAGTAGTACTTGTTTTTACACTGTTATTCCTATCCCCATATGCGAATGCTCAGTTTTCGACTGACGGAGTCATTAGTTATTGGTCATTTGATGCAGGTACGATTAATGGAAAAACTGTGAAGGATGTATTAGGTGAAAACGATGGTGAGCTCGATGGAAATCCCAAAATAGTCAATGGGAAAGTTGGGAAAGCCCTTGAATTCGATAGTACAAATTTTGTGCATATCCCTGGAACAAAGACTTTAGATTTCAATGGTGCTGAAGCAATGAGTGTTTCTGTATGGGTATATGGAGCTAAAGATTCTCCTGTTGATGGTGCTGTTGCAGGAGTATGTTGTGGAACAATTGTTGCCCAACGTGATACAAATGGGTGGGCGTTAAGATATGATGGTCGTAATGGCGGAGCCGAATATGAATTCATCACACAACCTGGCTGGCAAGGTGACGGAGGATTTGGTGTGGCAGCCTTTGGTACAAAAGAATGGCATCACTTAGTTGCTGTAGTAGATGGAAAAAAGAAGTACCTTTATGCTGATGGAAAATTAGCTAAAGATGGTGATTACAATGGCCCTATGGTAGGTGGCACTGAAACTGAAATTGGTAGTGCTGGTGATGGTGGCTATATTGGAATTATTGATGAGGTAGTTATTTATGACAGGGCAGTAACAGAAAATGAAGTAAAGGAACTATTTACTGCTGAAGGTCTTCCTGTAATTCCTCAAGGTAAGGCTGCAGTTCGATGGGGACATATAAAATCTAAATTCTAACACAGATTGATCAGTGTATTAAAATAAAAAGAAGGGTTTATATTATTAAATAATATAAACCCTTCTTTCTGAAATGATTGATAAAGATCTTAAATTAATACTGAATCTTAATCTTACCCCATTTTACTGTCATTTTATCTTCTGCTTCAACAGACGTAAGAGTTGGTTCTAATCCCTTCTTCATTAATGTATTGATATCATCTGGTTCAAGAGCAATATCAAAAATAGCAACTTCATCAATGATGGCATCACCAAACCTTCCAGCACAGCATGTATCGTTTCCTATGAATACTGGACCGCTATCAGCATCAAGTGGAGTCTTATTTAGATCCATTTCACTCTCTTCTTTTCCGTCAATATATATAATCCATTTTCCAGTTTCACTATTGTAAGTTGTAGTATACATATGCCATTCTGTTATATCCGCAGGTCCTACAGCACCGTCACTCCAAGCACCGGGTTTATTCCAACAACCACCATTACATAATGCCCCTGCCACATTTTTTGAATTTTGATTTGGATGTAGAACATAGGCGTTACGTTTTTCCACGAACCAACCATGAGCATTCCAAGTGTCAGTATTACTCTTGACCCAAATAGAAATAGTAATCTGTTCACGTGGATTTTCATGTGCTGGTATTTCAATAAAAGCGTCAGACCCATTAAGTTCCAATGCTTTTCCGAATTTACCATTCACCCATTTCGGTTTACCTTCAAGTGTACCATTAAGTTCATTACCCGACAGATCCTCGGCAACATTTCCATTTCCTTCATCAAATAGCCATGCACCTACTACATTTTCAAGGTCAATTTCTGCTTGCACATTCATTTGAAATAATCCAATATAAAAACTAAGACAGATGATGATTGTAATCAGACCATATAACTTCATAATTACTCTCCTTAAATATGTTTATAGTTTACTGGGTGAAAATAATAAGAAGAATTTGCACACTCTCTATTACCTCGTATTAAAATAACATTCAAGTATACGACTAAGAATAAAGCATATCATAGTGTATATATTTGTCAAGATAATTATGTAGGTAAGAACTGTTTTAACATTGCCTCATTTGACATATTACGAATTTACATGTTACACTTTATCATAGGAATTCTATAATACTATATATCATTTATTTCTGGATTATTCAGATACATTGAAATATCTCTCAACAAAGTTTTCTTTTGTATTGTATTGAATCCAAGACAAGTAAAATTTACAAATGTAGTTCTCACGATACTGAAATCTACTGTGATACTATATATTATCATTAATGTTTAAATTTGGTGAGATAATGAAACAACAATTTTATAGTATAATTGTGATACAACTCTTCATTTTTTCTGTATTCTCTCTACAAGCGCAAGATTACACACAGTGGGAATTACCAGATGGGGCAATTGGACGATTGGGTAAAGGTAAATTGCACCAAATCAGGTATTCACCCGATGGACAAACCTTAGCGGTTGCAGGTTCAATCGGTATATGGATATATGATGCAGTTACTGGGGTAGAATTACAACTCATTACTGGACATACAGATGAGATTGAATGTTTAGCGTTCAGTCCTGATGGAAATCTAATTGCATCAGGCAGTAATGATGACACAATTCGTCTTTGGAACCTTAACTCAGGAAAAGGTATGGCTACACTCATAGGGCATTATGATGATATTAGAGGAGTCGCATTCAGTCCTAATGGAAAGTTATTAGCAAGTACAAGTGAGGATGCAACTGTTTGTTTATGGGATGTGGCAAACTCAAAACTCAAAAAGAGATTATCAGGTCATTCTGATTGGGGTAGAGTTGTTGCCTTTAGTTCTGATGGATCTATTCTGGCAAGTGGGAATAACGATGGTACAATTAGATTATGGGATGGAAGTACTGGAGAATTCCTAAAGAAAATACCAGGACATTCAAGGGGTGTAACCTCATTAGCATTTAGTCCTGATAATAAAACTATAGTCAGTGGTTCTGATGATGGGACAATAGGATTTTGGGATACAGATTCTGCTCAGGATAAACTTATCTTCACAGCACATTCATGGTATGTTGTCTCGGTTGCGTTTTCTCCCGATGGAAATACTGTTGCAAGTGCAAGTTATGATAATACTATTCATTTGTGGAATGCTGAAACAGGAGATAAGGAAAAATCACTATTAGGGCATATACAACCCGTTGTTACAGTGCAATTTTCACCCAATGGAGACACTATTGCAAGTGGTAGTCAGGATGGTACAATCCGATTCTGGCATCCTCGTACAGGTAGAGAGAAAAATATTCTTGTGGGACATACAAGAAATGTCAAGTCAATAGCATTCTCTCCTGATGGAAAAATACTTGCCAGTGGAAATTCAGGAAAAACTATACACCTATGGAATATCCCAACAAAATCATACATAAACACACTTATTGGACATACAGAAACAGTAGGTAGTGTTGAAATTAGTCCAGACGGTTCTCAACTTGTAAGTGGTAGTTGGGATGGTACAGTTCGAATTTGGGATATTCAAACCGGAAAAGAAAAACATACACTTAATGATCATGTTGGTAATGTCGCATGTGTAACCTTTTCTCCTGATGGATCTAAAATCGCAAGTGGAAGTTATGACAACTCTGTCCGAATATGGGATTCAGATTCAGGGGAAATACTACATACCATGAATAAGCATACCGATAGAGTGAGAGCAGTGGCATTTTCTACTGATGGTTCTACTCTGGCAAGTGGTGATGGAAATAACACTATATTATTTTGGAATTCAGAAACAGGTTTACCTAAGAGAATGCGAACATTGAATACGTTATTTAAAAAAGCAACTACACATTCTAACCAAATCACAGGATTACAATATAGTCCTGACGGGACTACATTTGTAAGTTCAAGTGATGATAGAACAATTGGTATATGGAATTCTATGACTGGAAAAAACAAAAAAATGTTAAAAGGACATAGTAGTTATGTGTTAGATGCCACATACCCACCTGATGGTAAAATATTAGCAAGTTGTAGTTGGGATAAGATGATCCGATTTTGGACTACAGATTCTGGTGAATCAGTTTTCGGCTTATTAGGTCATACAGGTTATGTGTTATCTGTAGCATTCTCACCTACCGAGAAGATCCTTGCAAGTGGAAGTCAGGATGGTACAGTTCTTCTCTGGGATGTGTCGAATATCCTAAAGGACCAATAGATAAATGAAATACATTAGATTTACTTCGATCTATATACTTCTATATATAACAATTCCAATTTGTTTTTGTAAATCACAAGATTATGGATTGATGAGTTTACCAGATTCAGCAATAAGACGTATTGGACAAGGTTATATCAATGAAGTGAAACTGTTTCCAGATAGTGAAAGATTAGCAGTTTGTAGTTCATTGGGTATTTGGATTTATGATGTGAATACAGGAAAAGAACTAAGACTTCTATCTTCAGAATTTGAAGATGTAGAAACTGTATGTTTTAGTCCTGATGGTAGTATATTGGCGTATGGAAGCGGGAAAGATATAATTCTCAGAAATGTATCCGACTATGAAATAATTGATACATATACTGGACATTCTAATAGTATCTCATTATTAACATTTAGTCCTAATGGTAAGATTCTTGCAAGTGGATCGTATGATACTACTATTCGATTATGGAATGTTGATACTGGAAAACTGCATTCTACATTAATTAAACACACATATTCAATAGTTTCACTAACATTTTCACCTGATGGTAATGAACTTGCCAGTTTCGAGATTAATGGAGAAAATATAAATATATGGGATGTGGAGACGGGTAAATTAAAGAATAGTATCATACCTAATGTTGGAAGTTTGTCAAAGGTATTATATTCCCCAAAGAAGAATGTCATAACAACAGCAAATTGGAACGGGAAGATTCAATTTTGGAATCCAATTTCAGGTGATTTAATAAGTACAATTTCCGCATCAACATCCAATATTAGAAATCTAATTTATTCTCATGATGGTAACCCCATAATCTTTCAAAGAACAGGACATATCCGTATATTAGAGCAAACAACTGGAGATATTCTCAGTACATTCAAAATCTCTTCGCCATTAATTAAATCATTCGATATCTCAAATGATGGTAAAACCTTAGTTGCCGATACCTACCAAAATGGATCAATACAACTTTTTGATGTAAAAACTGAATCACTTATACATAAAATTTCAGGTTTTTCTTTTGGTACACCTTCTATAGCATTATCACCTGATGGATTATCATTGTTCTCTACATCATTATATGGAGAGAAGATTAATGTCTATACACTCCCTACTGGAGAAATGAGGAATTCTATTAATTTAGATTTCAGTCTTTCATCTAATATTGTTCTCTCACCGGATGGTGACACGTTATACGCGACAAATAGAATAGGAAGTATATTATTGTGGGATATAGAGACTGGAGAATTAAAAACTAAGTTATTTGAAAAAAGTGGTGATGTTGAGACATTGGTTCTATCAAGTGATAGTTCAACTCTATATAGTGGAGATAATCAGGGGATTATCAAGATATGGGATTTTGAAACTGGTAAATCAACAGGTGAAATACCACCTTTTACAACAGATACAACACCTAATTTTCGAATAAAACAGATTTCCTTAAGTCCTGATGACAGAACACTCGCAGTCTTGACAAATTCAAGCACAATAAAAATTTACGACATTCAAAATAGAGTCTTACAAGGTGAATTACAAGGACATAGTTCTATTGTTGATTCGGTAGTCTTTTCAAATGATGGGAAAATACTTGGTAGTGCCAGTTTTGATAATACAATAAAATTATGGGATGTGGATTCAATGAGCCAATTAATCAGTATTACTGAACCTACATCAAGGAATGTATATTCTATTGCATTTAGTCCAAATGGAAGGATTGTAGCCAGTGGTACATATAAGTTGATTCGATTATGGGATGTTGAGTCAGGAGAAAATGTGAATACATTGACTGGACATATTGGGTCAATTCGAAACCTAACTTACAGTTCAGACGGAAAGATTTTGGTAAGCAGTTCAATTGATGGTTCTGTGATTTTATGGGATGTTACAAGTAATCAACCTATAAATGATGAATAACCTTTATGATTACTTGTAACATTTAGATTATTCAATATGGTGTATCTCGGGTTGTTAATGCACACCATCTTGTAGCAAACAGATGATTATACAGAATTTCACGAGATTCCTCTGTATCGATCTGTTTTAAGGCAAATGCTGCATTAAATCGAACATATCTGTTTTCATCATCTAATTGAGATTTTAGATTCTCCATAGCTGGTTCAGCATAAGTTCCAAATTGTCCCAAACTCCGTGTAGCATTATAACGAATCCAGTAATGTTCATCATTTAATGCTTCATCCAATGTACTAACAGCTTGTTCAACATATTTGGATCCACAACCACCTTTTCCGATTATTCCTATTCCTTCAATAACATGTCTACGAACCATAGGTGATTCATCATTTGCAGCATCTATCAGCACACTTACCGCTTCTTTAGCTGATTTACCCATATCTCCCAAAGCATAGGCTGCACATGCCCGAATTGAATCATCATTATGTTGTAATGCCTCAATTAATGTTGATACAGCAGGTTCACCAGTTAGACTTAGTGCATGTCCAGCATAATTTCGAATGGATTCAGATGACCCATATAACGCCTTTTTCAAGTATGATACAGCATCCTCTCCAACTCTCCCGAGACGATATACTGCATCTAATCGTATTTTCTCATCGTCATCTTCAAGTGATTCAAGTAATGATTCCACTTCCTTAGAAGATACCCCATTCGTTACCTCATTCTGTTTTCCGTAATACCAATCCCAATGTGTTTCATGGATATCCGGATGTTCAGAATCCTCTTTACCTTCAACAGATTGCCACTCTGTATTTTCACTATTCCAATTAGGTTCAGAGGGTTCTTCAAGTCTTGAGAACAGAAACTTCAACATATATCGTTTCTGATCGCTTGTATTTGCTGTTGCACGATGCCATAAATCATAATGAACAATAGTGACTGTTCCTGCTTCACCACATAAGGGTGTATCAGGTTGTTCATGTGCACTTTCACTTGTCTCATAATATTGTGAGGCAGGTAAAACAGCAGTAGGTCCTCTCTCCTGTGGTACATCTTGGGGATAATAAAATGCCATTGTCCATCTACACTTATGATGACGTACTTGTTCATCCCCTTCATAAGAATCTTTATGAAAGTTTTGTCCACCACCCCCTTGAGGGTTGAAGTGACAGTACCGGTGGGGGTGCATAATGTAATTCTCACCCAGTACACCTTGCATTGCCCCATGTATGATAGGATGATCAAATACCTCTTGAATTTCAGGTATCAGTGGGAGAACATTATTACCTAAGTTCCCTGTATGTTCAAACATATCATCCAAATGATTGTAGATTTTTTCATGAAAACTTGCAGGAAAATCTGTATTTAATGTTATATACCCATTTATGATAAATTCACGCATCTGTTCATCAGTGAGTGGTAATGCTTGTTTCTCCATCGTATACTCCTCCTCATATCTTAGGTTAAGGCTATCAGATAAATAAATTCAAGTCAAATCTAATTTTACATGATTACAATATTCAATTATACATTGAGGGTTAATGTCACGAGATTTTTCCAAACACTCAATAGATGTGTGTGTAAAGAATTTGTCACTATAAGTGTTTCTTGTATCAGAATCGCGGATTGGATTAGTTTTAAGTTTGAATTTTCGTGAATGAGTTATTTTCTGAACCGTAGCTTATTGTTTTGTATGAACGTTTATTCTACACACCTTTCGCTCCTCTGGAGCTCGTGGAAATACAAGGAGTCAGGATTCGGAGATTCCTCCTACAATGAGCAGAATTCATAAATTGAAGACTATTGCTTAGTCAAGTGATAATCGATGGGTATAGTCGTTTTAGTTTTATACGTGCATCATCTGTAGTAAACCTCCAACTTGTTTTGGTCTGTTTTTCATTTCTTCTGTTTTGCCATGC